>NZ_LT605203.1:1587059-2187059 GCF_900089495.1 Thiomonas sp. X19 | reverse complement strand
ACCGGATCGTAGAACTGGAAATTGCCTTCGGCATGCATGAAATGCGCTGGCAGCAGCCAGAGTTCGGTACGACCGAAGCGCAGCCTTCCGCCCTCGTCGGGAACGGCGATGACGCGGTCGTCCGTCTTGCCGAGCTTGCAGAAATGCGGCGCGAAGCGCGCCCACAGCCTGGAGATGACCAGCTTGGCCTGGGTCGAGGTCATCCAGCGGTCCAGCGAGGCGATGATGTCGGGGTCGGCGTGCGAGGCCAGGATGTAGTCGAGCTTGTGCGGCGCGATGGTCTTGCGCATGGCCAGGCTCAGCTCGTTGTACGTCATGTTGCCGCCGGGGTCGAGAATGACGCCCTCACCATGGTCGACGATCAGGAACTGGTTGGCCTGCACCGCCTCGGCCTCTTCGGGCACGAGGTCGGTGAACATCACGCAGGCGTGGTTCGGATCTTTGTAGAGTTCGATGGACATGGATCACCGCGAGTGGAGAACGGGAGGCTGCGCGTCCTTCATCATTGGAATGGCAAGGCGGGCGAATGGGTGCATTTCATTTTCGGCTTGCAACACGGCCGCTGGAAGCATGCCGGGTACGGAGCCAGCGCATCAGGCCATGCGCCCATCGGGCCCACCGGTGACGCCCTCCCGAATGGTCGGGATCAACGGCTTCCGGGTGGTCGGGCGACCAAGTGCTGCGCCGAAGAGCGCGATCCAATGTTTCGTCGATATCGCTGCGCTTCTTCCTGCACATCACACGCCCCCCGGTGTTTCGACGTTCCAAGCTGCCGGGCCA
Organism: Thiomonas sp. X19; assembly: GCF_900089495.1. Classification (NCBI taxonomy): domain Bacteria; kingdom Pseudomonadati; phylum Pseudomonadota; class Betaproteobacteria; order Burkholderiales; genus Thiomonas; species Thiomonas sp. X19. The sequence goes on along the minus strand of NZ_LT605203.1, from coordinate 2,186,279 downwards.
TCATCGCTCGGCTGGTTTCTCGGCCCAATCGACAATCGGGTCGATCCCGTAGCTTGGCGAGACGGATCGAGTCGAAGAATGCTCAGGGCCGATCGCATCGGAAACCGGTCAAACATCTTTCACGACGCTTCAGGACAAGATCGAGGGCCATTTGCGTCACTCATGTCGTGATCCAGGCGCTGCGCCCTGCTCGATATTTTGCGCATTGGCACGGTGACCTGTCGATGCATTCCGCGCGTCGATCCCCCAGCGTTGCAGTGCCGTGTCATCGCTTTCGCGGGCATCGACCCAAGCCGGGCCCAGCGTTGTGGTTTCCTTTTTCCAGAACGGGGCTTGCGTTTTGACATAGTCCATCAAGAATTCCCCGGCGCAAAATGCCGCAGCGCGATGCACGCTGGCCACCAGCACGAGGACGATCGGGTTCCCAGGCAACAAACGGCCGACGCGATGGATCACGGTGACGCCGAGCAAGGACCAGCGGCTTTGCGCCTCGGCCACCATCGCCGCGATGGATTGCTCGGTCATTCCCGGATAGTGCTCGAGTTCCATCGCCTGCACGTCGGCCGACGCTGCACCCTGTTCCGGATGACTGTCGCGGCACACGCCCTCGAAGCAGACCACCGCGCCGATGTCGCGTCGGGTCTCGCGCAATGCGCGCAGCTCAGCGCCGGCATCGAAGACTTCAGACTGGATGCGAAGGGTGTTCACGGCCTCACCCCCCGGTGACCGGCGGGAAAAATGCCACTTCGCATCCGGCCTGCAGCTCGGTCTGAGTATCCCCCATCGTCTGGTTGCAGGCCATGCGCAAGGGCCGCGCGGAATCCAGCGCCTCTGCGTGGCGCTCACTGCGTGTCATCAGCCAGGCGCGCATCTCACCCAGGGTGCGAATCTGCTCCGGCAGTTCATGGTCTTCCCGGCCCGTGCCGAGGCACTCGCGCACATGGGCAAAGTATCGAACCGTGATGTTCATGGGAACCTCCAGGATAAGGAAATCAAGGCAGATGCCGGTTCTGCACGGGTGCATGATCCATGCCGACAAATTGACCGCCGGACCGGCGGTGAGGAACGGTGGGCAGGGATGATGCCTGCGTGGCCGGAGTAGAGCCCGCTTCAGCTTGCGGCCTCTTGGCGCCAGACGCAATACCCGCGCGGCGCTGCCGGGCCGAAAGCGGCTTTCGGACCTGCACATAGGCATCCAGCGCATCGCGTTCGATGGCGTAGCGGCCGTGCCCCAGCCGCACAAGCCAACCGCGCTGCCTGAGTTGAGACAAGGCTCTGCTGGCCGACTCCATCGCCACGCCGAGCAGGGCAGCCAGATCGTCCAGCTTGGGCAGCAACAGCGTCTCGCTCCACGGCGGATCCGTCAGCGCCAAGATCAATTGCGCCATCCGGGGCGCAACGGGGCGCTGCCCCCCGTAGAGGCAGGACCAGTCGTCCGCCTGCTGCAGGGCGCGATGCCAACGCTCCATCATGTCCAGACCCCCATCGCACCGCCCTGCGTCCTTGTCCTGGAGCCGTGTGATGGGGATGCGGCAGACCCGCACGGTTTTGACGGACGAAGCCCGATGCAGAAAGGGCTGGGTGACCAGACTCTCCAGTCCGATCACGTCCCCGCGTTTGGCGACCCGGGAGATCCGGCGCTGGCCGTCGGGTTCGATGCAAGCCAGCGTGACGAGATCGGTGCGGATCACGTAAACATGGTCGCCGCGCTTCCCAGGCTCGTAGAGCACTTGCCGTGGGCCGTATTGCACGTCGTCAATATTCTCGGCAACAGCGTTCAGCTCCTCCAGGGGCCAATGCTTGAAGATGCACTGTGCGCGTATCGCGCATTGGTGGCATTGGGCGCAACCCTTGCGTACGCCCTCACTCTCGTGCTGTCGGCTCATCACGTTCGCGCTCCGGGTTGGCTTGCGACAAAGCGGCGATGCCTTGGCACAGCCTGCAGCGCATGGGAACGCGTCTTCCCGCAACATGGCGCACCCCGAGCAAGATCCTGCAGCGTGATCGCTTGTAAAAACTCCAGGCTGCAGCGATTCAAGGCCGTCTCGAGTGCCCGCAAGGCGGTGGCCTCCAGGCTGGCCCGGTTCCGCGCTCCGATCAGCCGGCCATGGGCGGCCCCACCAGGCCCTTGTTGGCTCGCCAGGACGATATCCGCCGCGGTGATCCAACGTGGCGCGCGTGCCAGCCCATAACAATCATCAGGGGCGGACTTGCAGCGCAGCAGTCCTGCGTCCATCAAGCGCTCGAACAAGGTTTTCAGGGTGGACGGGGCCATCTGCAGCGCCGCTCCGAGATCCCGCACGCTGGTGGACCCACTGCGCGCCCTGGCCAGAGCCAACATCACCTCGAGTGCAAGCTGTTCCTGGTGGGTCGGTTTCATCCGTCGCCTCCGCATGTTTGCCCCAGGACACGCTCGACGCGCGATCTTGTCCGCGGGAAACCCTCTTGTCTCGCCCACAGCCAAACGGACACCGATTCCACGAGACGCTGGCCGCGACGCGTTTGCAAGATTCGCATCACACCAGCCCTTCGAACGGCAGGAAATCGACCATCTTCCCGGCGTCGATGCCACCCTGGTCGTGGGGCAGCACCAGCAGGCCGTGTGCCGCGCTCATCGAGCGTAGGATGCCAGAGCCCTGATCGCCAGTGGTGCGTGCTCCCCAGCCGCCGTCCGCTTGGGCCTCGAGCACGGCGCGTTGGTATTCGGTGCGGCCCGGGCGCTTGCGGATCGCGTGCAGTGCGCGCACCGGCAGCAGTGGCTGCGGCTTGGGGCTAGCGCCCATCATGCGCAGCAGCGCCTCGCGCACGAAGGCGTAAAAGGTCACCATGACCGCCACCGGGTTGCCCGGCAGGCCGAACAGCACCGCTGTGTGCACCCCGCTGGCGATGCGGCCGAAAGCCATTGGACGTCCCGGGCGCATCGCGATGCGCCAGAAGGCTACGTCGCCGAGTTTGGCCATGACGGCGCGCAAATGGTCGGCTTCGCCTACCGACACACCGCCGGAGGTGATGACGGCGTCGGCGTTTTCGCAAACCTGGCGCAGCGCGGCTTCGAGCAGCGCGGGATCGTCGCGCACCACGCCGAGGTCGAGCACGTCGCAGCCCAGGCGCGTGAGCATGGCCCAGAGGGTGTAGCGATTGCTGTCGTACACGCTGCCTTGCGCGGGTGGCTCGCCCAGGCTGCGCAGTTCATCCCCAGTGGACATGAAGGCCACGCGCAGCTTGCGCCACACCATTACTTCAGGTAAGCCGAGCGATGCAACCAGCCCGATATCGGCCGGGCGCAGCAGCTTGCCCACAGCCAGTGCGGGTTGACCGGCGCGCAGGTCTTCACCACGCTGGCGGGCGTTGTCGCCTGGCTTGAGCACGCCTGCAGGGATGTGCACGACGTCGCCTTCCAAGCGCACGAATTCCTGCGGCACGACGGTGTCGCAGCCTTCGGGCATGACGGCGCCGGTCATGATGCGCACGCAGGCGCCGCTCGGCACGGCGCCGGTGTAGGCATGGCCGGCCAAACCTTTGCCGACAACTGTGGGCGCCGCCGCGCCGCCGGCCGCCAGATCGGCGCCGCGCAGCGCGTAGCCGTCCATGCCGGCGTTGTCGTGCGAGGGCACGTCGAACGGAGCGATGACGTCTGCGGCGAGCACGCGCCCGAGCGCGGCGCGAATATCGACGCGCTCGGCGGTGCGCACGGAGCGTACAAAACAGGCGATGATGTCCTGCACCTGATCGACGCGCAGGGCGTCGGGGTCGTAGCTGCCGACGCAACAGACGACGGCGGCGAGATCAGGAAACGTCAGGCTTGCGGACATGCGCTCACCCTCCGATGGCAAACATCTCGGGCTTGCGCACGGCCTGCAGCAAGCCTGCGCTATCAAACCCGCGCAACTCGGAATAGCGGTCGTCACGCCGGCTCCAGACCTGGGCGAGGGCGGCCTGCAAGTCGGCGTCGCTCGCCTGTTGTATGCCTTGTTGCGGGTCGCCGCGCAGCAGGGCGCGCAGGTCGTGGCCGTGGCTGGCGAAGAGGCAAAGGTAGAGCTTGCCTTCCATCGACAAGCGGGCGCGGTTGCAGTCGTGGCAAAAGGCCTGGGTGACGCTGGAGATGGCGCCAATTTCAAGGCTGCCGTCGTCCAGCAGCCAGCGCTCGGCGGTTGCGCCCAGCACGGTGGGGTCGAGCGCGTGCAGCGGGTGGCGCTGGGCAATGCGCGCCAGCAACTCGGCCGAGGGCAGCACCTGATCCATGCGCCAGCCGTTGGTGTTGCCCACGTCCATGAATTCGATGAAGCGCAGCACGACGCCGCTGCCGCGGAAATGCTCGATCATGGGCAGAATCTGGTCGTCGTTCACACCGCGCTGCACCACCATGTTCACCTTCACCGGATGCAGTCCGGCGGCCTGCGCCGCGGCGATGCCTTCCAGCACGGTTTGCACCGGAAAGTCCATATCGTTCATGCGGCGGAAGACGGCGTCGTCAATGGCGTCCAGGCTCACGGTCACGCGGTGCAAACCGGCCCGCGCCAGTGCTTCGGCCTTGCGCGCGAGGATGGAGGCGTTGGTGGTCATGGTCAGTTCCACCGGCTCGCCGTCCGGCGTGCGGATGGCGGCGAGCATGGCCACCAGGTCCTCCACGCCCTTGCGCAGCAGCGGCTCACCGCCGGTGATGCGCAGCTTGCGCACGCCCAAGCCGACGAACACGCGCGCCAGGCGCTCGATTTCCTCGAAGCGCAGCAGATCGGCGTGGCGCAGGAATTCGTAATGCGCGTCGAACACCTCTTTGGGCATGCAATAGGTGCAGCGGAAATTGCAGCGATCGGTGATGGAGATGCGCAGATCGTGCAGCGGCCGGCCCAGCTTGTCGGCCAGCAGGGCACCGGGCGCGAGGGAGTGCGCGGGAACGGTCGGCACGCTGGAGGCGTAGCGGTGATCGACGATGGGAATGGTTCGCTCGGACATACAGGGGCTGAGGGCGGGATGGATGCAGCGCGTGCGGCATCTCAGTTGACGATGCAGACTGCTGCGCACAAGGCGTCGGCCAGTGTGCTGCTCAGGCGGTACGTGACCTGTCGCCCGCTACGCTCGCGGCGCACGATGCCGGCCTGTCTGAGCAGGCGCAGATGGCCCGAGATATTGGGTTGGGAACTGTCAATGCAGTCAACCAGTCCATGCACGGTCTGGTCGCCGTGGCGCAACTGGCAGACGATCTGCAACCGCGTCGGGCAAGCGAGGGCTGCGAAGAGTTCGGCGGCCTCCTGGAACACCGCCTCCAGTGCGTCACCTTCTTGGGCCTGGTCGGTCGTCGCGAGGGTGTTGGCAAAAATCTGCGGGGCGTGCGTCACTCGAGCAATCCATGCTGGTAGTGCGGGGCGAAACCCTCATGCCAGGCTTCGCCGAGCTCGGAACTGAAGTAGTCCACAAGGCGATAGCTCATCGGTGTGGGCTCGTCCATGAGTGCCCGATAGACGGCAACGCCGTCCTCGGGATGCAAATCACGGTGCGCGCGCGCTGCGGTTTCGACATAGCCTTGGGAGCCGATGGCCAGCACCATGCTGCGCTGGTCGGGCTCACCGCGGTGAAAACTCTGGGCGAAATACACGACTTGGTGGGTGGTTTTTCGGGGTGATGTCTGCATCGAAATCTCCGTGCGTCGACTGAAAGTTTCACAACGTCTCGACGAAATCGACAGGCGACGGGCGCACCCGGCTGGTCTTGGCTTTGGCCACCGTGCCGACAGCGATGAAGCAAACCGCTTGTTCGTTGTCGGCAAGCCTGAACAAGTCGCGCAAGGCTCTCGACTCCATCGCCTGCCCGCTGACCAGCCCGGCGCCGAAGCCCTGGGCGTGCGCCAGCAGCAGCATGTTTTGCAGTGCACAGCCGAGCGAGACCAGGCGCTCGCGCGGCGGGATCTCGGGGCTGGCATCGTCGTGCGGGCGGGCGATGGCCAGCGCCAGGAAGGGCGCGCGCGCAGCCTTGGCCCGTGCCTCGGAGCGTTGCTGCGCGGTGGCGTCGGGGTCGCGTTCGAGCAGGGCTTGCACGAACGCCTCGCCGAGCCGCTGGCGCCCGGCGTCCGAGACATGCACGAAGCGCCAGGGCAGGATCAAACCGTGGTCGGGCGCCTGTGCAGCGGCGGTGAAGAGTTCGCGAACCTGCCCGGCATCTGGGCCGGGTTCGCCCAGCCGCTTGGGTGAGGTCTGCTGGCGTTTGCGCACGAGCTCGCAAATGAGTTCGGCGTAGTCGATCGGTTCCGCGAGAGTCATGGCGTTGGACATAGGAAAGTCAAAATATGCCGAGGGCAGCTCGATCGAGTTGGTACCCGGTTCGGCCGGCATCGGCACCTGGCCCCAGGTGCCGACGTGGCCGTGCAGCACCGCATTGACCAGCATCTGCTCGGCACCGGGTTTGCCCGCGTATTTCTCGGCCACGGCCTCGTACGCGGGGCCGACGACCTTGTGATCGGCGGCATGACAGGTCAGGCAGTTCTTCCGCCGGGCCAGGGTCAGCATGGCCGAAGCGCTGGTGCCGCCCACAGGCGCGTGGGCGGTGGCCGGTGTCTTGGCCTGGGCGTTCGGTGTCGGCGCTGCCGCGGAGAGCGAGGCGGCGTTCCACTTTTCGGCCATTCGAGGGCCGGATGCGACCACGAGTTGTGCCACTGGTGCAATGCGCCGAGCGATGGCGCGGGTGGACATCGGCGACGAATCCGGGTTTGGTCCCACTGTGTTGGACAGGTAGGAAGCGATCAGAAGCAGGACGATCACGGGCAGCGCGAAGCTCGCCGGGATGATCAGGAGCAGCTTGCGCAGGGTCGCCCCGAACGGCAGTTCGTGCGTGGGTGTGGGTTTGGAGCGCGAGGCTGGTGGGGTATGCATGGCGGTGAGGTCTGATCAAGTGCTGTTGCACGCGCCCTCAATGGCCTGGGCAAACGATCTTGCACAGATCGGCCACGAAGGTGTTGCGGATGCGGTACGTCACCGACTGACCGCTCCTCGACCGATCCACAATGCCGATCTGGTGCAGTTGGCGCAAATGCAGGGACGTGTTGGGCTGGCTGCTGCCGATCCGGTTGGCAATCTGCTGCACGTTCATGTCCTGCTCGCGCAGGTGGCAAACGATGCTCAATCGCATCGGGGATGACAGGGCGGCGAACAATTCGGCAGCGGCCTCGAAGACCGCAGTGACGTCATCCTCCCGCGTGCCGAGAGGCCTGCGCAAGATTTGTCCGCGCAAACCCGTGTTGCTGCCCATGTCGCGGGCAAAAGGAAGTTGGTAGCGCATGCTTGGCGGTGTGGAAAGACGGGAACTCCCTGAGAGATTGTGGGCGGTTACGCCAGCCGATGCCTCTTTCAATGAGGCCTCGGCTGCTCCGCCTTCTGGCCTACGGGCTTACTTCAGACTCAAAATCCACTCGACCAACTGCTTGGCCTGCGCCGGGGTGACATCGGTGTTGGCCGGCATCGGCACCTGACCCCAGGTGCCGACATGGCCATGCAACACGGCATTGACCAGCATTTGCTCGGCACCGGGCTTGCCAGCGTATTTCTCGGCCACGGCCTTGTAGGCGGGGCCAACGATCTTGGCGTCCAGCGCATGGCAGCCCAGGCAGTTCTTCTGCTTGGCCAAAGCCAACATGTCAGGGGCGGCCCAGGCTTGGGCTGCGAACAAGGCCAGGGATGTGCACAAAAGAAGTTTGTTCATCGTGTTCCTCAGTTTTGATGGCTTGACATGGAATGCACTGACTCCCGCATTCAAAAAATGGGCTCCAGGGTAGGAGCCCAAGGAACTGCCGCCCGAGGAGGAGGACAGCGGTTCCCCCAGGCCATCTCGGCCTGGGAGAATGGGGGCGATTCAAACCCCGTACATGCGGCTCTTGGTCGAGACCGTACGTTTCCAGTCGGGCATCGGGCCGACCCGACGAATGTCGGCCCAGGTTCCCTTGTGGTACTCGAGGAAATGCACATCCGTTGCGGTGGTCACCACGGAACCCACGACCCCTTTGGGCGCGCCGAAAACGACGAAGGACTGGTTGAGCTTGATGGTCGGCTCCGGGTAGGCCATTGCCATCGTGGTGCCGTAGTCGTTGTAGATTTCAACCACATCGGTCGGCTTGACGCCGAGGGTCGCCATATCCGCAGGATTCATCTGGATCACCGCCATCGGGTAACGGTCCATGATGAAGGGGTCGTATTGGTTGTTGTACCAAGACTGCCAGACTTCGTTGAACCGGCCGTTGTTGATCCAGAATTTGTACTTGGCCTTGACCTCGGCTGCCTGTTTGAGCCAACCATCCCACTTCGCTGGAAAGACCTGGATCTTGCCATTGGGCGTGTCGAACTTGTCGTCGGGATAAAGCGTCGGCGAACCCAGCAGCTTGTCTCCATCAACCTGCTTGATCGGCATCTGCACGCCGTTGTTGCCAGCTTTGCGCAGCAGTGCGTACGTGGCCATGTAGCCCGTGGCGTAACCTTCACTGTCGATTTTGGGTGCGCCCGGTCGACCGACCTGGCGGAATCCATCGTTGAAGGCATCTTCCGGGGTTGTCCACTCGAAACCTTCGAAGCGCTTGGCCATCTTGGCATTGCCTTCGGCCTCGTACATCACGCGAATGGTGTTGGCGATTCGCGCTGCGGTCAGACAGTCGGGCAAGGCTTCGCCTGGGGGATCGATGAACTTCTCGGACATGCGCAGGCGGCGCTCACCGTTCATCGAGGTGTGGTTCATTTCTCCCGGCAGAGCGCCCGGAAACATCACATGGGCCGCCTCGGCAATCATGGTGGGATAGATATCCATCATTCCAACAAACAACCCGCCCTTTTGCGTTGCCTTGTAGATCACGTCCACCATCTCCTTGGGCGTGGCGCCACGTGCCTGGCCCATGGCCTGTTTGACGATCTGACTGCGGCGAATGACGGCTTCGCGCAGAGCCTGGGCATTGTTGGTGGTCTGGAAGGTGTTGCACGCCCAGAACGTCATCATCTTGCCCTTGCCATTGATGAGGTAGGTATCAACCTCGATCAACTTGTCATGGCGCGGAATGGGAAAGTCGGCGGCCGGATAGCGGGACTTGGGTTCCGGATATGGGGGCCGTGTGTAACCTTCCTGGTGACCGCCCATGCGCACCCAGCCTGTCCCACGTCGGCTGCCCACATTGTGCGTGGCCACGACAACGGCACCAATGGCTTGTTCGGTGACGTAGTTGTTGTTGCCCCAGATGATGCCTTTCTCGAAGGCATGCATGGTGCGTGGCTGCTTACCCGGAGCCTTGGGTTTGTAGCTCCACTCCGCAGCCTGCTTGATCTGCGCCACCGAAACGCCGGTGATGCGACTGCACTCGTCCAACGACATGGCGTTGGCCTTGACAGCCGCCTCGAAACCTTCCGTGTGGTTGGCAATGAAGTCCTTGTTGATCCAGCCTTGATCGACGATGTAGGTCAACAAGCCATTGAACAGGGCGCCATCGCTCCCGGGATTGATCGCCAAGTGCAGAACCTGATCCTTGGCCAGATCCTCACAAATCGAAATCGACGGATTGCGGCGCGGATCGACGAAGATGAATTTGCCAGGACCGACCGGTTCGCCGGGGAACATTTTCTTCTTCTTGTCCACGGTGCCGCCCTGCAGATTGGGCAGCCAGTGCACGAGGAAGTAATTCGTCTGGTTTTCATAAGGATTGTTGCCGATGGACCAGATGACGTCAGCCAATTCGGCATCCTCGTAGCTGTTATTCAACTCGAAAATGCCCATGTCACGGTTGCCGAAGCATTCGGAGTTGTACGCCGGACGGTTGTGGATGCGCACCGTCGGGGTCTGGATACCGGTGAAGATCAGCTTGCCGGTGCCCCACGTGTTCTCGAAACCTCCGCCGGCGCCCCCATGGTCAAACATGGCCACAGCGATCTCATCCGGACCATCTTCGTCCAGAATTTTTTTGACCATGCCACCATAAACTTGGGAGGCGTAGTCCCAGGAAGTGTCCATCCACTGGTCACCATAGTAGACACGGGGATGAAGCAGACGCTCTTTGGTGAGGCCATCGGCGTTGTAGAAGTAGGAAGCCATTTTGCCCCCCCGGGTTGAGCTCAGCCCCTGGTTGACGACGCAGGCCTTGTCCGGCACGATCATGACGGCTTTACGCTTGCCATTCTTGTCGGTCAGCACATTGGTCATCGCCGGGGTCATGATGGTGGCGAAGGGTGGAAGTTGCTTGCGAAAATCGAGCCCCAGCGCGTTCTGGTTGGGCGCACGTCCGCCCTCGCGGTCAGCATCCCAGGTGTAGGCGTGGTAGCCACAGCCCACGATGCAGAAATGGCAGGTCAAATTGGTTTTTTGCGCATCTGCCGGCGGCAGCGCGACACGATCCTTGAATTGCGACATGGTGTTCGTCTCCTGACGGTGATGGGCTTACAGCACGTTGGCCTGGCGGCCGTAGATCAGGCCGGTGACGGCCACGGCGCGAACACTGTCGGAGGCCGGGTCGTACTCGAGTTGGATTTGCGGCAGATCTTCGGTCGCCTGGCCGCAGATCATCTGACCCGACTTCTCGGGATCGAACATGCTGTAGTGACAGGGGCACTTGAAACGCTGCGTGGCCGGGTCGTACATCAAGGGGCAGCCCATGTGGGTGCAAAGGTTGCTGTACGCCACGATGTCACCGTCGGGGCCAACGCCGCCTGCGACACGCTGCCCCATCTTGATGGCCACGCAAGGCGAGTCGCCATCCGGATAGCTGAACGACACGGGTGTGTTGGCCTGCATGCTTTGGGCCTTGCCGACGGAGATCTTGGGATACGGCAGTACTGCGGCGCCGGCGGCGGCCTGGATAGCGGCTTGGTTATTCCCCGCCGCCACGGCGGAGCCGACCGGGCTGACGGCCGCTCCGACCCCTGCTACGCTCGTGCCGGCAACTTTCAGGAAAATCCGGCGTGATACTTTTTCAGTCATGATGCCTCCTCGGGTGAGTTAAAGCTCGTTAAAGCTCGCTAACAGTTGAAGAGTCGCTTTTTACATCCGAACAAGAGCCATAGATATAGTGAAAACACGCATCCCATCAGTGGCAAGTTTATCACGGACCGCCGAGTACTCCATTTACGTTACGTTATCGTAACGTTGGATTTTGTCGCGTTACGATAACGTAACATTCGAACGTCAAAATCTCGCGCAAAGAACGACCTGTTCGTTTCCTCGATTCGAGTCAATGATATTCGGCAATACCCTAATCGCTGGAACCGAGCGGAGCTTTCCCGATCCATGTTGGTGGTAGGTCGCGTGGCTTTCACGTGAGCGCCTATCGAACTCATCGCAAACAGGGAAAGCGACATCAACATGGATCCACAACGACGCTTCTGGCTGCTCGCCACGGGCGCGACCGGCTGCATCGGCTGTGCGGCCACGGCAGTCCCGTTCATCGAATCGATGGACCCTTCGGCAGCGGCTCGGGCAGAAGGTGGCCCGATCAAAGTCGATTTCACCGGCCTAGAGCCCGGGCAGCGCAAAACAGTTTTGTGGCGCGGCCAGCCGATCGGAATCCTTCATCGCACGCCTGCGATGCTGGCTTCCTTGAATGTCACACAGTCCAGGGTCGTCGACCCTCTTTCCCAGAGCACGCAATACCCGACGCCAGAATGGGCGCGCAACCAGTGGCGCTCCACCAAACCAGAATATTTCATCTGGACCGATATCTGTACACACCTTGGATGTTCGCCCACAGATCGACTCAATCCGGGACCACAGCCAGGCTTGCCATCAGATTGGGTTGGGGGTTTTCTGTGCCCGTGTCATGGCTCGACTTATGATCTGGCAGCCAGAGTTTTCAAGAATATGCCAGCACCAGGCAATATGGCTATTCCTGATTATCATTTTGTGCGGCCCACTGAAATCATCCTTGGCGTTCCGCCGCATGGTTCGTAGGACCGTGCCGGTGCTGCGGATGATCAAGCACGCGGGTGATCAAGCCATCATCGAGGGCGCCCCTTTTCTTGGGCATCGGTAGCCAATTGACCGGAGATCAGCGCAATCGCCTCGCCTCAACTTGCTGTCCCAGGCTCACCTTCTCTTGGTTCGAGTCCCGGATTTGTCCGCCAGATTTTGGGATGGTCGATCTTCTGGAGGCGCCAGCGACGCAAGCATGAAGCCCAGCCGGGCTTAATTTGTCAAATTGCTTCTAACAGGACTTCCAGGTGGCCAAGCGCAGGTACGGTTTCGATGAGGACAAAATCGCTCGATTCCTGAAGGAAGGGCGTGGGCAAGGGCGTGGAAAGGATTACCGACCTTGGCTCAACGTCCAAGATGTGTCTTCACGGGGTCGATCTTCTCGGATTCACAGCCGCAAGACGGGTCGCGAACATCATCTGCTGTCGGATATGGAGACAGCGTTGTTCCTGTTGCTTGACTGGTCAGATGCGGTCACCGACATTCGTGAGCAGTTTCCACTGGATCGGGACGAGACACGACGCATTGCTGCCGACATGGGAGTTCGGCACCCAATCGATACACAAAGTCGCACCGACATCGTGATGACAACCGACTTCATGATTAACCTGGGGGCAGGTAACACGAGTGCGCTCGTCGCTCGGTCCGTCAAACCAGCGTCTGAGCTCGATGAGGACCGTACGCTTGAGAAGCAAGAAATCGAACGCCGCTATTGGCAAATCAAAGGGGTCGACTGGGGCTTGGTGACCGATCTCGATCTGCCTGCCCAACGTATCAAGAATCTTCGTTGGTTGCATGAGATGCAGTCATTGCAACTGATGACGGCACCGCAACCCAGCTACTGGGATGAGCGATGCGGGAACTTCTTGGCCTGTTTGCCTCAGGCGACCGGCATGTCCATCAAGCAATTCTTCCGGCTTCTGGAAAGCACGCAAGGCTTCGCCATCGGCGAAGCGCTGACCGTCTTACGGCATCTTGCTGCCAACAAACGAATCACCATCGATCTCAATGCCAAGTTCGACATGCAAATGCAAGTGGATTCGCTTGAAGTCGTAGTTCCAAATACTGCGGCGCAACAAACCAGGAAGAGTGCCTGATGCTGTTGCGAAATGATCTGCTCGAATACGGCGAGCCGCATGCTCGCACGATACGTTTGTTGTGGTTACATCCGACACAGCCTGTCGGGTTCGTGATCGACACCAAAGCGCACGATGCCACGCCGGAACTGGTGCAGTTGCAGGCCCTGCAATCCGATTTGCAAGCAGGTTGTTCAAGGTTGCTGACTGCTGACCCCTATCTGGCCATTGTGGAGGAAGCATCCCTGCCTGAGCAGCGCAAAATCAAGCGAGACCGTGCGTGGCAAATCGTTGCCGATTTGATTTGTGACGAGCCCGAGATCTATTACCCCGGGCACCGAGCACAAAAAGTCGCCGGGTGCGTCGCCGCCGGACTGGCAACGCGAGCCACCATCTACCTTTATCTACGGCGCTATTGGCAGCGCGGTCAGACGCCAAATGCATTGCTTCCCGACTACGCAAACTCAGGTGGCAAGGGAAAGGCGCGTTCAGCCAGCAGCTCGGACATCAAGCGCGGCCGTCCCCGCAAGCTCGGTGAGTTACCGAGTCTCAATGTCGACGATGGCATCCGCAAGATCTTCCGCGTCGCCGTGGCACGCTACTACACCACACAGACCAAGTTCACGCTGCGTGGTGCGTACGACCAGATGATCAAGGATTTCTTCTGCGAGCGCACGATTGATCCTGGCACTGGCCGCGTTACCCATGCCCCAAATGGCGCCGCCTCGGCCAGCGGTTTCCCAAGCTTTGGCCAGTTCAATTACTGGCTGGAGCAGGATCACGACCGACTGGACATCAAGCGTGAGCGGTTGCGACCACGAATCTATGACAAGAACCTACGCGGGCTCATTGGCACATCGACAGCGGAGGTCTGGGGTCCGGGTGCGCGTTATCAGATCGACGCGACAATCGCCGACGTGTATCTGGTTTCGCGCATCGACAGAAGCAAGATCATTGGCCGTCCAGTGCTCTACGTCGTGATCGATGTATTCAGTCGAATGATTGTCGGCATCTATGTCGGTCTTGAGGGCCCGTCATGGGTTGGAGCCATGATGGCCCTGGCCAATACGGCCTGCGACAAGCAGTCCTTCTGCAAGCGAAGCGGCCACGAGATTGATTCGGAGACCTGGCCCTGCCACCACCTGCCAGCCACGCTGCTGGGTGACCGGGGTGAAATCGAAGGCCGCATGATCGAGACGTTAATCAACAACTTCAATGTCACGGTTGAAAGTGCTGCGGCATACCGTGCGGACTGGAAAGGCATTGTTGAGCAACGATTTCGCCTGATCCCTGCCAAGTTCAAGCCGTATGTGCCTGGCTATATCGATGTGGATTACCGCGCCCGTGGTGGCAAAGACTATCGGCTTGATGCCGTACTTGATCTGGATCAGTTCACCCGGATCGTGATCGCGTGTGTTTTGTACTACAACAATCACCATGAACTGAAGAGATACGACAAGGATCGTGACCTCGCAGCCGACAACATTGCAGCGGTGCCCATTGATCTATGGAACTGGGGCATTGCGAACCGTAGTGGCAGCCTACGCCAATATCCGGAGGAGCTGGTTCGTTTCAGCCTGCTGCCGGTCGAAGAGGCCACAGTCACGCTCAACGGCATCCGCCTGCGAGGCATCTTCTACACATGCCAGAAAGCTCTGGAGGAACGGTGGTTCGACAAGGCGCGACAGCGTGGCAACTGGAAGGTGAAAATCTCCTGCGATCCACGCAACCTCGATGAAATCTACCTGCACGATCCCGAGGTGCCGATGCAATTCCAAGTCTGCCAACTAACCGAGCGCAGCCGGGCACATCAACAAATATCAGTATGGGAACTCGGGCAACTGCAAGAGGCAGAGAAGCAGATTTCGGCGAAACGACAACCACGCCAGCAACTGGCCGCGGCCGACTTGGCTGCCAGCATCGAAGGGATCGTGTCCGATGCCGTGAAGTTGAAGGGTGAACCCAGCACCGAGAGTGCGGCCAAACGCACCAAGAACATCCGCGCCAACCGCGCCGTTGAGAAGTTGGTCAATCGAAGCGCCGAGACTTTCCGCTTTCAGGCTGAACCATCGAG
Organism: Thiomonas sp. X19; assembly: GCF_900089495.1. Classification (NCBI taxonomy): domain Bacteria; kingdom Pseudomonadati; phylum Pseudomonadota; class Betaproteobacteria; order Burkholderiales; genus Thiomonas; species Thiomonas sp. X19. Next base: position 2,171,210 of record NZ_LT605203.1, on the reverse strand, counting down.
TCAGAACGCCAGCAAGAGTGCTGACATCATTCAGTTTCCAAACGCTGTGCCTGATGATTACAGCGAGCCGGACATCACCGAAATTCTGGGTAGCACTCAACGCCATGATGACAAGCCCTGAAACGCCGACATCTTCGTTGCCCGAGTACGAAGGCAATCCCTTTATCGCACGTCTGCCGCCATTGGGGTCGCAGCGGGAGTTGCTTGACGCCCTCGCGGCCAGGCCAGAATTTCATGCGCAGGAGAGAGGCTACGCAGCCAGTCTGCGCAAGCACTGCATCATGCGGTTGGGGCGGTACTTCGAGCCATTGGAACGCCAGATCCAGTTGGCCGATCGCTTCGGCATGCTGCTACGCCAAGGCTATGTTGGTCGCAACCCACTCACCCACGACTACATCCGGCATTTGCAAAGCGGTGCCGAGCGGATCGAGGCGAAGTCACTGACCATCCCGACTCGTCAGCCGGTGGAGAACACTGCCACCAGCTTCGCGCTGGTCGGCTGCTCCGGCATCGGCAAGTCCAAGGCTATCGAGAAAGTCCTGCACCAGTACCCGCAATGCTTCCAGCACACAGCCCCCTTTAGTCTGGTGCAAATCACATGGCTGAAACTGGACTGCCCACACCAGGGGTCTCCCAAGCAGCTCTGTATCAACTTCTTCTCGGCGGTCGATCGATTAGTTGGTACCAACTACTTCAACTGGTACGGCAGCCGTCGTGCCAGCGTGGACGAGATGATGGTGCATATGGCGCACGTCGCCAACCTCCACGCCTTGGGCGTGCTGGTCATCGACGAAATTCAACATCTGAACAAGACCAAGATCGGTCCCGATGCATTGCTGAATTTTCTTGTCACGCTCGTAAACACCATCGGCGTTCCGGTGATCTTGATTGGCACGCTCAGTGCGATCCCGCTGTTACAGGAGAACTTCCGTCAGGCCCGGCGTGCCAGTGGACTGGGCTCACTGGTCTGGGATCGCATGCCCAAGGGCAAGGCTTGGGACTACTTCATTGACCAGCTCTGGCAGTATCAATGGACATGTGAGCCGACGGAGATAAACCCTGAGATCCGTGAGGCTCTCTATGACGAGAGCCAGGGCATCATGGACATCGTCGTCAAGCTTTTCATGCTGGCGCAGTTGCGTGTGATCGGCATTGGTGAGGTTCGGCGCGGGCCAGAAAGATTGACTGTCGAATTACTTCGCAAGGTCGCCCGAGAAGACTTCCAGGTGGTTCGACCGATGCTGGATGCGCTTCGCTCGAATGACAAAAAAGCATTACTGAAATACGACGACTTACTGCCCCTGCACGCTCATGTGGATCAAGTGTTGGCTTCGGCGCTCAAGACACAGTTGCCTGACGTGGTGCTATCGCCTGCTGTCGTAGAGCCCGCGAGCGTACTAATGCAAGATGACGGCATTGACACGACTCGTGCGGCCCTGAGATCACTCGGCGTCGCCGACGATGTGGTGGACGTGTTGATCAATGAAGCGAGCGGCCTGAATCCATCAGCCGATCCGCTTTTGCTGATGGCAGCGATCACGGAGCGGTTGGCGAAGCGCCTGGTGCAGGTGCGCAAGCCCCAGGCGCGCAAGCCACCAAAGGCCTCGGCAACGCCCGCACAGGACTTGCGTCACATCGTGACGCTTGGCAAGCAGGCCGGTCAGTCCGGCTATGAAGCGCTGCTGGCCGCTGGTTTTGTGAAACCGCCATTGCTTGATCTTGCGGCGTGACGGTGGCGTAGATGCTCACGTATTTTCCGACGGTCTATCCTGGTGAACTCCTGTACAGCGTGCTTGCTCGCTACCACCGTCATGTCGGTGCGCCAAGTCCAATGCATACCCTAGATGCGTTGTTTGGCAACCGAAAAGTCATCGCCACTTTTGACTTGCCAGGGCATCTTCAGGCGTTGGCCGATCGAATTCCACCAGATCGGGCGTTGAACGTGGATCGCGTCATCGACACGCTCACGCTCTATCCCTACCTCACGGCATTCGAACCGCCCGCACTGCAAGAGAAAGTTCGCCGAGCAATGGGGCAAGGTGCCATTGATGGACTACATGTTCGCCTCGGACTATCTGCCTTTCGTATTGGGCGGGTCCAGCAACTGCGCTTCTGTCCGACATGCGCATGGGAGATGAAGGCGCTTTATGGAGAGCTTTGGTGGCGCCGTGATCACCAACTACCCGGCGTCCTCGTCTGCCCAGAACACGGGTGCCCTCTACAAGGAAGCACAGTCCGCCTAGCGAAAGTTAGCCGACACGAGTTCGTTGCGGCAACACCAGATAACTGCCCATCACATGCTCGATCAGTCGCCCCCTTGATGGAGCCTGTAAGTTTGGCGCACCTGCAACGTGTAGCTCGGAGAAGCGCCGATTTATTGTGTAGCCCACCAGACGGGCGCACCTTGTGGCAGTGGACCGGATTTTATCGCAGTCACATGCTTGAAATCGGGTTGTCCAAGTCGGATGTGACGATGAACCAGCATCGCTTTGACAGGGATTTCCGCAATTTCTTTGGCGGCGCTTTGGATCTGCTGCCCGCAGTGATGGACGACGGCGCTTTCGCAGGCGATTGGCTGGCATCAATGGTGCGCAAACATCGCAAAGCCCATCATCCTTTACATCACATTCTGGTTCAGGATTTCCTGGCACAAAGGGAGCGGCTCGATTCTGCATTCGGTGCCGGACCGTGGCCCTGTATCAACCCATTGGCAAACCACCGCTCATCGGCACCGATCAAAAGTTTCACCCAGCATTGGAACCACGGTAACAGGGTTGGTGTGTTCTCCTGTGGTTGTGGCTATGTCTACACCCGCTGCCTTCAATCGAAGACAGGCGCACTTGGGGCACCACGTTTTCTCCAATACGGGCCACTTCTGGAACCTGCATTGCGTCAACTCGTGATCGCTGGGAAAGGGCTGCGCGAGGTCGGTCGATTTCTACAACTCGATCCGAAAACTGTGGTGCGTTTGGCGGGTGAGTTGGGCATTGCAATCCCATGGAAGCCGTTGCCACGCATTGGAAAGGTGTTGGTATCGTCGGAATCAGTTGCCGACTCCGCAGCATCTTTAGCTCAAGCCAGCCCAGCAGTGCCGGTGACTCGCAACGTGGCAAGCCGGACTCGTCGTGTGTGGCCGGAGATTGATCGTGATTGGGTTACGGAGCTCAATGCATGGGTCGACATTGTTGGTAAAGAGAGTCCGCCTGTGCGCATCACTGTTGCCGAACTCGAACGTCGGGCCAACCGGCGCGACTGGCTACTCAAGCGTCGGCATCACTTGCCGTTGACGATGGAGTTCTTGGATCAAGCCGTGGAAACCGTAGAGCAATTCCAGCTTCGCCGCATTCACTGGGCCATCGCCGAATTGGAGTTGTGTGGTGCTCCCGTCAAAGCGTGGCAAATCATGCGAAAAGCCGGTCTACGCTCCCTGAAGGCCAGGTCAAACTGCTCCACCTATGGCCACCCAAACTGCTCCTGGCAGGACGGATGGATGGATTATGCGTCGGTCGGGGTGCTGAGGGCGATGCGAGCGGCGGCCTCTTTGAGCCTGTAGCTCTTGCCCTCGAACTCCAGCATGGCGGCGCGGTGCATGAGTCGGTCGAGGATGGTGGTGGCCATGGTGGCGTCGCCGAGGTATTTGCCCCAGTCCTGCACGACGCGGTTGGAGGTCACGACGATGGAGCGGCGATGCTTGTAGCGCTGGTGCACGACGGTCTGCAGCAGTTCGGCGGCGGCGTCGCCGATGCGGCGGGCCAGGAACAGGTCGTCGAGGACAAGCAGGTCGGGTTCGACGTAGGCGCGCAGCAGCGCCGCCTGCTCAGGCGGGCTGGCCAGCGCGAAGCGGGCGAACTCGGTGTCGGCCTCGACGTAGCGCACATCAAAGCCTTGCAGCGTGGCCTGGTAGGCGACGGCCTTGGCCACATGGCTCTTGCCGGTGCCGGGCGAAGCAGTCACATACTGCCCGCGAACAGCTCGTCGAGCTGGCTCGCATCAACTATCCGTTCCATCCCCGGACGGGTCATGAAGTTGAGGTGCTCGGCCGAGTCAGGCATGGAACCGAAGACTTCCTGATTGTCCGTCAGCCCGACGGCACGAGGGCGCATCTACCGCAGTGGATGACACTACCTGCGGCCGGCGATGTGCCCACGCACTGGCCTCCGCGGATGTTGCTGCGCTGCCTGCTTGCGCTGCGAGGCGAACTCGACGCAGTCCTATGTTCATCGACCATTTCCCAGGCACACGGAGGCGTCGATGAAGCCAACCCCGCCGCGAGCGATCCCGCTCGTGCAAGCCGACCTGTTCGACGCCGCAACGGCGCCAGCACCACTGACGCGATTGCAGCAGCGTCACGACGACCTCGTCGAACTGCTGAGCCAACTCCTGTGGCAGGTGGCAAGTCAGTCCGACGTCGTTGAACACATGGAGGATGACGATGAACAAGATCAACCCTGAGCACTTGGCGCGTGGCGCCTACGTGTACGTGCGCCAGTCCACAGCCGATCAGTTGCGCCACAACCATGAGAGTCGCCGGCGCCAATACGCCCTGGCCGATCGGGCACGCGCGCTCGGTTGGACCGAGGTCGTGGTCATCGACGACGACCTCGGTGTGTCCGCCGGCGGCGTCGCACGGCCAGGCTTTGAGCGACTGCTGGCGGCGATCTGCAGCGGCCAGGTCGGCGCCGTGGTGTCCATTGAGGCATCGCGCCTGGCACGCAACGGTCGCGACTGGCACACGCTGCTGGAATTCTGCGCACTGGTGGGCAGCCTCATCGTCGACGAAGACGGCATTTATGATCCACGCAGCGTCAACGACCGGTTGCTGCTGGGCATGAAGGGCACGATGTCGGAGATGGAGTTGTCCCTCCTTCGCCAACGATCCGTCGAAGCCCTCAAGCTCAAGGCGGCGCGGGGTGATCTGCACACGACGGTGGCGATCGGCTATGTGCGCAGCGAGGGCGACCGGATTGAACGCGACGCCGATCTGCGCATCCGCGAAGCGATCGCGGCCGTGTTCCGTCGATTCGCACAGGCCGGCAGCGTGCGCCAGGCGCTGCTGTGGTTCCGACAAGAGCGCATTGATCTGCCCTCGGCGGTCTACGAGAACGGCCGGCGCTGCGTGATCTGGCGTCTGCCGGTCTATAACGCGGTGCTCAAGATTCTCACCAATCCCGTCTATGCCGGCGCCTATGCGTTTGGCCGCACCGAGACACGCGTCCGGATCGAAGCCGGCCGCAAGCGCGTCGTGCACGGCCATCGTCGTGCCCAGGAGCACTGGCAGGTCTTGATCCAGGAGCACCACGAGGGGTACATTGATTGGCCGACCTATGAGCACAACCAGCGCGTGATCGCCGACAACACCAACATGCGCGGCAGCATGGCGCGCGGCGCACCCCGGCGCGGAGAGGCATTGCTGGCCGGGTTGCTGCGATGCGCGCACTGTGGTCGCAAGCTGCACGTCGCCTACAGCGGCAGCGACGGCACCATCGCCCGCTATCACTGCAAGGGGGCCGCGATCAATCATGGCGCGGTGCCTGGATGCATTTCTTTCGGCTCGCTGCGCGTGGACGAGGCCGTCTCCGGCGAAGTGCTGAGCGTGCTGCTGCCGCTTGGGGTGCAGGCCGCACTGCGTGCCATCGAGCACCATGCCAACGATGAGCACGCGACGCGGCGCCAGCTCGAACTCGCGTTGGAGCAGGCGCGCTTTGAGGCGGCGCGTGCGCAGCGGCAGTTCGACGCCGTTGACCCCGGCAATCGACTGGTGGCCGCCGAACTTGAGCGGCGCTGGAACGAGCGCCTCTCCGAGGTTACCCGGCGCGAGGCGGAGATCAAGACGCTGCAGACCGTGACCGAATGGAGCCTGACGCCACAGCAGCGCGACGACCTCATGGCCCTGGGCACCGACTTGCCGCGGGTGTGGTCCCATCCTTCGGCCAGCAACGCCGTGCGCAAGCGCATCCTGCGCTGCGTGATCAGGGAGATCGTGGCGCGCGTGGACGAGGCGCGCATCGAACTCGTCATGCATTGGCAGGGAGGCGACCACACCGAATTGAGCGTGGTGAAGAACCGCACGGGACAGCACCGCTGGACCACCGATGTTGGGGTCCAGGTTCTGATCGTGCAGCTCGCACGCCAGTTGGGTGACGCTGGCATCGCCTCGTTGCTGAATCGTCTCGGCCACCGGACTGGCAAAGGGCATACCTGGACGGAAATGCGGGTGCGTTCGTTCCGCGGCGACCACCACATTGCGGTCTACCAAAATGGAGAGCGCGAAGCGCGTGGTGAGTTGACTCTGGAGCAAGCCGCTGAAGCGCTCGGGACGAGCAAGATGACGGTGCTGCGCATGATCAGCGTCGCTACACTTCCCGCCACGCAGGCCTGCAAGGGCGCGCCTTGGGCCATCAAGGCCGCCGATTTACAGCGTCCCGAGGTCCGCGCATCGGTCTCATCGCCTGGCGTGCGTCCGCTCCCAGACGATCCTCGACAGATTTCTCTTGAACTTCAATAACGTGGTGAGGTGAGCATCATGTCGCGTGATCGGGCCTGCCGATGATCAGGGCGTTGGCGCCCTCGCCGATGAACTTCAGGGTGTGCAGCTCGAAGCAGGCCTGGCGCGGCAGCTTGGGGTTGAAGCGCCAGTCGAAGTCGGCCAGGCTCAGGCGCTCGTCCAGGCGCGCGTGCTTGAAGCGGCGCTCGGTCAGGCGCGAGCGGCGGCGGTCGAGCTCGTCCTGCAGCATGGAGGCGAAGGTGTCGAGGAAGGGCTCCTGGTTGCTCTGGGCCTGCATGAGGCGGGTGCTCAGCGTGTCGGCGATGCCGGACAGACGCAGCTCGCGCAGCGCGCGTTCGATCTCATTCATGGTCATGCGTGAAGCTCCTTGGGGTGGTGGGGTTGGGGGTTTGCGCGGCGCCACGCGCGAACAGCTCGGCGTAGACATCGGCCGAGCGGATCAGGGGGTGTTCCTGGGTCAGGGCCAGCTCGGCTTGCTGCGGCGCATCCAGGGCCGCCAGCGCGTCGGCGACGAGCCGCTCGGTGATGGCCTTGACGTGGCGGTAGCTGTGCAAGCCGTCGGTGATGGCGCGTGCGCAGGCGCAATCGATCAGGCGTTTGGGATAGCGCTCGCCCAGGGACACGATGCCCCAGAGCTTGCGCTGGCCCACGCGGCCCTCGATGGCGAACAGCATCTCGCACAGTCGCGATGCGTCGGGTCCGATGGCCTTGGCCTTGGCCTGGGCCAGGATGCGGCGGGTCTCGCGCGAGGGGTTGAACACGCGCTCGGCCTGCGGCAGCACCACGGTGCCGGGGCGCTCGGCGCGGGCGTGGCTGCGCAGCAGCGCCTGGGTGGCGAGGTCGCGGATCTCGATGCGGCGCGCAAAGAGGCGCACCAGTACCCGCGAGCCGATCGGCGCCGGGCGCGCCGCATAGCTGCAGTGCTCGACGCGCACGCAGGAGTCGTCGCAGACGGTGCGCTGGGCCTCGGTGAAGTACTGCATGCCCGATACCGGCAGCGGCTGCAGCAGCGGGCGTTCCTCCTCGAACATCGCCTGCACCTGGCGGCGCTCGGTGCCGTGGATGCGCGTGGCCGCCCACGTGCGCTCCCAATGGTCGAGGAAGGCGTTCTGCTCCTCGATCGAGGTGAAGCGGCGGCCCTTGAGCGCGGTGGCCTGGGTGTGGCCGATCGCATGCTCCACGGTGCCCTTGCGATTGGGGTCGCGCACCCGGGCCGGGTCGGCGACGACGCCGTAATGCGCCAGCGTGGCGGTGTAGACCGCGTTGAGCTTGGGTTCGTACAGGTCCGGCTTGAGCACGCCTTCCTTCAGGTTGTCGAGCACGACGTAACGACACGATCCGCCAAAGTGCCGCCAGGCCTGCTCGTGCAGTTCGGCCCAGGTCTGCTGGCTGGACTTCCACACCACGCGCCGGAAGCTGCGCCGCGAGTAGCGCAGCGTGGCCACGAACAGCCGCGGCTTGCGGTAGCGCTCGGTTCCGGGAACGAGCGTGGGGGCGCCCTCGCCGTAGTCGACCTGCATCTCCTCGCCCGGCACGAAACTCAGGCGGTCGAACTGCTCGGGCTCCTTCTGGCGCAGGCGCCCGGCGAAGCGCTTGACCGAGTTGTAGGCGCCGGCGAACGCGACCTGGTCGACCAGATCCTGATAGATCGCCGTGGCGTTGCGCTGCAGGCGCAACTGCGCCTCGATGAAGGTGCGGTGCGGCTCGCATGCCGACACCGTGGTGGCCACCGGAGTCGGTGGCCAGGGTGGAGCAGTTTGCCCGACCGAGTCGGTGGCCACCCCGGGGCAGTTTGGCCGCTCGGCGGCAAAGCGCTGCGCGTAGGCGCGGATCGTATGCCGGGACACGCCCGTGATGCGGGCGATCTCGCGCTGCGTCGCGCCCTTGCCCAACAGGGTCAAGATCGTGGTTTGGAGATGTGGTTTCAAGACGTTCACCTGTGCGTCCCCGAGACATGCAAGGGGACAGAAAGTAACGTCCTGCCGGTGTGGCCTCCGGCTACGGCGCCGCCGCGTTTACCGCGTCAAATCGCCGTGACCAGGGTGGAGCAGTTTGACCCGGCCACGAGTGGAGCACTTTGGGTGGCCTTCAGGGCGCTCAAACAACTTGGCGCGAATTCACGCAATACTTGATGAGGCCCCCATCGTGATGCGCATTGCAGCATGAGCCGTTTATTGATCAGGCAGCTTGCCAACCTCGGCACTGAACATGTCGAGATGTATTGGCTTGCAGGTCTAGTCGAGAAGGAGAGCGGTTGGTTCGTCCGGGCTGCCATGCGAGGGGTCGAGTCGGGTCGGTACAGCAAGGTCGAGTTGCCGATAGGATTGCTTCCAATTTTGTCGCTTGGGCATGTTTTCGCGCGGGGTGAACGACAGTCCTTGCCAGCGCGTGGGTTGATTGGGCAAGCGACGATTTCGGATACGTCGGAATGCGAAGAAATCACCTCGGCTGATATACCAGCAGGTCTCTATTCTTTCGACCGCAGGGGCAGTGGCATTCAGCGTCTGCTCCGGTACCGCACAGCGCAAGGGGATGTGCTGATTCCTACCATTGAGTTGGTTCGCTTCCTTTTCTTGCACAACAGCACATTGGCGAATGCCATCGTTCGTCCCGGTGCATTGAATCTGCTTTTTCACCCCGAAGCTCCTGGCTATCAACGTGTGCTGACGTTGCGCTTCACGTCAAAGCTACCCAAGAGGTGCCTGTCGCATCAGTTCGCACAGGAATTTGCGTGGATCGCACTCGATCCAGGTGCGCGGCGCGCTTGGGATAGTGTCTGCCTTCAATCCCTCGGCAAGGAGTATGTGTCCTTCATCCCGTCACAACTGAGAAATTCAGTATGGAAATTCCGAGGCGTTCAGCAGGGCAACCAATGGTTGGTGCTCGAACTCCTGCATCTGACTGGCAAGCACCATCCTTGCGACGAGTTGTATTACGGGCACCCCTCTACGAAGGAGGTCATCCGCAGCAAAGAAAACGCAGAAAGAAAGCCAGGGGCAGACACCAATGGTGATGATGATGTATCAAGGGAACACTTCGTCTACGACTATGAACTGGACGATGGGCAAGACGGAGCCAAGACGCACGGCGAAAAATCGACTGATATTTATTCCAAGCAATCTGAGTTCGACCGCAGCATCACAGTCGAAAAAGTACCGATCAAGTTGGACAGGCCGGGCGGCAACTGGACAACAGAACCAGTGTCCACCACGGGGCCGATGGTTGAGGCTCGTAAAACCATCAAAGTCAGCTCGGGCGATCAGAGACTCAGTGCAACATTGCCGCCGCTTGAGTTCAAGCTGCTCAAGCCGGCCAGTTGGGATTGTGCTGGCGACCTGAGTGCGCTGGCCGGCACAGTACAGAAAATGGCGCAAAGGAAGCCTCACTATGTCCAGTGTCGAACTATGTCCCGTTGCTTCGCGCCCGCCTGAGCCAGCAACGCCTCCTGGCCAACAACGCTGGACATAGCAATCCTCCATGCCGGGCATGTCGCCCGCAAGGAGACCATCTTGGAACCAACCCTGGAGGGCGCGATGGCGCTCGCCCGAAGTGCGACGGGACCACTTTCCCCGCACCTGCCGGCCTTCGTCACGTCATTGATCGATCAGCGCTACGCCGTCGTTTGCGTGCGAGCCAAGGCTTGGCGCGCCACAGCGTTCGATGCCTGGCTTGCGACGCAGGGCGTCGAACTTGCGGACGTCCAAGACGTGCACGTCGATGAGTTCATACGCCGCCCGTATCGCCCTCGCAGCGACTGCCAGGCCCCGCCACGTCGCCACGAGCCGAATGCCGTTCGGCAACTGCTGGGCTATCTTCGTGGGCAAGGTCTGTGCGCTGCGGCGCCCGTAGTCATCGTCCCTGCCGATGTGCTGGTGGCCAGCTTCGCGCAGTACCTGCGACGAGAGCGAGGTCTGGCCACCGCGACGATTGGCTACTACCGGACCATCACCCGCGACTTTCTCGTCCATCGCTTCGGCAGCGAGTGCATCGCTCTCGGTGCGCTGCACGCCACCGACATCATCGGCTTCGTGCAGCATCAAGCCCGGCGCCTCTCGGCGCGCGGGCTCAAGCATGTGGTCACGGCGCTGCGCGCATTCCTGCGTTTCGCCCAGTACCGAGGTGAGATCGACGAGGCGTTGATCAGCGCCGTGCCGGCGGTAGCGGCATGGTCCACCACGCCGCCGCTGCCAAGGGCAATCTCGGCCGAGCATGCACGGCGTGTCATCGAGAGCTGCGATCTGAGTACTGTCGTCGGCCGGCGTGACCGCGCCGTCTTGCTGCTGCTGGCGCGACTGGGCTTGCGCGGAGGCGAGGTCATCACGCTGCTGCTGGAGGACATCGATTGGGACGCCGGTCGTCTGTGCGTGCGTGGCAAGAACGGGCACCAGTGCTTGATGCCACTACCGGTCGATGTCGGTGAAGCTATAGCCGCGTACCTGCAGAACGGCCGGCCCGCGTGCGCCGATCGCCATCTGTTCTTGCGCTCACGGGCACCGCTGCGAGGTTTGATGCATGGGTCCGACGGCGTCGGTTCGATCGTTGGCAACGCACTGCGGCGCGCCGGAGTCGATGCGCCGCACAAGGGGTCACATCAGTTCCGCCATGCCCTGGCCGTTCGAATGTTGCAAGGCGGCGCGTCGCTGCCAGAGATCGGCGAAGTGCTGCGCCACCGCAGCCCGCTGTCCACGTCCATCTACGCCAAGGTGGACCTTGCCGCGCTTCGCCCTCTTGCGCTGCCGTGGCCGGGGAGTTCGTCATGAGCGCGCTTCGAGAGGCCGTGCGCGACTATCTTGAGTTGCGCCGCAGCTTGGGCTTCAAGCTGGAAGACGCCGGCCTGAAGCTGCCGCGGTTCATCGACTTTCTTGAGGGCCGCGGGGCGTCGCGCATCACCACGGCACTGGCATTGGAGTGGGCGCAGCAACCGACGACGGTACAACCGGCCGAGTGGGCGCGGCGCCTCGGCGAAGTGCGCTGCTTCGCGCGCTACCGCCATGCCAGCGACGCCTTGACGGAGATTCCCCCGCAGGGACTGCTGCCGCACCGGTCAACCCGTGCCAGGCCGTACCTGTATTCGGACGAGGAGGTTGAGCAGCTGCTGGCCGCCGCGCTGAAGCTGCCGACCAACTGGCACCGGACGTCGCTGTACCCTTGGAAGTTCCACTGCCTGATCGGTTTGCTGAGCACGACGGGCATGCGGATGTCCGAGGCGCTGAACCTGCAGGTCTCCGACGTCGATCTTGACCAGGCTTTGCTGACGATCCGTGGCGCCAAGCTTGGCAAGATCCGGCTCATTCCGCTGCACGCGTCCACGAGAGATGTGCTGGCGGACTACCTGCGCCGACGCAGCGAGTTCTTCGGCGCAGCCGTCTCGCCATACCTCTTTGTTTCCGATCGCGGCAACCAGATGGACCAGGCCCGCCTGCACCGGACCTTCTACACGCTGTCACGCAGCGTCGGCCTGCGCGGAGCGGACGCGAGTCACGGGCCGCGGCTCCATGACTTCAGGCATCGCTTTGCGGTGAAGGTGCTGTTGGCCTGGTATCAATCGGGCCAGGATTGCGCTCGACTTTTGCCGGTGCTGTCGACGTATCTGGGCCACGTGCGTGTTGAGGACACGTACTGGTATCTCAGCGCCTGGCCCGAGCTGATGGCGCACGCGATGGCGCGCTTGGAGCAGCGCTGGGGAGCAGCGTCATGACGGCCGGCACCAGCTTCGCCGGGCTGTTGCAGCGCTACTTCACCCAGCGCTTGATGCATCAGCGCCAGGCCAGTCCGCACACCATCGCGTCGTATCGAGACACGTTCAAGATGCTGCTGCAGTTCGCCAGGAAGCGGCTGCACAAGGCGCCGTCGGCGCTCGGATTGGAGGACGTTGACGCGCCGCTGGTGGCGGCGTTTCTCGATGACCTGGAGGCGTCGCGCGGCGTCACCGCTCGGACGCGCAACCTGCGATTGACGGCCGTGCACTCGTTCTTCCGCTTTGCGTCCTACGAGGCGCCGACCCATGCGGCGCAGATTGCCCGCGTGCTGGCCGTACCGGCGAAGAAGTTCACTCGGACGTTGGTTCCCTTCATGAGCAGGCCCGAGGTCGATGCACTTCTGGCGGCACCGGACCAGCGAACCTGGTCCGGGCGTCGCGATCACGCGCTCATGCTGGTCGCGGTGCAGACAGGATTGCGGCTGTCGGAATTGACGGGCATCCGCCGCGACGACGTGGTTCTTGGGACCGGGTCGCACGTGCGGGTGATCGGCAAGGGTCGCAAGGAACGGTGTACGCCGCTGAGCAAGAATTCGCGGGCAGTCATGACTGCGTGGATGCGTGAACCATTGAGAGCGCCTGATCAACCGGTGTTCCCCAACGCCCGCGGCGGCCCGCTGAGCGCGCACGGCGTGCAATACGTGGTGGCCAAGCACGTCGCGACAGCCAGCCGGGCGTGCACTTCGCTGGCGCGCAAACGCGTGAGCCCGCATGTGCTTCGGCACACGACGGCGATGGACCTCGTGCAAGAGGGGGTCGACCGGCCGACCCTCGCGTTGTGGCTTGGACACGAGTCGATCGAGACGACGCAGATCTACCTCGACGCAGATTTGGAGATGAAGTCGAAGCTCCTCGACAAGCTCACTCCACCCGAGGGCAAGCCGGGTCGATACCGACCCGACGACGCGCTCTTGGCGTTCCTGAAGAGCCTGTAGCTCTTGCCTGCTATGTCCCGTGTTGCTCCACCGCTTTCACAGGGCGTGTGACAGCGCTGCGGGACATAGTTCGGCACGGGACATAGTTCCGCCTATGTCCTGCGGGACATAGGCGACAGATCCAGTTTGGGATGTCACTGTGTTATCTCAAGACGGGGCGGGTGTTCTCGATGGCCAATCGCAAGCCTCGAGTGGGGCTGGTGGTAACAATCATGCCGCCGGGGTATCCGCCTATCGTGCTGCTGGATGTGGAGCGCACTGGGGATGTCGCACTGTCCCTGATTGCTTTGCGTTTCCACCGTCGCGCGACTTTTGACGTCGTCGAGGCTTCGGTCAAACGATCTCTGGATGGCTTGGTCGATGCCAGCGGTCACTGGGATCATGAGGTTGAGCAAGAATTGTCCAACGTGTGCGTTTGCGAGCGAATGCCCAAGATGCTGACCCCGAGAAACGAGGCTGATGCAGAGGGACAAACCGCTTTATGGGCGATGAAACTGCTACTCAGGCTTGGGCTGGGAGTTGCGCCCGTTGCTTCCGGCGCAGGATAGGACTTTATTTTGTGTGTTTGGTGCACGCACGGTGGCGGTTGATCAAAGCAGGACAGAACTTTTCGATTTGGGCCGCAAGTTAAAGTCTAATAAAATCAATAACTTGCGGTATTTTTAGGATGTGACTTTATTTGTTGCGAACAGCCACCACCAAGGGCATGGTGAATCGGTTTTCCACTGCGTCGGTGCGGCCGCGCCAGGCGTTGATCGCCCAGATCAACGCGAGCCCCCCGGCCACACCCAGCGCCCATGAATAGTTGGCGAACAGGATGGAAAACGGACGGTCGTGAACGACGTTGTACAACTCGTTCAACTGCCGCAGCGGCGGGACGAATTGCGGTGTGGTCAGCGGGTTAGACATGATTGGCCTCCTTGCTGATGTTGATGTCCCAATCGTGATCGTTGTGGCCCATGTCCTGCTGTTCGACCGACCACTGCGTCGGAATGCCTGGCGGGTTGTTCTGCAACTCGGTGGTCAAGCCGATATAGAACACGCGGGGCTCGTTGCCGGTTCCCGGCTTGAGCTGTTGAATGACTTCGCTCAACACCTGTTTGGTCATTGGATCGTTGCGGTCGTTCAGATCGCCGAACTGGCGCGCGCCGCCCACGCAGGTTTCGACACACGCAGGGAGTAGGCCCTGATCGACCCGCTGTGAGCAGAAGGTGCACTTGTCGGCGGTCTTGGTGATGGGATTGATGAAGCGCGCGTCGTAGGGACACGCATTGACACAGGCGCCGCAGCCCCAGCACAGGTCGTAGTCGATTTCGACGATGCCATCCTTGCGCTGCCAAGTGGCGCCGGCCGGACAAACCTCAATGCAGGACGGCCGCTCGCAGTGGTTGCACAGCCGTGGCAGGAAGGCGCGTTTGGTGTCGGGATAGGTGCCCAGTTCCACGTCCGGCACCCAGGTGCGGAACACGCCGGTAGGGATGTTGTTCTCGAACTTGCACGCAGCCGTGCAAGCCTGGCAGCCGACGCACTTGCGCAGGTCGATCAGCATGCCCCAGCGCTTGCCCTCGAACCCTTCCTTGGCGAGGTTGCCGTCTTTGGCGGTGTAGGCATAGGCCGAGCGGTCATGCCCCAATTCATAGTCGGTGCCCGACGGAGTGAGCGATGCGGGAAGATTGCCGAAGGCATCGTCCCCCGGTGGCTTGACTTCTTGCGCCGCGACCGTTGCTGGTCGATCCATGGCAACTGCGGCCGCAGTTGCCACCGTGGCGGCTGTCGTGCCCAGAGCCCTGCGAAGAAAACCGCGCCGGTCTGCTGTCCCAGCGGTTAGCGAAGTAATCGGCCCGTTGCCGCAAATCGCGCCGAAGAAACACAGCGTGCTCCGGTTGTGGCAAGGTGGAATGCGGTGCCGCGGAAGACCGATGTAGCAATGGTGCGCAATGCCCGCGGGTTAGCGTGGTCCTGGGTGACGTCATCGACATTGGTGAATCGTCGCGGCAGTTCATAGCTGGCGTGGCGATATCCCGTTTAAGAGAGTGAGCAAGACGACGTACCCGAGGCGGCACCACATTCCGCAACCGATGATGGAGCAAGCCATGATTCAACGCAATCGCAGCGTCATCCCCAAGCCCGTCAAGGCTCGTGCAGCGGCCTTGACGATCACCCACCCCAATGCCGCAGGCATCGACATCGGCAGCGCAGCCCACTTCGTGGCCGTACCGCCGGACCGCGACGACGAGCCGGTGCGTGAGTTCCCCAGCTTCACGGTCGACCTCAACGCCATCGCCGACTGGCTGATGGCGTGCCGCGTCGACACGGTGGCGATGGAATCCACCGGCGTGTACTGGATCCCGCTGTTCGAGCTGCTGGAGTCGCGAGGCTTCACGGTGCTGCTGGTGAACGCGCGGCACGTCAAGAATGTGTCGGGTCGCAAGTCTGACGTGCTCGACTGCCAGTGGCTTCAGCAGCTCATGACCTATGGCCTGCTCAGCGGCGCGTTCCGCCCGACCGAGCAGGTCTGTGTGCTGCGCTCGCTGTGGCGCCAGCGCGCCATGCTGCTCAGGAGCCAGGGCCGCGACGTCCAGCACATGCAAAAGGCGCTGACGCAGATGAACGTGCAACTCGCCAACGTGATTGCCGATGTGGTGGGCGAGACGGGCCAGAAGATCCTGCGCGCCATCGTCGCCGGCGAGCGCGACGGCCAGGTGCTGGGTGCGATGAAGAACGTGCGCGTGAAGGCCAGTGTCGAGGAGATCGCCAAGAGCCTGCAGGGCAGCAACTGGCGGGCGGAGCACTTGTTCGCGTTGAAGCAGGCGCTGGACGCCTTCGACTTCATCGGCACGCAGCTTGCCGAATGCGACACGCAGATCGAGCAGCAGATGCAAACCCTGCAGGTTCACGACGGCGAACCCGCCAAGGGCAAGAAGCGCGGCCGCGCCCGCAACGCGCCGAAGTTCGATCTGCGCACGCAGCTCTTCAAGATGTGCGGCGTGGACCTGACGCGCATTGATGGCATCGACGTGACCACAGCGTTGGCCGTGATCAGCGAGACCGGCGCGGACATGTCGCGCTTCCCCAGTGACAAGCACTTTGCGAGCTGGATGGGCCTGTGTCCAGGCACCAAGATCACGGGCGGCAAGGTGATGAGCGGCAAGACCAAACGCTGCGCCAACCGCGCAGCGCAGGCGCTGCGACTCGCGGCGGCCGCACTGCGCACCAGCCAGTCGGCGCTAGGGGCGTACTTCAGGCGCATGTGCGCGCGCATGGACAAACCCAAGGCCGTCGCGGCCGCCGCCCACAAGCTCGCGCGGCTCATCTACACGATGCTGACCAAGGGCGAGGAATACACCGACCAAGGCCAGGCCTATTACGAAGAGAGATACCGCGAGCGCGTACTGCGCCAACTGTCCCAGCGCGCCAGCAAGCTCGGCATGCAACTCGTCGCCATGCCCCAGACTGCCTGAACAATACCTTGCCCATCAACCACTTGAGGTGAGTTTCTTAAGAGAGGCTGTAGGTGTCGAGCGCCTCGCCGCGGTCGTTGACCAACAGCACCAGGTTCAGGTGCAGATGCGGCACGATGAAAGTGCTGTAGCGGGCGGTGCAGTCCTTCGGTTCCACGCCGAAAAACGCGGTGTAGAACGCAGTGCTGCGGTCGAGATCGGCCACGCGCAGGCTCAAGTGGAATTCCTGCGCGGATGGAAAGCTCGATGAGGTGTGCATGACGGGTTCCAAGGAAAGCGAAGGGAGGATGGCGCGCCCACCGATTGGACATCGGCTTACGCTGGACGATGCTGACGCAAGCGGGCTGGCCGAGGATCAGAACGCTAGATCGCCATCCACAGCGGCGATTCCCGCCTTGGCGCAGACGTCGTCGTTATCACCACCCGGCGCGCCCGAGACGCCAATGGCGCCCAGCATCTGGCCCGCAGCGTCGATGGGCATGCCGCCGCCGATCATCACCACGCCGGGCAAATTCTTGATCGCCTGTTCGGCGGAATCGGGCTTGCTCACGCGCGCGGCCACCGCGCTGGTGGTTTCGCGCCAACTCGCCGCGGTGCGCGCCTTGCCGTTGGCGACTTCCACGGTATGCCAACCGGCAAAGCGGTCGCGTAGCATCACCAGCGGCAGGCCGGAGGGATCGATCACGGTCACGGCTACTTGCCAGCCGCGTTTGACGCACTCGGCCTTGGCCGCTTGCGCCGCTTTCAGCGCGATTTCGGGGGTGATGATTTTTTGCGTCCAAGTCGCAGCCGGGCTGTCCGCCCAGGCGGCATGGCCTGCCAGAATCACGCTGGTCAGGGTCAATCGAAGGAAGGTTTTTTTTCATCTCGCGTCTCCTTTGTGGGAATTAAGGCCTTCAGGCGGTCGAACCACTGTTCGACCTGCACCCGGCTGGGAATGCCACCAGCGTGCACGACCTTGCCATCGATGACCACACCGGGTGTGCTCATCACGCCGTATTGCATGATGGAGGCGATGTCCTCGACCTTGTCGACCTGGGCTTGAATGCCCATGGCCTGGATCACGTTTTCGATCAGCTTTTGCGTGGCCTTGCAGTTGGCACAGCCGGTGCCGAGGATTTTGATGTTGGTCATGGGGATTGCTCCAAAGGATCAAAACATGAAAATGCAGGGGTTCAGCGGCAGCTCTTGCTCGAGGCTGTGGTGCTGCAGGCGTTGGTGGCTTCTTTGAAGCCCAATGCCTTGAACACTTTGGCCGGTGGGCAATAGCCGGTAAAACCCATCTGGAAAAGGTTCAGGCCGACGAAGGCGGTGAGCCAGAGCCAGGTGGGGTGCAACAGGTCGATCTGACCGGTGAGCTGCGCCAGCACTAGTACATCAACACGAAAATTTCGGAACGTAATGTCGACTGAGCTTCCGATCCGCATCCTGACGAGTGAACTTCCACTCGATGGTTTGCTGCGCGACGTTGCGAGCCTTCTGCCACGCGTCAACCTCGCACTGCAGACGGTGTTGACTTTCAACGCGTCGGTCCAGACACTGACGACTGAGGACACCGATCTCGATCTCCGCCATGTTCAGCCAGCTCGCGTGCTTGGGCGTGTCGTGGAACTGCACCCGGCGCAAGAGCTTGGTTGCTGCGCGTTTGCCCAACACGTCGTCGAAGCACTTTCTGAAGTGGATGTTCAGGTTGTCCAGAACCAGATGAACGCGCCGAGCCTTGGCATACGTATGGGTCAACAAGTTGCTGACGAAGGCCACGAAGTCGGCCTTGCCTCGGCGCTCTGTGACCGAGACGGTCCGTTTCCCGGCTTTGGGCTCGACGGCCACGAACAGATTGGTTGTGCCGTGGCGCACGTACTCGTAATCCACCTTTTCGGGGCTGCGCGATTGCATGGGCAGCGGCGCATGCCTGTGACCGATGAGTTGCAAGCTCTTCTCGTCGATGCAGATGACCGGCTCTGCCTGCGACATCGGCCGCGCATACAGCTCAAGCAAGGCGTACATGCGACTGCGGTACTCCTCAGTCAACTCACCAATGCACCACATCAGCTTGCGCCAGGGCTTGAGATCGTTTTTTTGAGCATGCGCCGCACGGTTTCTCGGCTCACGTTGGCCAGGCCAGGTTCCTGGCGTGCGGCCCGCTCGAGTTCCACCATCGTCCAGCGCTGCCGACCCGCGGGAGGCGCCGAACAAGCCAGCGCCGTCACCCGCGCTTCGTCGTCTGTGTCGTACTGGCGTGGCCGCCCTGAGCGTGCAACGTCGAAGACCGCCAACGCCACGCCGCCTTGTAGATACGCTGCGCGTGTACGCCACACAGCCGTGCGTCCCATTCCCAGCACCGCCAGGATCTGGGCCTCTGGCACGCCCCTGTCCAGCGAGGACAGAACATGCGCTCGATTGACCTCCCGCGCTTGATGCAGCCCTTTGCTGCGAATCGCGTCTACGAGCGATCGATCCTCGTCGGTCAAATGCAATTCCGTCTGTCGCATGACAACACCTCCAAGCATCAAGTCGCGATGTCGAGAGTGTATTCATGTTTCGTTATTTGCGTGTCATAGTACTAGGCTGAGCAACACCATGAATCCGGCTATGACGCTCACCATGCGATTGACAGTCATAACAGCAGTCTCCTTGTGTTTTGAGCGAAAGGGAAAACGATGTGAGAAGCCGCGTCACATCACTGCGTTGAATACATAGCCGACGATGATGATGCCCACCGTCACCACCCCGGCGAACAGGGCGATGAGCTTGGGTTTCATCACCTTTCTCAGAATCATGAACTCGGGGAAAGAAAGGGCAGTGACGGCCATCATGAACGCCAGCGTCGTGCCCAGGGCCGCGCCCTTGCCCAGCAGCGCCTGCACCACCGGGATGATGCCCGCCGCGTTGGAGTACATCGGCACGCCGATCAGCACCGCCAGCGGCACCGACCACCACGTGCTCTTGCCCATCAGGTGGGCCATGAAGTCTTCAGGCACATAGCCATGGATCCACGCGCCCACGCCCACGCCGGCGACGATATAGGGCGCGACCTTGAGCACGATCTCCCGTACATGCTTCCAGCCCTGGGCGAAACGCTGCTGCCAGTCGAGTTTGGCCTCGTCATGGCTGACCGCCGGGATGTCAAACACCCAGGGTTCGACCAGATTCACCGGGTTCATGCGCCCGATCACAGCCCCGGCGATGATGGCCACCGCCAGCCCGAGGCCCAGATAGATCGCTGCAATCTTCCAGCCGAACATGCCGAACAGCAGCGCCAGCGCCACCTCATTGACCATCGGCGCCGACACCAGGAAGGAGAACGTCACTCCCAGCGGCACACCCGCCGTGAGAAAACCGATGAACAGGGGCACCGCCGAGCACGAGCAAAACGGCGTGACGATGCCCAGCGTTGCCGCCAGCACGTTGCCCACGCCTTGGCGCTTGCCTGCCAGAATGGCCCGCGTTTTTTCCGGGGTGAAAAAGGTCTGGCTCACGCCAACGACGAACACGATCAGCGCCAGCAGCATCAGCACCTTGGGCACTTCGAAGGCGAAAAAGCTCACTGCGCTGTAGAGATGGCTGGTAGCCGCCATGCCGGTTGCGCCGGAGAGCCAGCGCATGAAGGCGTCGGTGGCGGGCTGGAGCTGGCCGTAGAGCAAAAACCAGCCGGCCACACACAGCACCGGCACGATCCAGGCGCGCCAGGCGGGGGCGACTTGCAGATCGCCGCTTGCGGCGGCGGGGGATTGGACTTGGGTGTTCATGGAAACCTCGCGAATGGAACCTTGCTGCCAGTGAAGACGAAGCGGGACGCAAAAGGATGCAGGCTTGCGCTGAGATCCTGCAAAAAACGGGACGCCAGCAACGGCATCCCGTCTTGGATTGCTGACGCTCAGATGCGCTTGAATGTCCGTTGCGTGGCGTAGAACGGCTCCACCGGGCCGACCGCCCATCACCCCCACAGGTGCTGCCGAAGTCTTGAAGTGCGGGTCGATGTGAGAGTTTTCGTGGTCCCACACCGACTCCCAAATGCCGTGCATGATGTAGGTGTAGGCGCGCAAATCACTATCGGGCTGCAGCTTGCGCAAAATCTCGGCGCTCTTGGCCGTGTCGAGCACGGGGACGATGGGCTCGGGCACGACACATGGTTTTCCACGGTCAAGAAAGTCGGCTGGCCATCGTCCACCGGACGACAGCGAAATTGCACGAGGCATCGTGACTGGTGTAGATGCCGTGGCGGTTGCCGGCCAGCGTTGTTTCGAACACGCCGCGATACGCAACCATGGGTTTGGGGCTTGGCACCGGTTTGCCGTCTTTCATCAGGACGCCGTGCAGACGCGGCAGGATGTCGTGGTCGAAGGCGGCGTCCGTCTGCGCGGCACGCGGCGCCTGCATGTCGGCAAAGCGCACGAACAGGCTGTAGAACAGGGGCAGGGTGCCGGCCTGCGCGCCACCATGGAGTTGGCAAAGGCCTGCAATCCGGCGTCGAGCGCAGCCTTGTTGGGTTGGGCGACGCGCACGTCGGCATAGAACATCACGGGACCAGTCACCTGTGCGTGCGTTTCGACCGCTCGCGCCGTGGGCGCAAAGCCAGTGGCCATGAGCAAGGTGACGGCCGCCGCAGGGGCTGAGTCCAGCAATCGACGACGGGTGGAAGAAAAGCGGTGGTTGGACATGATGGGTGTGCCTCTCTCAGGTTGGGTCTACCTGTGGAGACGAACCAAGGCCAAAAAGATAGATGCAGCAACGGGACGCCAAGGTACCGCATGCACAACGCGCCATGTCGTACTGGGCCTGCGCAAGGGGCGAAGGACTTGCAAGGCCGGGCGACGAGAGGGTCTGATTCGGCCGTGGGTGTTACGGGTACGACTTCTGCGAGCCACAGCTCGCTTGCGGCACGTGGCAGCAGACCCGCCCGGTCTGGGCATCGAAGCGCACGCCGCACACCTGCACCATGGATTCACGCAGCCGGACGCGCGCCCGCTGGACGCGGGACTTGGCCGCCGGGAGGCTCAAGCCGCGCAGCGTGGCGTAATCCCGCTGTGTCATGCCCTGCAATTCGCAATGCTCGAGCACATCACGATCGTCTGCGTCGAGCGAAGCCAGGGCGTGGGGCAAGCAGTCGGCCAGGGTGTCCACCGCGGCTTGCGCATCGGCTTGCGCCGACAGGTCTTCGGGCAACGGTTCGTGGGGATGGCGTGCGCGCAAAAGATCGACGAGCGCGTTGCGCGCCACGGCAAACAGCCAAGCGCGGGGTTCGCGCAGATCGCAGAATCCACGCCCCTGGTACAGAGCTTTGAGGAAGACCGTTTGCAGCAGGTCGGCCGCCAGTTCGCCATCGCCCAGCCGATGCTGCAAAAACCCCTCGATCTCAGCCTGATGCTTGCGCCAGGCGCGCGTTACACAGGTCTCTGCCAGTGCAGGTACGTGCTTCGATTTGCCCCAATTCAGTGTACATGGCGCCATCATAGGCACCCTGAGATAGCCCGAGTCCTTAGATGGTGCCGTCACGAGATTGCAAGCCAAAGCACCAGGCAGCGTATGTGGACGGCTGCCAGGAATGAAGCGGCGTTTTTGGCGTCGCGCGTCGCAATCCCCCGCCAGCGTTTGAGATGCAAAAACGTGTTCTCAACGAGATGGCGGTGTCGGTCGAGAGGCTTGTCATCACTGCGTTGCTCCTTTCTGTTTTGGCGAGGCGGGATCACGACGCGCAGGCCTCGAGCAGTGGCCTGCAGGGCGATGGCATCGCTGTCGTCGCCCTTGTCGGCCAACAGGTGCTCGGCGCTGAGCCCTTCAATCAAGAGCCCAACCTGCGTGCAATCTGCTGCGGTACCTTGCGTAACAAGGACTCGGAGCGGCAGACCAAACGCATCCACGGCCAGATGTAGCTTGGTGTTGAGCCCCCTTTTGTCAGGCTCATGGCTTGATTGCCGCCACGGGCACCTGCGGCGTGCGGATGAACCTTGATGTGGCTGGCATCGATCATCAGCCATGCGTCATCAGGCTCATCGATCCATTGCTCCAGCAATGCTTCCCAAGCGCCATTGTCACGCCACCGGCAGAACCTGCGGTGCGTGTTCTTCCAGTCCCCATACGAGGGCGGTAAATCCCGCCACGGTGCGCCCGTTCTCAGAATCCAACAGACCGCATTGATCAATCGCCGGTTGTCGTGTGCGATGCCGCCCCACACGCCTTGACGCCCCAACAGTCGCGGCTCAAGCAGAGCCCACGCCGCATCGGAGATGTCATGCCGTTGATGCGTCTCAGCCATTCGCCTGCACCGCTGTCTTTGCAAAACAACATCCTACTCATCTCGTGACGACACTATCTAGTACTTCGTTTCACCAAAACATTGACGATCGGGTCATCTGGAAGTCGAAGTTCTTCCACTGGAAGCGAACAGGATGTGCATTCATCTCGTCGACGCCTTGAAGGATGCGCTGCGTGAGCTCGTCAAGCGAGGCGACTCGGATGTGGCGCAGGAAGGAGCGCGCCATTTTGGAGAACGCAGACTCGACCAGGTTTAGCCACGAGCCGTGCTTGGGAGTATGGACGTACTCGAAGCGGCCAGGGCGGCCCGCCAAGTACGCCATGGTTTCTTTGGAGGTGTGGGCGCTGTGGTTGTCCAGCACGACCCGGATCACCGCTTCGCTTGGGTAATGCTCGTCGAGTCGACGAAGCAGCGCGATGAACTCGACGCTGCGGTGGCGCAACTCGACGTTGGCGATGATCTGGCCGGTATGCAAGTCCAGTGCCGCCAGAATCGACAGCGTGCCGTGGCGAACGTACTCGTAGTCGCGCCCAATGCCGGCGTGCTGGCGAGCGACCGGCGGCCTGTCCGGTGCGGTCGTGCTCAGCGCCTGCACCCCCGGCTTTTCGTCCACGCTGACGGTGTAGATCGGCGCTGGCCGCGCATCGTGCACCGCGTCGGCGCGATACAGGTTCACGTCGCGATAGACCATCAGCACCTCGGCCATCTTGCGCTCGAACTGCGCGTCGCGACGCTCCAGGTAGTAGCGCACCCGGTGCGGCTTGAGTTCGTGAGCATCCAGGATGCGCCACACGGTGGTCTTGTTCGCCTTGGCCAGTCGCTCGAAGCCCGCCTCGGCGGCATGCGTGGCCACATGCTCGGCCAAGGCCGAAAGCGTCCAGAGTTCCGCAGCAAGCCCCAAGTCCTTGGGCTTGCAACAGGCAAGATGGATCACCCAGGCCTTCGCCGCTTCGCTGATCTGCGGCGCGTGCGGCCGGTGATAGCGGTCCCGCAACCCCGTTGCCACACCGGCCGCCAGAGCCTTGTCGATGCACTTGTAGATCGTGGGCCGCGACACACCCAACGCACGCTGAATCTCGGTTGGCGCCTTCCCATCGGCGTAGGCCAGCAGTACCTTCGCGCGCTCGACTTCGCGTTGCAGCGCCGTTCGCGATCCGGCGAGTTCTTCCAACATCGACCGCTGTTCTGCGCCAAGCACCAACGCCGCCCGTCCCGTCCTTCGTGCCATGCCAGCCTCCATGAGGAATTGCTGGAGCGATATGATCGCAGGCAAAAACATTTACGTAAAGCTTTTAGTGAAACGTAGTACTAGTACATCAACACGAAAATTTCGGAACGTAATGTCGACTGAGCTTCCGATCCGCATCCTGACGAGTGAACTTCCACTCGATGGTTTGCTGCGCGACGTTGCGAGCCTTCTGCCACGCGTCAACCTCGCACTGCAGACGGTGTTGACTTTCAACGCGTCGGTCCAGACACTGACGACTGAGGACACCGATCTCGATCTCCGCCATGTTCAGCCAGCTCGCGTGCTTGGGCGTGTCGTGGAACTGCACCCGGCGCAAGAGCTTGGTTGCTGCGCGTTTGCCCAACACGTCGTCGAAGCACTTTCTGAAGTGGATGTTCAGGTTGTCCAGAACCAGATGAACGCGCCGAGCCTTGGCATACGTATGGGTCAACAAGTTGCTGACGAAGGCCACGAAGTCGGCCTTGCCTCGGCGCTCTGTGACCGAGACGGTCCGTTTCCCGGCTTTGGGCTCGACGGCCACGAACAGATTGGTTGTGCCGTGGCGCACGTACTCGTAATCCACCTTTTCGGGGCTGCGCGATTGCATGGGCAGCGGCGCATGCCTGTGACCGATGAGTTGCAAGCTCTTCTCGTCGATGCAGATGACCGGCTCTGCCTGCGACATCGGCCGCGCATACAGCTCAAGCAAGGCGTACATGCGACTGCGGTACTCCTCAGTCAACTCACCAATGCACCACATCAGCTTGCGCCAGGGCTTGAGATCGTTTTTTTGAGCATGCGCCGCACGGTTTCTCGGCTCACGTTGGCCAGGCCAGGTTCCTGGCGTGCGGCCCGCTCGAGTTCCACCATCGTCCAGCGCTGCCGACCCGCGGGAGGCGCCGAACAAGCCAGCGCCGTCACCCGCGCTTCGTCGTCTGTGTCGTACTGGCGTGGCCGCCCTGAGCGTGCAACGTCGAAGACCGCCAACGCCACGCCGCCTTGTAGATACGCTGCGCGTGTACGCCACACAGCCGTGCGTCCCATTCCCAGCACCGCCAGGATCTGGGCCTCTGGCACGCCCCTGTCCAGCGAGGACAGAACATGCGCTCGATTGACCTCCCGCGCTTGATGCAGCCCTTTGCTGCGAATCGCGTCTACGAGCGATCGATCCTCGTCGGTCAAATGCAATTCCGTCTGTCGCATGACAACACCTCCAAGCATCAAGTCGCGATGTCGAGAGTGTATTCATGTTTCGTTATTTGCGTGTCATAGTACTAGCCAATGACAGGTGAAGCGTGGCCACAGGACGTCCATCCCTCGTAGTCCCATGCCATGCATACCTTTATATCTTGAGGTGAAGCCAAGACTTTTCCAGCAGCACCTTCGCGAGGTGCCAGCGCCGGGCCGGTGCGTGAAACTTCACGGCAGGCTTGGGTTCCGCATAAAAATCGCCGCCACCGTAACCCGCCTGTCCGTTGCCATTCTCGATGAAGCATGCGCCGTGACCATCGAATCGTTCGGATGCGTCCCGGCCCAGGATGAGTGAGGCGATGTTCTTCGCGACGATCTCCGCTTCGGCATGCGCGAAGACGCCGGCCTTCGGCAGCGGTTTGCCGAGCTGCAGCGGAATCGAGACGACATCGCCGATGGCGAAGACCTGAGGAAAGCGGGTTTCCAGCGTGTGTCGATTTACGGAAACCCAGCCCGTCTCGCCGACGAGGGCACTCTCGCGGACCACGCGCGGTGCGCGGTGCGGTGGCACGCAGGCCAGGAGATCGAATTCCGCATTTGCGCCGTTCGCAAAGACGATTCGCTTTGCGGCCGCGTCGACCGACGTCACCTGATGTTCGGGGTGGTACGCGATGCCCTTCGCTTCGAGGATCTGTTTCACTGCCGCGGAGGTCTCGGGACCCGCAACCGCCATCGGCCCGGGTTCTGCGGCGAAGACCTCGATGGCAACCGCATCGCGCAGGCCACGCTTGCGATAGAACGCATCGATGAGTAGCGCCGCCTCGTAAGGCGCTGCCGGGCATTTGTACGCGGGCGCCGCCGTGAGCACGATGACGCGCCCCCGCTGCAGCGAGCCAAGCGCGGCGCGCAGGCCTTCAGCACCAGCAAGCGTGTAGAAATTGTGTCCCGCCTCCCGCAGACCCGGCACGGCTTCCGCCGCCAGCTCGGCGCCGAGCGCGACGACCAGGTAGTCCGCATCGAGGATCTCGCCGGATACCGTGACGCGGCGGGTTTCGGGATCGATCTTCTCCACCTCGCCGAGTCGCACCTGGATGCCCTTGCGCTCCAGCCGGGCGAGCGGACGCTGGATGGATGCGGCTTCGCGCAGCCCCACCATCAGCCACAGCAGCGATGGCGCGTAGAGGTGCTCGCGCTCCCGATCGACGAGCACGACGCGATGGAGACGTGGAAGGTGCTTGCGCAGCGCGCTGGCGGCGATGAGACCACCCACGCCCCCTCCGAGGACGACGACGGTCTTGGCGGTATCCATCAGAACACCAGCGTTTTGTCAGCCCACTGCGTCCACGCGGCGAGCTGCTCCATCGTGCTGCGCGGCGCGCCTTCGATCAGCTCCGTGGCGGTGATGCCGCGGGCGTCGATGCAGGTGCCGCAGACGCCGACTTCGCCGCCGTGGCGCACGATCATGCCCAGCATGTCGCCGATGTTGTAGTAGCCCGGCGCCACCTTCTGCCCGGCCTTGGCACAGGCCACCGCATCGCCGATCAGGAACAGCTTCACCTCCTCGCCGCCGGTCTTGAGCATCTGCCGGGCGAGCCGCAGGGCGTTGTAGCTGCGTTCGCTGCCATAGGGTGCATCGTTGAGTACGAATAGATATATTTCATGGGAGTCTCCCTTGCGTTGATGACATGGAATTCAAGGTCGCGATTCCAGCGGCAGCCCCAGTGCCCGCCACTCTGGCACGCCGATTTCGAGTCGTGCTGCCTTGTGGCCGTGGCGCCGCAGGATTTCCACCGCCTCGACCGACATGACGCAGTACGGGCCGCGGCAATAGGCCACCACCTGCCGGTCGCGCGGCATTTCGGCGAGCCGTTGTTCCAGCTCGGCCAGCGGCACCGACAACGCGCCGGGGATGTGCCCGTTGCGGTATTCCTGCTCGGGACGCACGTCGAGCACCACGACTTCATCGCGTCGGACGCGTCCGAGCAGGGTGGCCTGATCCACCGCTTCCAGAACGTTCTTGCCGTCGAGAAAGAGCCGGGTGATGTGCTCGATCTCGGCCAGTCTCGACTCGGCCAGATGGCGGAAGGCCAGAAAGAAATCGCAGACCTCGGTCCCCGCCAGCCGATAGGTGACGTACAGGCCCCGCTTTTCCGCCTCCACCAGGCGGCCTGTGCGCAGCACCTTGAGATGCTGCGAGGCGTTGGCGAGGGTCTGGCCGGTGGCCGCGGCGAGCGACTCCACCGTGCGTGGCCCCTGGCACAGCACATCGAGCATTTCCAGTCGCTTGGGGCTTGCCAGGGACTTGCCCAGGCGCCCGAACTGTTCGTAGATCTGATCCTTGAATGCGCGGTTGTCCATCAGCCGTGCTCCGCGATCGTCCGTTCGCGCCAGGCCGCGATCAACGCCGCGGCGGCCGCGTCGATCTCCGCTTCCCGGGTGTAGTGCCCAACCGACAATCGCACCGCACCCAGCGCCCGCTCGTTGGAAAGGCCCATCGCTTCCAGCACCCCGCTGGGCGCAGCGTCCCCGGCATGGCAGGCGGAGCCGGTGGCGGCGGCGACCCGGTCCACCACCCGCTGCAACAGGGCCGCGCCGGACACACCGGGAAAGGACACGTTGAGGGTATTGGGCAGGCGCTGCTCGGGATGGCCGTTCAAAGCGAGCCCCGGGATCTTCTGCGCCAGGCGCGCATGCAGCCGGTCGCGCAGTGCGCTCAGGCGAGCGTGAGTTTCCGGCAGGCGTTCGCGTGCCAGGCGTGCCGCGGCACCCAGGGCGACGATCTGCGGGATGTTTTCCGTGCCCGGTCGCAGACCTTGCTCCTGGCCGGCTCCGGCGAGCACGGCAGCGATCGGCGTGCCGGTGCGCACGTACAGCGCGCCGACGCCCTTGGGGGCGTAGTAGAACTTGTGTCCGGCGAGGGTCAGCAGGTCGACGCCCAGCACTTCGACATCGAGCGCGACCTTGCCGGCGGACTGGGCGGCGTCGGTGTGCATCAGTGCCCCGCGACTGTGGGCCAGGGCGGCGATTTCGGCGATGGGCTGGATCGTGCCGACCTCGTTGTTGGCGTGCATGATCGACACCAGTCCCGTGTCGGGCCGTAGTGCGGCGGCGACGTCGCCGGGAGCGACTCGGCCGTATTCATCCACCGGCACGACCGTCACCGACCAGCCCAGCGCCTGCAGCCGCCGGGCGGGCTCGTGCACCGACGGGTGTTCGACGGCGGAGATCACGACGTGCCGGCGCGCATCCCCCCATGCCCGCGCCACGCCGAGGATCGCCAGGTTGTTCGCCTCGGTGGCGCTGCCGGTGAACACGATCTCGGCCGCGCGGGCGCCGAGCAGGCGCGCGACCTCCTCGCGCGCTGCCGCCATGGCGCGTCGCGGCGCGTCCGCGTAGGCGTGATCCGAGGACGGATTGCCGAAATGCTCCTGCAGGAACGGCAGCATGGCCGCCACCACTTCCGGCGCGACCGGGGTGGTGGCGTTGTAATCAAGATAGATCGAGACCATGTCGGCATCCTATCAAAAGTACTCAATTATTCAATCGTTATATTGATTACTTGATAGGACGAGGTCAAGTGGTGTCATGCTGCAAATGGGTCACGACCGCTATCCGGATTGGGACTCAACGCGGCGATCCCCGGCAACTGTCAATCGCTCGCCAACGGTGGTGCGCGTCATGCAGAGCTGAGACGGAAAGGTCGAGCACGCTAAGGTTTGAATACCCGCGGTCAAGCAAGTCGTCCACGAGCGTGGAGGCACCCCCGCCGACATCGATGATTGATGCGGCAAACGGAACACCGGACGCCTGGATGAGCCAAACCGACTGCTCGGCATGCTCTTGGAACCAACTGACCGTGTTGGTCGGTTTTGTTGCATAAACGTGCTCCCAGTGTTTCTTGAGTTCCATGGTGGTTCCTCTTTCGGTGGTGGAGGGTCAACTCGTGTTGTGGGGGCGCCACGTCTTGTCACCCAAATCTGCGACAAGGGCGCCATAAAACCAGACCCATTGCGCCATTCGGCCCGGCTTTTCGGATTCCGCTCCGGGCTGGGGGGAGTTCATTGTCAAGCGACAGCGAGATTTGACCCCCTGCCGACATCGAGAAGTGACCCCCAGTCGTTCAATGGGTTGATGGTTCTGGATCGGGCTGGCCTGGTTAACCAGGCCAGCCCGGCGCTTGGAGCGCAGCCGGTAGCTGTCGCCACGGATGGTGATGACGTGACTGTGATGCAGTAGGCGATCGAGGATGGCGGTGGCGACGACCGCGCCGCCGAACACCGCGCCCCATTCGGCCACCGAGCGGTTGCTGGTGATCAACATGGAGCCGCGCTCGTCGCGCCGGCTGACGAGTTGGAAGAACAGATGAGCCGCATTGGTTTCGAAGGGCATGTAGCCCAGTTCGTCCAGCAGCTTGGGCTTGCTGGCGCGCAGCAATCTCCGCCCGCTGCATGAAATGCCATGCCCATCGCGCCTCAGGGATACAGCCCGCGCTCCGCCCTGGCTTCCAGCACCCGCTCGCAAGCCACGACGAAGGCGGCGGTGCGCAGGGTGATCTTGAGCCGGTCGGCGGTGTCCCAGATGTGGAGGAAGGCGCCGCCGAGGATCTTGTCCAGCCGGGCGTTGATCTCGTCCTCGCTCCAGAAGAAGCTGGAGAAGTCCTGCACCCATTCGAAATAGCTCACCGTCACGCCGCCGGCGTTGCAGATGACGTCGGGCACGACCAGCACGCCGCGCTCGGCGAGGATGTCGTCGGCCCCCGGCAAGGTCGGCCCGTTGGCGCCTTCGAGCACCAGCTTGGCCGTGGTCATGCGGGCGCGCGCCTCGGTGACCTGCCCTTCCAAGGCTGCGGGGATGAGGATGTCGCAGGGCACGCTCCAGAAGTCGTCGGGTGCAATGGCCTGCCCGCCCTTGAAACCGGCCACGCCGCCATGCTGCTGCACATGGGCTTGCAGCGCGGCCACGTCCAGGCCTTGCTCGGCCTGCAGCGCGCCGGTGTGGTCTTGCACCGCCACCAGTTTGGCGCCGGCGTAGGCGAACAGTTCAGCGGCGGTGGAGCCGACATTGCCGAAGCCCTGCACCGCCACGCGCGCGCCTTCCAGCGGCAGCTGGATGCGCCGCGCCGCCTCGCGCCCGGTGACGAACACGCCGCGCCCGGTGGCTTTCACCCGCCCGAGCGAGCCGCCGAGCTGCACCGGCTTGCCGGTGACCACGCCGGTGGCGGTGCCGCCGATGTTCATGGAGTAGGTGTCCATCATCCACGCCATGATCTGGGCGTTGGTGTTGACGTCGGGCGCCGGGATGTCCTGCTGCGGGCCGATGATGATGCCGATCTCGCTGGTGTAGCGCCGCGTCAGCCGCTCGAGCTCCTTGCGCGAGAGCCGCGACGGCTCCACCCGGATGCCGCCCTTGGCGCCGCCGAAGGGCAGGCCCACGGCGGCGTTCTTCACCGTCATCCACGCCGCCAGCGCCATCACCTCTTCCAGCGTGACCTGCGGGTGGTAGCGCACGCCGCCCTTGCCGGGGCCGCGCGAGAGGTTGTGCTGCACGCGATAGCCCTCGAAGTGCTGCACCGTGCCGTCGTCCATCTCGATGGGCACGTCCACGATCAGCGCCCGCTTGGGACGCCGCAGGGTCTCGCCCCAGCGGGCGAGGTCGCCCAGATAGGGCAGCACGCGGTCGACCTGGGCGAGATAGGTCTGCCACGGGCTGTCGGGCTGGGGGTCGATGTAGGACAGGGGATTCTTCGGGCTGGCTTTTTGCAGCATGGCGGTTTCCGTGTAGTGCGGCGCTCGTGGCGCCTTGTGGCTGATGGATTGGCGCGGTTCAGGATGGCCGGCCCGCGCCGGGTGCAGAGCTTGTTTCCTTGCCCAGATACGTTGCCTGCACCTCGGGCGATTCGAGCAGTTCGCGCGCGCTGGCCTGCAGGGCGATGCGCCCGGTTTCCAGCACATAGCCACGATCGGCCAGCTTCAGCGCCATGCGTGCGTTCTGCTCGACCAGCAGCAAGGTCATGCCCTGCTGCCGGATCTGGCGCAGGGAGCGAAAAATATCGCGCACGATGATCGGCGCCAGCCCCAGGCTGGGCTCGTCGAGCAGCAGCAATCGGGGCTTGGCCATCAGCGCGCGGCCGATGGCCAGCATCTGCTGCTCGCCGCCCGACAAGGTGCCGGCGAGCTGCCGGCTGCGCTCCTCCAGCCGCGGGAACATGAGCAAGACCTGCTTCAGACTTTGCGCCGCTTCGGCAGGCGCGCGCGTGTAGCCGCCGAGCATCAGGTTTTCCGCCACGGTCAATGTGGGAAAGACGCGGCGCCCTTCGGGAGCCTGGGAAATGCCCAGGCGCACGATGCGGTCGGCGCCCACGCGGGCGATGTCCTCGCCGCGGAAGCGCAAATGACCGGCACGCGGCCGCAGCAGGCCGCTGATGGTGCGCATCAACGTGGTCTTGCCCGCGCCGTTGGCGCCGAGCAGGGTGACGATCTCGCCCTCTTCCACCCGCAGGCTCACGCCTTTGAGCGCCTGGATCTGGCCGTAGCGCACGTCCAGGTTTTCAACTTCCAGCAGACTCATGGAACGGCTCACGGAACCACCACTCATGTCCCACCCCCGGCCGCGGCCAGATGGGCAGGCGGCGAAACCGGCGCCGGGAGGTCGTCTTCGTCGTCGTCCTTGCCGAGATACGCCTCGATGACTTCCGGGTGGTTGCGAATGTGCTCCGGCGCGCCTTCGGCGATCTTGCGCCCGAAGTTGATGCAGACGATGCTGTCGGTCACGTTCATCACCACGTTCATGTCGTGCTCCACCAGCAACACGCTGATGCCCTGGTCACGCACCGCCAGAATGGTGCGGTTGAGCGCGGCGGATTCCTGGTCGTTCAGGCCCGCCGCCGGCTCATCGAGGATCAGCAGCCTGGGCTTGGCGATCAAGGCGCGCGCCAGTTCCACCCGGCGCTGCAGGCCGTAGGGCAAGGACGCCACGTCCTCGTCGGCCACCGTGTCGAGTTCGAGCCGCGCCAGCAGCTCGCGCACCTTGGCGCGCAGCTCCACCTCTTCGCGGCGCTGAAACGGCGTGCCCAGCAAGCCCTGCCACCAATGCTGGCGCGTTTGCAAGTGCAGGCCCGCCAACACATTCACCAGCACCGTCTGGCCGTAGAACAGCCGGATGGTCTGGAAGGTGCGGAAAATGCCGGCGCGGGCAATGCGGTGGGGCGCCCATCCGGTGATGTCCCGGCCGCCCAGTTCGATGCGCCCTTCGGAAGGTTTGTAGACCCCGGTGATGAGGTTGAACGCCGTGGTCTTGCCCGCGCCGTTCGGCCCGATCAGCCCGACCACCTGCCCTTGCTCGACGGAAAAACTCAGGTCGCCCACCGCCTGCAAACCACCGAAGCGAATGCCCACGCCGTCCAGACGCAACAGCGCGCCGCTCATTCCTTCGCCTCCTGCGGCTGGGCGCGTGGCCAGATGCCCTGCGGGCGCAGCACCATCACCACCACCATGGCGATGCCGAACACGAAGTAGCGGTACTGCGCGAAGCCGCGGAAGGCCTGCGGCACGACGAACATCAGCGCGGTGCCCAGCAGCACCCCCGGGATCGACCCCTGCCCGCCCACCAGCACGATGGCGAACAGCGTCACCGATTCGGTGAACACAAAAGCCCCGGGACTCACCGCGGCCATCAGCGTGGCGAACAGCGTGCCGCCGAAACCGGCCAGCCCCGCCCCCAGCGCGAAAGCCAGCACGCGGTAGGCGCGCGCATCGATGCCCATGGTCGTGGCGGCGAGCTGGTCGTGCTTGATGTAGAACAGCGTGCGGCCGAGGTGGGAGCGGTCGAGGTTGCGGATCAGCAGCAGCACCGCCGCGAACGCCAGCCAGTCGAGCCAGAACTGCGCGTTCTGGCTGGTGAGCTGCCAGCCGAACAGGCTGGGCACGCCGATGCTGAAAATACCGTCGGCCCCGCCCGTGAGATGGCCGACGTTGTTGTCCAGCGCCAGGATGAAGATGGCGTTGAAGCCGATGGTCGCCACCAGCAGGTAGTCGCCGCGCAGCTTCACGATGGGCGCCGCCAGCACCGCGCCGACGAGGGCCGCCACCAGCACCGCCAGCGGCCAGGTGGCGAAGATGGGCCAGTTGAACTGCGTGTTGAGCACGGCCGTGACGTACGCGCCCACGCCGAAGTACACCGCATGCCCCATGTCGAACATGCCCGCCCGCCCCAGCACGATGTCCTGGCTCAGGGCGACGATGGCATACACCGCGAACAGCGAGGCAATGAACACCCAGGTCTGGTCGAGCCCGAACGGCACCGCCAGCCCCAGCACCCAGAGCGCCGCGCCGACCCGGGGATTGCGCAACAGCGCGAGGATTGGTTTCATACCTTCTCCGCCACGCGTTCGCCGAGCAGCCCGGACGGCCGCACCAGCAGGATGCCGATCAGCAGGGCGAAGGTGATGGCCTCCTGCCACGAGCTCGACATGAAACCCGCGGCAAAGGCGTTGAACAGCCCCAGCAGCACCCCGCCGAGCATGGCCCCCGGAATGTTGCCGATGCCGCCGATGATGGCGGCGATGAAGGCGTTGAGTCCGTAGGTCCAGCCCATCGTGAAGTACACCTGCCGGTAGTACAGGCCGATGAACAGGCCGCCCACCGCGCCGATGGCCGGGCCGATGATGAACACGCTGGAAATCACCCGGTTGACGTTGATGCCCATCAGCCGCGCCGCGTCCTGGTCGCTCGCTGCCGCGCGCATCGCCGTGCCGTAGCGCGTGTGGTGCACGAACCAGTACAGGATGGCCATGAGCACGGCCGAGCCCAGCATGATCAGCACCTGCACCAGGTCGATGCGGGCACCGCCGAAGGTCCAATGCATGGCCGGCAGCAAATGGCTCGGGAACACCTTGAGCTGCGGCCCCCAGATGAGCATGATGCCATTCTCGATGAACAGCGAGGCGCCCAGCGCCGACACCACGGCCGAGAGCCGGTCGGCCTTGCGCAGCGGCCTGTAGGCCGTGAACTCCAGCACCAGTCCGGCAGCGGCAACGACCACGGCCGCCAGGATGAACGCCGCCCCCACCAGCAGCAAATGGCTCTGCCCGCTGCCGGCCCCCGAGCCCAGGGCGACGAGGCCGATGTAGGCGCCGAAAATGCACAGGTCGCCATGGGCGAAATTGATCAGCCTGAGCACACCGTAGACCATGGTGTAGCCCAGGGCGATCAGGGCATAGATGCCACCGACCGTCAGACCGTTGACCAGCTGCTGCAGCACGATGCCGAGCATGAGCGCGTCCCCTCTTTCTTGTTTTGATGGGGGTCGGGCGTGGCGCGCGCACAGCCGCGCCACGCCCGACCTGCCCCTGTGCCGGGGCTCGGGTGGATGTTTACTGGGTCACGGCCGCCGGCGGATAGGTGATCTTGTACCCGCCGCTCGGGGTGATCTCGAACGCCACATACGGGCTGCCGGTGCGCTCGCCCACGGCATTCCAGGAGAACGTCCCGGTCAGTCCCTCGAAATGCTTCAATTCGTGCAAGGCTGGAATCAACTTGGCCGGCTCCACGCTCTTGATCTTCTCGGCGGTATCGAGAATGGCGCGGAAACCATCGGCGTTGGTCAGCGTGAAAATGCTGGGCGGCTCGTGGCCGTAGGCGGCCTTGAACTGGGTGAGGAATTCCTTGGCCGCCGGATACGGCAAGTCCTGCGGCGCCGGCACGTTGATGATCACCGCACCCGCCGCCGCGTTGCCGGCAATCTTGGCAAAGGCCACATTCTGGTTCGCATCGCCGCCAACGAACTTGGCTTTCATGCCCAACTGCGCCATTTGCGCCTTGATCAAACCGCCGTCGGTGTAATAGCCCGAGAAGTACACCACCTGCGGGTGCAGGGCATTGAGCTTGGTCAGCACCGGGGTGTAGTTCTGCGATCCGGCACTGATGTAAGCCTTGTCGAGCACGTCGATGCCGTCCTTCTTCGCATCCGCCACCACCGCATCGGCCAGGCCCGTGGCGAAGCTGGAGTGGTCGGTCACCACGGCGATGCGCTTGTCACCCATGGCCTTGAAATAACCGGCGGTGAACAAGGCTTCGGCGCTGTTGGGCGGCGCGTTGCGGAAAAAAGTCTTGTAGTTGCGCTGCGTCAGTTCGTCGCTGGTGCCGTCGGAGGTCTGAATGACGTTGGCGCGCGCGTAGATCGGCTCGGCGGCCAGCGCAGCGCCGCTGGTGTAGCTGCCGATCACGGCGAGCACGCCGTCGTTCACCAGTTGCCGCGCNGCGACTCTTCATCCGTGAGGTTGACCTGATCGCTGCTCCGGGGGCCGGCCTCTGGCGGCTCAGGGTCCTTGCCGCGCGGCTTCTTGCCCGCCTCGCGCTGGGCTTGGCGCTTGGCGGTCTTGGCCTCGTACTCCTGCTGCTCGACCTGATGGCGTTCGCTGGCGCGCTGCTCGATCTTGGCCTTGGCCTGCGCGATTGCGCTCAAGCGATCTGCACGCAGGGCGATCTCCGCCGGCACATCCATGCCGTCGGGTACCGTCGCGCGGTCGCTGTTCTCTGCCAGCGCCAGCAGCGTTTGTACTTCCTGGCGCAGCTGCGCCTCGATCTTGTTGGCATGAGCCCACGACAAGGCCTTGTGCTTGCTGGCGTTGGCGTCGATCTTGGTGCCATCCAGCGCGATGTGTCCGAGCTTGAGCAGCTTCATCTCGCGCGCCAGAACCAGCACCTGCACGAACAGTGCCTCCACCTCCTTCAAGAAGCGGCGGCGGAACGTCGCCAGCGTGTCGTGATCGGGGTGGGTATTGGCCGCAACAAAGCGGAACGCCACCGAGTCGTAGGTCGCCCGCTCGATCTTGCGGCTGGAGTGCACGCCGTTGGCGTAGCCGTAGATCAGCAGGCCCAGCAGCACCGCCGGATGGTGCGCCGCCGAGCCCCGGCCTGCGTACTGTCGGGCCAGATCGCCCAGATCAAGCTGCTCGATGACTTCGACCACGAAGCGCGCCAAGTGATCAGTGGGCAGCCATTCGTCCACCGACGGTGGCAACAGATATGCGGTGTCTCGGTCAACAGGGACGAAGCGGCTCATCGGCTCGGGCTCTCGGTTGTGCAGCAGCAATTGTCTCGGATAGCGTCTTCATCCGGAAGACCGCAAAGTCCGACAGTCTCCTAGGGCCTGTTCACGCTATTTCTTCACCTGCGACGGGGGACTGGGCAGATGCAGTGCAAGGCGCAAGCCGCGCCGCGGTGCTATGCACCGCAAGCGGCTTGCAACGCCGCAATGCGCTGCCCAGTCCCCCCTCCCGCAGGGTTGCCCCCAGACGGGGCGTCTGCGGCGTTGTCAGGCTTGGCAAGGGTTCACCCTTGCCGGCGCCCTCCGCCTTGCAGCCATCCCTGTCTGGGGGCAACGCAGGTGGAGAAATAGCGTGAACAGGCCCTAGGCCGCTTGCGGATGGCGATGCGTCAAATCACCATGCCCCGCCAGCAGACCAGCGATTGAAATGTCTTCATCCAACTGGTCCCAATGCAGACCGCTGGTGCTGATGGTGAAGTTCTGGCGCTGTTCAAGGCTGGCATGAAGCAGTCGCGGGAACCATGCCAACGGCACACCAAGCATGCGCCCGTCATTCAAGCTGACATACATGCTGCTATCGTCGAACGTGACCTGAACAGCTTTAACCGAAGTCTTCATGCCATTCCCTTTCGATCAAAAGTGCGTTGGCTTCAACCATGCGAAGCAGATCGCGCAGCGTGCGCGCATCGAAGCCATCATTGCTCGCCAGGCGCGCGGGGGATAGCCAGAACTTGGCATCCACACCGCCCTTGGTGACGTGGACGTGGACAGGTTCGCGGGTTGCCTTCATTGGAATAGAAGAAGAACCGGAATCCATCTTGCCGAAAAACCTCTGGCATGTCGGTCGCCCCTGAAGGTTGGCTGTGAGCTTTTTAGCCTGCGTCTGAGTGTGTAGCCTGCCCGCGCGGCCCTGCGCTCTACCATCGCCCAAGGCGACGCTGAATCAGTTCCCGTGATGCAGCGCGCCGCCCGCGCCAACCCTGACGCCCAAGCCACCGTCTTCATCGCCCGCTGAGCGGGCGTCACGACCTCCAAGATCTCCGCCGCGCAGAGCTTCGTGCGCGAGTTGTGCGAGCTGCTCGGCGTGCCCGCGCCGCATGCCACCCCTGGGTGGACAGCGCTTCAGGCGCCGCCGTGCGCATCGCCATGACCCCGGCCGCCTTGGGTCGCGGTGAAGGCCGCCTGCAAAGCGTGACGGCCGAGCAGCCCGGCGACCACGGCGAAATGCTGGTGGACTTGCGCGAGCGCGTGGGCGTGATTCATGCGGATTTGACGGTGGTGCCGAGCCTGACCAACGCGCAAATGCTGCAGGCCGATTGCAATCTGTCCTCACCCGGCGTGAAGTTGCACGGCGCGAGCTTCATCGTCACCCCCGAGCCGGCCGCCGCGCTGCTCCCCACCCCAACCCTCCCCACGCGCGGGGAGGGGGCAACTTCGCCTTCTTCGCGCAACGCCGGTTTCGCTCCTCCCCCGCCCCGTGGGGGAGGCTGGGAGGGGAATCCCTTGCACCGCGAAGCGCCGTCCTCACCGACGCGCCGCGCGGCGTGCTGGTCATCGACCTGTCCGGCCTGAGCGCCGAGCAGGTGCGCAGCCGCTACCCCGCCGTCTACCAGTGGCTGCAGGAGCGGGTCAAGCTCGAGCGCGACCAGAACCAGCGCGACACCTACCGCGACAACTGGTGGATTTTTGGCGAGCCCCGCCAAAAAATGCGCCACCAACTCGCCGGCCTGCCGCGCTTCATCGCCACGGTCGAAACCGCCAAGCAGCGCACCTTCCAGTTTCTCGACGCCGCCATCCTGCCCGACAACATGCTGGTCGCCCGTCGCCAGCGCCGATGCCTTTGATCCCGGCGTGTTGTCCAGCAGCGTGCATACCGCCTGGGCGCTGGCGCAAGGCGGCGCGCTGGAAGACCGGTCACGCTACGACAACAAAACCCGCTGCTTCGAGACTTTCCCCTTCCCTGGCGACGACACCGGCCTCGCCACCGAACTGCGCCAGCGCATCGCCGACCGCGCCCATCCGCCCCTGGCCCTCGGCCCTGCCGGAACAGGCCCTAAACTGACCGGCACCGGGGCTGGACCATCCCCAGCCAGGGATCGAACCCCAGCGCGCCACGACGCCCGGCGGCGCGGGCCGCAACAATGGAGGACGACAAACATGGGCGAGGCATTCATCGTGGCTGCCGTGCGCACGGCGGGCGGCCGGCGCGGCGGGCGGCTTGCGGGCTGGCATCCGGCCGATCTGGCGGCCAGCGTGCTGGACGCGCTGGTGCTGCGCAGCGGCGCCGACCCGGCCTGCATCGACGACGTGATTCTGGGCTGCGTCGGCCAGGCGGGCGAGCAGGCCAACAACATCGCGCGCAACGCGGTGCTGTCATCCGGCCTGCCGCAAAGCGTTCCGGCCGCGTCGGTGGACCGGCAGTGCGGCTCGTCGCAGCAAGCCCTGCATTTCGCCGCGCAGGCGGTGATGTCGGGCTGCATGGACGTGGTGATTGCCGGCGGGGTGGAGAGCATGTCGCGGGTGCCGATGGGCCTGCCGGCCAGCCTCGCGCACAAGCATGGCTACGGCAGCCCGGGGGGGCCCGCCATGCAGGCGCGCTACCCCGGCGTGGTGTTCAGCCAGTTCACCGGCGCTGAAATGGTGGCGCACAAGTACGGCCTGAGCCGCGACGCGCTCGACCGCTACGCGCTGCAAAGCCACCAGCGCGCCAGCGCGGCCGCCAAGGCCGGGCGGTTCGACGCGGAAATCGTGCCGCTGGCGGTGAGAACGGCCGAGGGCGAGCCCACCGATGCGCTGCACGCGGTGGACGAAGGCATACGCCACGACGCCTCGCTGGAGGCGATGGCCGCGGTCAAGCCCATTGCCGAGGGCGGGCTGTGCAGCGCGGCGAACGCCAGCCAGATTTGCGACGGCGCCAGCGGCGTGCTGGTGGCGAACGCGCGCGGACTCAAGGCGCTGGGAGCGCAGCCGCTGGCGCGCAT
The DNA here is from genome assembly GCF_900089495.1 of Thiomonas sp. X19. NCBI lineage: Bacteria > Pseudomonadati > Pseudomonadota > Betaproteobacteria > Burkholderiales > Thiomonas > Thiomonas sp. X19. The sequence goes on along the minus strand of NZ_LT605203.1, from coordinate 2,131,849 downwards.
CCACCACATGAGCGTGCTGGGGCACGACCCGGTGATCATGCTCGAAGCACCCATTCCGGCAACGCGCCGTGCGCTCGACAAAACCGGGCTGCGGCTGGACGCGATCGATCTGTTCGAGGTGAACGAGGCCTTCGCCTCCGTGCCCCTGGCGTGGCTGCAGGCGCTGCAGGCCGACCCGCGGCGCCTCAACGTCCACGGCGGCGCCATTGCCCTGGGGCATCCGCTGGGGGCGTCGGGCACGAAGCTGATGACCACCCTGGTCCACGCCCTGCACCAGCGCAAGGCGCGCTATGGCCTGCAGACCATGTGCGAAGGCGGCGGCATGGCGAACGTGACCATCATCGAGCGCGTTTGAGCGCGCGCAGATCTGGAGGCGAACATGACGGATTCGGCAAACCCTCCAGGGCTGCTGCAACGCGAGGGCGCGGTCGCGCGCATCGTGCCCGACCGCCCGGAGCAGCTCAACGTCATCGACGTGGGCATGGCGCGGGCGCTGCTGGGCGTTTGCGAGGCGGTTGCGGGCGCTGCCGAAAACCCCAGCGGCAAACTCCTCAAGCGCAGGCTGCGGGAGGCGTTCGCAAACGTCTATGCGGAGGGCGGTCGGGTCGTTTGATCGCCCGGTTCCCGTCCCCATGCTGTTCTCCATCCTGATCCAGCAGCCTTGGATACGTTTGGATGCCAAACCAGTCGCGTGAACGGCGAGGTCTGCCGTAAACTTTCCACGCGAGCTTTTGTGCCACTTGTGTTGTGCGATGTGTGCTTTGGAATAGGCCACACGCTCGTCCTCCTGGAGATCACGCCATGAACGCCAAACGCCTGTCCAGCCAACTCGTCACCACCTTGTTCAGCCTGGGGCTGCTTGCCGCCGCGCCGGCAGCGAAAGCCGAACTCATCGGCACCCAGCAACTCACGCAGCAAGCCGCCGGCGCGCAAGACGCCACCCTGACCCAAGACCGCCAGACTCTGGACAACTTCATGGCGCGCGCCGACGTGCAGCAGAAGCTGGAGCAAATGGGCTTGAGCCAGGACATCACGCAGCAGCGCCTGGCTGCGCTCAGCAATCAAGAAGTGGCCAGCCTGGCGGGCAAGATCGACGCCATGCCGGCCGCAGGAGATCTGGGCTTTCAGGAGATGGTGATCATCCTGCTGGTTGCCATTCTGGTGGTGCTGGCGGTTTGATCCCTCGCGCGACGCCCCCTGCGGCAAGCCGCATCCTCACGCCAGGCCGCTCGCGCCCCCTGCGCACCGCGAGCCTGGCGGCCGCCCTGGCTGCAGCGGCACTGCTCGGCGGCTGTGCCCTGCCCTTCGGCGGCGCAGCCTACAAACCGCAATACAGCAACGGCACCTTGCTCGGCGCCCCTGCCGGGCTGCCGGCGCAGGCGCAGGTGGCGGGCGTGCCGTTCTACCCGGATGACCGCAGCTACTGCGGCCCGGCTTCGCTCGCCGCCGTGCTGAACTGGTCGGGGGCCGACACCTCGGTGGCCGCACTGGCGCCGCAGCTCTACACCCCCAAGCTCGACGGCACGCTGCAATTCGACATGCTCGGCGCCACGCGCCGCGCCGGGCGCGTGGCCTATGTGCTGCCGCAACAACTGGCAGCGCTGTTCGCGCAGGTGGCCGCGGGCATTCCGGTGGTGGCGCTGCAGCGCGTGGGCGCGCCGCCGAACTGGCATTTCGCGGTGGTGACGGGCTACGACCTCAAGGCCGACACCGTCACCCTGCATTCCAGCACCGCCGCCGACCTGGTGCTGTCCATCGGCCAGTTCGACCGTTCGTGGGCCCCGGGTGGGCGCTGGGCTTTCGTCGCGCTCAAGCCAGGGCAGTTTCCGGCCGGCGTGACCGAGTTCGACTATCTCCACGCCGTGTCGCCGTTGGAAGGGGTGGCGCCCGACGCCGCGCGGCAAGCCTACGAGGCCGCGGTGCAGCGCTGGCCCAAGGCCTGGATTGCGATGATGGGCCTGGGCAACCTGGCCTATGCCCGCAAGGACTACGCCCAGGCCGCCGTTCACTTCGCCCAGGCCGCCCGCGCCCAGCCGGACGACGGCGACCCGCTGAACAACCTGGCCCAGGCCCTGCTGGCCGCAGGCGACCTGAGCGCGGCGCAAGGCACCATCGAGCAAGCCGTCCGCATCGGCAAACCGAATCCGGACGTGTACCGCAGGACGCAAGCGCAGATCGAGGCGGCGCTGAAGCGCTCGGGTATCGAATAAAAACCACAAAACTCAATGAATTCGCGATGTTCGGCCGCAGACTTGAGACTGCAGGCTGTCACAGGCAGGCAACTGCCGGACAATCCGGTGTTGTCACACGCCAGCTGGTCTGCCCACCATGAAACGCCGCCAATTTCTTCAAACCCTGCCGCCAAGCCCGCTGCTCGACCGTCTGCTGGCACGCGCCGCAGGGGCGGGGCTGCTGGGCATGGGGCTGAGCGCGACGGCAAACCCCGCGACCCTGACGGCTGATCCTGCACATCCGGCTGGTGCCCCCGCCGTGGCCTTCTACTACGGCGGCCGGATTCCGTTGGACGACCTGCGCGCCTTCGACTGGGCCGTGCTGGAGCCCGCGAACGCACTGGCGCAAGACCCCGAGGTGGTGCGCACCTTGGCGCCCCAGACCCTGGCCATCGCCTATGTGTCAGTGGGCGAAGTGCAGCCCAACCGTCCGTATTACGCCGACATCCCGAAAGCCTGGCTGCCCGCCAACAACCCCGACTGGGGCTCGCGGGTGATCGACCAGACCGCCGCAGGCTGGCCGCAATTCCTGCAGCAGCGCATCGTGCAACCCTTGTGGCAGGCAGGCTTTCGCGCGTTTTTCCTCGACACGCTGGACTCCTACCAACTGCTGGCGACGACCGACGCCGAGCGCCAGCAACAAGCCGCCGCGTTGCGCGCCACGCTGCAGGGTTTGCTGGCGGCGTTTCCCGGCATGCGTTTGCTGCCCAATCGCGGCTTCGAGCTGATGGACGCAAGCCTCGCCGGCGCCACGCTGGCGGTTGCGGCCGAGTCGCTCTATCGCGGCTGGAACGCGAGCAGCAAGCGCCATGTCGACGTGCCGCCGCAAGACCGCCAGTGGCTGCTCGACCGCTTCGCCGAGCTGCGCGCCCGCTACAAGCTGCCGGGAATCGCCATCGACTACGTGGCCGCCGACCAGCGCGAGCTGGCACGGCAGACGGCGCAGCAGATCGCCGCCGCCGGCCTCATCCCCTGGGTGGCCGACCCGGCGCTGCACAGCCTGGGCGTGGGCACGGTGGAATTGCAGCCGCGCCGCGTGCTGCTGCTGCATTCCAGCGCGCAGGGCGACAGCCCCGATCTGCTCAACCAGAGCGCCCACCTCTATGGCGCCATGCCGCTGGAAGACCTCGGGCTGGTGCCGGAATACCGCTACATGGGGGCGCCCACCATCACCGAGCCCTTGGCCGGGCGTTACGCCGGCGTGGTGCTGTGGTCCGACCGCAGCGATGTGCCCGACGCCGCGCGCGACCTGCTGCGCCGGGCCAGGGACGAGGGCGTGCCGGTGGCCATCCTCGGCCAGACCGATGTCTCGGTGCTGGCGCTGTTCGGTCTGCGGCCGGGGCAGGGCAACCTGCCGGGGCCGCTCCGCTTGCAGCGCCAGCCCGGCACGCCGAACGGCGAAATCATCCCGCTGCTGGCGGCGGGGGACACCATGCGGCTCGACGCGGGCGCCGGCAGCCAGGTGTGGCTGCGCGCCAGCGGCAGCGACGGCCAGAGCATGGACGGCGCTGCCATCACCCCCTGGGGCGGCTACGCGCTGGGCAGCTTCGGCGTCTTCAACCTGCCGGGCGACAGCGGCACGCGCTGGTCGATCGAGCCGTTCGCGTTTTTCCGCGCCGCGCTGCGCGTGGGCGGCGCCCCCATGCCCGACATCACCACCCGCACCGGGAGGCGGGCGTTTTTCGTGCATTTCGATGGCGACGGCTTCGTCAACGCCTGCGAACGGCCCGGCTCGCCGCTGGCCTGCGAAGTGCTGGTCACCGAGTTCCTGGACAAGTACCGCACGCCCACGCTGGCCTCGGTCATCATTGCCGAGATCAGCCATGAAGGCCTGTATCCGGCCACCGCCAGCCAGGCGCAGCTCTGGGCGCGGCGCATGTTCGCGCTGCCGCATGTGGAGGTGGGCAGCCACACCTGGAGCCACCCGTTCGACTGGGTGCTGGCGAGCGCAGAGCACAGCCTCGGCCAGACCAGCAAGGCACTTCCTTACGGCAACTACCTGCCGGTGCCGAACTACACGTTCAGCACCGAGACCGAGGTCGTCGGCGCGCGCGAGTTCATCCAGACCAAGCTGTGCCCGCCGGGCAAGCCCTGCAATATGCTGCTCTGGCCCGGCGACTGCAACCCGCCGAACAAGGCCGTGGCGCTCAGCTATGCGGTGGGCATGCACAACATCAACGGCGGCGGCGCCACCATCACGCGCAGCAAGCCCACCCTCTCCGCAGTCTGGCCCATGGGCATCCCCAAGGGGCGCGACTTTCAGGTGTACGCCGCGCTGTCCAACGAGGAAAGCTACACCCACAACTGGACCGGCCCCTACTTCGGCTTCGAGCGCGCCATCGAGACCTACCAGATGACCGACAGCCCGCGACGGCTCAAGGCGCTGGACGTGTATTTCCATCCCTACATCGTCACCAAACAGGCCGGCGCCGTGAGCCTGCACAAGGTGCTGGACTGGGCCACGCGCCAGCCCAGCCATCCCATCTTCGGCCTGCAGTATGCGCAAAGCGTGCTGGCCTGGCGCCGTGCCACGGTGGCACGCACGCTGGGCGGCGCCTGGCGCCTGCGCGCCGAACCTAGCCTGCGCCAATGGCGCCAGCCCGAGAGCGCCCCGGCGCCCGATCTGCGCGTCAGTACCAACCTTGCCGGTCACACCAGCCATGCCGGCATGCGTTACCTGCATGCCAGCGCCGACCAGGTCGTGCTGGGCGCGGCGGCGGCCTCGGCCGCCTCGGCCGCGCCGCAGCCAGGGTTGCCCGCGCTGCCCTATCTCATCGACGCCAACGCCGACATCAGCCGCTTCGAGCCGCTGCCCGGCGGCGGCTGGCTGCTGCAACTCGCCGGCCATGTGCCGCTGCAGGCCAGCCTCGCGCTGCCGCCCGGCTGGCGCCTCATGGTCGAGCCCGGCACCCAGATGCAGCGCGACGCCGGGCAGGTCCGTGTCAGCAGCACCAAACCGGGCGCCACGCTGCGCCTGCTGCCTCAGGCCTGATGCCACGCAAGCCCCGTCCGCATCGGCAGCTCTCGGTCGCGCCCGATGACCCCGGGCGCAGCCGGCTGTTTCCACGCGGCACCCTGCTGGGCCTGGCGCTGATGGGTGCCGCCACCCTGACGCTGATGTGGCCCGGGCGCGAACTGCTGCAACTGCTGCGCAGCACGCAGGACACCGGGCTGGCCATCGACTACCTGCAGCATCTGCTGCGCCTGCAGGGCCACGATGCCGACCTGCGCCTGCTGCTGGCACAGCGCTACATCAGCATCGGCAAACCGCAGCAGGCCCTCGCCGCGCTCGAGCCCCTCGGCGCCGAACCGAAGGCCGACGCGCTGCGGCTGCTGATCTGGAAACGCATCTGGTTCGATGCCCGCGCCCGGCACGACACCGCGCTGGCGCAGCAGGCGCGCAGCGCGCTGGCCGGCTTGCTCGGCCGCGCCACGCCCGCCAACTTCAACGATTGGCGCTCCACCCTGCTGTTGCTGCAGGGGCTGGACGAACCCGCCACCGTACGGCGGCTGGCGCCGCTGGCCTTGCGCTTCACCCCGCTGCCGCCGAGCGCCGCGCAAGATGCCGCACGGCTGTTGCTGGGGCTGGGCGAATACCGGCTGGCGGCGCAAGTGCTGTTCGCCTCGTTGCCGGCAGCGCCAGCCCAGGCCCAGCAACGCGTCCTGCTGCAGCAGGCGGCGCAGGTGCTGCTGGCCGCTGGCGATGCCAAGCTGGCTTATGCCGAAGTTGCGGCGCAGGCCCGCAAGCTGCCGCCCGACCCGGCCCTGGCCTGGAGCCTGGTGCAACTGGCGCTGGCCGCCGACCACGCGCGTGCCGCGCTGCACTGGCTGGGCCAGGCCGTTGATCTGCGCGCCAGCCCTGCCCAACTCGGCCATGCCCTGAGCCCGGCTCAAGCCGAACTGGCCTGGCGCCTGCTGCTGGCCGACGGCGACTTGCCCGGCGCACTGCATCTGGCCAACGCCGTGCTCGCCGGCACCGGCGCCACGCCAGCGGCACAAGCGCCCGGCCGGCGCCGCGTCTGGGAAGAGCGGCGCGCCCAGGTGCTGGAATGGAGCGGCCAGCCCGACGCCACCATGCAGCAATGGATGGCCCTGCTGCGTCAGCGCATCACCGCCGAGGCGCTGAGCAATGTGCGCCGCCTGGCCGGCATGCTGTCCTCGTCCAGCGGCCAGATCGCCTACTGGGAAGCCCGCGCCCGCCAGGGTGGCATGCGGGCCAATGACTGGCTGCAATACGCCCAGGCGCTGGAAAACCAGGGGTATCCCCAGCAGGCGGCGGCGGTGCTGCGGCTGGCGGCACCGGCGCACCCGCAACTGTTCGGTGCGCTGGCCTGGCTGCTCGGCAACCTGGGGGAGACCCAGGCGTCGCTGGCGGCCTATGCCCAGGGACTGAAGCTCAAGGCGCTGGACTTGCGCGCCAGCATCGACGACGCGCTGGCGCTGTTGCAAACCGGCGCGTTCGAGACGGCCCGCAGCGTGCTGGAGCAATCCCAGCAGGCGTTGGGGCCGGACGATCTGCGCGCCACTCGGCAGGGGCTGCTGGCCGACCTCGACTGGGATCTCGGCCAATCCGCCCCGGCGCTGGCTGCCTACGCCACGCTGTGGGACACACCGGCGCTGCGCCGTCACATGAAGCCCTACCAGGTGGAGCGCTTCATCGTCCTCACCCAGCGTCTGCATGGCCCGGCCGCGGCGCTGGCGCTGTTGCCCCAGGCCTGGCAGACCGCGCCGCACAAGGAGCTGGCCTTGCAATGGCTGCAGGCGCTGGTCAAGCTGCCCAGCCTGAGCGGTTTGCAGCGCTGGCAGCGCACCGTGATGCAAGGCGAGGTGGGCGCGGCGCTGCGGCAAGACGCGCGGGTGTATGCGGCGCGCGCGCAGGTCTGGCAGGCGCTGGGCCGGCGTGACGAGGCGCTGGCCGATTCGCGCACCGCCGTGCGCCTGGCACCGAACAACCGCGACGACCAGATCACCCTGCTCTGGATGCTGCTCGACATGAACCGGCGCAGCGAACTCCGCCGCGCTTTCGAGCGTTACGCGCCCCAGCTTCGCGGCAGGACCGACGGCCAGGAGGTGCTGGCCGCCGCCGCCCAGGCGCTGGGCGATTTGCCGCTGGCGCTGCAGCTCAATGCCCAGTTCTACCCGCGCAAGCGGCACGACCCGCTGTGGCTGATGAATGCCGCCGACCTGCTCAGCCGGGCCGGCGACGACGCCCGCGCCCGCGTGGTCTATGACCAGGCCTGGCAGTTGCTGCGCCAGCCGCCGCCGCAGTCGGCGGCTGGCAAGCCGGGAACGGCCATATCGCTCGATCATTTGCTGGCCGCATTGCGCCTGTCCCCGGGCCGCACTTCGGTGCAGCGGCAGCAACAACTCATCGCCATGTTGCGGGCCCGGCTGCGGCCCGGCAGGACTGGCGCGGCGCCCGCGTCGGCGCAGCAAGGGCAGCGCCAGGAACTGCAGCACGAACGGCAGGCGGATGCCGCCATCGCCGACTGGCTGCTGCGACTCGACACCACGGCCCCGGCGCGCTGGTGGCTGGCGCGCGCCGTGCTCAGCCCGGCGGACCGGCAATCGGTGGCGCTGCAAATCGCGCTGCAAGAGGGCGACCGCGAGCAGGTGCGCCGCCTGCTCGACCAGGGCGCCGGCGAGCGGCTCGATGCGATCGACCGCGCCGAGGCGCTGCGCGCTGCCGGCCACCCGATGCAAGCCCTGGCGCAGGCCGACCAGGCCTTGGAGCAGGCCGCGGCGCAAGGCCGCGCCAGCGCCGCGCTGCAGGCGCTGGCGCAACAGAACGCGCAACGACACCTCGACCTGGCGGATCGCAGCACCGTGCGCTACGCCAGCCAGCAGACCGATGCCGTGCAGCGCGATGGGCCGATCCTGCAGCAAAGCCTCACCCTGACCCCGCGCCTGAAGCTGCAACTCGGCGTGAGCAGGCAGCACCTGTCCAGCCGCGATGCCAGCATCATCACCGGCCTGCCCGGCCAGTGGCGCGATGCCCAGGCCGGCCTGCAATGGCACGACGGTGCGCTGCATCTGGGCGCCAGCCTCGGCCATAACAGCGCGCTGGGAAGCATCACGCCGCTGCAACTCGACGCCGCCTTTCCACTGCCCGGCGGGGTGCAGGCGCAGGCCCAGTTGCAACGCCACGCCGTGGCCGATGAAACCGGCGCGCTGCTGGTGGCCGGGCGGCGCAATCGCCTGCAGATCAGCCTGAGCAAGAACGTCGGCCGCTTCTGGGCCAGCGTCAGCCAGAGCGTGGCGGAGTATTCCACCCGCCAGGGCGACAGCCTCGGCTCGGGTCGCAGCCTGCAGGCGCAGGCCGGTGTGTGGCTGCGCCAGGGCGAGCCCGATCTGGCCTTGAAGCTGCTGGGCTACAGCAACCAGTTCAGCGCCACGGGCGCGCCGCAGCCGTCTTACGCCGGCATCGACCCGAGCGGGCTGCCGCCCGCGGCCGGCTTTTTCGTTCCCGCCGGCGACGACGCCGTGGGCGTGGGTTTCGCCTTCAACCAACTCGTGGCAGACCGCTACAGTGCGCACTGGCTGCCCTTCGGCGAGTTGGACTTGCTGCGTTCGCGCCGGCTCGGCAACACCACCGGCGTCGACCTCGGGCTGCAGGGCCCGGTGTTCGGCGGCGACCAGCTCTCCGTGCACTATCAACGCCAACAAAACACCACGGGGCTGGTGCGGCAATGGAGTTTGCAATACCGCATCTGGTTCGGCCCCTGATCGCAACCCGCCCCCCGTCCACCGCACCCCGACATGACCCGCACCGACATACGCGCCCACCGCCCATTTCATCAGGAGTCCGCCATGCACGCCACCCGCTTCTGGATCGCCGCCAGCCTCAGCCTCTTGTTGGCCGCCTGCGCCACCACGTCCACGCCCACCCAGTCCTTGCGGCTGGCGGCGCAGGACAAGCTGGCCGTGCTGCCCTTCGTCAACGCCACCGAAACGCCGCAGGTGCAGGAGCGGGCGCAGGCCATCACGGTGGCGCTGCTGCGGCAAAAGGGACTGACGCACGTGCTGGTCTACCCCCAGGCGCCGAGCGACAACCCGCTGGAAGCGCAGCCCGCCGCCTCCAGCACCCAGACGCTGGACTGGGCCCGCAACGAGGGGGCGCGCTACGCGCTGTCGGGCACCGTCACCGAATGGCGCTACAAGACCGGGGTGGACAGTGAGCCTGCGGTGGGGCTGACCCTGCAGATCAGCGACGTGAACAACGGCCAGGTGGTGTGGTCCGCCGCGGGCGCGCGCTCGGGCTGGGGTTACCAGGCGCTGGCCGCGGTGGGTCAGGCGCAGATTGCTGCGCTGCTGGGCGGGCTGCAGGTGCAGGCCACGGCCACGCCCAAGCTGCCCGCCAGTGCGTCCGGCAATCGGTCCGCGGCACCAGGCGCCGAACCCCCTGCCTCCCCGGCGGCGGCACGCCCCTGATGCGGGCTTGAGCCGATCCTGACCCGCGCCCGCGCCGCGCCCGATTCCCGTCGCCCATGAGCCGCATCGCCCGCCTGCGTGCCCGCATCACGCGCCGGCTGCAACCGCAGCGCACATCCCCCTGGTTGGGGCTGGTGCGGGCGCTGCGCATCTGGCGGCCCAATGCACAGGCCGATCGGCTCATCGCCGCGCTGGAGAGCGCAGCCCTGCCGGCACTGGCGCTTTACCTGAGCTGGCGCATCAACCCGCAAGACCCCTTGGGTTTGCATGCCGGCTTCCCCTGGATCTGGTTCGGGCCCTGGCTCGCCGCGGTGCGCTACGGCGCGGGCTACGGCCTGTTCGGGGTGGCGCTGTATGGCGGCATGTGGGCCCAGTTCCTCAGCCCCGACCTGGCGATCTTCCCAGGGGAGTTTTTTCTCGGTGGCGCCCTGGTCAGCCTCATCCTCGGCGAGTTCGGCTCGGCCTACAAGGTGCAATCCGTGCGCCACCGTGAAATCCAGCGGAACCTGACGGCACGGCTGGAGCGCACCAAGCGCCGGTTGTTCGTCGTGAAGGAGTCGCTCGCCACGCTGGAGCAGGAGCTCACCGATCGACCCATGACCCTGCGCGACGCCCTGCTCGACCTGCGGCGCCGCCTGGTGCAGGCGCGCAGCGCGCCGGCGAGCGGCAGTCGCGCCGTTGCCGCCCTGCCCGACCCGGGCGCCCTGCTGCAACTGCTGAGCCAGGCCTGCCGCCTGATCGAGGCCGGCATCTTCGTGCGCCGCAGCGGCGATGCCCACTGGACGCCGGTGGCGCGCCTGGGCAAGAACCTGCCCAGGCTGGACACGATGCATCCCCTGATCGAGCATGTGCTGGAAACCCACGAAATCGCCCACATCGCCCAGGCTGGGCTGGCCGATCCGAACTACAACCAATGGGTGTTCGCGGCGCCGCTGCGGCTGGACCTGTTCGAGGAGGTGGACGCGCTGCTGGCGGTGCACACCATGCCCTTCATGGCTTTCGACGACATCAATCTGCGCCGCCTGCAGGTGCTGGCCGCGTCCTACGCCGACTTCACCCAGTTGGAACTGCTGGTGGAGGATGTGCGCGCGGTGTGGCCGGCATCGCCCATCGGCATGCAGCAGGAATGGGCGCATCTGGCGGCGCTGCACAAGGCCTCGGGCCTGCGCAGCTATTGCGCCCTGTGGATGGGGCAGGCGCGGCTGAGCGAAAGCGTGCTGGACGAATTCTCCGGCCTGCAGCCGCCGGAAAGCAGCTGGTGGCGGCTGCAAACGGCCAAAGGCCATCTGGTTCTGGCGGTGCTGCTGCCCATCATCAGCGGCGCCAGCCTGACCACCTATCGACGCCAGATGATCGATGCGCTGGAGCAAATTCTTGCGCGCTTCGACCAGCCCAGCCAGACCCTGGGGGTGGACTTCTACCCGGTGCGCCACGCCGCCGACTACGCCGCCTTGCACCAGCGCATGCAGCTGCTCTGAGAGGGTGTGAACAAATCCACCATGCCCGCTCATCCCGCCCAAACGGCCCCACTCGGCGTTGCCAATGCGCGCCGTGCCGTCAGGCACGGCTGTGCTTGGCGCCTTGATTGGAACCGTTTGGGCGCCCTGCTCGGCCACGCCGGATTCATTCACACCCTCTGAGCCCACCCGAACACCATGAATCTGCTCCAGTTCTACAAGCTGATCGCCCTCTCGCTGTCGATGGAGTCGGCCGCGCTGTGGCTGCTGGGCTCACATGGAAATGCCGCCTTTCTCGGGTTCTGGCTGCTGCATGCCGGGGCCTCGGCGGCGGCCAGCTGGCTGGTCTGGCGGACCTTGCCCGCGAGCCTGCGCCGGCCGCGGATGCTGTCGCTGCTGCTGGTGTTCGTGCTGGCGCTGTTGTTCCCGCTGGTGGGCGTGGTGGGCTTGCTGCTGGCGTCGCGCCTGGCGATGCTGCGCCCGCGCCGGGTGCGCAACGAGGACGCGGTGCGCGAGGCGCCGCAACTCGAGATCTACGGCATTGACCCGCAATTGGACAAAGTCATCGACGTCCTGCCGGTCGGGCAAATTGCACGGATCGCAGCGAATGGCAAGGCACCAACGCAACAGCGCATTCGTGCCGTGCTGGCGATGCGCGACATGCCGGCGCGGCTGGCCCTGCCGCTGCTGCGCAGCCTGCTGGGAGATGGGGACGAGGAAATCCGCCTGTTGGCTTATGGCATCGCCAGCAATTGGGAGCAGCGCCTCACCGCCGACTTGCAGGAAGCGCAGAGAGATCTCGACGCGCTGCAAGCAAGGGGCGCCAGCGGCAACACCTTGGCGCATGCCGCTCGGCGCGTCGCCGAGTTGCAGATGGAATTCATCTACCAGGGTCTTGCCCAGGGTGACTTGCGCAAATTTGCTTTGGACCAAGCCTGGTACTACACCAATCTGGCCTTGAAAGCGCAGCCTGACGACCCGACTCTGCTGATGCTGCGGCTACGGCTGAGCATGGCTAGGGATGACCTGGAGAATGCCCAGAACACGCTGCTGCTGCTCGATGAAAACTCCAGCCCTTCGGTATGGGTGCCTTATGCGGCCGAACTGGCCTGGAAGCATCGCAACTACACCGCGGTCGGTGCCATCCTGGGGCAACTTCGAAACATCCAGGTCGCTCCGCGCCTGCGCTCTATCGTCCGCCTGTGGTCTCCGATGGAAGAAAAGGCATGACCAAGGAAGCAGGACAACCCGCAATCGACGTCATGCTGCTGCTCGAAGGCACCTACCCCTATGTCTCGGGCGGGGTGTCGAGCTGGGTGCACCAGATCATCAACGGCTTTCCCGAGCTGCGCTTTCACCTGTGCTTTCTCGGCTCGCGCCGGGAGGACTATGGCGAGGCGCGCTACAAGCTGCCATCCAATGTGGTGGGCTTGACCGAGCATTACCTGTTCAGCGAGGAAGTCCTGCCCAAACCACGCGGCAGCCAGGGAGACCGGGCCACGGCCGAGCTGGTGCGCAAGCTGCACGCGCAGTTGCGCGAACCGGGAGACGGTGCCGACGCTGGCCGCGACGCGCGCGCGCAGGTGCTGGAGCAAAGCCTGCTGGCGATGGAGGGCCGGCTCGATCTGCAGTATTTCCTGCATTCCAAGCAGTCCTGGAGCTACCTGACCGAGCAGTACCTGGAGCGCTGCACCGATCCGTCCTTCGTCGATTATTTCTGGACCGTGCGCACCATGCACACGCCCATCTGGACCCTGGCGGCGCTGGCCCGCACCCTGCCCGCGGCGCGCAGCTATCACACCATCTCCACCGGCTATGCGGGTTATCTGGGCGCGGTGCTGGCACGGATCACCGGCCGGCCGCTCATCCTCTCGGAGCACGGCATCTACACCAAGGAGCGGCGCATCGACCTGTTCTCGGCGCAGTGGATCAGCGACAACATGCCGGTGCTGGAACGCAATGCCGGCGAAGCGGGCTATTTCCGCGCGCTGTGGATCCGGCTGTTCGAGTCGCTCGGTCGCATGTGCTACGACGCCGCCGATCCGGTGATTGCGCTGTACGAGGCCAACCGCCTGCGCCAGCTGGCCGATGGCGCGGAGCCGGCCACCACCTGCCTGGTGGCCAACGGCATCAATGTGCCGCCGCTCGCCGCCAGCCGCAGCCAGCGCGCGGCACAACCGCCGGCGGTGATGTGCCTGATCGGCCGCGTCGTGCCCATCAAGGATGTGAAAACCTTCATCCGCGCCGTACGCGTGGCGAGCGGCCGCATGCCCGGCCTGGAGGGCTGGATCGCCGGCCCGGAGGATGAGCACCCCGACTATGCGCGCGAGTGCCGCGAGCTGGCCGACAGCCTGGAACTGGGCGATCGGCTCCGATTCCTCGGTTTCCAGAAGCTGGTCGAGCTGCTGCCCAAAGTGGGGGTGGTGGTGCTGTCGTCCATCAGCGAGGCGCTGCCGCTGGTGCTGCTCGAAGGCTATGCCGCCGGCGTGCCCGCCGTGACTACCGACGTCGGCTCGTGCAGGCAGCTCATCGACGGCCTGGGCCCGGAAGACGAGGCCCTGGGGAGTGCCGGCGCCGTGGTCGGCATCGCCGATGCCCAGGCCCTGGGCGAGGCCTGCACCGCGTTGCTGTCCGACCCGGCCGCCTATGCCCGGGCCCAGGCCGCGGCCATTGCCCGGGTCGAGCGCTATTACACCCAGCCCATCATGTTCGCCAAGTACCGCGCGGTGTACGAGGACGCGCTGGCGCGCAGCGACCGTGCCGCCGGCACAGCTCCGCCCGCACGCGGCACTGTTGCCACCGCACTGCGCGAAGGCCGCATCCCGCAAGCGGCAAAGGCCGCCAAGGCGGATGACATCCCGCATGCCGGGATCGCAGCGGACCGCCCCCCGCTGGCCAACCCCGACACCACCAGCCCCGGCATTGGCAGCAATGCGCAGGGCGCGGGGAGCGGCTGATGGCCGGCATCGGCTTCGAGTTGCGCAAGCTGTTGCGCAGCCAGTCCTACATCGGCCTGCTGCGCGCCTACAGCTATGCCTCCATCATCAGTTCCGGGCCGTGGGTGTTCTCCATTCTCGGGCTCATCGTCACCGGCCTGCTCTCGCTGGGCGTGGTGCTGCCCAACGACCGCATCATCCAGTTCCAGGTGACCGTCACCTATCTCATCATGAGTTCGCTGGTGCTCTCCGGCGGCCTGCAACTCGGCTTCACCCGCTGGGTGGCCGACGCCCTGTACGCCAAGCGCCGGGAAGAGGTCGCCCCGGCCTTTCTCGGCGTGCTGCTGATCAGCACGGCCGTGGCCGGGACACTGGGCTGGATGGCCGCGCTGTTCCTGTTTCCGCGCGAAAGCAATTTGTACCGCGTGCTGCTTGCCGGCGGCTTGCCGCTGTTGTGCGACATCTGGATCGTCACGGTGTTTCTCTCCGGGCTCAAGCAATACCGCGCGATCCTCGCCTTGTATGCAGGTGGCTACGGGCTCTCGGTGCTGCAGTCCTACCTGTTGCGGGGCTGGGGGCTGGAAGGCCTGCTGGCGGGTTTTCTCGGCGGCCAGTTCCTCATGTGGACGGCCATGATGTGGCTGGTGCTGCGCAACTTTCCGCCCACCCGCCCGATCACGCTCGACTGCTTCAAGCGCGGCTCCATGTTCCCCTCGCTGCTGGCCGGCGGCACGCTCTACAACCTGGGCGTGTGGGCCGACAAGCTGGTGTTCTGGTACACGCCCCAAACCTCCAACGTGGTCATCGGCCCGCTGCGCGCCTCCACGATCTACGACCTGCCGGTGTTCCTCGCCTACCTGTGCGTGATTCCGGGCATGGGCGTGTTCCTGGTGAAGTTCGAAACCGATTTCGTCGAGTGGTACGACAAGTTCTACACCGCGGTGCGCGCCGGCGGTGCGCTGCAGGACATCGTTCGCTTCCACGACCGCATGCAGGACACCGTGCGCGAGGGCATCTACCAGATCATCAAAGTGCAGGCCATCACCCTGCTGGCGCTCTACACCTTCGTCGGGCCGCTGTTCCACGCCATAGGCATCAGCGATCTGTACATCCCGCTGTTCCTGGTGCAGGCGGTGGCCGCCAGCTTCCAGGTCTTGCTGCTGGCCGTGCTGAACGTGTTCTTCTACCTCGACCGCCGTCGCGAGGTGGTGTTCATCACCGCGCTGCTGACCGCGCTCAACCTCGTCTTCAGCCGCGTGTCCATCACGCTGGGCGCCGAGTGGTTCGGCTACGGCTTCGCCGTGGCCCTGCTCATCACCCTGATCACCGGCCTGGTGCTGGTGCAGCGCCTGTTCCGCCGACTGGAATATCAGACCTTCATGCTGCAAGGCTCATGAACCGGTTGCAGCCGTTCGATCCAGGCGTTGCCGTGGGCGTCTCGGCCGCGTGGCGCCGGACGCAGCCCTCGTTACACTGAACCCGTCATTTTTCGCCCCGCCATGGCTCCATCATCCGCCCGGCTCCCTAGGCCAGCCCCTGCCCTTCCATCCCGCCGTCTGGCGCTGCTCGCCGGCTGCGGCCTGCTGGGCGGCGCCTGGCTCCAGGGCCGGGCGCATGCTCAAGCCGCCCCCGGCTCGAGCGCCGGCGGCAGCTCGCCAGCCTTGAACTATGCCGACGCGCCGCGCGCTGCTGCGCTGGCCGCGCAATTGGCGCAGCAGACCGGGCTGGATGCGTCGTGGATCGCCAGCCAGCTCGACCAGGCGCAGTTCCAGCCCGCGGTGGCGCGGCTCATCATTCCGGGGCGGCCGGAGCAGAAGAACTGGCGGGTGTACCGCAGCCGTTTCGTCGAGCCCATGCGCATTGGCGCGGGATCTGACTTCGTGCAGGAATTCGACGTCTGGCTGCGCAAGGCCGAGAGCCGCTTCGGCGTGCCGCGCAGCGTCATCGTCGGCATTCTCGGGGTGGAGACGATCTACGGCCGCAATATGGGTGGCTTTCGCGTGCTCGACGCCCTGGCGACGCTGGCGCTGGACTTCCCGGCCGCCGCGCCCAAAGACCGCAGCAGCTACTTTGCCAGCCAGCTCGGCGACTACTTCCTGTGGTGCCGCGGCAGCGGCTTCGACGCGACGCAGGTGAAGGGCTCGTACGCCGGCGCCATCGGCATGCCGCAGTTCATGCCGGGCAACATCTTGCGCTATGCGCTGAACTTCGAGGGCGGCAGCAAGGTGGACATCATCAACAGCGCGGCCGACGCCATCGGCAGCGTCGGCAACTACCTGGCAGGCCATGGCTGGACGGCGGGGCAGCCCACCCATTTTCAGTTGCTGGTGCCCAGCAGCATCGCCCCGGACACGCTCGCTAAACTGCTGGCACCCGACATCGCGCCGAGCTTCAGTGCGCAGGACTTGCAAGATGCCGGCCTGCCGCTGCTGCCGCAGGTGCTGGCCTATGCGGGCAAGCTGGCGGTGGTGCAACTGCCCAACGCCGGCGCCAAGCCCGACTACATTCTCGGCACGGACAATTTCTACGCCGTGACCCGCTATAACCATTCGGCCTTCTACGCCTTGGCCGTGATCGAACTGGGGAATGCAGCCATGGCCGCCGCGCAGGGCTGAGCAGCAATGGAGCAAGCATGAACCTTGCGCGGCACTCTCCCCCAGGATGAAACGGATGAACCTTGCAGCACTCCTCAAACCCCTCGCCGCCGTTTTGTTGACAAGCATCACCCTGTCAGGCTGCGGCGTGTTGGCCGCGCCCTGCCGCGTGGCGTCCGCCGGCATCAAGATGGTGCCCGTCGTCGGCCATGCGGCCGCCGCTCCCACCGACCTTTGCGCGGCGGTCATCGACCCCTGAAGGCTGCAGCCGCGCTGCAACGGACTTGCGCCCGGGTTCAAACCGCCGGCACCGCGCGGGGCCGCGCACGCAAGGCGACATGGATGCCGGCGAAGATCAGCGCCGCGCCGATCAGGTGGTAGAGCGCGATGCCTTCGTGCAGAAACAGATAGGACAGCACGGCGGCGAACACCGGCGCCAGGTTGCCGAAATAGGCCGGAATCTGCGCCCCGGTGCGGGCCACTGCCGTGCCCCAGCAGACATAAGCCAGCAGCGAGGCCAACAGGGCCGCATAGCCGATGGCCAGCACCACCGGCGTTCCCCAGTGGGTGCTTTCCCCCAGGCCCCAATGCTCGAACGCGGCGAACGGCGCGATGAACAGGCTGCCCCAGGCCATTTGCACGGTGAGCGAGGCAAAGGGGGTCAGCCCCAGCGGGCGGCGGCGTAACTCCCAGGTGTAGAAACCCCAGAGGAACACGGCCAGCAACATGATGAGGTCGCCCGTGGCCAGGTGCAACCGCAGCAGATGGTCGATCTGGCCCTTGGTCACCACGACAACCACCCCGGCCACCGACAGCGCCGCGCCCCACCACGATGCGGGACCGATCGCTTCGCGGTAGAACACCGCGCCGGTCAGCAGGATGAACACGGGTGCCGCCGAGGTGATGAGCGAGACGTTCAGCGGGGTGGTCGTGTGCAGCGCCACATACTGCAGCGAGTTGTAGCAGGCCACGCCGAGAAACCCCATGCGGGCGAGCGGCTTCCAGTGCTGCAGCAGCAGCGCACGCTGGCGCCACAAACCGGGGCCGGTGAACAGCAACGCCACCAGCAAGGCGAGGAACCAGCGGTCAAAGCTCAGCGCCAGCGGCGGAATCTGCCCCACCATGAGGCGCCCGACCACGGCGTTCCCAGCCCAGAGCAAGGGCGGCAGGATGAGCAGGAGCAGCGTGTTGAAATCAAGTTTGACATGTGGGCGCATCACGCCATTATTCCAAGCCGAAGCGATACGCGCAGCCAACGATGAAACCCGGGCTGCGAGCAGGGGCTGTCATCAGTCGGTCGCCTGCCCTCCCGCGCCAAGACCGGCTGCCATGGCCTGGGCGGGCGGGGCCGTGTCGCTGAGCCGTTGCGGCGCGGATGCTTGCGGCCATGGCAGCTGCCAGTAGTGCGGCCACTTTGCGCGCCACGATTCAAGCTCGGCCGGACGCTCGTCGCGCCACACCAAGGCGCCGGCTCGATCGGTGCGTTGCACCGGCAGGCCGAGGTCGGCGTAGCGTTGCAGCACGTCCGCATGCGGATGGCCGTAGCTGTTCATGAACCCCGCTTGCACGGCAACCAGGCGCGGCGCCACGGCCTGCAGAAATTCGGCGCTGGACGAGGTTTTGCTGCCGTGATGCGCTGCCAGCAGCAAGTCGACGCCGAGCGCGTCCGCTGCCGGCCCGGCGGCCAGGGCTCGCTCCTGTGCGCGTTCGATGTCGCCCGTGAGCAGCAGGCTGCCATGCCTGCTGGCCACGCGCAGCACGCACGAATGCGCGTTGGTGCGCTGCGCTGGCGCGGGGTCGGCGGCGGCCGGATGCAGCAGTTGGAAGTCGACGCCGTCCCAAGCCCAGCGCATGCCGGCGACGCAGGGCTGGGCACTGGCGTAACCCATGGCCAGCACGCGCTCGGCCGCGACCGAGCTGACGGCGGCCGTACCGGGATAGGCGCGTGCGATCGACGCCGCGCCGCCGATGTGGTCGCTGTCGGCATGGCTGAGCACGACGCGGTCGAGCCGCCGCTCGCCCAGCGTGTGCAGCAGCGGCAACAGCACGCGCTCGCCCGCATCGCTCTGCAGGCCGAGCGTCGGCCCGGTGTCGAACAGCAGGGTGTGGCGCGCGGTGCGCACGATGATGCCCATGCCCTGCCCGACATCGGCGATCCAGGCTTCGACATGGCCCTCGGCCGGGCGTTGTCCCGGGTTCAGCAGCAAGGGGATGATGAGCGCAAGCCCTGGCGCACGCAGGCGCCAGGGCCAGGGCAGCACCAAGGCCAGCACGCCGAGGGCGGCAAGCACCAGCGCCGGCCATTCCGGCGCAGCCGCATGCCACTGCGCCTGCGGCCAGCTCGCCAACTCGGCCAGCACGCGGGCCAAGCCGGCTTGCACCCAGGCTGCCGCCTGCCACACCCAGGCATCCAGGGGAGCAGGCAGGAGCAAGCCCAACACGGCAAGCGGCGCCACCCAAAGCGTGACCACAGGAATGGCGACGGCATTGGCCAGCGGCGACAGGATGGCGATCTGCTGGAAGAACAGCAGGGTGAGCGGCGCCAGCGCCAGGGTCACGGCCCATTGCGAACGGCCCGCGGCGCGCAGTCGCGACCAAGCCCCATGCGCCAGCGTGCGCAGGCGCGACGGCACGGGGGCGGCCATCGCTGGGGCCGGCATGGCGGGCTCCGACGGGCCCGCAGCCTCCAGGCGCGGCTTGGCCGGGTCGGCCAGGAACAAGATGCCCACGGCGCAGAACGACAGCCAGAAACCGGCCTGCATCAGCGCCCAAGGGTCCCACAACAACACGGCAAGCAGCGCCCAGGACAGGGTCTGCCGCCAGCTGATGCGCAGGCCGGACATGCGCAGCGACAGCCCGACCGCCAGCATCAGCAAGGTACGTTGGGCCGGCACACCGAAACCCGCCAGCAGGCAGTAGGCGGTGGCCGCCAGCAGGCCGAACACCCCGGCCACCGTGGGCGTGGGCAGCCACAGCGGCCCCGGGTGGCGCAGATGGGCCGTGCGGCGCCAGACGAAGCCGGCCAGCCATGCCGCCAGCCATGCCAGCATGGTGATGTGCAGGCCCGAAATGCTCATGAGATGGGCGACCCCGGTGATGCGGTAGATGGTCCATTCGCGCGACGCAATGGCCGCCTGGTCCCCCAGCGCCAGGGCGGCGATGGTGCCTGCCTGCGGATTGCCCGCGAGCGCCGCATCGATGCGTGCGCGCAAGCGGTCGCGCAGCGATTGCAAGGCGAGGTCGGCGCCGTCGTGCAAATGGCCGAGTGCCTTGGGGGGCTCGAAACGCCGCGCCTGGCTGACCGTGGCCGTGGCGCCTATGCCCTGCTCGAACAACCACAGCTCGGCATCGAAGCCCGCCGGGTTGGCCGCGCCATGCACCGGCTTCAAGCGCAGCGGCAGGCGCCAGACTTCGCCGGGATGGACCTGGGGAGCCTGGTCCGCCCCTTGGCCGCTCCCCGGGCTGGTTTGCGCCGGGGCGTCGGCAGGACCAGGCCGCTGGCGTGGCGCATGCCAGGAGACCATGACGCGCGAGGGCATGCCGGCGGCCGCATGCAGCGGTCTGAAGACAAAACGGGTGCCATTGGCACGGCGCACCGGCAAGCTTTGCACCACGCCCTCGACCAAGACCACCTGGCCCCACAAGGGCTGCGCCAGGCGGTCGGCCAGTACCCCGGTGGCGCGCCAGCCTGTGGTGCCATAACCCAGGGCTGCGGCCGAGGCGAACATCAGGACCGTTTGAAACCAGCGCCAGACATTGTTCTGGCGCGATTCGGAAACGGCGCTCAGTGGGTCCATGTGAGCCGGCTGAGCCATCTGCCCGTTGTTGCGAAGCCGCGCCGCCAGCAAGCCAGATAACGCCAGGATGGCGGCGCCTGCCAAAGCGCCATAGAAGTCTTCAGGCCAGAGCCGGGGCTGCTGCATTTGCAGCCAGCAGCCGAACAGAAGACCGAAGGCAAGGATGGGCATGGGGAGCGAAACGTGAACGTCCGCTCATTGTTGCATTTTGTTTCACCTGGGGACGCGAGCCCAGGTCGGGGCGGCAAGGATGGACGCAGCGCCATGCGCCGCGTCTTACCCGACGGTCGGATCGACTCGGCTCGGGTTCAGATCTGACCGTCGAGACGCTGCCAAGGCAGTTCCCAGGCGCCGGACAAGAGCTTGTCCAGCCAGAAGGCGCCGATCACGGTCTTCACGTCGGTGATGCTGCCTTCGCGGACCCAGCCCAGCACGTCGGCGGCCGAGGCTTCGAACACGTCGAGGAATTCATGCGCGTCGAGTTGTTGGCGGCCGGGGGTGAGGCCGCGCGCAAAAGCCAGGTGGATGGCTTCGTCGGAATAGGAAATGGCGTTGTTGATGATGCCGATGTAGGCCCACTCAGCGGCGCTGTAGCCTGTTTCCTCGCGCAGCTCGCGCCGGGCGCAGGCTTGCCAGCTTTCGCCGGCATCGAGCTTGCCAGCGGGAAATTCGATCATCACCCGGCGCATGGGCGTGCGCCATTGCCGCTCCATCAGCACACTGCCGTTGTCCAGCAGCGGTATGACCATCACCGCGCCCGAGTGCTTGATGTACTCGCGTGTGGCGAGCGCACCGTCGGGAAGTCTGACGGTGTCGCGCTGGACGTGGAGAAAATGGCCATCGAACACCGGCTCGGTCGCGACCGGGGTTTCCTGCAGGTCGGGATGCTCGGCTTGGCTCATGGCGGGCTTGCGAGGCTCGCGGATTCAGTCTTCGATGCGACGCGAGAGGTAGCGCAGCACATAGCCGGGAAAGGCCAGCACCAGGAACATGGAGGCCGAGACGGCGTAGAACTCCCATTTCTGCGGGTAGATCTGGCCCAACCGCGATTCCAGCGCCAGCGAGACACCGCCAACGATGAAATACATCACGATGACTTCAGCCAAGCGCACGAACCAGCCTTTCGGCTTCTTCAGCGGGAATACGAGAAAAAAGCGATTGGAGAAAAACGGCAGGTTGGCGCCGATGAGGGCGAGCACCAGGACCAGCCAGACGGCGGAGGATTGCATGATGATGAGAATTCCGAAAGGATGCCCGGCTCAATGCAGGGTGTTGGCGATGGCTTGATAACACAGGGTCATCAGGCCACCGGGCAGGATGCCGAGCCCCAGCACGGCCAGGCCGTTCAGGGACATGAGGACCCAGGCCACGGGCGACGCCTGAACGCGGTGCTCGCGTGTGGGTTGGTCGAAATACATGGTCTTGACCATGCGCAGGTAGTAGTAGGCACCGACCACCGAAAGCACCACGGCCAGCACCACCAACCAGACACGGCCGGTGGCGAGCAGCACGGAGAGCACTTCGAACTTGGCGTAGAACCCGGCGAAGGGCGGCAGACCGGCGAGTGAGAACATGAGGAAGGTCATGATGCCGGCAAGCCAGGGATTGGATTTGCCGAGGCCGGCGAAGTCGCGGATGTCTTCGGCTTCGAAGCCCTGGTGAGCCATGAACATGATGACACCGAAGGTGCCGAGCGTGGTGAGGACATAGATGACGAGGTAGAACATGGCCGCGCTGTAGGCGACCGAGGCGGAAATGCCGTTGCCGTTGATCATGCCCGAGAGCAGGCCCAGCAGCATGAAACCGATTTGCGCGATGGTGGAGTAGGCCAGCATGCGCTTGAGGTTGGTCTGCGCAATGGCGGCGAAGTTCCCGACGACGATGGACAGCACCGCCAACACCACCAGCATTTGCTGCCAGTCCATCGCCAGCGGGAACAAACCCTCCACCAGCAGCCGGATGGTCATGGCGAAAGCCGCAAGCTTGGGCGCGCCCCCCACCAGCAGGACCACCGCGGTGGGGGCTCCCTGGTAGACATCGGGTATCCACATGTGGAACGGCGCGGCGCCGAGCTTGAAGGCCAGACCGGAGACGATGAAGACGACGCCCATGACCAGCGCGGCGCGGCTGAGCGGCTCCAGCGCAATGGTCTTGAAGACCACGGCCAGGTCGAGCGAGCCGGTGGCGCCATAGATCATGCTCATGCCATAGAGCAGGAAGCCGGAGGCCAGCGCGCCAAGCACGAAATACTTCATCGCCGCCTCGGTGGCCAGGGCCGAGTCGCGCCGCAAGGCCACCAGGGCATACAGCGACAAGGACAGCAGTTCGAGGCCGAGGTAGATGACCAGCAGGTTGTTGCCGGAGATCATGATGAACTGGCCGAGCAGCGCGAACAGCGAGAGGCTGAACAGTTCGCCGCCCCACATGCCGCGGTCGAGGGCGTAGCGCCGGGCGTAGATCAGGCTCATGCCTGTGGCCACGGTGGTGAACAGCTTGAGCAGCATGGCCATGGGGTCGACGATGACCATGCGCTGCATGGCGAACAGGTCGAGGCCGGAGGCGTAGTAGGCGCCGCTCGTCACCGCCAGAGCCAGCAAGGTGAACAGCGTCAGGCCGTAGGCCAGGCGGTGATCCGCGTCCTTGAAAAACAGGTCGGCCAGCATGATCACGCAGGCCATGACCAGCAGAAAGATCTCGGGATAGATCGCAATCCAGTTCATGGGTGTAGCGCCTTACTGCAGTTTGGAGGCAGCCACATGCTGCAGGAGTTGGGTGACACTGGCTTGCATCGGGTCGGTGAAGAATTTGGGATACAGACCGAACCACAGCACGGCGGCGGCGAGCAGGCCGAGGATGAGGAACTCGCGGGCGCCAATGTCTTTCAAGGCGGCCACATGGTCGTTGGCCACCGGGCCGAAGAACACGCGTTTGACCATCCACAGGGTGTAGCCGGCGGCCAGGACCAGAGTGGACGCGGCCAGCAGGCCGAGCCAGAAATTGCTCTTCACCGCGGCGAGAATGACCATCCACTCGCCGACGAAGCCGCTGGTGCCCGGCAAGCCGGCATTGGCCATGGCGAACAGCACGGCGAAGGCGGCGAAATGCGGCATCTTGCTGGTGACGCCGCCATAGTCAACGATATTGCGGGTGTGCATGCGGTCGTACAGCACGCCGATGCTCATGAACATGGCGCCGGAGACGAAACCATGGGAAATCATCTGCACCAGGCCGCCCTGCACGCCGAGGTCGGAGAAGAGGAAAAAACCCAGGGTGACGAAACCCATGTGCGCGATGGAGGAGTAGGCCACCAGCTTCTTCATGTCGGTCTGCACCATGGCGACGAGGCCGATGTAGATGACGGCGATGATGGACAGGGCGATGATGACCGGTGCGAGTTCATGGCTGGCGTCGGGCACGATGGGCAGCACGAAGCGCACAAAACCATAGGCGCCGAGCTTGAGCATGATGGCCGCCAGCACGATGGAGCCGCCGGTGGGCGCTTCGACGTGGGCATCGGGCAGCCAGGTGTGCAGCGGCCACATGGGAATCTTCACGGCGAAGGCGAAGAAGAAGGCGATGAACAGCAGGATTTGTGCCGTACTCGACAGCGGCACCGTGTACCAGTCGAGGATGTTGAAACTGCCGCCGGACTGGAAGTAGAGGTAGATGAGCGCCACCAGCATGAGCAGCGATCCGAGCAGCGTGTAGAGGAAAAACTTGAACGCCGCATACACCCGGCGCGGGCCCCCCCAGATGCCGATGATGAGGTACATCGGAATCAGCGTTGCTTCAAAGAACACATAGAACAGAATGCCGTCGAGCGCGCAGAACACCCCGACCATCAGCCCTGAGAGGATGAGGAAAGACGCCATGTACAGGCCGACGCGCTCGGTGATGATCTGCCAGCCGGCGATCACCGTGATGAGGGTGATGAAGGCGGTGAGCGGGATGAACCACAGCGAGATGCCGTCGATGCCGAGGTGATAGTGGATGTTGAACGGCTCGATCCAGGGCGCGCGCTCGACAAACTGCATGCTGGCAGAGGCGGTGTCGAAACCGGTGATCAGCGGGATGGTGACGAGCAGGCTGACCAGGGCGCCGACCAGCGCCAGCCAGCGCATGGCTAGGGCGTTGGTGTCGCGTCCGAGCAGCAGGATGAGGATACCGAAGGCGATGGGTGTCCAGATGGACAGGCTCAGCAAGGGGAGCGATTGCATAGGTTTGGAACGTTAGCCGCAGGCCTTGTTGGATTTATCGGATGAACCAACCGGACAGCAGCTTGCCCGGAACGTACAGCCACATGAACACCACCACGCCGCCGATCATGGCCAGGGCGTAGTAATAGATATAGCCGGTTTGCAATTGGCGGATCAGGCCAGCGGCGATGCCGACCACGCGCGCCGTGCCGTTGACCAGCAGGCCGTCGATCAGGCCTGCGTCCGCACCCTTCCACAAACCCTTGCCAAGCAGGCGCGTGCCTGCGGCGATGATGTTCTCGTTGATCCAGTCCATGTAGTACTTGTGGTCCAGCAGGACGTAGACCGGCTTGAACATGCGCTCCACGGCCGCGGGGAAAGCCAGGTTCACCATATAGCCGTAATAAGCCACCGCGACGCCGGCTGCAGCCAGCCACAGCGGCAACGCGGTGAAGGCATGCAAGGCCATCTGCAGGGGGCCGTGGAAATGCTCGGTCAGATCGGTCATGGCCGGGTGCGCTGCTGCATTGACGCTGATGGCGCCGTTGAAAAACCCGCCGAACAGCAGCGGCTGGATCGTGAAGTAGCCGATCACGGCCGATGGAATGGCCAGCAGGATGAGGGGCAAGGTCACCACCCAGGGGGACTCGTGCGGCTCCAGCGGGCCATGGTGATGGTCGTGGCCGTCATCGGCGTGGTCGTCGTGTGCCGGCAAATCGCGGAAGCGCTCCTTGCCGTGGAAGACCAGGAAGTAGAGCCGGAAGCTGTACAGCGCGGTGACGAAGACGCTGGCGGTGACAGCGAACGTGGCGAAACCGGAGCCCGCAAGGTTGCTGGCGCCTACCGCGTCGATGATGCTGTCCTTGGAATAGAAGCCGGAGAAGAACGGCGTGCCAATCAACGCCAAGGTTCCGATCAGGAAGGTGATCCAGGTGATGGGCATGTATTTGCGCAGGCCGCCCATATGGCGGATGTCCTGGTCATGGTGCATGCCGATGATGACCGAACCCGCGGCGAGGAAGAGCAGCGCCTTGAAGAAGGCATGGGTCATGAGGTGGAAGATGGCGACGGAATAGGCCGAGGCGCCCAGCGCCACCGTCATGTAGCCGAGTTGGGACAGTGTGGAATAGGCGATGACACGCTTGATGTCGTTCTGGATGACACCGAGAAAGCCCATGAACAAGGCGGTGATGCTGCCGATGATCATGATGAAGGACAGCGCGGTGTTCGACAGTTCGAACAGCGGCGACATGCGCGCCACCATGAAGATGCCCGCCGTCACCATGGTGGCGGCGTGGATCAGCGCGGAGATGGGCGTCGGGCCCTCCATCGAGTCGGGCAGCCAGACATGCAGCGGAAACTGTGCGCTCTTGCCCATGGCGCCGATGAACAGACTGATGCAGATCACGCTCATCAGCATCCAGTCGGTGCCGGGCAGATGCAAGGCGGTCAGTTCGGGGGCCTTGGCGAAGATGGCGGTGTAATTCAGGCTGCCGGTGTAGGCCAGGGCGAGGCCGATGCCGAGGATGAAGCCGAAGTCGCCGACGCGGTTGACGATGAAGGCCTTCATATTGGCGAACACGGCCGTGGGCTTGGTGTACCAGAAGCCGATCAGCAGATACGACACCAGGCCCACCGCCTCCCAGCCGAAGAAGAGCTGGAGCATGTTGTTGCTCATCACCAGCATCAGCATGCTGAAGGTGAACAGGCTGATGTAGGAGAAGAATCGCTGGTAGCCGGGATCGTCGGCCATGTAGCCGATGGTGTAGATGTGCACGCACATCGAGACGAAGGTGACCACCACCATCATCAGCGCCGAGAGGCTGTCGATCAGGAAGCCGACGTCCATCTTCAGGCCGCCGACCTGCATCCAGGTGTAGACCGTGGCGTTGTAATGCGCCCCGCCCACGACCTGAATCAGCACCCAGACCGACAAGGCGAAGGAGAGGGCGACGCTGGCGGTGGTGACACTGTGGCTGCCGACGCGGCCGATGGCCTTGCCGAACAGGCCGGCGATGATGGCGCTGACCAGCGGCGCCAGCGCGATGACCAGCAGGATGTTGGGATTGATCGTCTCAGCCATGCCTTTAGCCCTTGAGGTGGTCGAGTTCGTCCACGTTGATCGTGGACAGGTTGCGGAACAGCACCACCAGGATGGCCAGGCCGATGGCCGACTCGGCCGCGGCCACGGTGAGGATGAAGAACACGAAGACCTGACCGTCCATGCTCTGCAGGTAATGCGAGAAGGCGATGAAGTTGAGGTTCACCGCCAGCAGCATCAGCTCGATGGCCATCAAGATCACGATGAGGTTGCGCCGGTTGAGAAAAATGCCCACCACCGAGATGGCAAACAGGATGGCGCCGAGCACCAGGTAATGCGCGAGACTGAGCGATCCCAACATGGCTTACTCCTTGCCCTCGGCTTTCATCTGCACCAGGCGCACGCGGTCTTGGCGCCGCACCTTGAGCTGCTCGGACACCCGCATCGTCTTGGTGTCCTTGCGCCGCCGCAAGGTCAGGGAAATGGCGGCGATGATGGCCACCAGCAGAATGACCGCGGCGATTTCCAGCGGATAAAGGTAATGCGTGTACAGCACCAGGCCCAGGGCATTGGTGTTGGGCAACTGCGCCAGCGCATGCGCCACCGGCGTGGATGGCTGGCCGCCGACCTGCGCCGCAGCCGTCTGCCCGCCGATCTGAAAGGCCTGCATCAGCACCGCGGCCATTTCCAGCACGATGAACACACCCACCAGGGCGGCAACCGGGAAGTAGCGCCAAAAGCCCTGCCGCATGCGGTCGATATTGATGTCGAGCATCATGACCACGAAGAGGAATAGAACCATGACGGCGCCGACATACACCAGCACCAGCACGATGGCCAGGAACTCGGCCCGCAGCAGCATCCAGATGGTGGCCGCCTGGAAAAACGCCAGGACGAGGTACAGCGCCGAGTGCACCGGGTTGCGCGCGGTAATCACGCGGAAGGCGGCGAACAGCAGCACGGCGGAAAAGATATAGAACAGCGCGGTTTGGGTGGTCATGGTGTGGACGTCAGCGGCATCGGCAAGTTGTGCCACCGTCCTGCCGGCTTGGGGCTGCAGGGCTGGCTCCAGATCCTGGAGCGGCGCTTGGTGGAGCAACGAAAAACCGGTCAGGGAACACGCAAGGTGTTCACAGCCGGCGGGGCCTTCAGCGGTATTTGGCGTCGGCCTCCTTGTTGGGCGCGATTTCGTGTTCGTAGCGGTCGCCCACGGCCAGCAGCATGTCCTTGGTGAAATAAAGATCGCCGCGTTGCTCGCCGTGGTACTCGAAGATATGGGTTTCGACAATGGAATCGACCGGGCAGCTTTCTTCGCAGAAGCCGCAGAAAATGCATTTGGTCAGGTCGATGTCGTAGCGCGTGGTGCGGCGGGTGCCGTCCTCGCGTTGCTCGCTCTCGATGGTGATCGCCAGCGCCGGGCACACCGCCTCGCACAGCTTGCAGGCAATGCAGCGCTCCTCGCCGTTGGGGTAACGACGCAGCGCGTGCAGCCCACGAAAACGCGGCGACATGGGTGTCTTTTCTTCCGGGTACTGCACCGTGATCTTGCGGCGGAACGCGTGCTTGCCGGTCAGGGCCAGCCCCTTGAAGAGTTCGACCAGGAAAAAACTGTTGAAGGTGTCGCGAACTGCAGCCATGTTTGGATTCCGGTTCAGTTCCAGATCGACCAGGGGGTCTGCATCCAGGCGCCGATCAGCACCAGCCAGACGAGGGTGACGGGGATGAAGATTTTCCAACCCAGACGCATGATCTGGTCATAGCGGTAGCGCGGAAATGTGGCGCGCACCCAGAGGAAGATGGAGACCACCAGGAAGGCCTTGATGCCGAGCCAGATCCAGCCCGGAATGAAGCTGAGGAAGGACACCGGCGCATCCCAGCCGCCCAGGAACATGATCACGGCGAGGAAGGACACCAGGATCATGTTGGCATATTCGGCCAGGAAGAACAGCGCGAACGACATGCCGGAATATTCCACCATATGGCCGGCGACGATTTCCGATTCGCCCTCCACGACGTCGAAGGGATGGCGGTTGGTCTCGGCGATGCCGGAGATGAGATACACCACGAAGATAGGCAGCAGCGGCAGCCAGTTCCATGACAAGAAGTTGAGCCCCATGCTGGCGAACTGGCCTTTCATCTGGCCCATGACGATTTCGGTCAGATTCAGGCTGCCGGAAACCATGAGCACCACCACCAGACAAAAGCCCATGGCGATTTCGTAGCTCACCATCTGCGCCGAGGCGCGCATCGCCCCCAGGAAAGCGTACTTCGAGTTGGACGCCCAGCCCGCGATGATGATGCCGTAGACCTCCAGCGAGGTGATGGCCAGCAGCAGCAGCAGGCCGGCGTTCACATTGGCCAGCGCCACATCGGGCCCGAAGGGTATGACCGACCAGGCGGCGAGCGCCGGCATGATGGTCATGATGGGCCCGAGGATGAACAGGAACTGGCTGGCCTGTGTCGGGACGATGATTTCCTTGAAGAGGAACTTCAGGCCGTCGGCAATGGGTTGCAGCAGGCCGAAGGGACCGACGCGGTTGGGGCCGATGCGCACCTGAATCCAGCCGATGAGCTTGCGCTCCCACAGCGTGAGGTAGGCGACGGCGATGAACAGCGGCAAGACGATGGCGACGATCTTGATGATGTTCCAGACGACCGGCCAGGCGACTGGGCCGAGCAGGTTCAAACCACCGGAATTGAAGGCGTCGAGCATGGGTCAGACCTTGTGCACGGAAACCGCACCGAACATGGGGCCGAGGCCCGCGGTCGCGCGATGGGCCGTGGGGATGCGCGCCACGCCAGGGGCGAGACCGGCATCGCGCCGCGCCGGCAACTCGGCGCTGTTCGCACCCTGTTTGACGGTCACGCGATCGCCGGCTTGCAGCCCCAAACGCTCCCAGGCATCGGACGGCAGTGCGATTTGCCCGGCCAGGCGCGCATCGCGCGTTTGTTGCAGCGAGGTCGAACGGCGCACGATGGCGTCGCTGCTGTAGATGGGAACTTCGGCCAGGCGCTCGAAAGCATCGGTCGACTGGGCGGCCTGGCCCAGTGCGGCGGGCGACGCGATGTCGAGCTTGGCGGGCAGTGGCATGTCGGGCTGGTGTTCCAGCGCGGACAAGATGTCGATGCCATGCAACGCCGCCTCGCGCACGGCCTCGACGGTGTCGTACTCGAATCCCGCCAAGCCGAGTTGATCGGCCAGCACGCGCAAGACTTTCCAGGCGGGACGCGACTGCCCGGCGCTACCCACCACCGGATTGAAGGTTTGCAAAACGCCCTCGCAGTTCACCAGGCTACCCGCCGTTTCGCTGAACGGAGCAATGGGCAACAGCACCTGGGCGTAGTCGGCCGCGCCATGACGGTAGGCGCTCATAGCCACCACAAAGGCGGACTGGCGCATGGCCGCGATGGCCTGCGCCGCGTCCTGCATATCGAGTTCGGGTTCGACATTCAACAAGAGCATGGCCGCGGGCGGCGTGCGCAGCATTTGCGCGGCGTTCAAGCCGCCCTGCTGGGGCTTCGCTCCGACCAGATGTGCGCCAACCGTGTTGCCCGCCTCGACGGTGTAGCCGAAGCTCGCGCCGGTGCGCGCGGCAATCCAGCGCCCCAGGGCCTCGAGTTGCACCGCCTGTGGATGCTGCGCGGCGGCATTGCCCAGCAGCACGGCCTTGCGCTGACCGGCAAGCAAGCTGAGGGCCGCGCGCTTGGCGGTTTCTCCGGCTTGCAGTCCCGCGAGCGCGGCCGGGGGTTCGATGCCTTGTTCCGCAGCCACGGCCGCAGCCACTTCGGCCAGGCCGTGCAGCCACTGGCTGGGCGGCAGAACCATGCGCGCATGCAGCGGCATGAGGGTGTCGTCGTCAGCCGCGTGCAGCAGACTGAGCTTGGCGCCCGAGCGGGTGGCGCGGCGCAGCTTGGCGGCGAGCAAGGGATGGTCCTTGCGCAGGAAGGAGCCGACGATCAGGGCCGATTGCAGATGCCGGACATCGGCAATCGGCAGACCCAGCCAGGGAATGGCGGAACCATGCGCGTGAGCTGTATCACCGGAGAAATCCGATTGGCGCAGGCGGAAGTCGATGTTCTCGCTGCCGAGCGCGCGCACCAGCTTGCTCAGCAGAAACAGCTCTTCCAGCGTGCTTTCGGGCGTGGCCAGACCACCCAGAGCCTGCGGACCATCGACTTCGATCACGCGCTTGAGGCCCTGCGCCACATAGCCGAGCGCCGTGGGCCAGTCCGTCTCGCGCCATTGTTCGCCGTTGCGGATCATGGGCTGAGTCAGGCGCTCGGGACTGTTGAGCCCTTCGTAGCTGAAGCGATCGCGGTCGGAAATCCAGCACTCGTTGATGGCTTCGTTCTCTTGCGGCACCACGCGCATGACGCGGTTGTTCTTCACCTGCATCACCAGATTGCTGCCCAGGCTGTCGTGCGGACTGACGGAGGCGCGACGCGTGAGTTCCCAGGTGCGAGCGGCGAAACGGAAGGGTTTGCTGGTGAGCGCCCCCACCGGGCAGATGTCGATCATGTTGCCCGAGAGCTCGGAGTCGATCGAGCCTTCGAGAAAGGTGGTGATTTCGGAATGCTCGCCACGGTTGGCCATGCCGAGTTCCATGATGCCGGCCACCTCCTGGCCGAAGCGCACACAGCGTGTGCAGTGAATGCAGCGGGTCATCTCCTCCATGGCCACGAGAGGGCCGGCGTTCTTGTGGAACACCACGCGCTTTTCTTCGTTGTAGCGCGAGGACGAGGCGCCGTAGCCCACGGCCAGATCTTGCAACTGGCATTCGCCACCCTGGTCGCAAATCGGGCAATCGAGAGGATGGTTGATGAGCAGCAGTTCCATGACGCCCTTCTGCGCCTGGATGGCCTTCTCCGAGTGGGTCCGCACGATCATGCCTTGGGCCACGGGCGTGGCACAGGCCGGCAGCGGCTTGGGAGCCTTTTCCACCTCGACCAGGCACATGCGGCAATTGGCCGCGATGGACAGCTTGGGGTGGTAGCAGAAGTGCGGAACGTAGATGTCGAGTTTGTGCGTGGCGTCCATCACCATGGAGCCTTCGGGCACCTCGACCTTGCGTCCGTCGATTTCCAGTTCAACCATGTCGTGTCAACCTCGTGTGCAGGCGATGCAAGGAGCTGTGCGATGTTCAGACATACGCAGGCACGATGCAGGTTTTGTGTTCGATGTGATGCTCGAATTCGGCGCGGAAATGCTTGATGAAGGATTTGACCGGCATGGCCGCCGCATCACCCAGCGCGCAAATGGTGCGCCCGGCGATGTTGTCGGACACCGAGTTGAGCGCGTCCAGATCTTCCGGCCGGCCCTGTCCGTGCTCGATGCGGTGGACCATGCGGTACAGCCAGCCGGTGCCTTCGCGGCAGGGTGTGCACTGGCCGCAGGACTCGTGCTGGTAGAAGTAGGACAAGCGCATCAAGGACTTGACCATGCAGCGGGTGTCGTTGAGCACGATGACCGCTCCCGACCCCAGCATGGAGCCGGCCTTGGCGATGGAGTCATAGTCCATCGTGCAGTCCATGACGATGTTCGCCGGCAGCACCGGGGCTGACGAGCCGCCGGGAATCACGGCCTTGAGCGCCCTGCCCTCGCGCATGCCGCCAGCCAGCGCCAGCAGCTTGGAGAACGGTGTGCCCATCGGCACCTCGTAGTTGCCCGGCAGCGCCACGTCGCCCGAGACCGAATAGATCTTGGTGCCGCCGTTGTTGGGCTTGCCGCACTCCAGATAGGCCTGGCCGCCGTTGCGGATGATCCAGGGCACCGCGGCAAAGGTCTCGGTGTTGTTGATGGTGGTGGGCTTGCCGTACAGGCCGAAACTGGCGGGGAACGGTGGCTTGAAACGCGGCTGGCCCTTCTTGCCTTCCAGCGATTCGAGCAGCGCGGTTTCTTCGCCGCAGATGTAGGCGCCGAAACCATGCGAGGCATGCAGCTGAAAGCTGTAGGCGCTGCCAAGGATGTTGTCGCCGAGATAACCGGCGGCGCGCGCCTCCTCCAGCGCCTCTTCGAAGCGGTCGTAGTCCTCGAAGATTTCGCCGTGGATGTAGTTGTAGCCCACGCTGATGCCCATGGCGTAGGCGGCGATGATCATGCCCTCGATCACGATATGCGGGTTGAAGCGCAGGATGTCGCGATCCTTGAACGTGCCTGGCTCGCCTTCGTCGGAGTTGCACACCAGATACTTCTGGCCCGGAAACTGACGCGGCATGAAACTCCACTTCAGCCCGGTGGGGAAGCCGGCGCCGCCCCGCCCCCGCAAGGCCGAGAGCTTGACCTCGGCGATCACCTGATCGGGCGGCATGCCCGGGCCGCCGTCAGCGCCGAGAATCTTGCGCAGGGCCTGGTAGCCGTCGCGAGCCACGTAATCGTTCAGGTGCCAGTTCCTGCCGTCCAGCCCCTGCAGGATTTGCGGGTCGAGATGCCGGCCGTGGAAACAGCTCTCCTGGCCCGTGGATGCATAGGCATTCATGCTGCATCTCCCTTGGCCGCTTGGCGACGCAAGTCGTCGATCATCAGGTCGATCTGCGCGTTGCCAAGAAAGCTGCACATGCGACGGTCGTTCACCAGCGCCACGGGTGCGTCACCACAGGCGCCCAGGCATTCGCTTTCCTGCAGCGTGAACATGCCGTCGGCCGTGGTCTCGCCCAGGGCGATGCCCAGCTTCTGGCTGAGGTATTGCACCGCCTGCGTACCGCCGCCAAGTTGGCAGGGCAGATTGGTGCAAACGTTGAGCTTGAAACGCCCGACGGGCCGGGTGTTGAACATGTTGTAGAAGGTGACGACCTCGTGCACGGCGATGGGCGGCATGCCGATGTAGTCGGCCACTTCGCGCTCGGACTCGGACGAGATCCAGCCGCGCTCCAGTTGCACGATGGTCAGCGCGGCAATCACCGCGGACTGCCGCTGATCGGCGGGATACTTGGCCAGTTCGCGGTCAATGCGCTGGCGGGTGGTTTCTGACAGCATGGGATTACCGATCGATTTCGCCGAACACAATGTCCATCGTGCCGATGATGGCCACGGCATCCGCAATCATGTGGCCGCGCGACATTTCGTCCATCGCCGCCAGATGCGGGAAACCCGGGGCGCGGATTTTCAGGCGGAAAGGCTTGTTGGCGCCGTCGGACACGATGTAGATGCCGAACTCGCCCTTGGGATGCTCCACCGCCGCGTACGACTGCCCCTCGGGCACGTGGAAGCCTTCGGAGAACAGCTTGAAGTGGTGGATCAGCTCTTCCATGCTGGTCTTCATCTCGACCCGCGATGGCGGCGCGACCTTGTGGTTGCTGGTGATGACCGGGCCGGGGTTGGCGCGCAGCCAGGCCACGCATTGCTGGACGATGCGGTTGGACTGACGCATTTCCTCCATGCGCACCAGATAGCGGTCGTAGCAGTCGCCTTCCTTGCCGACCGGAACGTCAAACTCCATGCGGTCGTAGACGTCGTAGGGCTGGTTCTTGCGCAAGTCCCAGACGATGCCCGAGCCGCGCAGCATGGGGCCGGTGAAGCCGAGCTGCAAGGCGCGTTCGGGCGGCACCACACCGATGCCCACGGTGCGCTGTTTCCAGATGCGGTTGTCGGTCAGCAGGGTTTCGTACTCGTCGACATACTTCGGAAAACGCTGGGTGAAGTCGTCGATGAAGTCCAGCAGCGAACCCCGGCGGTTGCTGTTGAGCGCCTTGGTATCGCGCGGACCATGCACGCTGGACTCGCGGTACTGTGGCATGGCGTCGGGCAGGTCGCGATACACGCCGCCCGGACGGAAGTAGGCGGCATGCATGCGCGCACCCGAGGCGGCCTCGTACATGTCGAACAGGTCTTCGCGCTCGCGGAAGGCGTAGAGGAAGATGGTCATGGCGCCGCAGTCCAGGCCATGCGCGCCCAGCCACAGCAGGTGGTTCAACAGGCGCGTGATCTCGGCGAACATGACGCGGATGTATTGCGCGCGCAAAGGCACATCGACACCCAGCAGCTTCTCGATGGCCAGCACATAGGCGTGCTCGTTGCACATCATGGAGACATAGTCCAGCCGGTCCATGTACGGCAGCGCCTGCATGTAGGTGCGGGTCTCGGCCAGCTTTTCGGTGGCGCGGTGCAGCAGGCCGATGTGCGGATCGGCACGCTGGATGACTTCGCCGTCGAGTTCCAGCACCAGGCGCAGCACGCCGTGCGCTGCCGGGTGCTGCGGCCCGAAGTTGAGGGTGTAGTTCTTGATCTCGGCCATGGTTGTGCTGGGTGGTTCAGGCCGTGGGGCTGGCGGGCTTGGCGCCGGCGGGCTTGAGCCCGCCATAGCCGGCTTCGCGCACGATGCGCGGCACGATCTCACGCGGTTCGATCGTCACGGGCTGATAGATGACACGCCGGCGTTCGGGGTCGTAGCGCATCTCGACCGTGCCGCTGATGGGGAAGTCCTTGCGGAAGGGGTGGCCGATGAAACCGTAGTCGGTCAGCAAGCGCCGCAGATCGTTGTGGCCCTCGAACACCACACCGTAGAGGTCGAAGGCTTCGCGCTCGTACCAGTTGGCGCTGTTCCAGACGGGATCGACCGAAGGCACCACCGGCATGTCATCGTCTTCGGCCCACATGCGAACCCTGACACGCTGGTTGAGGCTGACCGAAAGCAGATGCAGCACGACGGCGTAGCGCTTGCCCTGCCAGGGTCCGTTGGCGTAGCCGTGATAGTCCACGACACAGAGGTCGATGAGCTGCTCGAAGCGCAGCGACGCTTGGTCGCGCAGGATGGAG
Organism: Thiomonas sp. X19; assembly: GCF_900089495.1. Taxonomy (NCBI): domain Bacteria; kingdom Pseudomonadati; phylum Pseudomonadota; class Betaproteobacteria; order Burkholderiales; genus Thiomonas; species Thiomonas sp. X19. The sequence continues at coordinate 2,096,414 of NZ_LT605203.1, read as the reverse complement.
CAGGCGTCGAGGTAGGAAGCCGGCGGAACGTCGATGGTGATTGCGTCCACGGCCCAGGCCATGGATGCGATGCGCTCGCCCAATTGTTGCTGCAGATCGTGCTGGAGTTGTTCGAGTTTGCTGGGCATCGGAGTGTGCGGGAATGACGCTGGATTCAGGGCTTGGCAGGACGGGCTCAACGCGCGATGGTGTTGGTGCGACGAATCTTGTTCTGCAGCTGGATGAGGCCGTAGAGCAGCGCCTCGGCCGTGGGCGGGCAGCCCGGGACGTACACATCCACCGGCACGATGCGGTCGCAGCCGCGCACCACGGAATAGGAGTAGTGGTAATAACCACCGCCGTTGGCACAGGAGCCCATGGACAGCACCCAGCGCGGCTCGGCCATCTGGTCGTAAACCTTGCGCAGCGCCGGCGCCATTTTGTTGCACAGCGTTCCGGCGACGATCATCAAGTCGGACTGGCGCGGACTTGGCCGGAAGACGATGCCGAAGCGGTCGAGGTCATAGCGCGCAGCGCCAGCATGCATCATTTCGACCGCGCAGCAGGCCAGGCCGAAAGTCATAGGCCAGAGTGAACCGGTGCGGGTCCAGTTGATCAGCTTGTCGGCCGATGTGGTGATGAAGCCCTCGTTCAGAACGCCTTCGATGCTCATGCTTGTTCCTCAAGGTGCGAACCGAGATTACTCCCAGTCCAGCGCCCCCTTTTTCCATTCGTAGATAAAGCCCACCACAAGAATGGACAGGAAGATCATCATGGCCCAGAACCCCGTTGCCCCAACCTGCTTGAGCACCACGGCCCAGGGAAAAAGGAAGGCGATTTCCAGGTCGAACAGGATGAACAGGATGGCGACGAGGTAATAGCGCACATCGAATTTCATGCGTGCGTCCTCGAAGGCCTCGAAGCCGCATTCATAGGGTGCATTCTTGGCGCTGTCGGGACGGCTGGGGCCGAGAAGACGACCCAAAGCCAATGGCGCGATACCGACGCCGGTGCCGACCAGAATGAAGAGCAAAACAGGCAGATATTGCTCAAGAAACATCAGGCCTCCTCCTTGTGATTTCGTCGATGCAAACCGGAACTTTGCCAGCCAACACGCTGCTTGAGGCAGGCCGACCCGCAGCCCGCCACAGCCGCTAGAGCGTATGTGAGAACTGCTGTTTATTGTTTGATGTACTGCAACATTTTGGTGCCGACGGCGAGACTCGAACTCGCACAGCTTTCGCCACTACCCCCTCAAGATAGCGTGTCTACCAATTTCACCACGTCGGCAAAGCCTCATTCAATTCGCTGCGTTGCAAACCTTGATGGATGCAACTAAACCCGTGCATTTTAGCCACCCCGCGAGCTTCCAAGCAACGCATAACCATGCCTGTTTGCGCAACGACAAGTTTCAAGAGCGGAGCACATTGACAAGTCGCAGGAAATGATGTTGTGCGATGCAACATCCAAGCTTACTTTGCAGCGCTTGTCTTCGGAGCGGGCACTGCCGCAGGCTTGGCCGCAGAAGCAGCCTGGGCTCCAGGACCTGCGCCTGGAATCTGCGCGATGCCAGCGGGCACCGCCGATGCCGCTGGCTTGGCTGCAGCGCTGGCTGCCTGTGCCGCCACAGGTTTCCCGGCGCCTGCAAGCTTGCTCATCAAGCCACCACCCTCACCTGGCTGATTGCCGAAATAGGCCAGTGCCAGGGTGCAGATAAAAAAAAGTGTGGCGGCAACCGCCGTACTGCGACTGAGAAAATTGGCGGAGCCGGTGGCGCCGAACAGGCTGCCGGATGAGCCGGAACCGAACGATGCCCCCATGTCGGCGCCTTTGCCGTGCTGCATGAGGATCAGGCCGACCATGGTGAGCGCGGACAGGATTTGAATGACGAGGATGAGGGTCAGGGCGATATGCATGATGAAATCGGATGAGGTCGGGTTGCGGCTTCAGGCGGAAAACCTGGCTGCGTCAACAATGGCGAGGAAATCGGCAGCCTTGAGCGAAGCCCCGCCGATCAGCCCGCCGTCGATATCCGGCTGGGCAAAGAGTTCGACGGCGTTGTCGGGCTTGACACTGCCACCGTAAAGCAGGCGGGTGGCAGCGGCACCCGCATGATGGCGAACGGCGCGCTGGCGTATGAAAGCATGAACCTCCTGCGCTTGCGCCGGGCTTGCGGTGCGTCCGGTGCCGATGGCCCAGACCGGTTCATAGGCCAGGACGATCTGGTGGATGCGTTGGCCCAGCAGTTGCAACACCGCGTCGAGTTGTGCCCCGACGATGGCCTCGGTTTCTCCACGCTCACGCTGCTCCAGGGTTTCGCCAACGCACACAATGGGTGTCATGCTTGCATCGAGTGCGCGCTGGGCCTTGATGGCCACCGTGCTGTCAGTCTCGGCGTGGTAGGCCCGGCGCTCGGAATGCCCGACGATGACATGGCCGCAGGCGAAATCGCGCAGCATGCCCACCGACACTTCGCCGGTGTATGGGCCTTGTTCATGCGCGGAACAGTCTTGCGCACCCAGGTTGATGGGCGTTCTGGCCAGCAGACCCTGCGCCTGCGCCAGGTAAGGGCTGGGGACGCACACGACCACATCGCAAGCCGGCGCGGGCGCGGCAACCAAAGCGTCCAGCAGGGCCTTGTTGGCGGCCAGCGAGCCGTGCATTTTCCAGTTGCCTGCAACCATCTTGCGACGCATCTTGTGTTGTCTCCTCTTGGAATTTTCCGGAATCAGGGCCAGGTCAGCACGATCTTGCCGATGTGCTGACCACCTTCCATCAGGGCGTGCGCCTGGGCCACCTGCGCGGCTGGCAGCACCGCATGCACATGGGGCCGGACCCGGCCGGCCTCAATCAGCGGCCAGACCTTGTCACGCAAGGCCAGCGCCACGCCAGACTTGAAGGCCACGCTGCGGGCCCGCAAGGTGGAGCCCGTGATGGTCAGGCGGCGGCGCATCAGCAGCGAGGCATCGAAGCCGGCCGCAGTACCGCCTTGCACCGCGATGATGACCAGGCGGCCATCTTCCGCCATGCAGCCGAGTTCGCGCGCCACGTAGTCGCCGGCCACCATGTCGAGCAGAACATCGACGCCTCGCCCCCTGGTGTGCTCACGCACCTGCTCGGCAAAGTCCTGCGTGCGGTAGTTGATGGCGCGCTCCGCGCCGAGATCCAGGCAAGCCTGACATTTCACGTCCGACCCGGCAGTCGCCCAGACGGTGGCGCCGAGCGCATGCGCCAGTTGAATTGCCGTGGTGCCAATGCCGCTGGTGCCACCCTGCACCAGCAGCAATTCGCCGGCCTTGAGTGCGCCGCGTTCGAACACGTTGTGCCAGACCGTGAAAAAAGTCTCGGGTAGCGTGGCGGCCTCGGCATCGCTCAAGATTTCCGGCACGGGAAGGCACTGGCCCACGGGGGCAACGCAATACTCGGCATAGCCGCCGCCCGTGAGTAAGGCGCAAACCCGCTGGCCGATGCGCAGGGTGGACCCCTGCAGATCGCCGCGGAGCACTTCGCCGCAAACTTCCAGCCCGGGAATGTCGGAGGCGCCCGGCGGCGGCGGGTACAAGCCCTTGCGTTGCAGCACGTCGGGCCGGTTGATGCCGAAGGCGCGAACCCGCAGCAGCACTTCCCCAGGCCCAGGTTCAGGCCGATCGCGATCCACCCAGCGAAGAACCTCCGGTGGGCCGGGTTGACTGATCTCGGCAACGAGCATGGACGTCATGGCAGTTCAGTGGGCAGTAGGCAGGAATGGAAACGCTAGGCAAGGCTGGATCAGGACTGCTGCGGCTCGACCGGCGACGTCTGCTGGGCAACGGCTTCTTCCGCGCCGAGCAGCGCCTTGATCGACAGACGGAAGCGGCCCTTGTCGTCGGTCTCGATGACCTTCACACGCACCTTCTGGCCTTCCTGCATATGGTCGGAAACCTTGTTGATGCGCTCGTTGGCGATTTGCGAAATGTGCAGCAGGCCATCCTTGCCCGGCAGCACGTTGACCAGTGCACCGAAGTCCAGCAGCTTGACCACCGTGCCATCGTAGATCTGACCGATCTCGACCTCGGCGGTGAGCTCGCCAATGCGGCGCATGGCGTCCTTGGCGCGATCGGCGTCGGTTGCGGCCACCGTGATGGTGCCGTCCTCGGCGATATTGATCTGCGTGCCGGTCTCTTCGGTCAAGGCGCGGATGATGGCACCGCCCTTGCCGATGACGTCGCGAATGCGCTCGGGGTTGATCTTCATGGTGTAGAGGCGCGGCGCGAACTGCGACACCTCGGTGCGCGCCCCGCCCACGGCTTGCTGCATCAGCCCCAGAATGTGCACGCGGCCTTCGCGCGCCTGCGCCAGCGCCACCTGCATGATCTCGCGGGTGATGCCCTGGATCTTGATGTCCATCTGCAGCGCCGTGATTCCCGTGGCGGAACCGGCGACCTTGAAGTCCATATCGCCCAGATGGTCCTCATCGCCGAGGATATCGGTCAGCACGGCAAAACGGTTGCCGTCCTTGATCAGGCCCATGGCGATGCCGGCAACATGCGCCTTCAGCGGCACACCGGCGTCCAGCAGGCTCAAGCAACCGCCGCAAACCGAAGCCATGGACGATGAACCGTTGGACTCGGTGACTTCCGACACCAGGCGCGTGGTGTAAGCGAAATCCTCCTTCTTCGGCAGCACGGCCAGCAGCGCGCGCTTGGCCAGGCGGCCATGGCCGATTTCGCGGCGCTTGGGCGAACCCATGCGGCCGGTTTCGCCGGTGGCGAACGGCGGCATGTTGTAGTGCAGCAGGAAACGGTCGCGATACTCCCCGCCCAGGGCGTCGATGATTTGCGAATCCTGATCGGTGCCAAGCGTGGTCACCACCAGCGCCTGGGTTTCGCCGCGCGTAAACAAGGCGCTGCCATGGGTGCGCGGCAGCACGCCGGTGCGGATCTCGATGGGGCGCACGGTACGGGTATCGCGACCATCGATGCGCGGATCCCCGCTCAGAATCTGGCCGCGCACGATGCGCGCTTCCATGTCGAACAGGATGGACTCGACCTTGGTGCTGTCGACCGCCGCGCCGTCTTGGCTCAGGGCTGCGTGCACTTGGGCGTAGACCTGGCGCAGCGCATCGGTACGCGCCTGCTTCTGGGTGATTTTGTAAGCGGTGCGGAAACCTTCGCCGGCAACCATCTCGATGCGGCTGATGAGGGCCTCGTCGCGCGCTTCCGGCTTCCAGTCCCAGGCCGGCTTGCCGCCTTCGCGCACCAGCTCATGGATGGCGTCGATCGCCGCCTGCATCTGCTTGTGGCCATACATCACGGCCTCGAGCATGACGTCTTCGGACAACTGGTCGGCTTCGGATTCCACCATCAGCACGGCCGACTCGGTACCGGCGACCACCAAGTCCAGCCGGGAATCGGCCAACTGGGCCTTGCTCGGGTTCAGCAGGTACTCGCCGTTGACATAACCCACGCGGGCCGCGCCCACCGGGCCGTCGAACGGAATGCCCGAGATCGACAGCGCTGCACTGGCGGCGATCATGGCTGGAATGTCGGCATCGACCTCCGGGTTCAGCGACATCACATGGATGACGACCTGCACCTCGTTGTAGAACCCTTCCGGAAACAGCGGGCGGATCGGTCGGTCGATCAGGCGCGAGGTCAGGGTCTCGCCCTCACTCAGGCGGCCTTCACGCTTGAAAAAGCCGCCAGGAATCTTGCCTGCGGCATAGGTCTTCTCGATGTAATCGACGGTGAGCGGGAAGAAATCCTGACCCGGCTTGGCCTGCTTGGCCGCCACCACCGTGGCGAGCACCACGGTATCGTCCATATTCAGCAACACGGCCCCGGAGGCTTGGCGTGCGATTTCGCCGGTCTCCATCGTGACGGTGTGTTGGCCCCATTGGAAAGTCTTGGTGATTTTGTTGAACATCGTGAACTCCGGTTCATGGGCGCGGGACAACCCCGGCGCCCCCAATCAGTTGCCAGGCCACGGACCGCGGCCCAACTCGGCGGGAAGCACAATGCCATTCCAGCGCAACTCTGGAAACTGGAAAGTCGCATTGGAATGACACAGCAGCACTTCCCTCATCAACGGATCGCATGCACTCCGCGACCCGCACAACAAAACAAAGCGCCTGCGTCGAAGCTTCAACACAGGCGCCTTGATCGTTCCACAACCTCTTACTTGCGCAGGCTCAGCTTGCTGATCAGCGACTTGTAACGCTCGGCATCCTTGGACTTGAGATAGTCCAGCAGCTTGCGCCGACGGCTCACCATGCGCAGCAAACCGCGGCGACCGTGATGGTCTTTGGCATGGATTTTGAAATGCCCGGTCAGTTCGTTGATACGGGCGGTCAGCAGTGCAACCTGGACTTCGGGGGACCCGGTATCCTGGGCTGCGCGCGCATTGTCGGCAACGATTTGTGCCGTATTGCTCTTGTCGAGACTCATCTTGAAAGTTTCCTGGAGAGAACTGGCGAACGCAGAAGAAACCGTTCCGCGCCGTGAAAAAACGAAGAGTTTACCTGATCGCATGGCTTGAGCGCCGCATGCCGGCCGCGCCGGGCGCCCAAACATGGGAGACTCGGGTCGAGGCTGGATCCAGCCAAATTGGCTGCGGCGCCATGAAAAATCGAACGTGGCAGCGTAGATCCGTCCGTTTCCGTGAATAACTTCACACGCAGTGGGCATTTCACGCGCTGCCTGCCAAGACATCGCCCGCGGCCGTGCAATTGCAGTTACATTGCGCCGATTTGTATTGCATCGAGTGCCCGGCATGCGCCTTCAACTGCTATCCGACCTCCACCTGGAAACCGAAACCTTCGCCCCGCAGCCGGCCCCCGGTGCGGACATTCTGGTGCTGGCTGGCGACATTGACGCTGGGCACGAGGGGCTGGATCTTTTTGCCCGTTGGCCTGTGCCCGTGGTGTTCATCGCCGGCAATCACGAATTCGATCACAAAGATTTCGACGCCACCCTGCAGTCCTTGCGCACCCGCTGCGAGCGCCTGGGCATCACCATGCTGGAGCGTGAAAGCGTCATCCTGCAGTTCGGTGAGCAGCGCGTGCGCTTTCTGGGAACAACGCTCTGGAACGACTTTGACCTGTTCGGCGCGTCGGAGCGTGCCCGCTGCATGCGCGCCGCGCGCTATTTCATCGAGGAAGTGCAGCACTCCACCCGCCACGGCCTGCCGATGGATGCCGAATCCTTGCGCCAGGAAGGCCTGCGCAACAAGGCGTGGCTGAGCGATCAACTCCAAGCCGCGCCCAGCGCCCCGGGGCAATACGACAAGACCGTGGTCATCACCCACTTTGCGCCCAGTTTGCGAAGCACCGACCAGCGTTACCCGGTGAATGGTGCGACGGCAAGTTTCTGCAATGCCTACGACGACCTGATCGAGCGCAGCCACCTCTGGATCCACGGCCACCTGCACTGTCGCCACGACTATGCCGTAGGCATGTCTCGCGTGGTTTGCAATTCACGCGGGCACGCCAGCAGCGGCGAAGACTACGACTTCCAACCCGAGGGTGTCTGGGAAGTTTGAGCCTGCGTGAACGTTGGGGCTGCGCGAAAGCCAATGCTGCTTTCGGCCATACGATGGCATGCGATCAAGCCATGTCCTGCGCTGTGACTTCAGCGAGTTCAGCCAGATCCCAACGCGGACGAATGTCGAAGGCGTAGCTGTGACTGGCTTTGGCAAGCCCCGCCTGCAAACGCCGGCAAGCGGCATAGGCAATCATCGGCCCGTTGTCCGTGCACCACTGCAGATCGGGATAGCAAACGCGCGCGCCGACTTGCCGGCATGCGGCATCGAGCTTCTCGCGCAACCGGCTGTTCGCCCCCACCCCGCCCGCCACGACCAGGGTTCCACGCCCGCTCTGACGCAAGGCCTGCATGGACTTCCTGCACAGCACGTCGGTGATGGCCTCCTGCGTGGATGCGGCCAAGTCGGCGCGGCTTTGCTCGCAGATATTCGTCCCCAGTTGGTTCACCCGGGTCAGAACTGCAGTCTTCAGGCCCGCAAACGAAAAATCGAGGTTCCCGCTGTGCAGCTTGGGCCTGGGCAAGGCGAACGCCTCGGGGTTGCCGAATGCGGCAAGCCGCGCCAGCGCAGGCCCACCCGGATACCCCAGGCCCAGCAGTTTCGCCGACTTGTCGAAAGCCTCGCCGGCGGCGTCATCCACCGTCTCGCCCAGCAGCCGGTAGCGGCCTAGATCGGCCACGTCCAGCAACATCGTGTGCCCCCCCGAGACCAGCAAGGCGACGAAAGGAAAAGTCAGCATCGGGTCGGAAAGCAGGGGCGACAGCAAATGACCTTCCAGGTGATGCACGCCGAGGAGCGGCTTGTCCGCGGCCATCGCCAGTGCCGTCGCCAGGCCCGCCCCGACCAGCAAGGCACCGGCCAAGCCGGGGCCGCGCGTGTAGGCGATCGCGTCCATATCGCCCAGGGAACAACCCGCGTCGTGCAAGGTCTGCTGCACCAGGGGCAGTGTTCGCGCAATATGGTCGCGGGAAGCCAGCTCGGGCACCACGCCGCCGTAGGCCTGGTGCATGACCACTTGTGAATGCAAGGCATGCGCCAGCAGGCCATCCCGACTGTCGTACACGGCAATGCCGGTTTCATCGCACGAAGTCTCCAGGCCGAGAACGCGGATGGGCTCGGCGGCGAGTTTGGTCACGGCTTCGGGTACTGGTGGATGCATTGATTCACCCATGTGAATGGCATGGGCCAAGGTGGTGTGGTGTTGCGGGCACATTTTCGGCCGATTTTCAACCCTAAGCGCTGGGCGCTGCCCGCATCCAGGAGACTTGCGTCCAACAATCAGACAGAGCCGTTATACTTTACAGGTTTATTTCGTCCAATCCAGCCGAGCTTAGCTCGGGCTTTGCTGAAAGGTAGTTGTTTGCAATGACCACGATTCGCATCAAAGAAAATGAACCCTTCGATGTTGCACTGCGCCGATTCAAGCGCACGATTGAAAAACTCGGCCTGCTGACGGATCTGCGGGCTCGCCAGTTCTACGAGAAGCCGACCGCCGAGCGCAAGCGCAAGAAGGCTGCTGCCGTGAAGCGCCACTACAAGCGCATTCGCAGCCACATGCTGCCCAAACGTCTGTACTGAACCCTGGGCCGCCTTACTGGCAGCCAGGCCTGCCGGGCTCAGGCATAGGTTCTGGGTTTCGGTTTTTCCGGTGGTTGATGGATTCCGAATTCTGCCCGCCAGACCTCAAGTCTGCGGGCTTTTTGCCATGATGAACCTTAAAACACGCATTCAAGACGACATGAAGGCCGCCATGCGCGCCAAGGAAGCCGATCGCCTCGGCACCATTCGCCTGCTGCTGGCTGCGGTCAAGCAAAAAGAAGTGGACGAGCGTGTGGAACTCGACGATGCCGCTGTTGTTGCCATCCTCGACAAGATGATCAAGCAACGCCGCGATTCCATCAGCCAGTTCGAGGCCGGTGGCCGCGAAGACCTGGCGGCGAAGGAGCGCCTGGAAATCACCGTCCTCCAACCCTACTTGCCGGCGCGCCTGAGCGGCGACGCACTCGATCAGGAAATCCGTGCCGTGATGACTGAGGTCGGCGCCAGTGCGCCGCAAGACCTGGGCAAGGTGATGGGGCCGCTCAAGGCGCGCCTGGCGGGCCGTGCCGACATGGCCGTCGCCTCCGCCCGCGTCAAAGCCTTGCTGAACCCGGCCTGAGTTTGCGCGACGAACCCGCCGCGCTCCGACGAGCGCGGCGCCTGCCACTTCTCAAGGAAACGAAGGGTCGCTCCCGAATTGTCTTGTCCCCTCGGGGGGAGTCTGCTTGCGGACTGCTGGGGGCGCTCAGACGCGTTCGATCCGGGCGTAAGCCGAGTGGTTGTGGATGGATTCGAAATTCTCGGCCTCCACCACATAGCTGCCGATGCGTGCGTCGCTCTGCACGCGGGCGGCCACATCGCGCACCAGGTCTTCGACGAATTTCGGGTTTTCGTAGGCATGCTCGGTGACGAATTTCTCGTCGGGCCGCTTCAGCAGACCCCAGATTTCACAAGACGCCTCTTCCTCTGCCATGCGGATGAGCTGTTCGAAGGCGACCGGCGCCTTGAGTTGGGCCGTGATGGTGATGTGCGAGCGCTGGTTGTGCGCGCCGTAATCGGATATTTCCTTGGAGCAAGGGCATAGCGCCTTGACCGGCACCTGCACTCGCGCCGTGACCTGCGTGTGCTCCCCCCGCACCTGCACGATCCACGCGGCCTCGTAGTCCATCAAGCTTTGCACGCCGCTGACGGGAGCCGTCTTGCGCACGAACAAGGGGAAGCGGAATTCGAGCCGACCCGCATCGGCCTGGAGATGCAGCCGCATGGTCTGGGTCAGTGCGATGAGCCCGGCATAGTCCAGCGGTGCATCGATGGCTTCGAGGATTTCAACGAAGCGCGACATATGCGTGCCCTTCTTCTCGGCGGACAGTGCAACATCGGCGTCGACCATGGCCACGGTGGACTGGTTGCTGCCATCGGCCATGCACACGTTCAAGGGATAGCGCAGGCTCTTGATGCCGACGCGCTGGATCGGAATACGGCGGGTATCGGTCGCGCTTTGAATGTCTGGGATGGCTTCGAATGGTTTGTTCATGGTCGGGACTGGTCTTTTGGGGTCAGGCCTGGACGTGAGATTTGTTGACTTATTCATTCGGGATTATCGTGGCTTCGGCATATCCTTTGCCTGAGCAGGAATCACGGCTGGACATGCCTGCCACACGGCATTCGATGCTGATCGGCCAGCAAACACAGGCCGCGACGGCACCGTGTCAATCGTTGGCTGCGCGTCGCCGCGGCTCCGGCTCCTCGCCACCAGCCTGCGGAAAGCGCGCGCGGATGCTGCGCAACAAGCCGGTTGCGTCCAGGCCGCAGGCGGCCATGATCTGCGCCGGGTCGCCATGCTCCAGCCACGCGTCCGGCAAGCCGAGGTTGAGCACGGGGATCTGCAGCCCCAAGCCCTGCAAGGCTTCCAGACAAGCGGCGCCGGCCCCACCCTGCACCACGCCCTCCTCCACCGTCACCAGGGCATCGTGACCCAATGCCATGCGGCGCAGCATGTCCACGTCCAGCGGCTTGACGAAGCGCATATTGATGACGCTCGCATCCAACGCCTCCGCCGCCTGCAAGGCCGCATGCAACACCGGGCCAAACGTCAGAATGGCGATGCGATGGCCTGCTCTGGCCTGCGATTCGCGCCGCAGCTGGGCACGCCCCAGAGGCAGGGCATTGAGCGTGGAACGGTCGACATGCGCCCCAGTCCCGGCTCCGCGCGGGTAGCGCACGGCAGCGGGTCCGTCCAGGGCGAAACCGGTGGACAACATTTGCCGGCACTCCAACTCATCGGCGGGCGCCATCACGGTGAACCCGGGCAGGCAGCGCAGGGCGGGAATGTCGAAAGCGCCGGTATGCGTCGCACCATCGGCGCCGACCACGCCGGCACGGTCGATGGCGAACAGCACGGGCAGATGCTGAATCGCCACGTCGTGAATGACCTGGTCGTAAGCCCGCTGCAGGAAAGTGGAATAGATGGCGACCACGGGCTTCAAACCTTCACACGCCAGGCCGGCGGCGAAGGTCACGGCGTGCTGCTCGGCGATACCCACGTCGTGGTAGCGCTCGGGGAACTGCTTGGTGAATTCCACCAGGCCCGAGCCCTCGCACATGGCCGGGGTGATGGCCACGAGGCGCTCGTCACGCCTTGCCATATCGCACAGCCACTGGCCGAAGACTTGAGCGTAGGTCGGCTTGGGTGCAACAGCCGGCGGCTTGATGCCTTCGGCGGGGTTGAAGCGGCCAGGGCCGTGGTAGGTGATCGGGTCGGCCTCGGCCAGCTTGTAGCCGTAGCCTTTTTTCGTGACCACGTGCAGCAGTCGCGGCCCGGTGCGTTCGCGCAGATTTTCCAGCGTCGGAATCAGGGCGTGCAGGTCGTGGCCGTCGATCGGGCCGACATAGTCGAAACCGAATTCCTCGAACAAAGTGCCAGGCGCGACCAGGCCCTTGGCATGCTCTTCCAGCCGCCGTGCGAGTTCGAACAAAGGTGGCGGCGCGACCTTCAACACCTGCTTGGCGGCGTCGCGCGCATTGGCGTAGAAGCGGCCGGACAGCAGACGTGCCAGATAGCGATTGAGCGCACCGACGGGGGCGGATATCGACATGTCGTTGTCGTTGAGCACGACCAAGAGGTCGGCCTCGGGATGCACGCCGGCGTTGTTCAGCGCCTCGAAGGCCATGCCGCCGGTCATGGCGCCGTCGCCGATCACGGCCACCACCTTGCGTCGCTCGCCTTTGTGCTGTGCGGCCAGGGCCATGCCCAGCGCGGCCGAAATGGACGTGGAGGAATGCGCGGTGCCGAAACTGTCGTACGGAGATTCCTCGCGGCGCGGAAAACCGGACAAGCCGTTGAGTTGGCGCAATGTGCCCATCTGCTCGCGCCGCCCGGTGAGAATCTTGTGGGCGTAGGTCTGGTGGCCCACGTCCCACACCAGGCGGTCGTGCGGGGTGTCGAAAACGTAGTGCAAGGCCACGGTGAGTTCGACCGTGCCGAGGTTGGACGAGAGATGCCCGCCGGTGCGCGACACCGTGTCCAGGATGAACTGGCGCAGTTGCTGCGCCAGTTGCGGCAATTGCTCGGGTTGGAGCCGGCGCAGGTCGTGCGGATCTTGAATGCGTTCGAGCAAGTCCATGCTCAATGGCTCCGGATGACGATGCGCCGCGCCAGTTCGGCCAGCGGCTCGGCGCGCAGCCGACGTGCGGGCGGCAAGGCGTCGAGCGCCTGCAGCGCCTGGCCCAGCAGTTGCCGCGCCAGATCTTGCGCCGCTTGCAGCCCGAGCAAGGTGACGAAGGTGGCCTTGTGCTGCGCCGCATCCTTGCCAGCAGTCTTGCCCAACGTGGCGGAGTCGGCGCTGGCGTCGAGCACATCGTCCACCACCTGGAAGGCCAGGCCAATGGCGTCGGCATAGTGGCCGAGCATTGCCGCCGCACGGCTGTGCTCGTCGATCTGCAAATGGCCGGGCTCGACGCAGGCCAGGCCCATCAGCAGGCTGGCCTTGAGCAAGGCTCCGGTCTTGCGGCGGTGCATATCGCTCAGGGCCTCCACATCCAGATGCCGGCCCGTTGCCGCGAGGTCGAGCGCCTGCCCGCCCGCCATGCCACTGACGCCTGCGGCGGTGGCAAGCAGGGCGCACAGCCTGGCCTGGACGCTGCTGGGAATCTGCGGGTTGGAGGTCAACACTTCGAATGCCCGCGCCTGCAGGGCGTCACCGGCCAGCAGAGCCGCGGCTTCGCCGAACTTTATATGCGCCGTGGGTCGCCCGCGCCGCAACACATCGTTGTCCATGCAGGGCAGATCGTCATGCACCAGGGAATAGGCATGCACCAGTTCCACGGCGCAAGCGGCTGCGTCCATGGCTTGGGTGTCGGCATCGAAACATTCGCCAGCAGCCCAGACCAGCAAGGGCCTGATGCGCTTGCCGCCCAAGGCGGCGGCGTAGTGCATCGCCTCGGCCAGAGCCGGGCTGGCGGCAGCTTGCAGTGGAAGATGGGCATCGATCAGGGCCTGGATCCGGCGCATGCGCAAGTCGGCCCAGGCCTGAAACGCGCTGTCAGAGCTCATGACCTCGCGTGGCATGGCCGAGCGCGCGACCGCGCCCTGCCCTCGCATGAGCGCGTCCGCAGCCTGCATGGTGGATGATCCGAGCATGCCATCAATTCCCGGCCGAGCGGTCGCTCGCATAAGGCTTGAGTTCGGCGCCGTCCAGAATCTGGATCTGCTGCTCGACCGATTCCAGTTTCTCGCGGCAGTAACGCAGCAGGGTCGATCCGCGCTGATAGGACTTGAGCATGTCGTCCAGGCTCATCTGTCCGGATTCAAGCTGTTGCACGAGCCGCTCCAGTTCCACCACGGCCTGCTCATAGCTTTCAGGCGGACTGTCGGCTTGGGTTGATTTGCGCGGGCTGGCATTCATGCGTGTGGGAGCTTCCCCGCAGGCCTGGCTCCGGGCCTGGCGGCTCGGCAAAAGGCCGCGGGTCGTGATGAGGTTTCAGGGGTATCCATTTTATGGGTAGCGGCGAAACACATGGCCCACAGGCTCCTCAACCCCCTCTGCGGGTCCGGTCTAGAATCGCCCGGCTGTTATTTGTTTGACTTTTCAGGAGATGACAAGCCCATCATGTCGGATTTGAGTGCGCATCTGGCCCCGAGCAAAACCCAACTGCCGGTCACGGCATATTTTGACGTCGAGCTGTATGCGAAGGAGAAACAACTCATCTTCGATGCCGGACCACGCTATCTCGGGCACGAACTGGCGTTGCCCAACGCGGGCGACTATTTCGCCCTGCCCCAGGAAGGTGATGGCCGCGCCTTGGTGCGCAATGCCCAGGGCGATGTGGACTTGCTCTCCAACGTCTGCCGCCACCGCCAGGCCGTGATGCTCAAGGGCCGCGGCCAGACAGGGCGCAACATCGTCTGTCCGCTGCACCGCTGGACCTACAAGCTTGACGGCGAGTTGATCGGCGCGCCGCACTTCGATCAGGATCCTTGCCTGCATCTGCAACGCTACGCGCGACCGCAGCGCTGGAACGGCCTGCTGTTCGAGCGCAACGGCTTCGACGTCTCCCGCGCACTCCAGGGGCTGGACAAGCCGCAGGCCTTCGATTTCAGCGGCTATGTGCTCGACCACATCGAACACCATGTGTGCGACTACAACTGGAAGACCTTCATCGAGGTGTATCTGGAGGACTACCACGTCGGCCCCTTCCACCCCGGCCTCGGCCAGTTCGTGACTTGCGACAACCTGGCCTGGCAGTTCGGCACCGAGTTCAGCGTGCAGACGGTTGGCATCAACAACGCGCTGCGCAAGGCTGGCAGCGCGGCGTATGCCAAGTGGCACGAGGCGGTGCTGAATTTCCGCGAAGGCGTGCCGCCCGAGCATGGCGCCATCTGGCTCACGCTCTACCCCAACATCATGGTGGAGTGGTATCCCCATGTGCTGGTGGTGTCGGCGCTGTATCCGCTGGGGCCGCAGAAAACCATGAATGTGGTGGAGTTCTACTACCCCGAGGAAATTGCCGCATTCGAGCGTGATTTCATCGAGGCCGAACGTGCCGCCTACATGGAAACCTGCGTCGAAGACGACGAAATCGCCCTGCGCATGGATGCCGGGCGCCGCGCGCTGATGGAACGCGGCGACGACCAGGCCGGCCCTTACCAGTCGCCGATGGAAGACGGCATGCGCCATTTCCACGAGTGGTACCGGAGCAAGCTGGGTCTGCCATTGGGCCTGAACAAGCCATGAGGATGCTTGATGCTTCAGGCTGCGTTCGCGGGGCATAATCCAAGACCCCGACGCAGCCTGAGCGCATCATGACCGCATCTCGCGAGACGAATCACCAAGCCGCCCGCTACACCACGCTGATCTCCGCCGCGCAACTGCAGCAGGCCTTGGCCGGCGTTTTCGTGGCCGATTGCAGCCACGAACTCTCCGATCCTGGCGCCGGCGAACGCGACTACGCCAGCGGCCATATCCCCGGCGCCATCCACGTCCACCTCGACCGCGATCTGGCCTCGCTGCCAAACGGCAGCAACGGCCGCCACCCCCTGCCGGACCGCGCCGCGCTGGCCGATCTGCTGGCCCGACATGGCCTGCGCAGCGGCCAGCAAGTGGTGGCTTACGACCGCGCCCAAGGCCCTTATGCGGCGCGGCTGTGGTGGCTGTTGCGCTGGCTGGGCCACGACCAGGTGGCGGTGCTGGATGGCGGCTGGCAGTCCTGGGGGGCAGCGGGAGGAGCGGTGCAGACCACAAGCCCCGCGCCGCTGCCGCGCGGCGATTTCAGCCTCCGCCCGAGTTTGGCCCAGTTTGTGCAGGTCGATGACCTCGTCGCCAATCTGCGGCATCGCCAGCGCCTGCTGGTCGACGCGCGCTCGCTGCAGCGCTATGGCGGAGATGGCGAGACTCTGGACCCGAAGGCCGGCCATATTCCCGGCGCCGTTTGCCGTTTTTTCCGCGACAACCTGGGTGACGATGGCCGCTTCAAACCGGCGCAGGATCTGCGCACCGAATGGCTGGCGCTGCTGGGCAAACGCAAGCCGCATGAGATCGTGAATCAGTGCGGTTCGGGCGTCTCCGCCTGCCACAACATCCTGGCGCTGGAGCATGCCGGGCTCGGCGGCTCGGCCTTGTACCCGGGTTCGTGGAGTGAATGGTGCGCAGACCCGGATCGCCCCATGGTTCGCGGCACGGAACCGTAGGTATCGACCCCCTGCTTCGCGCGGCTGAATCAATCAGCCCAAGTCCCGCGCTGGCAAAGTTTGCACCAGATCAAATCGCCCGTTGGCTTGGGGGAGCAAGATATCGTCATATTTCGATCTTTAACCTAGCGAGGAGAACGCGATGTACACGATGATTCTGGTTCCCACCGACGGCTCCGAAACAGGCGCCAAGGCCATCGCTCCGGCCGTGCAACTGGCCAAACTGTGCGGTGCGTCGATCGTCGGCGTGACGGTGACCGATCCCTACCCCTACTCCGGCCTGGCCGAATCGGTGCCCATCACGGCCGACGCCTATCGTGCCAGCGTCAACAAGGCGGCCGAAGCCGCGCTCCAACCCCTGGGAGATGCCTGCAAGGCCGCCGGCCTGACATGTGACTGCGTCGTGGCCGAAGATGTCCACCCCTGGAAGGCCATCCTCGATACGGCCAAGGAAAAACATTGCGACCTGGTGGTGATGGCTTCCCACGGCAGACGCGGCATGCAGTCCCTGCTGCTGGGCAGCGAAACACAGAAGATCCTGACGCACTCGCAGCTGCATGTTCTCGTGGTGCGCTGAGCCGAGCCTTCAAGGCCTTGTGCATCGACCCGACTCAACCAACCTCAGGGAGGTCACCATGTTCAAACACATCCTCATCACCACCGACGGTTCCGAGCTTTCCGAGCGCGCCATTCCTTTGGCCGTCGAGCAGGCCAAGCTGAACGGGGCGCGCATCACGGCGGTGTCCGTGGTCGATCTCTACCCCTATATCGGCGCGATCGAGGTCATGCCCACCGGCATCGAAGGCTGGCAGGAAGCCATTCGCGCCCAGGCCGATGCCGCGGTGCAAAAAGTGGCGGACGCCGCCAAGGCCGCCGGCATCCCCTGCAACACCGCGGTGCAGGAAGACACCCAGGCCTGGCGCGGGCTGCTGGCCGTGGCCGAACGCGAACACTGCGATCTGGTGGTGATGTCGTCTCACGGCCGCGGCGGTCTGACATCCGCGCTGCTGGGCAGCCAGACCGCGCGCGTGCTGTCGCACAGCAAGGTGCCGGTCCTGGTGGTGCGCTGACCTCGGCCCCTTGCCAAGGGACGATCAGCCTTCGCTCGGCGCCGGGCCGAGCAGGCCCGGCAAGCTGGCGCAGGCCCCGTCCTGCGGCGGGAATTGCGCCTCCAGCGCCACGACCTCGTTCTTTTCCAACCAGGCCAGCGCCCGCTTCCAACCGTCTTTCGCCGCCTCGGCGTTGTAGCTCGGGCGGTAGTCGGCATGAAAGCCGTGGCCAGCGTCGGGGTAGACCACGATCTCCGAAGCCTTCGCCGCTCTGTCGCCCTCGGCCAGGGTCTTGCGCATCTCGGCGATGGACTCCTGCGAAATGCCCGGATCCTTGCCGCCGTACAGCCCCAGAACCGGCGCCTTCAGGCTCTTCGCGATGTCGATGGGGTTGCGCGGCGTGAGCGGCCCGGTGCTGCCCACCAGCCGCCCATACCATGCCACCCCGGCCTGCACCGGCGCATGCGCGCAGTAGAGCCAGACGATGCGCCCGCCCCAGCAAAAACCGGTGATGCCCACATGCCCGGCCTTGCCGCCGTTGGCTGCGGCCCAGGCGCGGCAGGCGTCGAGGTCTTGCAGCACCTGGGCGTCGGGCACCTTGGCGATGATGTTGCTCATCACGTCGGCAATCGTGCCGTAGGCCATGGGGTCGCCCTGGCGCACGAACAGATCGGGCGCCAGGGCCAGATAACCCTGGTGCGCAAAGCGCCGCGCGACGTCGGCGATGTATTCGTGCACGCCGAAAATCTCGGACACCACCAACACCACCGGCAGCTCGGTCTTGCCTTTGGGCTGAGCACGGTAGACCGGAATCTTCTGCACGCCGGACTCGATCATCACATCCCCCACCAGCAGGCCGTCACTGTCGGTGTGAATCGCCGTCTGCGCCATCACAGGTCCTGCGGCAGCAGCGAAGCCCACCCCCAGCGCGGTGCGCACGAAGTCGCGTCGCGACACGCCGTCATCGCTGCGACCGTTGGAGCCTGCGTGCAGCAGGCTGTTCCAGTCGGTTTGCAAATCTGCATTCCACATGCTCGTCTCCCGGGTTGAAGTCTTCCCAGTGTCGGCAAATGTTGCGGGATGTGTCAAGGCTGGGGATATAAGCGTATCAATGCGCCAGCTCCCAATTCGCGCCCATGCCCAGTTCGGCCACCAGAGGCACGGACAACTGGGCCACGCTGGCCATCAAGCGCGGAACGTGCTCGCGCACCCAAGGCGCTTCGTCCTGCGGCACTTCGAGCACCAGCTCGTCGTGCACCTGCATCACCACGCGGCTGCGCCGGCCCTGCTGCGTCAGCGCCCGATCGACCGCGATCATCGCCATCTTGATGAGATCGGCGGCCGTGCCCTGCATCGGCGCATTGATCGCCGCGCGCTCCGCACCAGCGCGGCGCGGGCCGTTGGGCGAGTTGATCTCGGCCAGCCACAGCCGCCTGCCGAACACGGTTTCCACATAGCCCTGGGCCTTGGCCTGGGCGCGGGTGCGCTCCATGTATTGGGCCACGCCGGGGTAGCGGGCGAAATAGCGATCGATGTAGAGCTGCGCCGCGCTGCGCTCGAGGCCGAGATTGCGCGCCAGGCCGAAGGCGCTCATGCCATAGATCAAACCGAAATTGATGACCTTGGCCATGCGCCGCTGCTCGTTGCTGACCTCGATGGGGGTGACACCGAAGATTTCCGCCGCGGTGGCGCGGTGAATGTCCTCCCCCTGCGCGAATGCCTCGAGCAGGCCCGCATCCTGCGACAGATGCGCCATGATGCGCAGTTCGATTTGCGAATAGTCGCTGGAGGCGATGAGCCAGCCTTCGGGCGCGATGAAAGCCTCGCGGATGCGCCGTCCTTGCGCGGTGCGTACCGGAATGTTCTGCAGGTTTGGATCGTTCGACGCCAGCCGCCCGGTCACGGCCACGGCCTGGGCATAGTTCGTATGCACCCTGCCCGTGGCCGGGTTGATCATCAGCGGCAGCTTTTCGGTGTAGGTGCTCTTGAGCTTGGCCAGGCTGCGGTGCTCGAGAATGACCTTGGGCAGCGGATAGTCTTCGGCCAGTTTCTCCAGCACTTCCTCGTCGGTCGAGGGCGCGCCGCCAGCGGTTTTTTTCTGCACCGGTAGACGCAGGCGGTCGAACAGGATTTCACCAATCTGCTTGGGGCTGCCCAGATTGAACGGCCCGCCCGCCAGTTCATAGGCCTGGGCTTCGAGCCGTTGAATCTCCCGCCCGAGTTCGGTGCTCTGCGCCCGCAGCGCTTCACCGTCCACCAGCACGCCGGTGCGCTCCACCCGCTGCAGCACCTCGCTCACCTGCATTTCGAGGGCGTAAATGCGTCTGAGCCCGGCGTCGGCTTCGATGCGCGGCCACAGCAGTTGGTGCACCTGCAGGCAGAGGTCGGAGTCCTCGCCGCTGTAGCGCGTGGCAATGTCCAGATCGACCTGATCGAAGGTGATGGCCTTGGCGCCCTTGCCGCACACCTGCTCATAGCTCAAGGTGTCGTCGCGGCCCAGGTGGCGGGCCACCAGGCTGTCGAGGCTGTGTGGCTTGTGCGCCTCCAGCACATAACTTTGCAGCAAGGTGTCGTGGGCATAGCCACGCACGGCGATGCCGGCATTGGCCAGCACATGCCGGTCGTACTTGCTGTTTTGGCCAAGCTTGGGTTTGTCAACGTTTTCCAGCCAGGGCTTGAGCCGCGCCAGCGCCTCGGCCAGCGGCAGTTGCGGCGGAGCATCCGCGTAGCGATGCGCGAGCGCAATGTAAGCGGCTTCGCCGGGCCGTACGCACAGCGAAATGCCCACCAGGCGCGCGCGCATCGGGTCGAGCGAATCGGTCTCGGTGTCGATGGCCGTGAGCGCGGCGGCGTCGATGCGCGCCAGCCAGTCGTCGAACTGGGCCCATGTCAGCACGCCGGTGTAATGGCCGGGCAGGCGCGGTGACGTTGAAGCTGCGGGGCCAGCAGCGACGTCGGCCGACGCTGGCGCCGAGGCTTCATCCGACAGCAGCGAAGCCTGCGCGGACGGCCGCGCGGCTTGCAACCCGTGGGTGAACTTTTTCAGGCCGTAGCGCGTGAAAAAAGGCAGCAGCCCGGCGGCGTTTTCCGGCGCGAGCTGCAGGTCGGCCTCAATGTCGCGGGCGTAGCCGTCCAGATCGCAATCGGTGGCGATGGTCACCAGCTTGCGCGCCGTGGGCAGCCAGTCCAGGGCGTCGCGCAGGCTCTGGCCGACGGCACCGGGAATCGCGTCGGCGTTGGCAATGACGCCGTCGAGCGAGCCGTATTGGGTCAGCCATTTCACCGCCGTTTTCGGCCCGACCTTGCTCACGCCCGGGACGTTGTCGACCGCGTCGCCCACCAGGGTGAGGTAATCGACGATGCGCTCGGGCGGCACACCAAACTTGGCCAGCACACCGGCAATGTCCTGCACCTCGTTGCTCATGGTGTTGACCAGGGTGATGTGGTCGTTCACCAGTTGCGCCAGGTCTTTGTCGCCGGTGGACACCAGGGTGCGCAGCCCCAGGGCGTGCGCGCGCACGGCAAGGGTGCCGATGACGTCGTCGGCCTCGACTCCCGGCACTTCCAGCAACGGCCAGCCCATCAGCCGAACCGCCTCGTGGATGACGCCGATCTGCTGCGCCAACTCGGGCGGCATGGGTGCGCGCTGCGCCTTGTAGTTGGCGTACATGGCATCGCGGAAGGTGGGGCCTTTGGCGTCGAACACGCAAGCCGCAAAACGGTAGCCTTTGGCCGGCGGGTACTGCTCGCGCAGGCGCCGCAGCATGGCCACCATGCCGTAGAGCGCGCCGGTGGGTTCGCCCTGCGGGCTACGCAAATCGGGCATGGCGTGGAAGGCGCGGTAGAGGTAGCTGGAGCCATCCACCAGCAGCAGGGTCGTGGCATTGTCGGGTCGGGTCGTCATGGGCGGGATTATCGGCTGCGGCCGCACCAGACAACGCCACCCACGACAGGCCCGGGCCTGCCATGCTGCTGCGCCGGCGGCGAGACGTGCCGGCCGTTAAAATCAGCGGCATGAAACTCCCCCGCATGACCGTACAGATCGCCGCTCAGCTCGCCACATGCTCAGCCTTGCTCGCAGTGCTTGGCTGGAGCGGCGCGCAAGCCTGGGCGCTGTCCCCCGCGCCGGCCAGTTCCTCGCCGCGCAGCGGTCTGTCGCCGGCGGCGCGTCTGGCCGACACCCAGCCCGCGCCCAAATTCCCGGAGCCGGTGGTGCGCAACCATGTGATGCAGGACCGCTCGGTGCGCATTCAGGAGCAACAGGTGCGCGGGGCCACCACCCAAATTCACGTGCAACCGCTGCACGGCGGTCCGGCCTACAACATCGTGCCGCCCGATGTGTCGTCCAGCACCGACCCGGCCAATATGCAAGGCCGCATGCAGTGGACCATCGGCACCTTCAAATGACCGTGGGCCGTCTCCACGGCCAGCGTCCGCAGCAAGCTCCTTTGCCCTCCCTGCCACCCGGCCCCGTCGTTGTGCAATGTGGCCGCGTTGGCAGCATGAATCACCCGCACTGATCTCCCCATGGCCGTCTTCACCCCGCTCGACGCCGCCGAAGTCCAGGCCTTCCTGAACGGTTTCGATCTCGGCTCGCTGACCGAGCTGCAAGGGATTGCCAGCGGCATCGAGAACACCAACTATTTCGTCACCACCACGCGCGGGCGCTTCGTGCTCACGCTGTTCGAGCGCCTGAACGCCGAGCAGCTTCCGTTTTATCTGCGACTCATGCATCACCTCGCAGCGCACGCCATTCCCGTGCCCGACCCGATGGCCGACCGCGACGGTCGCATCCTGCACCAGATCAAGGGCAAACCGGCAGCGCTGGTCACGCGCCTGCCGGGCCATAGCGAGCTGCAGCCCGGGACCACGCATTGCGCGCAAATCGGCACCTGCCTGGCCCGCATGCATCTGGCGGCGAGGGGCTTTGCGCTGCAGCAAGCCAATCTCCGCGGCCTGGCCTGGCAGCAGCAGACCATTCCGCTGGTGCTGCCGCACCTCGGCATGGAGCAGCGCACCTTGCTGCAAGACGAACTCGCCCACCAAACCGCATTGGCCGCCAGCCCCGCGTTCGCGCAGTTGCCGCGCAGCGCCGTGCATGCCGATCTGTTCCGCGACAACGCCTTGTTCGAAGACGGCCGGCTCTCGGGCGTATTCGACTGGTATTTCGCCGGCAGCGACACCTGGGTGTTCGATCTGGCCGTGGCTCTGAACGACTGGTGCATCGACCTGCCCAGCGGCGCGCTGGACGCGGCGCGCAGCAAGGCCCTGCTCGATGCCTACCAACACGTGCGTCCCTTGCAGGCCACGGAATCGGCCTTGCTGCCAGACGCCTTGCGCGCCGCGGCGCTGCGCTTCTGGACCTCGCGCCTGGCCGACTTTCACTTGCCGCGCGACGCCCATCTGCTGAAAGCTCACGACCCCGCGCATTTCGAGCGCGTGCTGCGCCAGCGCGTCCGGGCCGTGAACCACGGGGCATCGCTGATTGCCTGAAGCATGACGGGAAGGATGCGGCATGCAGCGCCATCTGGACACAAGACATACCCCGGCCCCGGAACAACTGCGCCGCTTGTCCGATCTTCCCGGGCCGCGAGGGCTACCTTGGCTGGGTCAGGCGTTGCGGCTTCGCCCTGCCAGGCTGCATCTCCAGCTTGAAGCCTGGAGCCGGCAATACGGGCCTTGCTACCAGTTCCGCTTCGGCCAGCGCACGATTCTGGTCGTGGCCGACCATGCCACCATCCAGACGCTGTTGCGCGAACGGCCCGAGCGCTTTCGCCGGCCCCTGCTGGGTGGGCGCATCGCGCGTGAAATGGGCTTCGACGAAGGCCTTTTCTTCGCCAACGACGAGGTCTGGCAGCGCCAGCGCCGCATGGTCATGGCCGGTCTCGACCCCGGCCATGTCAAGGCCTATTTCCCCACCCTGCTGAACGTGACCTTGCGCCTGCGTTCACGCTGGCGGGCTGCTGCGCAGAACGGGGCCCGGATCGACTTGCAGGCCGACCTCATGCGCTTCACCGTGGATGCCAGCGCCGGCCTGGCCTTCGGTGTGGACGTCAACACCCTCGACTCCGACGACGACGTCATTCAGCAGCATCTGAACCGCATTTTCCCGAAGCTGCACAAGCGTGGTTTGGCGCTGCTGCCCTACTGGCGCTATGTCCGCCTGCCCTCGGACCGCGCGCTGGACCGCAGCGTCGCCGCCGTGCAGCAGGCGATTCTGGGTTTCATCGCCGGCGCCCGCCACCGCATGCAACTCGACCCCAGCCGGCGCGAGCAGCCGCGCAATCTGCTCGAAGCCATGATCTGCGCTGCGGACCGGGCGGACAGCGACGTCAACGATCACGACGTGGCTGGCAACGTCATCGTGCTGCTGCTGGCTGCAGAAGACACCACGGCCAACACCCTGGCGTGGATGATCGAACTGCTGCATCGCCACCCGGAGGCGCTGGAGCGTGCCCGCGCCGAAGTGCGCAGCCTGGCGCCCGACCCTGCAGGCTTCACCCCCGAGCAAATGGCCGCGCTGGACTACCTTGACGCCTGCGCCCAAGAGACCATGCGCCTCAAGCCCGTCGCCCCGCTGCTGCTGGTACAGGCCGTGAACGAAACCACCGTTGCCGGCGTCCGGGTGCCGGCGGATACCGTGGTGTTCGCCCTCATGCGCCACGACAGTCTGGATGCGCATGACTTCCCCGACCCCACCGCGTTCAAGCCCGAGCGCTGGCTCAACGGCGGCCAGACGGCCCCCTCCAGTGCCGCCTCGAAGCGCGTCAGCATGCCTTTCGGTGCCGGGCCGCGCATCTGTCCCGGGCGCTACCTGGCCTTGCTGGAGATGAAAATGGCCATGGCCATGTTGCTCAGCAGCTTCGGGATCGAAACCGTCGCCCCGGCCGGGGGCGGCGCCACGCGCGAACACCTGTCCTTCAGCATGGGGCCGGTTGGTTTGCGCATGCGTTTGCGCCCGTTGCACGGAGAGTTTCAACGGCTGTCCGCCAACGGCGCGTGACGGCCGCGTGGCCCCATCCGTTGTCAGGCACGCTTCTACAATCCCGATGCGTCCTGCCTCGCCTTGTCTCTGCGCACGCAGTCCTCGCGCAACTTCCCCGCTTCAGCTTCATTCCCACCTCCCACTTTAAGTTGTACTTCTGCCCGTCCAGGGCTCATCGCCATGCAACTGCGCACCGTCCCCGCCCGCGAGGGCCTGAGTTGGGTCAAGCTGGGTTTTGTCTGGCTGTTTCGCCAGCCATGGAGCGCCATGATGATGATGGGCAGCTACATCCTCGTCGTCGGGCTGTTTTCCATGCTGCCGGTGCTGGGCGGCCTGGTGCCATTGCTGGTGGTGCAAATCGCCACCGTGGGCTTCTTGCTGGCGTCACGAAAAATCGCGCGTGGCGAAGCTGTGTGGCCCACCGTGCTGCTGACCGGGCTGCGTGAAAGCCGCTCGCGGGTGCGCGCGCTGCTGGCTTTGGGCGTGCTCTATGCCGCCGCCGTGGTGGGCGTGCTCGCCGTGGCTTCGCTGATGGACGGCGGAGCGCTGCTGCGCCTGCTGCTGTTCGGCGCCATGCCGGCGCAGGCCCTGGTGAAAAGCGGCGTGCTGCGTGATGCCGCGCTGCTGGCCACACTCAGCTACATCCCGGTGTCCATGGCCTTTTGGTTCGCGCCGCCGCTGGTGAGCTGGCATGGCATGGGGCCTTGGCAAGCCCTGTTCACCAGCTTCGTCATTTGCCTGCGCAATGTGCGCGCCTTCATGCTCTACAGCATGCAGTGGTTCTTGTTGTTTGCCACCATTCCGCTGTTGGTGGTGACACTGGCCCAGGTGGTGGGGGCCAGCGCCGAAGTGGCCACTTTACTGAGCTTTCCCGTGGCCTTGATGCTGTTCCTGGCCTTCATCCTGTCGTTCTACGGCAGCGTGCAAAGCCTGCTGCCGGATTCGGAACCCAGTCCTGTGGCGTTGCGTGGCAGGCCGCCGCAAGCGCCGCACTGAGGTCGAGATATGCCGACACCGTATGATTCGGTTCGTCACATCTTGACATGCCGAACGACGAGGTCACCATGCGCCGACTGCTGCTTGCCGCCCTGCTGTTGCTCACCGCCGCCTTGAGCGGCTGCGGCTACAACGCACTGCAACGCCAGGATGAACAGGTCAAAGCCTCCTGGGCCGAAGTTCTCAACCAGTACCAGCGCCGCGCCGATCTGGTGCCGAACCTGGTGGCCACGGTGAAAGGCTACGCCAGCCATGAAAAAGACGTGCTGACGGAAGTGACTGCGGCGCGCGCCTCGGTGGGCTCCATCCAGGCCACGCCGGAATTGGTGAACGACCCCGCAGCCTTCGCCAAATTCCAGGCTGCCCAGCAGCGAATGACCAGCGCGCTGTCGCGTCTGCTCGTGGTGTCGGAGAACTATCCGCAGCTCAAGGCCGACGCCTCGTTCCGCGACCTGCAGGCCCAGCTCGAGGGCACGGAAAACCGCATCACCGTGGCGCGCATGCGCTACATCGAGGCGGTGCAGGCCTACAACAACACGGTGCGCCAGTTCCCCGGCAACCTCACCGCCATGGCGTTCGGCTACAAGACCAAGGCCAGCTTCACGGTGGACAACGAAAAAGCCATCGCCACGCCGCCCACGGTCGACTTTGGCTCCGCCCCCCCGAAGCCGAAGCCAGCGGCCTCGCCGTGAGCGCGCAAGCATGAACGCCATGGAGTCTGCCGCCATGCGCCATCGCGGCAGGCGAGTTGCTGCCGCTTTCAGCTTCAAGGGCTGGCTGCGTCGCAGGTCTGGTGGGTGTCATGGCTTGCTGCTCGGCCTGCTGCTGTCGGCAGGCGCGGCCCTGCTGCCCGCCTGGGCTCTGGTGGCCGTGCCACCGCTCACCGCGCCCGTCACCGACCTCACCGGCACCCTGAGCGCCGCCCAGGTGCAGGCGTTGGACCAGCAACTGCAGGCCTTCGCCACGCGCAAGGGCAGCCAGATCGCGGTGCTGATCGTGCCCACCACGCAGCCCGAGGCGATCGAGCAATATTCCATACGTGTCACCGACGCCTGGAAGCTTGGGCGCAAAGGCGTTGACGACGGCGTGCTGCTGCTCGTGGCCAAGGACGACCGCGCGGTGCGCATCGAGGTGGGTTACGGGCTGGAAGGCACCATCCCCGACGCCATCGCCAAGCGCATCGTGGCCGAGACCATCACGCCGGACTTCAAGGCGGGAAACTTCGATGCCGGCATCCAGGCCGGAGTGGGCCAGCTCATGCGCCTGATCGACGGCGAGCCCTTACCGCCGCCTCGACAGGCTGCTGCACACGACCAGGGGCCGCCACTGCAGATGGCCTTGTTCGTGGTGTTCGGCGCCGTGGTGCTGGGCCAGGCGCTGCGCGCCGTTCTCGGCCGCGTGCTCGGCGCCGGTGCTTCGGCCGTCGCCGCCGGCATCGGCGGCTGGCTGCTGATCGGCTCCGGATTGCTGGCTGGAGGGGCGGCGCTGCTGGCCTTTTTCGCCGTGTTGAGTGGCATGCGCTTTGGCGGGCCGGGTGGTTTCGGCGGGGGTGGCCTCGGCGGCGGCAATGGTGGTGGCGGATTCTCCGGCGGCGGCGGCGGCTTCGGCGGCGGCGGCGCCTCGGGGCGGTGGTAAACATGAAGAGCAAACACTGGCTGCGCCATGCCTTCTACCCCACGGCGCGGGTTCACATGGTGTTTCCGCGATCCGCCATGAAGGCCATTGCCCAGGCGATTCATGCCGCCGAAAGCCGGCATGACGGCGAGATCCGGGTGGCCCTGGAAGGTGCCCTTGACTGGCCAGAACTCTGGCGCGGCATCACGCCGCGAGCGCGTGCCATCGAGCTGTTTGCACGGCTTCACGTCTGGGACACCGCCGACAACAACGGCGTGCTGATTTACCTGCTGCTGGCCGAGCGCGCCGTGGAAATCGTTGCCGATCGCGGCATCGCATCCCGGGTTGAGCCCGCGCAGTGGCAGGCCCTGTGCCGCAGCATGGAGCAAGGCTTGCGCGAAGGCCGGCATCTCGACGCGGTGCTTGCCGGTGTGGCCGGCGTCAGCGCCTTGCTGGCCGAGCATTCCACGGCGCCAACCCAGCGTCGCAACGAACTCAGCGACTGGCCGGTGGTCGTCAAGCGTTGACGCCCCTTCGTGCGTCAAGGCCAGGCTGGATCAGCCCTGGCCTTGACCACTTCAGCCCCGAGGCTCAGCCCTGCAAGGCCACCTCGGCCAGCATGCGCTGGACCTGAAGCTGCCACTGCGGCAGCGCAATGCCCAACGTGGCCTGCAGCCGATCGCAGTCCAGCCTGGAATTGGCCGGGCGTGGCGCGGGCAGCGGGTAATCGACCGTGGCGATGGGCTCCACCGCTTCGGCCGCGCAGCGCAACGCCACGCCTTGGGCCGCGGCCTGCTGCAGCACGAACTGGGCATAGCCGTGCCAGGAGGTGCTGCCGCTGGCGGTGAGGTGGTAGAGGCCGGACTGGGTCCATACGGCAGTGGCGAACGTTGCATCGGTCCGCACCCGGTGCAAGGCCAGCGCGGTGACGTCGGCAATGAGTTCGGCGCTGGTTGGGGCGCCGAACTGGTCGGCGACCACGCGCAGATGTTCTCGCTCGCGCGCCAGCTTGAGCATGGTCTTGGCGAAGTTGCCGCCACGCGCGGCGTAGACCCACGAGGTGCGGAACATGAAGTGGCGGCAACCGCTGGCGGCGATGGCTTGTTCGCCCGCCAGCTTGCTGCGGCCATAGACGCTTCGCGGCTTGGGGGCATCAAGCTCGGTGTAGGGCTCGGGCTTGGTGCCGTCGAACACGTAGTCGGTGGAGTAATGCACCAGCCAGGCTTGGTGGGCCGCCGCGTAATCGGCCAAGAGTTTGGGGGCTTCGGCGTTGATGCGTGTGGCAAGCTCGGGCTCGCTCTCGGCCTTGTCCACCGCGGTATAGGCCGCGGCATTGACGATGATGTCGGGCTGCTCGCGCTCGAGCGTGGCGCGCAGCGCGGGCAAGTCGCTCAGATCGGCCTGGGTGCGGTTCATCGCCAGCACGGAGCCCAAAGGGAGCAAGGCCCGGCGTAACTCCCAGCCGAGCTGGCCATCGGCACCCAGCAGCAGGATGCGTGGCGGGGTGTCGGCAGGCACAACGCCGGCGCTCATGCTGCGGCGCCTGAGGTTTGCACCGCGCCGCCATACTGCTTGCCGACCCACTGCCGATACGCCCCGCTGGCGACATGCGCCACCCAGTCTGCATGGTCCAGATACCACTGCACCGTGCGCTTCAGGCCCGTGGCGAAGGTCTCCTGCGGCCTCCAGCTGAGTTCGGCTTCGATCTTGCGGGCGTCGATGGCGTAGCGGCGGTCGTGGCCGGGACGGTCGGCGACGAAGGCGATCTGGGTCGTGTAGCTGCTGCCATCGGCTCTGGGGCGCAACTGGTCGAGCAGATGGCACAGGGTGTGCACGACGTCGAGGTTGCGCACTTCGTTGCGGCCGCCCACGTTGTAGGTCTCACCGAGCTTGCCGGCCTGGAGCACGCGGCCAATCGCGCGGCAGTGGTCTTCGACATACAGCCAGTCGCGCACGTTCTGGCCGTCGCCATACACCGGCAGGGCTTTGCCGGCCAGGGCGTTGTGGATCATCAGCGGGATGAGCTTTTCGGGGAACTGGTAGGGGCCGTAGTTGTTGGAGCAGTTGGTGGTGAGCACGGGCAGGCCGTAGGTGTGGTGCCAGGCGCGCACGAGGTGGTCACTGGCGGCCTTGCTGGCGGCGTAAGGGCTGTTGGGGGCGTAGGGGGTGGCCTCGCTGAAGGCGGGGTCGGTGGGTGACAGTGACCCATAGACCTCGTCGGTGGAGACGTGGAGGAAGCGAAACGCAGCCTTCTCGCCTTCGGGCAGCGCCGTCCAGTAGGCGCGGGTGGCTTCAAGGAGCTCAAAGGTGCCGTTGATGTTGCTGCGGATGAAGTCGCCGGGGCCGTGGATGGAGCGGTCGACATGGCTTTCCGCAGCGAAGTGCAGCACGGCGCGGGGGCGGTGCTGGGCGAGCAGCGCGGCCACCGCGGCGCGGTCGCCGATGTCGGCGCGCACGAAGCCGTAGCGCGCGTCGGCCTGCACGTCGGCCAGGCTCTCCAGGTTGCCGGCGTAGGTCAGGGCGTCGAGCACGAGCACGGCCTCGTCGCCGTGGCCCAGCCAGTGGTGCACGAAATTGGCGCCGATGAATCCGGCTCCTCCGGTGATGATGATCATTGGAAACCTCGCTGATGGGAATATGGCGCGGGGCGGTTGCCGCCGTGGCCCTTGCCCAAGGCCTAGCCAGCCGATCGGGGGATTCTATGAAGGCACGCGCCTGGCTCCCGCCGCGCGGCTTCGTCCGGCTTGAAACCATGGCCGCTGGGGCACAATCCGCGCATGGACAGCAGCGCATGGCAACTCTCGGGCTGGGCCGCCGCCATCGGAGCCGGGCTGCTCATCGGCATCGAGCGCGAACGCAGCCAGAACGCGGCAGAGCAAAGCCCCGCAGGCATGCGCAGTTTCCTGCTCGCGGCGCTGGCGGGCGCCGTGGCCGGCACGCTGGGCCCCGCGGCCCTGGGCGTGACGCTGGTCGCCGTGGCGCTGCACAGCTACGCCGGCTACGTGCAAACGCGCGTCCAGGACCCGGGCCTGACCACCGAACTGGCGCTGCTGCTGACCCTGCTGCTGGGCGCGCTGGCGATGCGGGCTCCCGCGCTTGCCGCCGGGCTCGCGGTGCTGGTGTCCCTGGTCCTGTGGGCCAAACCCCAACTGCATGGCTTCGTCCGCAGCGTGCTCACCGAGCCGGAAATCACGCATGGCCTGCTGCTGGCCGCGGCGGTGCTCGTGGTGCTGCCGCTGCTGCCGAATCGCCCGCTGCCCTGGCTGGCCGGGCTGAATCCGCATGCGCTATGGCTGCTCGCGGTGCTGCTGATGCTGGTGCAGACCCTGGGGCATCTGGCCATGCGCAGGTTCGGCAGGTCGCGCGGGCTGGCCCTGGCGGGTCTGGCGGGAGGCTTCGTCTCCAGCACGGCGACCATCGCCGGCATGGCGCAGCGCGCCCGCGAACAGCCCGATCTGCGCGCAGCCTGCCTTGGCGCCGCGCAGCTTTCCAATCTGGCCACGGTCATCGAGCTGGCCGTGATCGTCGGCGTCCTCGACGCCGGGCTGCTGCCCCGGTTCTGGCCGGCGCTGCTGGCTTATGGGGCGGGAGCCGCCGTCGCGGCGCTTTGGGCGCTGGGATGGAAAGTCCCCGAGGCCGGCGCCGGCGGGCAGGACGCATGGCTGTCGCAACGCCCGTTCAATCCGCGCAGCGCCCTGCTGTTCGCGCTGCTGCTGTCCCTGCTCCTGCTGCTGGCCAGGCAAGCCATCGCCGTGTTCGGAGCGCAGGGCGTGGTGCTCGCCCTGGGCCTGGCCGGCTTTGCCGACGCGCATGCGGCGTCGGCCTCCGCGGCCCAGCTTGCGGCGAGCGGACTGCTGTCCGACACGCTGGCCCTCACGGCCATGGCCGCCGCGGTCAGTTGCAACGCCGTCAGCAAGGTCTTCGCCGGATTTCTCGGCGGCGACGGCACATTCGGCTGGACCATGGCGGTTTCGCAGGCCGGTCTGCTCGCCCTGCTCTGGCTGGGTGTGCTCGTGCCTCTGCCCCTTTAAGAAATTGGCTCCTCGGCCATTCCATGGCAAGTTCACTTGCATCCACCTCGCGCGCAAGCGCTGGAAGCGCGCGGGCTGCGGCGGCACGTTCCTGCATCCTTTGGACTGGATCGGCGACGACCGCCGTGCGCGCAAGCGCTTTGTCGATCGCATCGCCACCCTCTCTCTGGAGCGCACGTTCTCGGACCTTGCGCGGGAGTATGGTGTTCATGAGAAAACCGTGCGCAACATCTTCTACGGCCGCCGCGCCGAGGCGATCAACATCCTTCGCTTCGAGTCGCCCGAGTACCCGGGCATCGACGGGATCAAGTTCGCGCGGCGCTGTCCCTTGGCCTCGCGCTTGTCGTCGCGCTTGAAAGCGGACAAGCGCTCAATCACCCGCATGCAAGTCCTGCATCAGGTCGTCCACGCTAGCGAACCGCTTGCCTCGACCCGATCCGAGCTCTGCCATGGCCTTGCGCGTGGTCGCGTTCGGAACCTTGACCTCGAAAGGCAGGCGCCGCTCATCTGCGACGCACGGCATCAGCAATCGAATCGCGTCCGCGATGGACAGACCCATTGCGCTCAGCGCATCGGCTGCACATGCCGGTTCATCGGCGAGGCGGGTGCCTGACGCCTGCAGGTTTGTCCGGCCTCTCCCGCGCACGAATCCAAGCCATCCCACACCAGGAGCATTTCAGCAGGCCCTATGGATGTTTGCCAAATCCGTGGGAGTCCGAACCCCACCCCTCCCCATGCATGGGGAGGGGTGGGGTGGGGAGGGGGAGCTTTGTGCGCCGCCTCGAGTCTGCCGCCCATTCCGGAAATCTCAATCGGCACGGGCAGGGACGCATTCCCGCACTGCACTGTTCTCCGAAGAGCCAAGAGATTTCCAGGACGGTGGATCGATAGAATCGAGCGGCTGCAGCCTCATCCAGAAAGAACCCGCGCGGCCGGGCAAGGCGCCTGCGCCATCGCCATCCTGTCGCAAACCATCGTCCAGCCCATCGCCACGCGTGGGGTAAGCACAGGCGTTCACGGACGCCCCTGACAACATGCCATTGCCCACCACCATCGACACCTCAGGGCTGCGCCTGGAATTCGCCCGTCACGGCGCTCAGGCGCTGGCCACGGCACGCACGACCTTGGCGGCCTTGCCCCACTGCCCGACCGACCTGGTGAGCAATATCGTGCTCAACGGCAGCGAGGGCCGGCCGGCCTGGCATCTGCTCTCGCGCCTGGGCGCCAAGGGTGGCGATGCCGCGGCACAAGCGGCGACCGACTTCCTGCATGCCGAACACGCGCGCATGGCCGACTGGGCCGAGCGCCTTGTGGGCGATGGCGCAGGAAACGCGCCGCTGGACATCATCCACCTCGGCGCGGGCGGTTCCGAAACCCCCATGCTGGCGCTGTTCACCGCCCTGTCGGTGCAACAGGCGCCGCGCTGCCGCGTCCATTGGGTGGCGAACCTGGACGGCGCGACGCTGGACGCGGCCTTGGGCGCCGCCAATCCGGCCCGCACCTGGGTGCTGATCAACAGCAAGTCCTTCCGCACCCAGGAGGTCATGCGCAATGCCACCGAGACCATACGCTGGCTGTCGAGCCACCTGGGCGCCGAGACCGCCCGCAGCCGGCTTGTCGCGCTGACCTCCAATGCCGACCTGGCCCAGGAGCGCTTCGGCATGCCCGCCGAGCAGGTGTTCCGCACCCTGCCCGAGATCGGCGGACGCTTCTCGGTGTGGAGCGCGCATGGACTGGTGCTGCTGCTGGCCTTTGGCCGCGACACCGTGGAACGACTGCATGCCGGCGCCCGCGCGATGGACGAGCATTTCCTGACGACGCCGCTGGACCGGAGCGCGCCAGGGCTGCTCGCAGGGCTGTCGCATGCGTATCGCGTGCGCTTCGGCCTGCCTCTGCTGTCCATCGGACTGTACGGCGACGCCTTCTCCCACATGCCGCTGTACCTGCAGCAACTGCTCATGGAGTCGCTGGGCAAGTCCACCAGCGCCGACGGGCTGCTGCCGGTGCATGTCAGCGGGCCGGCGGTCATCAGCGGCGTGGGCACGCCGGTGCAGCACACCTACTTCCAGCTCCTGCACCAGGCCGCGGTGCCGGTGTTCCACGAAATCGTCGCCGTGGT
This sequence comes from Thiomonas sp. X19, assembly GCF_900089495.1. Taxonomy (NCBI): domain Bacteria; kingdom Pseudomonadati; phylum Pseudomonadota; class Betaproteobacteria; order Burkholderiales; genus Thiomonas; species Thiomonas sp. X19. Next base: position 2,063,398 of record NZ_LT605203.1, on the reverse strand, counting down.
GCGGCCCTGGCATGCGCGCCTGCCCGAGCATCTGGCCCTGCTGGCGAACGCCCTGGGCCAGGCCGACGCCTTGTGGAACGGCAAGGACGCATCGAGCTGGCAGACCGAGCTGATGGCCCAGGGCATGCCGCCCGAAGCTGCCGCGCGCGCCGCGCGCCACCGCGCCTGTCCGGGAGGCAGGCCGTCCACCTTCATCTGGATGGAGCAGCTTTCGGCCTATCACCTGGGCGCGCTGCTGGCGCTGTATGAACACCGCACCGTGGTGGAGGGCTGGCTGTACGGCATCAACCCCTTCGACCAGTGGGGCGTTGAACTCGGCAAGACCCTGGCGGCGCGCATCGAACATGCCCTGCTGGCGCAGGACGCCCAAGGACTGAGCGCGGAAACCGCGGCTTCATTGCACTATCTACGAGAACAATACGCATGACTTCCGACAAGAACGACAGCCCGGCCGACGCGAGTCAGGGCGGACACAGCACACTCCTGGCCGAGCGGCGGCAGAAGCTCGCGGCGCTGCGCGCCCAGGGAACCGCCTACCCGAACGACTTCAAGCCCGACGCACAGGCGGCCGACCTGCATGCCGAATACGGCGCGATGGACGCCGAAATCCTGCAGGCCCAGGCCGTGCGGGTCAAGATTGCCGGGCGCCTGATGCTCAAGCGCGTGATGGGCAAGGCCAGCTTCGGCACCCTGCAGGACGGCAGCGGCCGCATGCAGATCTACGTCACCAACGACCACGCCGGGGAGTCCGGCCACGCGGCGTTCAAGCATTTCGACCTGGGCGACATCCTCGGCTGCGAGGGGCTGCTGTTCAAGACCCGTACCGGCGAACTCACCGTGCAGGCCGGCAGCGTGCGCCTGCTGGCGAAAAATCTGCAGCCCCTGCCGGACAAGTTCCACGGCCTGGAAGACGTGGAAACCCGCTACCGCCAACGCTATGTGGACCTCGTGGTCACCCCCGAGTCGCGCCAGCGCTTCGTGCGGCGCGGCCAGATCGTCTCGGCGCTGCGCCACGAAATGGAAGAGGCCGGTTTCGTCGAGGTGGAAACGCCCATGCTGCACCCGATTCCGGGCGGCGCCAACGCCAAGCCCTTCGCCACCCACCACAACGCGCTGGACCAGCAGATGTTCCTGCGCATCGCGCCCGAGCTCTACCTCAAACGCCTGCTGGTCGGCGGCTTCGAGCGCGTGTTCGAGATCAACCGCAACTTCCGCAACGAAGGCATCTCGGTGCGCCACAACCCCGAGTTCACCATGATGGAGTTCTACGCCGCGTACTGGAACCACCGCGACATGATGGACTACACCGAAGCGCTCATCCGCCAGGCCGCCATTCGCGCCTGCGGCACCGCGCGCCTGCCCTACCAGGGCCGCGAGGTCGATCTCGAATCGCCCTTCGCCCGCATGAGCGTGCGCGATTCGCTGGTGCAAGCCGCCGGGCTCAGCCTGGCCGAAGCCGCTGATCCCGCCGTGCTGCGCGAGCGCATCCAGGCCGCCGGCGAAAAAGCCCCGGCACACTGGAGCCTGGCCGAACTGCAATTCGGCCTGTTCGAGGCGGTGGTGGAAGCACAGCTCTGGCAGCCCACCTTCATCGTCGACCATCCGGTCGAGGTCTCGCCGCTGGCGCGCGCCAGCGATGCCGACCCCGGCATCACCGAGCGCTTCGAGCTGTTCGCCACCGGGCGCGAGATCGCCAACGGCTTTTCCGAACTCAACGACCCCGAGGACCAGGCCGCGCGCTTCGCCGCCCAGGTGGCGAACAAGGACGCCGGCGACGAGGAAGCGATGTATTACGACGCCGACTACATCCGCGCGCTCGAAGTGGGCATGCCGCCCGCGGGCGGCTGCGGCATCGGCATCGACCGGCTGGTGATGCTGCTGACCGACGCCCCGAGCATTCGCGACGTCATCCTGTTCCCAGCCTTGCGCCGCCAGGCCGGCTGAACGCGAAGTTGCAGCCGCCGCCATGAAACGTTTGCGCCAGAGGCCCGCCGGCCAGCCCTTCATCTGCCAGGAGCGCGGCGAAGTTTCGCTGCACTTCGGCATGGCCACGGTGCAAAGCCGCATGCGTGTGGCCACACCCGACAAACTGGTGCTGGACTACACCCGCGGCATGATGGCCTTCCTGCTGCTGGCGCCCGAACCCAGGCATATCGTCATGCTGGGTCTGGGTGGCGGCTCGCTGGCGAAATACTGCCACGCCCATCTGCGCCACACCCGATTCACGGCGCTGGAAATCAGCCCCGAGGTCATCGCCATGCGCGACTTGTTCGCCATCCCGCCCGACGACGACCGGCTGCAGGTGCTGTGCATCGACGGCGCCGCCTGGCTGCATGACAACCCGGCTTGCTGCGACGTCCTCATGCTCGACGGCTTCGACGCCGACGGACTGCCGCCCGCGTTGTGCAGCCAGGCCTTCTTCGACGACTGTGCCGCCGCGCTGCAGCCCGGCGGTGTGCTGGTGTCGAACATCTGGGCCAAGGACAGCCTGCGTGCCGTTCTGGTGCAACGGCTGCGTCAGAGCTTCGGCGACCATGTCGCCGCCATCCTGGCGGAGGACGGCGAAAACACCATTGCTCTGGCCAGCAAGCAGGCCGCCATGCCATGCGCAGCCGAGTTGCACGAGCGCGCCCGCCAACTCTCGGCCAGGCATGCGGTGGACCTGAGCAGCAGCGCCGCCAAATTGGCGCAGGCCCTGGCCATGACACCCAAGGCGAGCGCGTTGCGCGAACCCGCCACGCTTTGACCGGGCGATCGTCTTTGCGCGACCGCGGCTTCAACCCTGGCGCAGCAGGGCCACGATCTCATCCTTGAGCTTGAGCCGATCCAGCCGCAGCGTGTGAAGCTGCGCATCGCCGGCCGATTCCTTGCCGCGCTCGATGCGCACGATTTCCGCGCTCACCGCATCGAAACGCGCACACCGCGCGTCGAAATGGCCATTGCGTTCCCGCAGGGCGACGATGGCTTTCGCCTCCTCGGGAAATTCGCGCAGCAAATCATGGTGATCCATCCACATGGCGGGCTCCAGGTTGTCCGTCTGCCGATCTTAGGGCCTGTCCACCCCGGCCTGACCGCAGCATTGCATGCTCGCCCTTGGGCGCAGCCGAGTGCAAGCCGTGGCGCACATCAGCATACTTCTGCCAGCTTGTCGCGCTGTCACAAATCTTGGGTAAAGTCAGAGCATCGCCGAGCACCGGCGAGACCTGCCGTACACACGACCGAGCGAGGCCGCCCTGATGAGTCCACCCCTGCATGTGATTTTCTGGCGCCATGCCGAAGCCGAAGACATCGACGCTGACGCTGATGCCAAGGCCGCCGACCAGGCTGATCTGCGCCGCGCCCTCACCCGCCAGGGCCGACGCGACGCCAGCCGTGTGGCCGCATGGATCAAGGCCCATGTACCCAAACCCTGGGTGGTGTGCGCCAGCCCCGCACTGCGCGCACGACAGACGGCGATGGCGCTGGTGGACTACCCGGTGGACGAACCGCGCCTGGCGCCCGACTGTGGTGTGGACGATCTGTTGGCCGTGATCGCCGATCACGACGACGCCCACAGCGCCCTGGTGCTGTGCGGCCACCAGCCCACCATGGGCAGCGCCGCGTTGCGCTGGCTCAGCGGTTGCGAGCAAGCCTTCAGCCTGCGCAAGAGCGGGCTCGTCTGGGTGGCCGAGCGCCAGCGCGAAAGCGCCTCCGCCCGCATGCTGCGCGCCTGCATCAGCGCCGATCTGCTGGATTGAGGCGAGCGACCCTCGGCACTTCGCCTCCGCCTCACAGTGCCCACTTGGGCATCACGGCGCAGGCTTCGTGACGACGAAAGGTCAGCCATGGCTTTCCTCCCCATGCAGCGCGCAGGCGCCATGCCTGAATTGCCTGGCGTGGCGCCGAGCGCCAACCCGGCCGCTCCCAGAGAGCCCTGGACGTGGTGCGCGCCAGCGACTTGCCCTATGCCGATTTTTTCCGGCATGACCTGCGCGCCAACCGGCCCGTGGTCATCGACAACGCCGTGACCGCCTGGCCCGCGTTGCAAAAATGGACGCCGCACTATTTCAAGCAGCACTTCGGCCAGCATCAGGTCCAGGTGTCGTACACCAAGCGCATGGTCTTCGCCGATTTTGCCGACGCCGTGCCGGCCTCCAGCGAGCAGCGCCCCGGCCCCTGTTTGTAGCGGCGGTTCTTCCACGAGCACTTGCCCGAGTTGCTGCCCGACCTCATCCCGCAGAACGTCTACGGCTTTCCGCTGCGCCATGTCAGCCCCTTGATGCCTGAGCGCTGGAGGCGCCCCGACGGTTTCCTCAAACTGCTGATGGGCGGGCCCGGCAGCAAGTTCCCGGTAATGCACGACGACCTGGAACACGCCCATGCGCAGATCACCGAAATCTATGGCGAGAGGGAGTATTCCCTGTTCCCGCCCGAGGACACGCCCTATCTCCACCCCTCGCCGGTGCAGACCAGCCTGTCGCAAATCGACCAGCCGCACGAGCCCGATCTGCAGCGCTTTCCGCTCATGGCGCAAGCCTCGCCACACCACACCGCGCTCAAACCGGTGCGGATGATTTTCATCCCCATGGGCTGGTGGCGCGCGGCGCGGCCGTTTTCCGTCTCCATTTCGATTTGCACCGCCATCATGGACCGCTCGAATTGGCCCGGTTTCGTGCGCGACGTCTGCGCCACCCCGGAAGGCCGACCATTCAAGCGCCTGCTCAAACGCGGCCATCGGATCTGGAGAGCGCCGGCGCCGTGATGCGCGCGATGAAGAACCTGCAAACGGCAGCTCCAGGCCTGGCCCGCGCCCTTGTCTTTCCGGCCAAGCTCGCACCCATCTCCGCCGAAGTCAGCCCCGGGCCTTCGGCACGGCCGTTGAACGTCCGCGTTCCCACGGCCTGAGGCCGCAAGAGGCTGCATCCCGGCCTCTCGCACGACGCTGTGCGCCGGCTCCGACAGGCTGGGGCAGCCTGGTGAACGACGCGTCTGAAACGTGTCATCACAACGTCATGTGACCATCATCGAACCGTCACATCCTGTTCGTATCGTATCGATAGGAACAGGAGCCATCGATGCACAAACACCAAGAAATCGGGCCGAGCGCACTGGCCTTTCACGAACCCGCATTGGCCCATGGGAGAAGCCAGGGCCATGCCGCGCGCAGAACTGCTGCGGGCGCCGAGCACGCTGCCGGCTGCGCAGGCCTGACCATGGCCTGGGCGCGCCAGCCGCACGAGGTGCGCGAAGCCCAGCGGCTGCGCTGGAAAGTGTTCGCTGAAGAACTTGGGGCGCGCATCGCCACGCCTTCGCCCGGTTTCGACATCGACATCTTCGACCCTTATTGCGACCACCTGCTGGTGCGCAACGCCGAGGGCTTGCTGGTGGGCACTTACCGCGTGCTGCCGCCGCACCAGGCCCAACGCGTGGGCGGACTGTATTCAGAGACCGAGTTCGACATCACCCGTCTGGTCCACCTGCGCCCGCGCCTGCTGGAACTGGGACGCTCCTGCGTGCACCAGGGCTACCGCAGCGGCGCCGTCATCATGGCGTTGTGGGCCGGCTTGGCGCATTACATGCAAAGCAACGGGCTGGACGCGATGATCGGCTGCGCCAGTGTGTCCATGCGCGACGGCGGGCATTACGCCGCCAGCCTCTGGGCGCGGCTGCGCAAGACCCATCTGGCAGCGGTGGAGGATCACATGCAACCGCGCCTGCCGCTGCCGGTGGGTAGCCTGCGGCAGGATTTGCCGGCCGAAGCCCCGCCGCTGCTCAAAGGCTATTTGCGGGTGGGGGCAAGGATCTGCGGCGCGCCCGCCTGGGACCCGGACTTCAACACCGCCGACTTCCCTTTGCTGATGCGACTGGCCGATGTGAACCCACGCTATGCGCGCCATTTCCTGAGTGCCGCAGAAGCCTGAGCGGGCGTGGCCGCCGCGCGCTGACATCAAGCCGTCGCAACGGTGTCGAGTTGCAGTTCGACGCCGGCGCGCTGCCATTCCGCAACTTCCTGCTCCAGGCTGTACTGCGTCAACGGCGAGGCTTTCAACCAACGTGCGCTGGCCTCGATGCGCGCGCCCAGCACACCGCTCTTGCCCGCGCCCGGCAGCAGCCGCAGGCCACCGGGTTCGACATCGTGGCGATTGCGCGCCATGAGCACGGCCAGACGCAGCGCCAGCACGGCGCGCAGGTCCAGGTTGATGGTGTCCAGGCCGCCGAGCTTCTTCAGCTTGCCGCCGTGGCTCAGCACCATGTCGGCCATGGTCGCCTGCTCGCTGCGGGAAAAACCGGGCATGTCGGCATTGGCCACGATATAGGCCGAATGCTTGTGATACGCGCTGTGGGAAATGGACAGCCCCACCTCGTGCAGTACGGCCGCCCAGCGCAACGTTTGCTGCTGGGTCGAGGTCGCTTCCGGGTTGAGCTGCAGGAACAGCGCCAGAGCCTGCTCCTCCACACGCCCGGCCTGTTTCACGTCCACGGCGTATCGCTGCATGAACTGCTGCACGGTGAGTTCGCGCATGTCCTGCTGCTGCTCGCGGCCCAGCAGGTCGTACAGCACCCCCAGGCGCAAGCCGGCGTCGGTGGCTTCCATGTCCTTGATGCCGAGTTCCTCGAACACCCCGAGCATGATGGCCAGGCCGCCCGGCGCCACGGCAATGCGGTCGGACTTGAGACCGACCATCTTCAGGGTTTCAAGGTTGCCGGCACGCACATAGATTTTGCGCAACTCGCGCAGGCCGGCGCGGGTGATGCCGAGCGACTGCCCATGCGGATTGAGCTGGTTGCCGACCAGGATGTCGGCCAGCGCCCGCGCCGTGCCGCTGGAGCCAACGGCGTTGGTCCAGCCGGTTTTGCGGAAGGCGCTCGCGATGATTTGCACCTCGCGCCGGGCGGCCAGTTCGGCGGCCTTCATGCGCTGCTCGTCCACCAGTCCGCCGGGGAAGAAATCGCGGCTCATGGAGACGCAGCCGATGTAGAGCGACTCCATCAACCGGGGCTCATGGCCCTGGCCGATGATGAATTCCGTGGAACCGCCGCCGATGTCCACCACCAGCCGGTTGCCCGCCGCGGGTGCCACCGAATGCGCCGCGCCGATATAGACCAGCCGCGCCTCCTCGCGCCCGGCGATGACCTCGATGGGAAATCCCAGGGCCGCTTGCGCGCGCTCCAGAAACACATGGGCGTTCTTCGCCACCCGCACCGCGTTGGTGGCCACGGCGCGCACCCGCTCCGGCTGGAACTGGCGCAGGCGCTCGCCGAAGCGGCTGAGCGTGACCAGGGCGCGCTGTTGCGACTCTTCGGTGAGGTTCTTGTTCGCATCCAGCCCCGCGCCCAGGCGCACCGGTTCGCGCAACGAATCCAGCGGATAGATCTGTGCGCCGTGGCTGTTCTCGCTGGCCTTGCCCACCAGCATGCGAAAACTGTTGGAGCCGAGATCGACCGCTGCCAAGTGTTGAATGTTCAGGGACATGGGGGCGATTGCAATACCGGAAAATGACAGGCATTTGAAGCTGTCATGCTGATTTCATCAAAGAATGACATCCTAAGCGCTAGTCTTCTTGTTTTCGTCCTGCCCGGCCCGGCAAACCCTCGCCTCGTCTTGCTCCGCACATGCCCGACCACCCCGATCCACGACTGCTCAACCGCGAACTCGGCATTCTCGCCTTCAACCGCAGGGTGCTGGCGCAGGCTCAGGATGCAGCCATCCCGCCGCTGGAACGCCTGCGCTATCTGTGCATCGTCTCGTCGAACATGGACGAATTCTTCGAGACCCGCGTGGCGCAACTGCAAGATCTGCTGGAGCACGACGCCAACAGCATGACGCCCGACGGGCTGCGCGTGATCGATGCGCTGCAACTCGTCGCGGAGGAGGCGCACGCCCTGGTCGCCGAGAAGTACCGTGTGCTGCAACAAGGCATCTATCCCCTGCTGCAATCGGTGGGCATACGCTTCGTCACCAGCGGCGAATGGACGCCGGCGCAACAGCATTGGGCGCGCAGCTATTTCGAGCGCGAGGTGATGCCCGTGCTCACCCCCATCGGCCTCGACCCGGCGCACCCCTTCCCCAAGGTGCTGAACAAAAGCCTGAACTTCGCCCTGCTGCTGGACGGCACCGATGCCTTCGGCCGCAATGTCGACCTCGGCATCATCCAGGCGCCGCGCGCCCTGCCCCGGGTGCTGGCGATGCCGCAGGAGGTGGGCCAGCACCGCTACAGCTTCGTGCTGCTGTCGTCGCTGATGCAGGCTTTCGCCGGTGATCTGTTCAGAGGCTTGAGCGTGCTTGGCGTGCACCAGTTCCGCGTCACGCGCAACAGCGAACTGTTCGTCGACGATGACGAAATCACCAATCTGCGCACCGCCCTGCAGGGCGAACTCCGGGCCCGCCATTACGGCGACGCCGTGCGCCTGGAGGTTGCCGCCGGCTGCCCGCAGCCCCTGGTGGAGCGGCTGATGCGCGAGAACGGGCTGAAGCCTGAGGACTGCTATCCGGTGGACGGGCCGGTGAATTTGATGCGCCTGCAAACCGTCATCGACATGGTGGCCGAGCCGACGCTGAAATACATCCCGCACACACCGTCCCCCATCCCGCATTGGCCGGGGGCCGGTGCCGAGGTCTTCGATCGCATTCGCGCCGCCGACGTGCTGCTGCACCATCCCTACGACGAGTTCGCCCCGGTGGTGGACCTGGTGCGCGCCGCCGCGCGCGACCCCGACGTGCTGGCCATCAAGCAGACCATTTACCGCGCCGGCCACAACTCGGCGCTGATGGAGGCCCTGATCGAAGGCGCCCGCAACGGCAAGGAAGTGACCGTGGTGCTGGAGCTGATGGCGCGGCTCGACGAGGAAACCAACATCAACTGGGCCGCGCGCCTGGAGGCGGAAGGCGCGCATGTGGTGTACGGCGTGGTGGGCTTCAAATGCCATGCCAAGATGCTGATGGTGGTGCGGCGCGAGAAGCGCGGCCGGCGCTCGCCGCAGTTGTGCCGCTACGTGCATGTGAGCACCGGCAATTACCACATTCGCACCGCCAGCCTCTACACCGATTTCGGCCTGATGACGGCCGACGAGGCCATTTGCGCCGACGTCAACCAGGTGTTCCTGGAAATCACCGGCTCATCGCAGTTCGAACCGCTCAAGCGTCTGTGGCAGTCGCCGTTCTCGCTCTTGGACAACCTGCTCAAAGCCATCCGCAACGAGGCCCGCATCGCCAGAACGGGCAAGCGGGCGCGCATCTGGGCGCGGGTGAATGCGCTGCTGGAGCCCACGGTGATCGAGGAGTTGTACAAGGCTTCGCAGGCCGGCGTTGAAATTCGCCTGCTGGTGCGCGGGCCCTGCATGCTGCGGCCGGGCGTGCCGGGGCTGTCGGAAACCATACGCGTGCGCTCCATCATCGGCCGCTTCCTGGAGCATTCGCGGGTGTTCTATTTTTTCAACGGCGGCAAGGAAGACGTGTGGATTTCATCGGCCGACTGGATGGAGCGCAACCTGTTCCGCCGGGTTGAAATCGCCACCCCCGTGCTGGACCCCAAGGCCAAGCGCAAGGTCATCGCCGAAGGTTTGAAGGTGCACTGGAAATGCCCGGGCAACGCCTGGGACATGAACGCGCAAGGCTCGTGGAAGCGTCCGCGCGGTGGTCGCACGGGCTGCGGCAGCCATCAGGCGCTGATCGACTCGCGGTCGGCCCGAGGCGCATCCGGCGCTCCAGCTGCCTGACCTGGCTTGGCCAGATCCAGCCGCGCCAGCGGAAAACGCACGCTGAAGGTGCTGCCCAACCCGGGTTGGCTGCTGATGCGCAGCTCGGACTGGTGCCGCAGCAGCGCATGCTTGACGATGGCCAGCCCCAGCCCGGTGCCGCCGGATTCGCGCGAGCGCCCGCGGTCCACGCGGTAGAAGCGCTCGGTCAGGCGGGGAATATGTTCCGGCGCAATGCCGATGCCTGTGTCGCTGACGCTGAACTCGGCGTAGGGGTCGCCGTAGTCCGGATGCAGCACGCGCCAGGTGATGCGCACCTCGCCACCCGGCGGGGTGTAGCGCACGGCATTGCTCACCAGATTGCCGAATGCGCTGGTGAGTTCGGTGCGCGCGCCGCGCAAACCGCCCGCGTCGGCGCTGGCCTCGATGCGATGGCGCCCGGCCGACAGCGCGCGTGCATCGGCTGCCAGCCGCTCGACCATCTGCCGCATGTCCATGCGTTCCTCGGCCGGTTGATGCGGGTCGCCTTCCAGGTGCGCCAGGGTCAGCAGGTCGTCGACCAGATGGCGCATGCGGTCGGACTGTTCCTGCATCAGCCCGAGGATGTGGTCGCGCTCCTCGATTGAAAACTCCAGGGCGCGCAAGGATTCGACGAAACCGGCGATGACGGTGAGCGGCGTCTTGATTTCGTGCGAGACGTTGGCGACGAAGTCGCGCCGCATGGCCTCGGTGCGCTCGACCTGGGTGACGTCGCGCGACAGCAGCAGCTTCTCGCCCTCGCCATAAGGGATGATCTGCACGCTCAGCAGCAAGGGGCCATAGCTGCCGTTGCGGCGCATGAGCAGCGGCTCGTCGAAGCGCTTGGCGCCCATGTAAGCGAAGAACTCGGGGTTGCGGATCAGGTGCACGGCGTGCTGGCGCAGGTCGCGTTTCGGGTCCAGTCCGAAATGTGCTGCCGCGGTATCGTTGCACCAGTCGATCTGGTCGCTGGCGTCCATCAGGATCACGCCATTGGGCGAAGCCTGCAGCGCCTCGATGAAGCGCTTGAGTTTGTCTTCCTCGTGCGCCACGCGGGTTTCCCACAGGCGCAACTGGCGCGCAGCGCGATAGAGCATCTCGGCCCAGACGCCACGTGCCGTGGGAATGTTGTCGTGCCGCGGCCATTTCAGCCACGCCAGGACACGAAGCTGCGCAGCGGTGTCGACGCCGATCACCACCAGCGCCACGGCACAGGCCACCAGCGCCGCTGGCAACGGGCCGAACCACCAGCCAACGAGGCCTGCGCCCACCAGCATCAGGACGATCACACCGATCAGGCGGAAGATGACGGCGCGCATGAAGGTTGGACTTGGTGGCGGAGCAAACGGTGGGGAGATACGAGGACAGCGGCGGGCCTTGGTTCGGGGCTGGTTCGAGGCATCCTGCGGCCTGTCGCCGCGGGCGCGCAACAGCGCCTCAGATGCCGGCCGATACACCGGCCTCAAGCCCCGGGCGCGAGTTGCAGCGTAGGTGCATTTTGCCGCAGCGTGAAGCGATAGCCGGCACCGCGCACGGTCTCCACCAGCTCGGCGCAATGCACCGGGGCCAGGGCTTCACGCAGGCGTTTGATATGCACGTCCACCGTGCGCTCCTCGATGAACACATGGTCGCCCCAAACCTTGTCGAGCAGGGAGCCGCGGCTGTGCACGCGCTCGGGGTGGGTCATCATGAAATGCAACAACTTGAACTCGGTCGGTCCCAGGCGCAAGTCCTGCTCGCTCGCGCCGCCGGTGAAGGTGACGCGGCGCGTGGACGGGTCCAACGCCAGGCCGCCGGCACGCACCGGCTCGTCGGTGAGCTGGGGCGAGCGCCGGCGCAGCACCGAGCGGATGCGGGCCAGCAACTCCTTGGGCGAGAATGGCTTGGTGATGTAGTCGTCCGCGCCAGCGTCGAGCCCGGCGATGGTGTCGGCCTCTTCGCTGCGGGCGGTCAGCAAGATGAGCGGGATGCTGCGGGTGCGCGTGCCCTGGCGCAACTCGCGCGCCAGCGCCAGGCCGGACATGCCGGGCAGCATCCAGTCGATCAGCATGACGTCGGGCAGGATGTCGCGAATCAGGCGCAAGGCCTCTTCGGCGCTGCCGGCCAGAATCGGGCAGTGCCCGGCATGACGCAGGTTGACCGCCAGCAGTTCGGCAATGGCTGGTTCATCTTCGACGACGAGAATATTGCTGGCCATGGTCATGGTTCAGAGTGAGCTGGCCACCTCGTTGAAAGCGTCCTTGTTGTGGCGCACATCGGTGCCGCGCACCACATAGATGACGAACTCGGCGATGTTCTTGGCGTGATCGCCGATGCGCTCGATGGCCTTGGCGATGAACACCAGATCCAGACTGGCCGAGATGTTGCGCGGGTCTTCCATCACATAGGTGATGAGCTTGCGCATGAAGGAGTCGAACTCGTCGTCGATGGCGGTGTCGCCATGCACGATTTCCACCGCGGCCTTTTCGTCCAGCCGGGCGAAAGCATCGAGCGCCTTGCGAATCTGGGCGATGGCCAGGTCGGATTCGCGCGTGATTTCGTTGAACGAGATGCCGAGGTTCGAGCCCGACTCGATCAGGTCGCGCGCCATGCGGGCGATGCGGTCAGCCTCGTCGCCGACACGCTCCAGGTTGGTGATGGTCTTGGAGATCGCCATCAGCAGGCGCAGGTCGCGCGCCGTGGGCTGGCGCTTGGCGATGATCTGGGTGACATCGGCATCGATATCCACCTCCATCTGGTTCACGCGCTTCTCATTGAGCAGCACGCCGCGCGCAGCCTCGACGTCGAAGTGGCGCAGGGCGTACACCGCCTGTGCGATTTGCGACTCCACCAGCCCGCCCATCTCCAGCACTTGGGTGGAGATGGAACTGATCTCGGCATCAAATTGCGTGGAAATATGCTTGTCGCCCATGATTGCTCTCCGTTCAGCCAAATCGGCCGGTGATGTAGTCCTCGGTTTCCTGCCGCTTGGGTTTCAGGAAAAGCTGATTCGTATCGCCAAACTCGACCATCTCGCCCAGATACATGTAGGCGGTGTAATCGGAAACCCGCGCCGCCTGCTGCATGTTGTGCGTGACGATGACGACCGTGTAATCTTTTTTCAACTCGGTCACCAATTCCTCCACCTTGGCCGTGGAAATGGGGTCGAGCGCCGAGGTGGGTTCATCGAGCAGCAGCACCTCGGGTTTGATGGCGATGCCGCGCGCAATGCACAGGCGTTGCTGTTGGCCGCCGGACAGGCTCATGCCGTTCTGCTGCAATTTGTCTTTCACTTCGTCCCACAAGCCAGCGTTGGTCAGGCTGGCTTCCACGCGCTCGTCCATTTCGGCGCGGCTGAGTTTTTCATACAGACGAACACCGAACGCGATGTTCTCGTAGATCGACATGGGAAACGGTGTGGGCTTCTGAAACACCATGCCGATCTTGGCGCGGATCAGGGAAACATTCTTTTTCGATGTCAGAATGTTCTCGCCGTCGATATTGATTTCACCCTCGGCACGCTGGTCTGGATACAACTCGTACATGCGATTGAACATTCGCAGCAAGGTCGATTTGCCGCAACCCGACGGGCCAATGAACGCCGTCACCTGATTCTGGGGAATGTCGAGATTCACATCTTTGACCGCTTTGAACTTCCCATAGTAGAAATTCAAATTGCGGGTCTTGATCTTGATCGCCTGATCCCTCAACTCGGCGAGTTTCGCTTTTTCAGGCTTGGTAGCAATGGAAGTTTGCATGGTCGTGGCATGAGAGTTGAATGACGCGGCGCTCAGACTTTCGGCCCGCCTCGATTGAGGAGCCAGCGGGAACCAAAGCTCAACAGCAGGATGAACACCACTGCGACGAAAGCGCCAGCCCAAGCCATTTGTTGCCAGTTGCTATAGGGGCTCATCGCAAATTGAAAGATGACGACAGGCAGGTTCGCCATGGGATGACTGAGGTCCAGGCTGAAATACTGGTTGTTGAGCGCCGTGAACAGCAAGGGTGCGGTCTCTCCGCTGATGCGTGCGATGCCCAGAATCACCCCGGTAAGAATGCCGGTGGACGCGGCCTTCCAGGTAATCTTGGTCACCATTTTCCAATAGGGTGTGCCCAGTGCAATGGCGGCCTCGCGCAATGAGCCGGGGACCAGGCGCAGCATTTCGTCGGTCGTGCGCACGACCACCGGAATTAGGATCAGGGCCAGCGCCACGCCACCGGAAAAGGCCGAGAAGTGTCCCAACGGATCGACCAGAATGGCGTAAGCGAACAGGCCGATGACGATGGAGGGTGCACTCAGCAAAATGTCGTTGAGAAAGCGCACGACGGCACCCAGCTTGTGCTTGACGGCGAATTCACCGAGCCAGGTGCCAGCCAACACGCCGATCGGCGTGCCGATCGCAACGGCGATCATCAGCAACAGCAAGCTGCCAACAAAAGCGTTGCGCAGACCGCCGCCCGTGCCCCCGGGCGGCGGCGTGTCCTGGGTGAAAAGCTGCAGATTCAATGCTGGCAAGCCATAGCGCAAAGTCGTCCAGAGTATCCAGACCACCCAGAACACACCGAAGATGGTCATGAGCACGGCAATCGTCATATTGATCCAGTTGATCAACTGACGGCGGGCATAGAGCGACATCATGACTTCTTGCCCTCAAGACTGGATTCCAGACGCAGGAGCAAAAGTTTCGCCAGCGCCAGGACGATGAAGGTGATGACGAAAAGAATCAGACCGAGCGCCAGCAACGAGGATTTATACAAGCTCGTCGTGGCCTCGGTGAATTCGTTGGCGATGACCGAAGCGATCGAACTGCCAGGCATCAAGAGGCTGGCGCTCAGATTGTTGGCGTTGCCGATGATGAAGGTCACCGCCATGGTCTCACCCAAAGCGCGGCCGAGACCCAGAAAAATACCGCCCGTCACCGCGGTGCGGGTGAATGGAAGAATAACGTGACGTGCAACCTCCCAGGTCGTTGAGCCCAGCGCGTAGGCTGACTCTTTCAAGGCTGCAGGCGTGATGAGGAACACGTCACGCATGATGGAGGCGATGAATGGAATGATCATGATGGCCAGCACGATGCCGGCCGAGAGCATACCAATACCCATCGGCGGCCCTTGAAATAGCACGCCAATGCCAGGAATAGCACCGAGATGGTCGTTGATCCAGGGCTCGATCTGGGCAAAGCGCGGTGCGAACACGAGCAGCCCCCACATGCCGTAGATGATGCTTGGAATGGCCGCCAGCAGTTCGATGACGGCCGAAATCGGGCCGCGCAACCAGCGCGGCGACAGTTCTGAGATGAACAGGGCGATGCCGAAACTCACGGGCACCGCGATCACCATCGCAATTGCCGAACTCACCAGCGTGCCGATGATGAACACCAGCGCGCCATACTCGTTGGTGACCGGGTCCCAAGTGCTGGTGACGAGGAATTTCCAGCCGAAGGTGTGCAGCGCCTGCCAACCCTCGACAACCAGCGAGATCATGACTGCAACCAGCGTCGCCGCCACGATGAAGGCGATGAAACCCGTGCCTTTTCGGAACAAAAAATCCGCGGAAGAAGAACTCTTCTTCCCCGCGGATTTCTGCTCCGAAGCTGCAACCAATTCAAACTGTTCGCTTGCCACAACCTCGGAACCATTCATATCGAGCTTCTTTCTGATCAATCAGATACCCAGATTTGTTTTCCAGTAGGCCTTGATGGCAGCAACAGTAGTAGGAGGCAGCGGACCGAAGGCGATGGACTCGGCCATGGACTGGCCCTTGTCAAATCCCCACAGGAAGAATTTGGTCACTTCCTCGTTGGTGGCTTTGGGTGCATTCTTGCGCAGGATCTGCCAGGTGCAGCCCGAGATCGGCCAAGTGTCAGGCCCAGTGTGGTCGGTGAGGATCACATAGAAATCTTGCGCCTTGGTGAAGTCGACGTGGGCTGCTGCATCCTGGAAGCCCTTGAGGCTGGGGCTGACGACCTTGCCATCGCGGTTGATCATGCGGGCATAGTTCATTTTGTTTTCGAGGATGTATGCGTACTCGACGTAGCCAATCGAACCTGGAATACGTTGCACGTACGCGGCCACACCTTCATTGCCCTTGCCGCCCACGCCAACCGGCCAGTTCAGCGAGGTGTTGGCGCCGACTTTTTCTTTCCACTCGGGGCTGATCTTCGATAGATAGTCAGCAAACGTGAAGGTGGTGCCCGAGCCGTCAGAGCGATGTACCACAGTGATGGCTATGTCGGGCAGCTTCACGCCTGGGTTAAGTTTTTCCAGCGCGGGATCGTTCCACTTCTTGATCTTGCCGAGGTAGATGTCAGCGACGACCGGGCCGCTGAGGATCAGTTCACCCGGCTTGATGCCAGGCAGGTTCATAACCAGATCTTCGCCCGCAACAGCGGTGGGGAATTGGATCAGCCCTTTCTTGGCGAGTTCTTCGGGTTTGAGGGGCATGTCGCTGGCGCCAAAGGCCACGGTGCCGGCCTCGATCTGCGCGATGCCGCCGCCGGAACCGATAGACTGGTAGTTCACCTTGTTACCGGTTTCCTTTTCGTAGGCAGCGGACCACTTCGCCACCAGCGGATACACCCAGGTGCTTCCAGCACCGGTCAAATTCACGCCAGCAAAGGCGGTGGTCATCAGGCTGGCAGCAGCCACGCCGGACACGGCAACAGCAACTGCAGCTTTGGCAAACAATCGACGATTCAATTTCATGAGTCACTCTCCTAGGGATGGATTCGGCGTGGTTCTTAGCCACGACAGCCATCCTAGGTATGCATTGTGACAATCATATGACGGCCATGGGTGCCCTGCGGCATCACAATGGACGCAGCGAGTCGGCGAGTTCTCGCGCAGTCTGCTCGCCAACTTGCGCATCGGCATGTTCAACCATGATGCGCAGCACCGGTTCGGTGCCGCTGGGGCGAATGAGGACGCGGCCGCTGCCGTTGAGGCTGCCTTCCGCGGCGGCCCGGGCCTGGGCAAAACCCGCGTGTGTCTTCCAGTCCAGGCCGGGCGGGAGCTTGACGTTGAGCAGCGTCTGTGGAAACAGGCGCAGGGCGGCGAGTTGCTCGGCCAGGCTCCTGCCGGTGCGCACCACCAACTCCAGCATTTGCAGGGCGGCGACGACGCCGTCGCCCGTCGTGTGGCGGTCCAGCAGCAGGATGTGTCCGGAGCCCTCCCCGCCCAGTTGCCAACCGCGTGCCAGCAGTTCCTCCAGCACATAGCGGTCGCCCACGGCTGCGCGCACGAACTCCAGGCCCTGCGCCTTGATGGCCTGCTCGACGGCGAGATTGGTCATGAGCGTGCCCACCACGCCGGTGGGTTTGCGGTCCACCGCCAGCAGGTAGAGCAATTCGTCGCCGTTGAACAGGCGGCCTTGGCTGTCCACGATCTGCAAGCGGTCGGCATCACCATCGAGGGCAATGCCGTAGTCGGCGCGATTGGCCTTGACCGCGCGGATCAAGGCATCCGGCGCGGTGGCGCCGACGTCTTTGTTGATGTTGAAGCCGTCGGGCTGCACGCCGATGGAAATGACCTCGGCACCGAGTTCGTGAAACACCGCCGGGGCAATATGATACGCCGCGCCATGGGCGCAGTCCACCACCAGACGCAGACCTTTCAAGGTCAGGTGGTTGGGAAAGGTGCTTTTGCAGAACTCGATGTAGCGCCCTGCCGCATCGTCCAGCCGGCGTGCTTTGCCGAGTTGTTCGGAAGGCACGCAACCCTCGGCGGCGGGCAGTTCCGCTTCGACTTCCAATTCCCAGGCATCGGGCAGTTTGCTGCCGCCGGCGGAAAAGAACTTGATGCCGTTGTCGGCAAACGGGTTGTGTGAGGCGCTGATGACCACGCCCAGATCCAGCCGCAGCGCCCGCGTGAGGTAGGCCACGCCGGGCGTGGGCAGTGGCCCGACCAGCACCACATCACAGCCAGCGGCCGAAAAACCGCATTCCAGCGCCGCTTCGAGCATATAGCCCGACACCCGCGTGTCCTTGCCGATGAGCACCACCGGGCGCTCCACGCCATGCCGACGCAGCACGCGCCCGGCAGCATGGCCCAGGCGCAAGCCGAATTCAGGGACGATGGGGCTCTTGCCCACGCGTCCGCGCACGCCATCGGTTCCGAAATACTGTCTGTTCATCTTGGCTCCATCGCTTGAAGGTTGGTGCACTGTAGGCATTGGGTTGGATTTTGCCAAACCGCGATTGCGGGATGATGGAAGGCTGCCCTCAACCGCGCAAGGCCGTCCATACTTTCAAGGCGTCGACGGTGGCGGCAACGTCATGCACGCGAACGATCCGTGCGCCTGCGGCGACGCAAGCCAGCGCCGCGGCAAGACTGCCGGGAAGGCGGTCGGCAACCGGGCGCCCGGAAGTGCCGCCGATCATGGACTTGCGCGAAACCCCCACCAGGACTGGATAGCCGCAAGCCGTCAGCGCTTCGAGCCCCTGCGCCAAGGCAATGTTGTGAACCAGGGACTTGCCAAAACCGAATCCAGGATCGAGGCAAAGGCGAGAGGCGGGAACGCCCAGCGCCAGGAGACCAGCAGTTCGCTGCAACAGAAAATCGCGCACTTCGACCGCCACGTCGCCATAGTGAGGTTGGAGTTGCATGGTGCCGGGTTCGCCCTGCATGTGCATCAGACAGATGCCGGCTTGCGAAGCTGCGACGATGGCCTCGGCCCCAGGCATGCGCAGAGCATAGACGTCGTTGATGATGTCCACGCCCAGATCGAGCGCACGCTGCATGGTCTGGGGCTTGTAGCTGTCGACCGAAATCGGCACACCCCACTGCACGGCCTCGCGCAACACGGGCTCGATGCGCGCCCACTCGGTGTCGGCATCCACAGCGCGGGAGCCGGGCCGCGTGGACTCGCCGCCGATATCGAGGATGTCGGCTCCCGCCTCCACCAGCCCGCTTGCATGACGGATCGCCGAGTTGGCGTCGTCATGCTGGCCGCCATCGGAAAACGAGTCCGGCGTGACGTTGACGATGCCCATGACCAAGGGGCGCGAAAGCGCCAACCGGAATCGACCCGCCGACCAGGGTTGAATCATGGAATGTCGATCCAGGCGTGGTTGGGTTGCCGATGAAAAAACGGCCCGGTGTCGACCGGGCCGTTGCTTCGAATGGGCGACTCAGGCAGCCGATGCCGATGGCGCGTCGGCGGGCAAGCCGCT
Source organism: Thiomonas sp. X19 (assembly GCF_900089495.1). Lineage (NCBI taxonomy): Bacteria > Pseudomonadati > Pseudomonadota > Betaproteobacteria > Burkholderiales > Thiomonas > Thiomonas sp. X19. The sequence goes on along the minus strand of NZ_LT605203.1, from coordinate 2,044,556 downwards.
GGGCCGCCCTGCGGCCGGTGGCTGCTGGCCCGTGGTGGTCGCACCAGGCGGTTTGGGCGCGCGCGGCGGGCGGCCGGACATGATGTCCTCGATCTGGTCGGAGTCGATGGTTTCCCACTCCAGCAAGGCCCGGGCCATGGCATGCATCTTGTCCTTGTTGTCCTCGATGAGCTTGCGTGCAAGCGCGTATTGCTCGTCGATGATGCGGCGAATTTCGCCATCGACCTTCTGCATGGTCTGTTCGGACACATGGGTGGTCTTGGTGATGGAGCGGCCGAGGAACACCTCGCCTTCGTTCTCGGCGTAGACCATCGGCCCGAGAGCATCCGACATGCCGTAGCGCGTCACCATGTCACGCGCCAATTGCGTGGCGCGCTCGAAGTCGTTGGATGCGCCGGTGGTCATCTGGTCCATGAACACTTCTTCGGCGATGCGCCCACCGAACAGCACCGAGATCATGCTGAGAATGCGGTCCCGATCCATGCTGTAGCGATCGTTCTCCGGCAACTGCATGGTCAGGCCCAGGGCGCGGCCGCGCGGGATGATGGTGACCTTGTGCACCGGGTCGGTCTTGGGCATCAACCTGGCGACCAGGGCATGGCCGGACTCGTGATAAGCCGTGTTGCGGCGCTCGTCCTCGGGCATGACCATGCCCTTGCGCTCGGCGCCCATCATGATCTTGTCCTTGGCGCGCTCGAAATCTTCCATCTCGACCAGCCGGCCACTACGACGGGCGGCAAACAGCGAGGCCTCATTCACCAGGTTGGCCAGATCGGCGCCAGAGAAACCAGGCGTGCCGCGCGCGAGAATGTCGGCACGCACATCGGGGCCGATGGGGGCCTTGCGCATGTGCACGATCAGAATCTGCTCGCGACCACGAATGTCCGGAAGCTGCACATAGACCTGGCGGTCGAAGCGGCCAGGACGCAGCAGTGCCGGGTCGAGAATGTCGGGACGGTTGGTGGCCGCGATCACGATGACGCCGAGGTTGGTGTCGAAACCATCCATCTCGACCAGCATCTGGTTGAGGGTTTGTTCACGCTCGTCGTTGCCGCCGCCGAGGCCCGCGCCGCGATGCCGCCCGACGGCGTCGATTTCATCGATGAAGATGATGCAGGGTGCATGCTTCTTCGCCGTCTCGAACATGTCGCGCACGCGGGATGCGCCCACGCCGACGAACATTTCGACGAAGTCGGAGCCCGAAATGGAAAAGAAAGGAACCTTGGCTTCGCCGGCCACGCTCTTGGCCAGCAGCGTTTTACCTGTGCCAGGAGGGCCGACAAGCAAGACCCCGCGAGGGATGCGCCCACCGAGTTTCTGGAATTTTTGCGGGTCTTTGAGAAAGTCGACCAGTTCTTTGACTTCTTCCTTCGCTTCATCGCACCCGGCCACGTCAGCGAAAGTCACGGTGTTGCTGGATTCGTCGAGCAGGCGTGCCTTGGACTTGCCAAAACTGAACGCGCCCCCACGGCCGCCGCCCTGCATCTGACGCATGAAGTAGACCCACACGCCGATGAGCAGCAGCATGGGGAACCAGGAGATCAGGATCTGCATGAGGAAGGACTGCTCCTCGCGTGGGGCGCCGGTCACCTGCACGCCGTCCTTGATGAGGTCTCCCACCATCCACAGGTCGCCAGGCGAAGTCAGCGCATAGCGCCGGCCTTCGGTCGTGGTCACGTCCAACGTGCCGCTCTGATGCACGATCACCTTTTTCACGCGGCCTTGCTTGGCCTCTTGCATGAACTGGGTGTAGCTCACGGAGTCGGTCGGTGCCGTGCGATCGAACTGCTTGAACACGGTGAAGAGCACCAGCCCGATCACCAGCCAGATTGCAACTTTGGAAAACCATTGATTGTTCAAAACAGACTCCTGGGGCTCCAGTGTGGAGCAAACGAGTGAATCGCAGCACTCTCAATCTGCGCCCGATTCTAGGCGAATCAAGCCTTGACCCCTGTATTTCTCCGAGTAAACCCACAAGGCCGAAGGAAATTTTTAGCCTGTAGCTATGAAAATTACCACAACAATAGCTTACTCAGGAATCGTCGCCGCCATTTTGGGATCCATCCCCAAAATGAACACCTCTGCCGAGCGGTCCCGCGAAGCCTTGGGTTTGATCGCCTTCACGGTTTTGAACTGCAGTTTGAAACGGTTGACGATCTGGCTGAAATAGCCCGTGTGAAAGCTCTTGATCAGCATCACGCCATCATCGCTCAGCCAGTTGCGCGCAAAGTCGAGCGCGAGGTCGGCGAGGTGTTCGATGCGCGCAGCGTCGGCCGAGGCGATGCCCGAAAGATTGGGCGCCATGTCCGACAGCAAAACATCCACCCGCCTGCCCTGCAGCGCCGCTTCGAGTTGGGCCAGCACTTCGGCTTCGCGGAAGTCGCCCTGAATGAACTGCACGCCGGTCACCGGTTCCATGGGCAGCAAATCCAGCGCAACGACCGTTCCGCGCAGGCTGCCGTCGGGACTGGCCAGTTTGCGACCCAGGTATTGCGACCAGGCTCCGGGCGCGCTGCCAAGATCCACCACGACATGGCCGGGCTGAACGAGCTTGTTGGCTTCGTCGATTTCCTGCAGTTTGTAGACGGCGCGCGAGCGGTAGTTGTCCTTCTGCGCCCGCTTGACGAACGGGTCGTGCAGATGCTCGTTCAACCAGGCTTTCTTGAAACGATTTTTTTTCATGAGGACAGGTTTTTCATCGAGGCATTTGAAGTTGCCGATGGCGCGGCGGGCAGAAGACGGATAATCCAGGCATGACCACCTTGCACCTCACACCAGCCGACCGAAGCACCAAGCGCGCCCAGGCCCATCCGCTCAAACCGACCGTGCTCATCGGCGACCAGGGTCTGACCGAAGCGGTCATGGCCGAAATTGATCGCGCCTTGTCGTCCCACGGTCTGATCAAGGTGCGTGTGGCCTCGGATGATCGCCTGGCCCGTGCCGAAAGCATGGAACGCATTTGTGAAACTCTCGGTGCCGCGCCGGTGCAAAGTATCGGCAAGATTCTGGTGCTGTTCCGGCCCATTCCGCTCGAACGCGATGACGCTTCAACGGGCAAAACCAAGGGCGCCGGCCCCAAGCAGGTGAAAGTTGTCGTGCCCTCCACCAGCCCCACCCACCGCGCCCGCATCAAACGCGTGACCGTGCTGGGGAACGAGCGGCTGACGGCCACGGGCAAGGTCAAGCGCGCCAAACCACGTCAATCCAGCATCAAAAAAATTCGTCTGGGCTGAAGTCGTTCCAGCGAGCCGCCAGAACCGTCTGGCTCAAGCTCCGGTTCGCCATTCAGCTGCGGCCGGCAGCTTCCAGACATACGCAAAAACGCACACCGCCTGCAACAAATAGACCAGGCTTGCGGCTGCATGCCACATGCCGGCATTGGGTGCATGGTTGACGGCAGCTTGAATCAGGTTGGGCACCACGCCGAACTCGCCGAGCACGGCAAAGAAAATGCCGCCAAGCACCAGGAAAAAAGGCGTTGCCGCCGAGAGCGGCTGGGCGTGACGGCGCTCCAGCAAAGCCAGCACGATGCCGAGGATCACGGCGGCAAGGGTCATGAGATAAAACAGGCGACTGGCCACCATGGCGGCCAGCATCTTGTCCGGCACGATGGCAAAGGCCGTTGGCGCGCCGATCAGGCCAACTGCCGCCAAGCCGCCAAGCCACAAGGCTGCGAACAGGAAGCGCAGGCGCAAGTGCATGAGCGCGTTCATGTGTATTTCACCTTGACGATTTCATAGCCACGCACGCCGCCCGGCGCCATGACCTGGGCGATGTCGCCCTCCTCCTTGCCGATGAGCGCACGGGCGATGGGCGAACTCACCGAAATCATGCCCAGCTTCAAGTCGGCCTCATCGTCGCCGACGATCTGGTAGACCACGACATCGCCGCTTTCCTCGTCCGACAACTCCACGGTGGCGCCGAACACCACGCTGCCTTCGGCATGCAGTTCGGCAGGGTCGATGATTTGCGCCGACGACAGCTTGGTTTCCAACTCGGCAATTCGGCCTTCGATGAAGCCCTGACGATCTTTCGCCGCTTCATACTCGGCGTTTTCCGACAAGTCGCCCTGTGCCCGTGCCTCGGCAATGGCTTGAATGACGGCATGGCGCTCAACGGATTTGAGGCGCTGCAGTTCGGCCTTGAGTTTTTCCGCGCCACGGCGGGTCATGGGTGTTGGCATGGGTGATGCATCCGGTGATGGAGTTTCAAAAAAAACGCCGCAGCAGCGCACTGCCACGGCGATTCATCGGTGTACTGCTTCAGTGTGCCAAACGCAGCGACTGATGTAAAGCCTGCAGGGGATAGACCTCGAACTGCTGCAGGCATTTCATGCCTTCCACCGCGGCTTCGGCCCCTGCAATGGTGGTGAATGTGGCCACGCGGCTGGCCAGGGCGGTGATGCGGATGGCACGTGAATCGGCAATGGCGTTGCGCCGCTCTTCAACCGTGTTGACCACCAGCACGATGTCGCCGTTTTTCATCATGTCGACGACATTGGGCCGGCCTTCGGTCACCTTGTTGACCACTTCCACGGGCAGGCCAGCCGCCACCAAGGATGCCGCCGTGCCGCGCGTGGCCGTGAGCAGGAAACCCATGGCCACCAACTCGCGCGCGACTTCCACCATGCGCGCCTTGTCGTTGTTCTTGACGGACAAGAACACCTTGGCGCTGCCGGGAACGCCCGCCTCGGGCAAGCGCGAACCCGCAGCGATTTGCGATTTGACGAAAGCCTCGCCAAAGCTGCGGCCCACACCCATCACCTCACCGGTGGATTTCATTTCGGGGCCGAGTATGGGATCGACACCGGGGAATTTGACGAAGGGGAAAACCGCCTCTTTCACACTGAAGTAGCCGGGCACGACTTCAGCGGGAATGCGCTGCTGCGCCAGGGTCTGGCCGACCATGCAGCGCGCGGCGATCTTGGCCAGTTGCAGGCCGGTGGCCTTGGAGACGAAGGGAACGGTGCGGGAAGCACGGGGATTGACCTCGAGCACGAAGATGCGGTCTTCGCCGCCGTCTTGCTGGATCGCGAACTGCACGTTCATCAAGCCCACCACATTCAGCCCATGCGCCATGGCCACGGTCTGGCGCTTGAGCTCGGCGATGGTGGTGGCCGACAGCGAATACGGCGGCAGCGAGCAGGCCGAATCGCCCGAGTGCACGCCGGCCTGTTCGATGTGTTCCATGACGCCGGCGACGAACACGTCGTGGCCGTCGCAGATGGCGTCGACATCGCATTCGATGGCATCGTTGAGAAAGCGGTCGAGCAGCACCGGCGAGTCGTGCGACACCTTGACCGCCTCACGCATATAGCGTTCGAGATCGCGCTGCTCGTGCACGATGTCCATCGCCCGCCCGCCCAGCACATAGCTGGGGCGCACCACCAGCGGATAGCCGATGTCCTCGGCCTTGGCGATGGCCTCCGCCTCGGAGCGCGCGGTGCGGTTGGCCGGCTGCAGCAAACCCAGGTCGTTGATGAGATGCTGGAAACGCTCGCGGTCCTCGGCGGCGTCGATCATGTCGGGGCAGGTGCCGATGATGGGCACACCCGCGGCCTCCAGCGCCAGCGCCAGCTTCAGCGGCGTCTGCCCGCCGTATTGCACGATGACGCCGGCGGGTTTTTCCTTGTCGACGATTTCCAGCACGTCTTCCAGCGTCAGCGGCTCGAAGTAGAGCCGGTCGGAGGTGTCGTAATCGGTGGAGACGGTTTCGGGGTTGCAGTTGATCATGATGGTCTCGTAGCCGTCTTCGCGCAACGCCAATGCCGCATGCACGCAGCAGTAATCGAACTCGATGCCTTGGCCGATGCGGTTGGGCCCGCCGCCCAGCACCACGATCTTCTTGCGGTCGGTGGGCTCGGCCTCGCACTCGTCCTCGTAGGTCGAGTAGAGGTAGGCGGTCTGCGTGGCGAACTCGGCGGCGCAGGTATCGACCCGCTTGTACACCGGGCGCACGCCCAACTCGTGGCGGCGCTTGCGCACGGCACTTTCCGTGGACTTGAGCAGATAGGCCATGCGGCGATCCGAAAAGCCTTTGCGCTTGAGCCAGCGCAGGGTGTCGGCATCGAGCGCTTCGAGCTGGGTGCGCTCGAGCTGCAGTTCGGTATCGACGATGTCCTTGATCTGCGCCAGGAACCAGGGGTCGATGCGGGTGAGCTGGTGCACATCATCGAGGCTGAAGCCCTGCGCCAGCGCATCGCCCAGATACCAGATGCGCTCGGGGCCGGGCTCGCCGAGTTCGCGCTCCAGCGTCTCGCGGTCGGTGGTTTTCTGGTTCAGGCCGTCAACGCCGACTTCCAGACCGCGCAGCGCCTTCTGGAAACTTTCCTGAAAGGTCCGGCCGATGGCCATGACCTCGCCCACCGACTTCATCTGCGTCGTCAGACGTGAATCGGCCTGGGGGAATTTCTCGAAGGCGAAGCGCGGAACCTTGGTGACAACATAGTCGATGGTCGGCTCGAACGACGCCGGGGTGACGCCACCGGTGATGTCGTTGCGCAGCTCGTCAAGCGTGTAGCCCACGGCCAGCTTGGCCGCGATCTTGGCAATGGGGAATCCCGTGGCCTTCGAGGCCAGCGCCGAGGAACGTGACACGCGCGGATTCATCTCGATGACGATCAGCCGTCCGTCAGCCGGATTCACCGCGAACTGCACGTTCGATCCGCCGGTATCCACCCCGATTTCGCGCAGCACGGCGATGCTGGCGTCGCGCATGACCTGGTACTCCTTGTCGGTCAGGGTTTGCGCCGGGGCGACGGTGATCGAGTCGCCGGTGTGCACCCCCATCGGGTCGAGGTTCTCGATCGAGCAGACGATGATGCAGTTGTCCGCGCGGTCGCGCACCACTTCCATCTCGAACTCTTTCCAGCCGATCAGCGATTCCTCGATCAACAGCTCACTGGTCGGCGAGGCTTCGATGCCGCGTTTGCAAATGGTCTCGAACTCTTCCGGGTTGTAGGCGATGCCGCCGCCAGTTCCCCCAAGCGTGAAGCTGGGGCGAATGACGGTGGGAAAGCCGATGGTCTTCTGCACGCCCCAGGCTTCGTCCAGGGTATGGGCGATGCCCGAACGCGCCGAACCCAGGCCGATGCGGGTCATGGCCTGCTTGAACTTCTGCCGGTCCTCGGCCATATCGATGGCCTCGGGCTTGGCACCGATGAGTTCCACGCCGTACTTGGTCAGCACACCGTTGTGGTGCAGGTCGAGGGCGCAGTTCAGCGCGGTCTGTCCGCCCATGGTCGGCAGGATGGCATCGGGCCGTTCGCGGGCAATGATGGTCTCGACCACTTGCCAGGTGATGGGCTCGATATAGGTGACGTCGGCCGTTTCCGGGTCGGTCATGATCGTGGCCGGATTGCTGTTGACCAGAATGACCTTGTAACCCTCTTCGCGCAAGGCCTTGCAGGCCTGGGCCCCGGAATAATCGAACTCGCAGGCCTGGCCGATGACGATGGGGCCGGCGCCGATGATCAGGATGCTGTGAATGTCTGTGCGCTTGGGCATGGGCGATGCTAGTGGAATGCTGGAAAAAATCGGGCTGGATCACTTGATCGACGCCGTGGCGAGCCGCGCGCTGAAGGCCATGAAGGCCGTGCCCACCACGCCGGTGAGCGCGGCGGCAAGGCGGCGATGGCGGCGGAACGCCTCGGCCAGGCGCGAACCGGCGAAGATCAGCGTGGAGAGATAGAGCAGGCTGAAAAATTGCACGATGCCACCCAGGATGAGGAAGGACAGCGCCGGATGCGCATAAGCCGGATCGACGAATTGAATGAAAAACGAAATGAAAAAGAAAATGGCCTTGGGGTTGAGCAGACTGATGAGCAACGCCTTGCCCAGGGGATGCGCGGCGTCGACCCGTGCCGGTGGCGCGGTTGGCGCTTCGGCCTGCTTGTAGCGACGCAACGCGGCGCGCAGCATGTTGAAGCCGATCCAGGCGAGGTAGGCCGCACCCACCAGCTTGACGACGATGAACAGCCAGGCCACCGCTTCGAGCAGACTGGCCAGGCCCGCGGCGGCCAGCACCATGAGCACCGTGTCGCCGATGAAAATGCCGCAGGCACCGAGATAGCCCTGCTTCACGCCGCGCTGCGCGGCCACGCTCAGCACGTACAACGAGTTTGGCCCCGGCAGCAGCACGATGAACACCACACCGAGCACATACAGCCCGATATTGGTGATGCCGAACAAGTCGTGCATGGCGGCCAGACCCAGGCTTCAGGCCGCAGCCCGTTGACGCTGCATCAAGCCAACAAAGCGGTCGAACAGTTCGCCAATATCGTGGGGACCTGGGCTGGCTTCAGGATGGCCCTGGAAACAGAACGCAGGCTTGTCGCGGAATTCAAACCCCTGCAAGGTACCGTCGAACAAGGAAACATGGGTGGTGCGCACATGCAGCGGCAGGGTTTCGGCATCGACAGCGAAGCCGTGGTTCTGACTGGTGATGCTCACCCGCCCGGTATCGAGGTTTTTCACCGGATGGTTGGCCCCATGGTGACCGAATTTCATCTTGAAAGTACGCGCGCCTGCCGCCAAGGCCATGATCTGGTGACCCAGGCAAATGCCGAATATGGGCACGCCATGATCGATCAAGCTGCGGGTTGCGGCGATGGCGTAATCGCAGGGCTCAGGGTCCCCCGGCCCGTTCGACAGGAAGACGCCGTCCGGTCGCAAGGCCAGCACCGCTTCGGCCGTGGTCTGCGCCGGCACCACGGTGACGCGGCAGCCACGCGAGGCCAGCAAACGCAAGATGTTGAACTTGACGCCGAAGTCGTAAGCAACGACGTGAAAGCCAGGTTTGCCCAACTCGCCATAGCCCTGCTCCAGTGACCAAGTGGTTTGCCCCCAGGCATAGGGCTCGGCCGTGCTCACGACCTTGGCCAGATCCATGCCGGCCAAGCCAGAAAAGCTGCGCGCCTTGGCAAGCGCTTGCTCCACATGGGCCGAACTGACGCCTTGGCCGAGGGGCAATGCCATGAGGCAGCCGTTTTGCGCGCCTTTGCTGCGCAGCAGCCGGGTGAGTTTGCGCGTGTCGATGCCGGCCAGGGCAACCGTGCCCGAGCGCCGCAAATAATCGCCCAAGCCTTCGGTTTTGCGAAAATTCGAGTCGAGTTGAGGTAGATCCTTGATGATGAGGCCAGCGGCATGGACTTTCGCGGCCTCCACATCCTCCTGGTTCACGCCGACATTGCCAATATGCGGGTAGGTCAGCGTGACGATTTGCCGACAATAACTCGGGTCGGTGAGAATTTCCTGATAGCCAGTCATGGCAGTGTTAAACACCACCTCACCCGTGGTTTCCCCGGCTGCGCCAATGGAAACACCGTGAAAGACCGAACCGTCGGCAAGGGCCAAAATCGCTTTGGGTTGCAACGGCAGCATTGATTTGTTCTCCGGGCGCGCTTGATGTGGCGTGGCTTGTTGTAGCGTTGAAAACACGCTGTGTTTGGGGTGCGTCGGGTGCGCAAACAACCTCTGTATCCGAACTCGACCCAGCATGACGCAAATCTTTCAAATTATAGCCGTGCCTCCCACCCGCTCCCCCAGCTTCGCACCAAGGTTGGCTTGCGCCGTTCATCCGGGGTGCGGCGTGTCGACCCCGTCTTGGAGGCGCCCCCTCGACAAGCCGATACATTCGGCGGCCAGCCGACCCATCAGAGCGGATCCGGGGTGTGCGATGCTCTGAAAAATCCGTGAAATTCGCTTCTGCAGCCCATCGGCGTCCTCTGGCAAGGTCACGCGCCACCGCCTCCATCGCGGAGGAGACCGGGCCGCGAACAGCGCCCTTCACATCATCGCCATCGGACGGCTGCGCACAGACCCTCGAACGAAGGAGTACGTGGCGCGGCGCATCGCCGAAGGACACTCCAAGCTGGAGCTATCCGCTGCCTCAAGCGATACATCGCACGTGAGGTCTTCACCTTGATTCGACAACGAACCCGGGAGATCGCACAGACGCAATTCGCTGCTTGACACATAGAAGGGCGTCCCGGGTAGTCAGTACACCAGCGAGCACTTCCAGGACCTGCTCAAGGAGCAGGGGATCCAGTGCAGTTGGTGCTGGAGTTGGGCGAGCTGCAATCCAGGGCTGGAACCCACGCAAGCGCCATGGCGATCACCGAGAACGATGTAGTTGCGTTGCTCGACACGCTTTTCGACGGCATGAGCGTCAGCATCGAACGGCAGCGCAGAAAAAACAAGGCCGCACTGGGCGGCCTGTTGAATCGAATCGAGATAAGCCAGGAATCGGACTTGCCGGGCCTGTGCTGCCAGATTGAACCCTATTGCAGGCTTGAAGCTGGCGTCCCCTAGGGGATTCGAACCCCTGTTATCGCCGTGAAAGGGCGGTGTCCTAGGCCTCTAGACGAAGGGGACAGGACTGGTCATGACCTACTGCTGATTGCCTATTGGTGGAGGTAAGCGGGATCGAACCGCTGACCTCTTGCATGCCATGCAAGCGCTCTCCCAGCTGAGCTATACCCCCGAAAGGCACAAAAGCTAAAATCATAAACCATTCCCATGGCTTGGCGCAAGGCTTTGGGCGCAAAAATTAGCCATATGGTTGGCCTCTGTGCACGCCAACTCAATGTCGCATTGTCCCGTCGACTGCGGTCACGGGCTCGACATTGGTCGCTGCCGGCGCTGGGGCCGAAACTGCAGGTGGCTCCTCCGGCAATGGTTGGGGTGCACGCTCCAAGGCTAACTCCAGCACTTTGTCAATCCATTTGACGGGAATGATCTCCAGGCTGTTCTTGATGTTCTCCGGGAACTCCTGCAGGTCTTTCACGTTTTCCTCGGGAATCAGCACAGTCTTGATGCCCCCTCGATGCGCCGCCAGCAGCTTTTCCTTCAAGCCGCCAATTTCAAGCACCTCGCCGCGCAGCGTGATTTCCCCGGTCATCGCCACATCGGCACGCACCGGGATGCCAGTGAGCGCCGAGACGATGGCTGTGGTCATGGCCACGCCGGCGCTGGGACCATCCTTCGGCGTCGCCCCTTCAGGAACGTGAACGTGAAGATCGCTCTTCTCGAAGGCCTCGTCCTTGATACCCAGGCGCTTGGCGCGAACGCGTACGACCGTACGCGCAGCCTCCACCGACTCCTTCATCACGTCGCCGAGCGATCCAGTACGCGTGATCACACCCTTGCCAGGCATTTTCGTGGCTTCGACGGTGAGCAACTCGCCGCCGACCTCGGTCCATGCCAATCCGACGACCTGGCCGACCTGATTCTCACGCCCTGCAAGGCCGAAATTGAAGCGCCGCACCGACAGGAAGTCATTCAAATTGTCAGCCGTGACGGTCACCTTGCCGTCGTACTTCTTCAGCACCTGCCCCTTCACGGCCTTGCGGCAGATCTTGGAGATTTCGCGCTCCAAGGAACGCACGCCGGCCTCGCGGGTGTAGTAGCGCACGATGCCGCGAATGGCGTCTTCCGTCACGTCCAGTTCGTTGTCTTTGACGCCGTTGTTCTTCATCTGCTTGGGCAACAGATAGCGCTGGGCGATATTGACTTTCTCATCCTCGGTGTAACCCGACAGGCGGATGACCTCCATGCGGTCGAGCAGAGCCGGCGGAATGTTGAGCGAATTGCTGGTGGCGACGAACATCACGTCGGACAGGTCGAAATCGACCTCGACATAATGGTCGCTGAACGTGTGGTTCTGCTCAGGGTCAAGCACCTCCAGCAGGGCTGAAGACGGGTCGCCGCGGAAGTCCATGCCGAGTTTGTCCACCTCGTCAAGCAGGAACAGGGGGTTGCGCACCCCCACCTTGTTCAGGCTTTGCAGGATCTTGCCAGGCATCGAGCCGATGTAGGTGCGGCGATGGCCGCGGATCTCGGCTTCGTCGCGCACGCCGCCAAGGGCCATGCGCACGAACTTGCGGCCCGTGGCACGCGCCACCGACTGTCCGAGCGAGGTCTTGCCAACTCCGGGCGGGCCGACGAGGCAGAGGATGGGCGCCTTGACCTTCTCCACGCGCTGCTGCACGGCGAGGTATTCCAGGATGCGTTCCTTGACGCGCTCCAGGCCATAATGGTCCTCGTCCAGCACCTGCTCGGCGAAGGCAAGATCGTGCTTGATCTTGGATTTCTTCGCCCATGGCAGATTGACCAGCACGTCGAGGTAGTTGCGCACCACGGTGGCCTCGGCCGACATGGGCGACATGAGTTTCAACTTCTTCAACTCGGCGTCGGCCTTCTTGCGCGCTTCCTTGGGCATGTGCGCGGCCTTGATCTTCTTCTCCAGCTCCTCGATATCGGCGCCTTCTTCGCCCTCGCCGAGCTCCTTCTGGATGGCCTTGACCTGCTCGTTCAAGTAGTACTCACGCTGGCTTTTCTCCATCTGACGCTTGACGCGGCCACGGATGCGTTTTTCAACTTGCAGAATGTCGACCTCGCGCTCGAGCTGCTCCAGCAGGTTCTCCAGGCGGGCGTGAATATCGGCAAACTCCAGCACCTGTTGCTTGTGCTCGAGCTTGAGCGGCAGGTGGGCGGCGATGGTGTCGGCCAGACGACCAGGATCGTCGATACCGGAAATGGAGGTGAGAATTTCCGGCGGGATTTTCTTGTTCAGCTTGACGTATTGGTCGAACTGCGTGACCACGGCACGACGCAACGCCTCGGACTCGGCCGAGACTTCGGAAGCAGCCTCGACCAACTCGACTTCACAGATGAAAAAGTCGCCGTTGTCTTCGACCTGACTGGCCTTGGCGCGCTGCACTCCCTCCACCAGCACCTTCACCGTGCCGTCGGGCAGCTTGAGCATTTGCAGAATGCTGGACATGCAGCCCATGTCGAACAGGTCCTCGGGCTTGGGTTCGTCTTTGGCCGCCGTTTTTTGCGCGACCAGCATGATTTGCTTGCCGCTCTCCATGGCAGACTCCAAGGCCTTGATGGACTTGGGCCGGCCCACGAACAGCGGGATGACCATATGCGGGAACACGACCACGTCTCGCAAAGGCAAGAGCGGTACTGCGGATGTGGCCTGGACGTCGGCCTGGGAAGCGGGAATCTGGGATTCGGCCATGGGGAGCACCCTTGAATGGAATGAACTGCAAATGGGGCATCAAGCCCGGATTACAAGGCAACCCGCGTGCTCTGGCGGGAAAGGCTTCAGGCTCCCGCAGCCTTGGGAGGGTCTTGGTAGGTCAAGAGCGGCTTTCCGGCGGTATTGATGGTGTTTTCATCCACCATGACGCTGGTGACACCCTTCAGATTGGGAATCTCGAACATGGTTTCCAGCAGGGACTGCTCGACGATGGAGCGCAGCCCGCGCGCGCCGGTACGACGCTGCAGGGCCTTGTGGGCAATGGCCGAAAGCGCTGATGGGCGGAATTCCAGCTTGACCCCATCCATCTCGAACAACTTCTGGTATTGCTTGACCAGGGCGTTGCGCGGCTCCGTCAGGATTTGCACCAGTGCTGCCTCATCGAGTTCGGACAGCGTGGCCGCAACCGGCAAACGGCCCACCAACTCTGGAATCAGACCGAACTTGATGAGATCCTCAGGTTCGATTTGACGGAAGGCTTCCGACACGCTTTGCTGCGACTTGGTGCGCACCGTGGCGGAAAAACCGATGCCGGATTTTTCCGAGCGGTTCTGGATGATTTTCTCCAAACCGTCGAAAGCCCCGCCGCAAATGAACAGAATATTGGTGGTGTCGACCTGGATGAAGTCCTGGTTCGGATGCTTGCGCCCGCCCTGCGGCGGCACCGAAGCCATGGTGCCCTCGATGAGTTTGAGCAGCGCCTGCTGCACGCCTTCTCCCGACACATCGCGGGTGATGGATGGGTTTTCCGATTTACGCGAAATCTTGTCGATTTCGTCGATGTAGACGATGCCGCGCTGCGCCTTCTCGATCTCGTAATTGCAACTCTGCAGCAGCTTCTGAATGATGTTCTCGACGTCCTCGCCCACATAGCCGGCTTCGGTCAGCGTGGTGGCGTCCGCAATGACGAAGGGCACGTTGAGCACCCTCGCCAGGGTCTGCGCCAGCAGGGTCTTGCCCGAGCCGGTGGGGCCGATGAGCAGGATATTGCTCTTGGCCAGTTCCACTTCGCCCGGCTTGGCCGCGTGTTGCAGACGCTTGTAGTGGTTGTAGACAGCCACCGAAAGGGTGCGCTTGGCCGATTCCTGGCCAATGACGTACTGGTCGAGAATGTCCTTGATTTCCTGCGGAATGGGCAAGTCGGACTTGGCCAGGCGCTCGGCCTTGTCTGATGCGACGGCCTCGTCGCGGATGATCTCGTTGCAGAGGTCGATGCATTCATCACAGATGAAGACCGAAGGACCCGCAATGAGCTTTTTCACCTCATGCTGGCTTTTGCCGCAAAAGGAACAGTACAGAATCTTCTCGCCTGCGGGGGTTTTCTTGTCAGCCATGGCCGGTTGCTTGAAAGACTGGGTGAATGACGCGCCTTGAAACGAGCGTCTTAGCTGCGCTTGGCAATGACTTCGTCGAGCAGCCCGTAGTCCTTGGCCTGCTCGGCGGACATGAAAAAGTCGCGTTCGGAGTCCTGCGCGATTTTCTCCAGCGGCTGCCCGGTGCGCTCGGCAAGAATGGCGTTGAGCCGCTCGCGCAGGTAGAGAATTTCGCGCGCCTGAATTTCGATGTCGGTAGCCTGCCCCTGCGCGCCACCCGAGGGCTGGTGAATCATCACGCGGGAATTGGGCAGGGAGTAGCGCTTGCCCTTGGCACCGGCTGCCATCAGGAAGGCGCCCATGCTCGCGGCAATGCCGGTGCACAGCGTGGAGACATCGGGCTTGATGAACTGCATGGTGTCGTAGATGGCCAGGCCGGCCGAAACCGAGCCGCCGGGCGAGTTGATGTAGAGCGAGATGTCCTTGTCGGGATTTTCCGACTCCAGAAACAGCAATTGCGCAACGACAAGATTGGCGGTCTGGTCATTGACCGGGCCGACCAGAAAAATCACCCGTTCGCGCAGCAGACGCGAGTAGATGTCATAGGCACGTTCACCCCGTCCGCTCTGCTCGATGACGATGGGAACCATGCCGAGATTTTGGGTTTCGATAGCGCTCATGGATCTGCATTTCAATGGAATGAGGCAAGGTTAGCATGGCACCGACTGTGCTTGGAACCCTGCCGCGAAAACCTGCCACACAGGCATGACATCCCCATGAAAAAGCCGCCCGGCCACCGTGCAAACGGCAGGCGGGCGGCCCCTCGGATGCCTGCCTCAGGCGGCTTGCGTCTGCATCACCTCATCGAAGCTCAGAGTCTTGTCGGTGGTCTTCGCCCGGGAGAAGACGAAATCGGCCACATTGTGTTCAATCACGATGGATTCGACCTCGGACAAACGCTGCGGGTCACCGTAGTACCAGCGCAACACGTCCTGGGGAGTTTCGTAGCTGGACGCGAGCGACTCGACATGCGCGCGCACCTGCTCGGGCTTGGCATGCAGTTCATGCTCTTTCACCAGTTCGGCCACGATCAGCCCCAAGCGCACGCGGCGCTCGGCCTGCTCGCGGAACAGGTCGGGTGACAACGGCAGTTTCTCAACGTCTTTCATGCCACGCGATTGCAGGTCCTGGCGGGCCGATTGCACGAGTTGCTCGATTTCCTTGCTCACGATGCTGGCCGGCAGGTCGACGCTGTTGACCTTGAGCAAGCCTTCCATCGCCGCCTGCTTGTTGCGCGCGGCCAGACGGGCGGCAATTTCGCGTTCCAGGTTTTTGCGAATGTCGTCACGCAGCTTCTGCATGTCGCCGTCGGCCACGCCCAAGGCTTTGGCGAAGTCGGCATTCAGCTCGGGCAGTTGCGGGGCTTCCACCCGTGTCACAGTGAGCGAGAACTGCGCGGTCTTGCCGGCCACTTCGCGGCCTTGGTAGTCCTCCGGGAAATGCAGGTCGAAGCTGACCGTGGAGCCGGGCTTCTGGCCACGCGCTGCGGTTTCGAACTCGGGCAACATGCGGCCTTCACCCAGCACGAACTGGAAGTCGTCGGCGCTGCCACCGGGGAACGCCACGTCGTCGAGCTTGCCGATGAAGTTCACGGTGAGTTGGTCGCCGTCGCGTGCCGCGTTGTCGGCCTCGTCGCGGGCCTGGAACGTGCGGCGTTGCTTGCGCAGGATTTCCATCGTCTTGTCGATGGCGGGTTCGTCCACGCTGCTGGTGATGCGCTCCAGTTCCAGACTGCTCAGATCGCCCAGGGCCACATCGGGATACACCTCGAACACGGCGTCGAAAGCAATCGCCTCGGCAGCGTCAGTCGTCTCGTGCGGGGTGAATGCGGGCATGCCGGCCACGCGCACATGCGCGGCATTCACGGCTTCATAGAACACATTGCCCACCTTGTCTTGCAGCACTTCGGCCTCGACCGATGGGCCGTAGCGCTTTTGCATCACCGACAGCGGCACCTTGCCAGGGCGAAAGCCGGACACGCGTGCGGTACGAGCCAGGTTTTTCAAACGGGCCAGAACTTCGCTCTGCAGTTCGGTCTTGGGCACCGAAACGGTGATGCGGCGTTGCAGTTTGTCCAGGGTTTCTACGGCTGTCATGGGAATTCCGATCGTGAAAAAGAATGAGGATGCCGTGGTGCGAGGGGGGGGACTCGAACCCCCACGCCGGTGAAGGCGTCAGGACCTAAACCTGGTGCGTCTACCAATTTCGCCACCCTCGCAAGGGACCAGGCGCAACATGCCTGCACGCTTGCGAACTGCGGCCATCGCCATCGCAAGCCGGATGCAAGACTGCACTGCGCCATCGGCAAACGCTCTATTTTATCCTCTGGCCTGCGCGGGCCTCCGCACGAAGCAACCCACCCCACAGCCATGAGACCCCATGCAGCCTGAAAATCCACCCGCAACGGGTTTCGCCCCACGCGGCACGTCGTGGTACTACGCCACGCTGCAGCTACCGCCAGCGCAACGCCAGCCTCTGCTCGCGCTGCAAGCGTGGTGGCGGGCCGTGCGCAGCATTCCCCACGGCGTGACGGACGCTGGGGTGGCGGCTGCCAAGCTGGCCTGGTGGGAGGTGCAGATCGGTCAATGTCGGGATGGGCGGCCCGATCACCCCCTGCTGCTGACCTTGCAACCGGCACTGAAAGCGGCTGATGTGCCACCTGAACCCATGCTGCAGGCGCTGGCGCAGGTTGAGGAGGTGTTGCGGCAAAACCGCTGGCTGGACTGGCAGGGACTGCTGCGCCACCTCGGCGACGGACCCGGCCAGGTGGCCCGTGTCGCCTGCCTGCTCGCTGGGCAGAGCGCCCCCCCGGCGCTCGATTACGCGCAAGCGCTGGGCGCGGCCCTGGCCCAGGTGAACCTGGTGCGCGACGTCGGGCGCGACCTGCGCCGAGGCTGGATCTTCCTGCCTGTGGACGCCTTGGCCACGCATGAGGTGAAGGCACGCCAGTTGCTGGACGGTACGGATTCACCGCAAGTGCGCGCGCTGCTGCGCGACGCCGCCACACGCGCCCAGGCCGCGCTGGTGACGGCCGATGCGCTGCGCCCGAAGGGCATGGGCATGGCTGCTCGGCCCGCCGTGGCACTGTCCAGGATGGCGCATGCCTTGCTACGCGAAATGGAGCGCGAAGACTACGACCTGCTGGGGCGACGCATCGACCTCACGCCCACGCGCAAGCTGTGGTCGGCGTGGCGGGCGAAGTGGGCGGTGCGCTGAGATCAGCCTGGGTTGCATCGGGCTGCAACCCAGGCAGCAAGCCACGAATCAGGCCGCCCATCAGGCCGATCCCAAGTCAGGACGCTTCCAACTCGTTCTTGAGCTGGCGGTATTCGTCCAGTGCATCCGGGTTGGCCAGGGCGGTGAGGTTTTTCACCGGCTCGCCATGCACCAGATTGCGCACCGCCAGCTCCACAATCTTGTTGCTCTTGGTGCGGGGAATGTCGTGCACCTGCACCACGCGGGCGGGAACGTGGCGTGGCGTGGTGTTGTTGCGAATGGCCAGCTTGATGCGGTTGATGAGCGCCTCGTCCAACTCCAGGCCCTCGCGCAGCTTGACGAACAGCACCACGCGCACGTCGTTGTAGGTGCCGGGCGGCCAGTTCTGGCCGATGACCAGGGACTCCACCACCTCTGGCAGTTGCTCCACCTGGCGATAGATTTCCGCCGTGCCGATGCGCACCCCACCCGGGTTGAGCGTGGCGTCGGAGCGGCCATAGATGATGTAGCCATGGTGCGCCGTGCGCTCGATGTAGTCGCCGTGGTGCCACACCCCGGGCATGCGGGTGAAGTAGGCGTCCATGTATTTGCTGCGTCCCTTGTCCATGCTGCCGTCCACCAGGAAGCCCAGTGGCATGGTGGGAAAGGGCTGGGTGCAGACCAGCTCGCCCTTTTGCCCATCGGGCAGGGGCTTGCCGTCTTCGTCGAACACGGCCACGGCCATGCCCAAGGCGGCTGCCTGGATCTCGCCGCGCCACACCGGATGGGTCGGGGTGCCGAGGGTGAAGCAACTCACCAGATCGGTGCCGCCGGAAATGGAACTCAGGCAGACATTGCGCTTGATGCGCTGGTACACCGTGTCGAAACCCTCGGCCACCAGCGGCGAGCCGGTGGAAAACACGCTGCGCAAGGCGCTGAGCTGATGGGTTTTGATCGGCTCCAGCCCGGCCTTGTCCATGGCCTCGATGAACTTGGCCGACGTGCCGAAATGCGTCATGCCGACCGCGTCGGCATAGTCGAACAGGATGTTGCCGCCAGCCGCGAATGGCGAGCCGTCGTAGAGGCACAGCGTCGCGCTTTGCGTGAGGGCCGAGACCAGCCAGTTCCACATCATCCAGCCGCAAGTGGTGAAGTAGAAGACGCGGTCGCCGGTGTGCACATCGGCATGCAGGCGCATTTCGCTCAGGTGCTTGAGCAGCACGCCACCGGCACGGTGCACGATGCACTTGGGCACACCCGTGGTGCCGCTGGAATACAGGATATAGAGCGGGTGGTCGAAAGGCAGTTGCACGAAGCGCACCTCGCCGCCGGCAAAGGGCGCCAGTGCTTCGGCCCACAACCTGGCCTTGGGGATGGCGGCCAAGTCGGTGCGTGCGCCCAGCGCTTGGGCCACATAGGGCACGATGAGCACGGCTTGCAGGCTTTCCAGCCGGGGAACGGCCTCGGCCAGTTTGTCGCGCACGTCCACGGTCTTGCCGGCGTAGAAATAACCGTCGCAAGCCACCAGCACTTTCGGCTGCACTTGGCCGAAGCGGTCGATCAGGCCCTGAGCGCCGAAATCGGGCGAGGCCGAGGTGAACATCGCCCCCAGGCTGCTGGCCGCGAGCATGGTGATGATGGCTTCGGGCAGATTGGGCAGATAGGCCGCGACGCGGTCGCCCGGACCCACGCCCTGCGCCGCCAGCCATTGCTGCATGCGCGAGACTTCGGCATGCAGTTGCCGCCAGCTCAGTTCACGCCGCACCTTGTCTTCGCCCCAGAACAGGATGGCGGTGAGGTCGTCCTTGCGGCGCAGCAGGTTCTGCGCGAAATTGAGCCGGGCGTCGGGGAAGAAACGGGCGTCGGGCATGCTGTCGGCCGGCAGGTAAACCCGCTCGCCGCGATGCTCGGCTTTCACGTCGGAGCTATCCCAGACCGCGCCCCAGAAGTCGCCCAGGTTGTGGATGGACCATTGCCACAGGGCTTCGTAGTCCACCAGTTGCAGGCCGCGGCGCTGGTTGACGAACTGGCGAAACGCCGTGACATGCGCCGCGGCGATGCGTTCGGGGCTGGGCTGCCAGAGCGGCTGGTTTTGCTCGAGCGTGAGCGGTGCGTTCATGCTGTCTCCTCCAACAAGGGTTTCGCAGGCTTGGGCCCGCTGTTCATCAGCTCGCAATCAGCCGCCGCAGTTCCTCGGGCAGCGGCGCGCTTTTGCGCAGGGCATGGTCGATCCACACCGTCTTGGCGCCGCCGCTGGCGTAGAGCGTCGTGGCGTCGTCGGTGCGGCGCAGCTCATAGAAGGTGTCGAAGCTGCTGCGCCCGGGGTTGGCGACGAACATGCTGACCCGCACATCGCCCGGGTGGCGCAGTTCCTGGTGAAAATTGCAAAAGGCGTTGACGATGACCGGCCCCTGCCCTTGCGGCGCAGCGCCCATGTCCAGGCTGCTCAGCCAGTCCAGCCGGGCAATTTCCATGTAGCGGAAGTACACCGTGTTGTTGACATGGCCCATCGCGTCCATATCGCCCCAGCGTATGGGAACGACGATGTCGAAAACAGGCCGCTTGCGCTCGGGAAGATCGAGATGCATCGCTCGGTCGTGTCGGTCTCAGACGCCGAAGCCGTCGTCGGCGGCAATCACCGCGCCGTTGACGAAGTGGCTCTGGCCGCTGGCCAGCATCAACAGCACGCCGTCCAGGTCTTCGGGTTTGCCCACACGCTTGCGCGGCAGCATGTCGATGAGTTTCTGGCCGGCTTCGGTGGCCCAGTGGCCGTGGTTGATCTCGGTGTCGATGTAGCCGGGGCAGATGGCGTTGGTGTTGATGCCGTAGCGCCCCCACTCCAGCGCCATGGCCCGCGTCATGTGCACCACGGCGGCCTTGCTCATGGCGTACACGCCAATCTGCGGCAGCACGCGCAACCCGGCCATGGAAGCGATGTTGATGATGCGCCCGCCCGCCCAGGTGCCCGGCGCTGCTCCCTTGGAACGGGCGATCATGCGCTTGGCCACTTCCTGTGCGACGAAGAAGGCGCCGCGCGTGTTGGTGTCGAACATGCGGTCGTAATCGTCGGGCGAAATCTCGGTGAGCTTGCGCGCCACCGACATGCCCGAGTTGTTGACCAGAATGTCGATATTGCCCATCTCGGTCTCGGCATGGGCCACGGCCGCGCCGATGCTGCCGGTGTCGGTCACGTCCAGCTTCACCACATGGGCGTCGCCGCCCTCGGCCTCGATGTGGGCACGCAACTCCTTCAGCCGCTCGGTGCGCCGCCCCGCCAAGACCACGCCGGCGCCAGCTTGCGCCAGCACGCGGGCAAACTGCCAGCCAAGGCCGCTGGAGGCGCCGGTCACCAGCGCCACGCGGCCGGATAAGTCGATGGAATATGCCATGTCTCTCTTCTGTGGATGTTCTGTGAATGTTCTGTGAATGTTCTGTCAACGGGCAGGCCTGAACCGCACTTGCGGCGCCGGCCACGGCATGCAGCCATAGTACGAGCGATGCCGCGTCGCAACAACGCCGCGATGCTGCCCAGCGCCCGCGCAGCGTGCGGGCATGGCGCCCGCAACCCCCAGGCAGACGGTCTTTGCCGATAATGTCGATATGTCCGAGCGAACCATTCCCATCGTCGATCACCGCTACGCCTCCAGCGTGCCGGCCGTTCCCGCGCACTCCCACGCGCCCGGTGCGCTGCTGGCCGACAAGTTGGGCCGGCCGCTGCACGATCTGCGCATCTCCATCACCGATCGCTGCAATTTCCGCTGCACCTATTGCATGCCGAAAGAGGCGTTCGACGCGCATTACGAATTCCTGCGCCACGCCGATCTGCTGCGCTTCGAGGAAATCGAGCGCCTGGCGCGCGTGTTCGTCAGCTTGGGCGTGCGCAAACTGCGCATCACCGGCGGTGAGCCGCTGCTGCGCAAGGGCGTGGAGGACCTGGTGGCCATGCTCGCCGCCATCCGCACGCCGGACGGCGAGCCGGTGGAACTGACCATGACCACCAACGCCTCCATCCTCGCGCGCAAGGCCGAAGCACTGGCGCGGGCCGGTTTGCACCGCGTGACCGTGAGCCTGGACGCCATTGACGACGCCGTCTTCCGCCGCATGAACGATATGGACTTCCCGCTGCAAACCGTGCTGGAAGGCATCGCCGCGGCGCAGACCGCCGGACTGCGTCCGGTGAAGGTGAACATGGTGGTGCAGCGCGGTGTGAACGACGACCAGATTCTGCCCATGATCGAGCATTTCCGCGGCAGCGGCGTGGTGCTGCGCTTCATCGAATTCATGGACGTGGGCAACACCAACGGCTGGCGCATGGATCAGGTCCTGCCCTCGGCCGAGTTGCTGGCGCGCATTGCCCAGCGCCACCCGCTGCACGCGCTCGACCCCACCGTGCTGGGCGAAACCGCCGAGCGCTGGCTGCTGGACGACGGCAGCCTTGAAATTGGCGCCATCTCCAGCGTCACCCGGGCCTTTTGCCACGACTGCAACCGCGCCCGCTTGTCGATGGAAGGCAAGCTCTACCTTTGCCTCTTCGCCAGCCACGGCCACGACCTGCGCGCCCTGCTGCGCGGCGACCCGCAACAAGGCATACAACAGGCGAGCGACGCCGACTTGCAGGCCGCCATCGCCCAGGTGTGGAGCCGGCGTGACGACCGCTATTCCGAGTTGCGCGGCAGCGCTGCGGCCCGGACCCAGCGCGCCGAGCGCCGGGTGGAGATGTCGTATATCGGCGGTTGATTGCGCCGTGGCGCCGGCGTGCCTCGTCTTGACGTTCGTGAAATCCCGCCCGCCAGGCGAACCCCATGCACCCACCCGCAACCTGAGTCCACCATGCCTGAAACCCTTGCACCGGATGCCATCACCGGCCTCATTCTTGCTGGCGGGCGTGGCTCACGCATGGGTGGCAACGACAAGGGCCTGCAACCCTTTCGCGGCCTGCCACTGGCCATGCACGCGCTGCTGCGGCTGCAGGCCCAGGTGTGCATGGTGATGATCAACGCCAACCGCAATCTTGCCGCCTACGAGGCTTTCGGCGTGCCGGTCTGGCCCGACGCCGACCCGCTGGCCTATGCCGGACCACTGGCCGGCTTCGCCACGGGGTTGACGCATTGCGACACCCACTGGCTGCTCACCGTGCCCTGCGACAGCCCGCTGTTCCCGCTCGACCTGGCTCAGCGCCTGGGGCAAGGCGCGGTTGACGCATCGGCCGAGGTGGCGATGGCACGTGTGGGCGGACGCACCCAGCCCGTGTTCTGCCTGCTGCGCGCCGATCTGCTGGAAAGCCTGACGTGTTTTCTCGATGGCGGCGGCAGCAAGATCGACGCCTGGACCGCCACCCTGCACACCGTGGAAGTCGATTTCGACCATCCCGGCGATTTCGAGAACGTCAATTCCCTGCCCGAACTGCGCGCGCTGGAACAGGCCGCTCCCTCCCCGGCCCCAACCGTCCGCTAAAGCCACGCCATGCCAGCTTCCTCCAGCGCCGTGCCTCCCCCCGATCTCGCCCAGGTCGTCAGTTGCGTCAGCGGCTACGACCCCAAGGCCCTGCCGGTGGACAAGGTGCAGGAAGTCATCCGCCGTTTCGTGCAGCCCGTGCGCGTGGCCGAGCGCGTGGACCTGCGCGCCGCGTTCGGCCGGGTGCTGGCCGAAGACGTCATCGCGCCGATGGACGTTCCCGCCCACAACAACTCCGGCATGGACGGCTACGCCTTGCGCTCCGGCGACCTCGGCGCCGATGGCGCAGCAACCTTGCGCATCGCCGGCACCGGTCTGGCCGGGCATGAGTTCAGCGGCGACGTTGCCGCGGGAAGCTGCCTGCGCATCATGACCGGCGCCGTGCTGCCCGCCGGCTGCGACACCGTCGTGCCGCAAGAGTTCTGCCGCGTCGAGGGCGGACAGGTCCACATCCCCGCCGGCGTGCTCAAACGCGGCGACAACGCCCGCATGCGCGGCGAAGACCTGCGCGCCGGCCAGCCCGCGCTGCTGGCCGGCAAGCTCCTGCGTCCGGCCGACATCGGGCTCATCGCCTCGCTCGGCCAAGCCGAGGTCATGGTGTGGCGCCGTCTGCGCGTGGCCTTTCTGTCCAGTGGCGACGAACTGCGCTCCATCGGCCAGCCGCTGAGTGAGGGCTGCGTCTACGACAGTAACCGCTACACCCTCTGGGCCATGCTGCAGCGCCTGGGCTGCGACGTGCTCGACCTCGGCGTGGTGCGCGACGACCCCGCGCTGCTCGAGGCCGCGCTGCGCCAGGCCTGCGAAAACGCCGACGCCGTCATCACCTCCGGCGGCGTCAGCGTCGGCGAGGCCGACCACCTGCGCAGCGTCATGGCCGCGCTCGGGGACGTGGCGTTCTGGCGCATCGCCATGCGCCCCGGCCGCCCGATGGCCTTCGGCAGCATCGCCAGCCACGGCCGCCGTGCCGTGCTGTTCGGCCTGCCCGGCAACCCCGTGGCGGTGATGGTCACGTTCTACGCCTTCGTCCGCGACGCCCTGCTGCACATGATGGGCGCGCCCATCAAGCCCCTGCCCTTGCTGCCGGTCGCGGCACAAACCACCCTGCGCAAACGCCCCGGCCGCACCGAATACCAGCGCGCCGTGCTCACCCCCCTGCCTGACCAACCCGGCCGCTACAGCGCCCGCACCACCGGCGACCAGGGCTCCGGCATCCTGCGCTCCATGAGCGAGGCCGACGGCTTCATCGTCCTGCACCACGAACAAGGCAGCGTGCAGGCGGGGGAGATGGTGGATTTTTTGCCGTTCGAAGGGCTGGTCTAGGGCCTCTCAAAAAATCTTGTTGATCAAGTCCTCGCCCAGGCCGATGCCGGCGCCCATTTCCATGGCTTGGCCGAAGCCGGAGCCGAGAAAACCGCTGAGGGCCCCCATCAGCCCGCCGCCTGCGGGCCGGCCGTAGGCGGGGGCCATGGCGCCCTGGCCCATGCCTTGGGGCATGTAGCCGGGCTGGGACGCGGCGGACATGGGCTGCAGTTGGTTTTGCTGGTTCTGCCACATGGCATGGATGGCTTGCAACAACTGGTTCATCTGCTGTTGCTGGGCCTGCACGGCCAGAGCGACTTCACGCAGGTCGAGCAGCCATTCGCGGGCGTCGGTGTTGCCGCCTTGCGCGGCGGTTTGCAGCTTGCCGGCCAGTGCCTGCAGTTCCTGCGCAATGGTCTGGTCCTGAGCTTGAAGTTGCTGGTAGTTCTGGTCGATGGTTTGGAGATCCATGGTGCTTGCGTTTCGTTTCGGTGATGGAAGGATGCAGGGATTGTGGTGCCGGATGGGTGCACGACAAGGCATGGGCGGGGTAAGGAAAGGTAAAACCGGCGGCGAGAGTTTGCCGCGATGCCGCCGGGGGGATGCCACGACAGCCGCGAATGAGGGATGCCGGCGCGGCCGGCCGCGGCCTAAGATGCCCTGCGATCCGAACCCCGCGAGGCGCTGCCCTCGTCGCATCCGCTTTCAAGGAAACGCAGGGCAGCCCCAAGTTTCCTTGACCCCCACGGGGGGCGGGTCGGCGCGCCGACCCTGGGGCACTCACACTCATCAACATCAGCTCAAAGCGAAAGGCCCTGGCGCGCATGTGTGGCATTGCAGGCATTCTGGATTGGCGGCATGCGCCCGACCCGGCCGAGGTGCGTGCCATGACGCAACGCCTGCATCACCGTGGCCCGGATGCGAGCGGCATCCACCATGAAGGCCCGATTGCGCTGGGGCATGCGCGCCTGAGCATCATCGACCTCGAAGGCGGCGTGCAGCCCATGGCGAATGCCGAACGCCATCTGTGGCTCACGTTCAACGGCGAAATCTTCAACCATGTGGAACTGCGGCGCAGCCTGCAAGCGCGTGGCCACCGCTTCGCCACGCGCTCGGACACCGAAGTCATTCTTCACGCCTATGTGGAATATGGCGACGCCTGCGTCGAGCACCTGAACGGCCAGTTCGCTTTCGCGCTGTGGGATGCCCGCCGCCAACGTCTGCTGCTGGCGCGCGACCGCGTGGGCATACGCCCGCTGTTTTTCACACAGCTTGGTGGACCCATGGGTGGCCGCTTCGCCTTTGCCTCGGAGGTGAAGGCGCTGTTCGCGCTGCCGGAGGTGCCGCGCAGGCTTGACGTCCAGGCGCTGGGCGAAATTTTCACCACCTGGGCGCCGCTGTCGCCGCATGCGGTGTTCGCCGGCGTGCAGAGTTTGGGGCCGGGCGAGTGCATGGCGGTGGACGCGCAGGGCTCGCGTACCTGGCGTTACTGGGACTGGAGCTTTCCAGCGCAAGGCGCTGAATCTGCCGAGCCCTACGCCCATGCGGACGAAGCCGCGGAGGCGCTGCGCGAGTTGCTGATCGACTGCGTGCGCCTGCAACTGCGCGCCGACGTGCCGGTGGGCGCCTACCTCAGCGGCGGGCTGGATTCGTCGGTCATCACCACCCTCATCCACCACCACACCAGCACCCCGCTGCGCACCTTTTCGCTCACCTTCGACGACGCCGAGTTCGACGAGAGCGCCGAGCAGCGCCTGCTGGTGGGCCACCTGCGCTGCGAGCACAGCACCCTGCACTGCACCCGGGCTGACATTGCCGCAGCTTTTCCGCTGGCCGTATTCCATGCCGAATCGCCCATCCTGCGCACCGCGCCGGCACCGCTGATGCTGCTGGCCGGGCATGTGCGCGACAGCGGCTACAAAGTGGTGCTCACCGGCGAAGGCGCGGACGAAGTGTTCGGCGGCTACGACTTGTTCAAGGAGGCGCGGGTGCGGCGCTTCATGGCGCGGCAGCCGCAGTCCGCCTGGCGCGGCGCGCTGCTGGACCGGCTCTATCCCTATCTGCAGCATTCCCCCGCGGCCGGCCGCGCGCTGGCGCAGCGTTTTTTTGCCGATGGCGCCGAACATCTGGGCCGGCCCGGCTTCGGCCACCTGCCCCGCTGGACCACGACGCAGCGCACCTGGCAGTTTTTCTCGCCCGCCGTGCGCACCGAACTGGGCGACTGGAACGCGCTGCAAGCCATCGCCAGCCAGGTGCCGCCCGAGTTCGCGCACTGGCAGGCGCTGCAGCAAGACCAGTACATCGAGGCCCACACCCTGATGAGCGGCTACCTGCTGTGCTCGCAGGGCGACCGCATGGCCATGGCGCATTCCATCGAGGGCCGTTTTCCGTTTCTGGACCACCGCCTCATCGCCTTCGCCAACCGGCTGCCGCCGCGCTACAAGCTCATGGGCCTGACCGAGAAATGGCTGCTCAAACGCGCCATGCGCGGCCTGCTGCCCGAGACCCTGCGCACCCGCACCAAGCAACCCTACCGCGCCCCCGACAGCCAGAGTTTTTTCGAGCAAGGCAAGCCGGTGGATTACGCCGCCGAACTGATGAGCCCGGGCGCCATTGCCGATGCCGGCTATTTCGACCCCGCTGCGGTGAGCAAGCTGTTCGCCAAATGCCAGGCCGGGCGGGCCATCGGCTTTGCCGACAACATGGCTTTCGTCGGCGTGCTGTCCACGATGCTGCTGCATCAACAGTTTTTTGCCCCGCCATCACCCACCCCGCAAGCGCGGGAGGCCCGGCTGGCGGCCTTCCCGTAAGCTCGTTTGCGTTCTGTCTCGCGCACTCAAACATCTCACTCACGGCACGACCGGGTTCCCCTTTCCTCATCACTGTTTCAGCCCCGCCCAAACCGTGCTGCTCCACGACTTTTTCGCCACCACCGCAGTTCGCCTTCCCGCCAAAACCGCGCTCGTGCGTGAAGGCCGGCGCAGCAGCTATGCCGACATCGCCGCGCAGGCCGAGGCACTGGCACTCAGCCTGCACCAGCACGGCATTCGTCGCGGCGACCGCGTGGCGCTGTTTCTCGACAACTCCGAAGAGATGGTCGCAGCCGTGTTCGCGGTGCTGCAAGTGGGCGCGGTGTTCATGCCGGTCAACACCCTGACCAAGGCCGACAAGCTGGCCTACATGTTGAACGACGCCCAAGCCAGCGGCCTGGTGACGCAAACCGCGCTGGCCAGCGTTGCACGCGAAGCCCTGGCGCACGCGCCCAGCGTGCACCGCTGCTGGATGGTGGGCGACGAAACGCCAAGCGGCGAAGCAAACGGCACCATCGGCCACGCCGCGCGCCTGCCCTACCCCGCGCCACGGCCTTCGAACACATCGTTGCCCAAGCTGGACGCTGCTGTGATCGACCAAGACCTGGCCGCCATCATCTACACCTCCGGCTCCACCGGCCACCCCAAGGGCGTGATGCTCACGCACCTGAACATGGTGACGGCGCAACAGTCCGTGAGCCAGTACCTCGGCCTGCGCGAGGACGACATCATCGCCTGCGCCCTGCCGCTGGCGTTCGACTACGGGCTCTACCAGGTGCTGATGGCGTTCAAGCTTGGTGCCACCGTGGTGCTGGAACGCTCGTTCACCTATCCGGTGAAGGTGTTGCAGACCATGGCGCACGAAGGCGTCACGGTGTTCCCCGGCGTACCCACCATGTTCGCGCTGCTCACCGCGCTGGACAACATGGCCGACTTCGACCTCTCCCGCCTGCGCCTGATCACCAACACCGCCGCCGCCTTGCCGGAGGCGCATATCCGCCGCATTCGCGCGCTGTTCCCGCAAGCCACGCTGTACTCCATGTATGGCCTGACCGAATGCAAGCGCGTCACATATCTGCCGCCCGATCAGCTCGACATTCGCCCCACCAGCGTGGGGCGTGGCATGCCTAATGAAGAAGTTTGGCTAGTGGATGAGGCCGGACACTGCCTGCCCAACGGCAGCACCGGCGAGCTGGTCATACGCGGCAGCCATGTCATGCGCGGCTACTGGAACAAGCCTGCTGAGACCGCCGAGCGCCTGCGGCCCGGGCCGCTTGCGGGTGAGATGGTGCTGTACTCGGGCGACGTGTTTCGCACCGACGCCGAGGGCTGGCTGTACTTCGTTGGCCGCAAGGACGACATCATCAAAAGTCGTGGCGAGAAGGTCAGCCCGCGTGAGGTGGAAAACGTGCTGCACGAGTTGCCGGGCGTGCTGGAAGTGGCCGTGGTCGGGGTGGACGACACCCTGCTCGGCCAGGCGGTGAAGGCCTTCATCGTGCTGGCGCCGGGGCGCGCCTACACCGAGCGCGACATCATCAAGCACTGCCATGCACGGCTGGAAAACTTCATGGTGCCAAAATGGGTGGAGTTCGCCGCCAGCCTGCCCCGCACCGATACCGGCAAGATCAGAAAAACGGGGATGCGCTGAGACCGATCCCCGTTTCTCCAGGCCAAAAAATCAACACAGAGAACACCATGTCCGATACCAAGTACCAGGTTCGACGCTACATCGACGACAACTTCATCATGGGTTCGGACGGCACACCGTTCACCGACGCCGATTCCCTGCTCGACCTGCACATCGTCGACTCCACCGGCATCCTCGAACTCATCCTGTTCCTGGAAGAGACGTTCGGCATCCAGGTGCTGGACGCCGAGATGGTGCCCGAGAACCTCGACAGCCTGAACGCCATCGAGGCCTATGTGCAGCGCAAGCACCAGACCAAGGTCGCGGCGTGAGCGCAACAACCCAAGCTGCCACGGCGCCAAACCCCGCGGTGCTGCTGACCCCCGCCGTGTTCGCGCTCGACTGCGCGGCCGAGGTCGAACGCATCGGCCAGCATCTGCGCACCAGCCTGGCGGCCATGCGCAAGCGCGGCGTGGTGCTGGGCCTGTCGGGCGGGGTGGACAGCTCCGTCTGCGCGGCCTTGGCGGTGCACGCGCTGGGACCGGAGAAGGTGCAGGGCCTGCTCATGCCGGAGCAGGACTCCAGCCCCGACAGCGCCGATCTGGGCGCAGCCGTCGCAACCCAGCTCGGCCTGCGCTGCGCCACCGAGAACATTGCCCCCACGCTCGCTGCCATCGGGTGCTACCGCTGGCGCGACGACGCCATCCGCACCCTGTTCCCTGATTACGACGACGCCTGGAAAAGCAAGATCGCGATTGCCGGTGGCTCGGCCGGCAAGGTGCATTTCTTCGACCTCGTCGTGCAGGCGCCCAACGGCCCGGAGCAGCGCGCGCGCCTGCCGCTGCGCGAGTATCTGCAAATCGTCGCGGCCACCAGCTTCAAGCAGCGCATCCGTAAAACCGTGGAATATTTTCATGCCGACCGGCTGAACTACGCCGTGCTGGGCACGCCCAACCGGCTGGAATACGACCAGGGCTTTTTCGTCAAGAACGGCGACGGCGCGGCCGACATCAAACCCATCGCCCATCTCTACAAAACCCAGGTCTACGCCCTCGCCCGCCACCTCGGCCTGCCAGCGGCCGTGTGCCATGCCGCCCCCACCACCGACACCTACAGCCTGCCCCAGGGCCAGGACGAGTTCTACTTCACCCTACCCCATGCGCACATGGACCTGGCGCTGTGGGCCCACAACCATCGACGTCCTGCCGCCGAACTCGCCGCGGCCCTCGGCTTGAGCGAGGAGCGCGCTGCGGGCATCTACACCGAAATCGAAGCCAAGCGCCGTGGCACCCGCTATCTGCACCTGCGCCCGCAACTGGTGGAAGCGGTGGCGGAGGTCTGCCCCGAGGATGCGCCTTGAACACGAGGCAACTCCCCACCGCCACCGGCCCGGCGAACCATCGCCATGACGCTGTCCTGCTTGGCGCGGACTACGCCGAGCGCTGGCATCACCTCGAACAAGCCTTGTCCACCCTGCCCGACAAGCCCGAGGAAACGCCCAACTCCTGCCTGCGCGCGCTGTGGCACATGGCCGGCGGTTCCGCCTTGTCCGTTGCGGCAGCGCACGACCAAGCCCTGCCTGCGCTGGACGCCGCGCAACTGGCTGCACTTGACGCGCTGATTGCCCGCCGCCTGCAAGGCGTGCCTGTGGCTTACCTCACCGGCCGCCAGCGTTTCATGGGTCTGGATTTGCTCGCCGGGCCCGAGGCGCTGATTCCGCGCCGCGAGACCGAAATGCTCGGCGTTGCAGCGCTCGCCAAGTTGCGCGAGATGGCGCCATGGCGCGATGCGGCGCAAGTCATCGATGTGTGTTGCGGCTCGGGCAATCTGGCCTTGGCGCTGGCTGCGGCTGAGCCCATGGCGACCGTCCATGGCGCCGATCTCTCGGCCGAGGCCATCGCGCTGGCTGGCAGGAATGTGGCGCTGCAGGAACTGGGGGAACGCGTCGCGCTGCATACCGGCGACCTGCTGGCCCCGTTCCATGCCCCGGAGTTTCAAGGCCACATCGACTTGATCGTGTCCGCCCCACCCTATATCTCCACCGCCAAGCTCGACGCCATGCCGGCGGAAATCATCGGCCACGAACCGGCCCTGGCTTTCGACGGCGGTCCGTTCGGCGTGAACATTCTGATGCGCCTGATGCGCGAATCTCCGGCGCTGCTGCGCGCCGGCGGCTGGCTGGGCATCGAAGTCGGCCTGGGGCAAGGCCCGGCGATGCAGCAGATGCTGCGCAAGAACGCCAGCTTCGACGCGGTGGAAACCGTGTGTGACGCCAGTGGCCAGATTCGCGTGCTGCTCGCAAGGAAGCGCGACATGGCCGCGGCCAACGCCAACGATCGTGGCTAGCGCGCCCGAGCAAGCCAGCTACCGGGTCGAGCCTGCCGATCTCGACAAAGACGCAGCGCAGATCGTCGCCCTCTGGTCGTTCAATCTCGGCCATGCCGAGCGCAGGCAAGCCAAGCTCGACTGGTTCTACCGCAACAATCCGGCGGGCGTCCCTCAGGTCTTGTTGCTCAAGCATGGGCAGAGCGTGGAGCCCATCGGCACCGTCGGTCTGGGCGCCCGCATCCTGCGCTGCGGGCCGCATTCGGTGCGGGCCGGGCTCATGGCGGACTTCGCCGTGAACACCCAGCATCGCACCCTGTTCCCGGCACTGACCCTCCAACGCGCGGTGCTGGAGCAGGGCCTGGCAAGGCATGAACTGCTGTACGGCTTCCCCAATGCCAAGTCCCTGCCCGTGGTCAAACGCGCCGGCTTCGACGTTGCCGGCGGCCTGAGCCGCTATGTGCGCGTGCTGCACACGCAGGACTATTTGCCGAATTGGCTTCCGAGATGGCTGCGGCGCAGCCTCGGTGGCGTGCTGGATATCGCCTTGCGACTGCGCCACGGGCTGCTGCCCAGGCTGCTGCTGCGGGAGCATTTGCAGGCTGCGTGGCTGGATCAAGCCGACGCGCGTTTCGACAGCTTGTGGGCCGAGCAGCAGGTGGGCAACGCAGGGGTCATCGGCGTGCGCGACCGCGCCTTTCTCAACTGGCGCTTCCGTTCCACCGCGCTGCATCGCTACCGCATTTTCACCATCGGCAGGGCAGCGTCCGAGCGCCCCCGGAAGTCCGCAAGCGGAGTTGCGCCAGCAGCTCCGAGGACATTTGGAATCGATCCGACGCTTCCCGGCGGCAGGTTGCTCGGCTATGCCGTGTGCGAAGCCGATGGCGCATCGCTGCATGTGCGCGACTTGCTCGCGGCAAACCCAGCGTCGCAACATCTCCCGGTCTTGCTGCGCATGCTCATGCGTGACGCGCGCCGGCAAGGCTATCGCAGCGTCTCGCTGGAATTCATGGGGCCGGCGGAACTGGTCACGCTCTTGCTGCGCGCCGGGTTACGCGAGCGCGAACATCGATCCCAGCCCTTGATTCTCGCCATGACCGCGCCCATGCGCGCCGTCATGCAGGGCCGCCCCTGGTATCTCACCCGGGCCGACGTCGACGCCTGACATCGACGCCCGGGCAGAAGACGGCAGCAGGCTATTCCTTGGCGTGGTTGATCGAATATTTGGGGATCTCGATGGTCACGTCCTGATCGCTCAGGATGGCCTGGCAGGACAGGCGCGAGGTGGGCTCCAGGCCCCAGGCACGGTCCAGCAGATCGTCCTCGCTCTCGTCGGTTTCGCCCAGCGAGGCATAGCCCTGGCGCACGATGACGTGGCAGGTGGTGCAGGCGCAGGACATTTCACAGGCATGCTCGATGGGAATGCCATGCTCCAGCAAGGCTTCGCACACGGATGTGCCACGCCCGGCCTCGACCTTGGCGCCTTGCGGGCAGTATTCGTGATGCGGCAGGATGGTGATGATGGGCATGGTCTCAACGCTCGGAAGGGTTCGCCGCCGTCGCAGACGGCGTGGCGTCTGCCAGGCTGGCGACGCTGCGTCCAGTCAACGCCGCGCGAATGCTGCGGTTCATGCGCAGTGCGGCAAAGGGTTCGGTGATGCGCGCCAGGTGTTCGGTGGCGGCGCGGATGGCGAGATGGTCGTCGCCGCGTGCGACCTGCGCCAAGGCGGCCATGGCCGCGTGAATGCGGTCGCGCTCATCGGCACCCAGCAAATCGGCGTCGGCCTGCATCGCGTTGCGGGTCGCGTCGAGCATGCGCTCGGCGTCCACCCGCTCCTCGTGCAGCACGCGCTGCGCGGCATCGAGATCGGCCGCGGCGAAGCTGGCTTGCAGCATGTCGGCAATCTGCGTGTCGCTCAAACCGTAGCTGGGTTTGACGTCCACCTGCGCCTGCACGCCGGTACTCTGCTCGCGCGCGCTCACCTCCAGCAGGCCGTCGGCGTCCACTTGAAACGTGACGAGAATGCGCGCGGCGCCGGCCGTCATCGGTGGAATGCCGCGCAGTTCGAAGCGCGCCAGCGAGCGGCAATCGGCCACCAGTTCGCGCTCGCCCTGCACCACATGGATGGACATGGCCGTCTGCCCGTCCCTGAAGGTGGTGAACTCCTGCGCCCGCGCGGTGGGGATGGTGGTGTTGCGCGGAATGATGCGCTCCACCAGCCCGCCCATGGTTTCCAGCCCCAGCGACAGCGGAATGACGTCGAGCAGCAGTGGATCGTCGTCACTGTGATTGCCGGCCAGCGCGTGCGCTTGGCGCGCGGCGCCGATGGCCACGATCTCGTCGGGATTCAGGTTGACCAGAGGCTCGCGGCCGAAATAGCGCCGCACGGCATCGCGCACCACCGGCATGCGGGTGGAACCGCCCACGAGCACGATGCCGGCAATGTCCTCCGGCGCGATCTGCGCGTCGGCCAGCACCTGCGCCAGCAAAGTGACGGTGCGTTGCGTGAGCGCCTGCGTGCAACTGGCGAATGCCTCCTGGCTGACGGTCTGGTCGATGTGCTGGCCCGGCCGGAGTTCGGCCTGCACCCGCACCATGTCCTGGCTGCTCAGCAACTCCTTGGCGCTGCGTGCGGCTTGCAGCAAGGCGCTGCGCGCCCTGGCTTCCAGTTCTCCCAGGCCGGCGTGCTGCGCCAAGGCGAACGCGAACAGGCGGTCGTAGTCGTCGCCGCCCAGCGCGGTATCGCCGCCGGTGGCCATGACCTCGAACACGCCCTGGGTCAGGCGCAACACCGACACATCGAAAGTCCCGCCGCCGAGGTCGTACACGGCGTATACGCCTTCGGCCGCCTGGTCGAGGCCATAGGCCACGGCAGCGGCGGTGGGCTCGTTGATCAAGCGCAGCACGTTCAGCCCGGCGACGCGGGCGGCGTCTTTCGTCGCCTGGCGCTGGGCGTCGTCGAAATACGCCGGAACGGTGATGACTGCACCCACCAGCTCGCTGCCCAGTGCCGTCTCGGCACGCTGCTTCAGCACCCGCAGAATGTCGGCCGAGACATCGACCGGCGTCTTCAGGCCTTGCGCGGTGCGCATCGCCACGACCCCTGGCTGCTCGGCAAACCGGTAGGGCAGATGCAGCTCCGTGCCGAGGTCGGCGAGGCTGCGGCCCATCAAGCGCTTGGCCGAAACGATGGTGTTGTGCGGATCGTCGACCTTCGCAGCCAGCGCGTCCCAGCCGACGATGGGCTCATCCTGCGGCAGGTAGCGCACCGCCGAAGGCAACAACACCCGGCCTTGTGCGTCGGGCAGGCATTCCGCCACGCCACTGCGCACGACGGCGACGAGCGAATGCGTGGTGCCGAGGTCGATACCGACCGCCACGCGGAGCTGGTGCGGGTCGGGTGACTGACCGGGTTCGGAGATGTGGAGCAGAGCCATGCGGCGAAGAGTGCGTTGGAACGCACGGTTGATGGCAGCGCTCAGGCTGCCGGATGGGCGGGATGGGCAGGGTGTGGAGCTTGGCTGGCGGCGCGCATGGCGAACGGACCGAGGTCTTGCCGGAACCTGTCGATGAACATGAGCACGCGCACCTGCTCGGCCGCCTCAAGCGCAGCCCGCGCCTGTTCGTCTTGCGAGGTGCCGTCCAGCAGCACGGTGAGTTGCGCCAGGGCCTGGCTGCGAGCCTGCTCGACCGTTTGCAGCAGGTCACGGATGGCCGCGGCATCGCCGGCATCGCGCGCTTCGTCGAGCGCTTCGCGCCACTGCATCTGCTGCATCAGGAATGCCGTGGGCATCGCCGTGTTGCGCTCGGCATGGATGGCGGCACCGCGCAGCCCACACAGATAAGCGGCGCGCAACTGCGGATCTTTCAGCGTGCGGTAGGCCGTGTTCACCTGGGTAGACCATTGCATGGCCAGGCGTTTCTCCGCAGCAGATGCGCCGGCAAAACGGTCGGGATGCACGGCGGCCTGGATCTGGCGCCAGGCCTGGGTCAAGGCCGCGCCATCGAGCGCGAAGCGCTGCGGCAGGCCGAAGAGGGTGAAGTGATCTTGGGTGAAATCGGCGTGGCCTTGCGCCTGGGGCATTGCAGCAGTGGGCATGCGTGAGTCTGGATGCGAGGCCGTGGATGCAAGGACGGGTCAAACCCGGAAGGATTCGCCGCAACCGCAACGATCGCGCTCGTTGGGGTTGTTGAACTTGAAGCCTTGCTGCAGACCTTCGCGCACGAAGTCGAGTTCGGTCCCATCGAGATAACTCAGGCTCTTGGTGTCGATCAACACCTTGACGCCATGGCTCTCGAACACCTGATCGTCCGAGGTGACGGCATCGGCATATTCCAGCTTGTACGCCAGGCCGGAACAGCCGGTGGTCTTGACCCCCAGACGCACGCCCACGCCCTTGCCGCGCTGAACCAGGTAGTTCTGCACATGCTTGGCGGCTTTTTCGCTCAGCGTGATCGACATGTCATTTCTCCGTTCAAAGCGCGCTCAGGCAAGCTCGGCTCGTGCAGGCTCTGCGGAACCTGTCGCAGACGCATGGCCCAGGCGCGATTGGTAATCTTTCACCGCCGCCTTGATGGCATCTTCGGCCAGGATGGAGCAGTGGATTTTCACCGGCGGCAGGGCCAGTTCCTCGGCAATTTGCGTGTTGCGAATTTGCATGGCGTCGTCCAGCGTCTTGCCCTTCACCCATTCGGTGACGAGCGAGGAGGAGGCGATGGCCGAGCCGCAACCGTAAGTCTTGAAGCGGGCGTCTTCGATGATGCCCTCGGCGTTGACCCTGATTTGCAGCTTCATCACGTCGCCGCAAGCCGGCGCGCCCACCATGCCGGTGCCCACCGTAGGGTCGTCCTTGGCAAAGGAGCCGACGTTGCGCGGATTCTCGTAATGCTCGATGACTTTATCGCTGTAGGCCATGATGGTCTCCTGATGGCGGGCTGCGCCTTAGTGCGCCGCCCATTGAATGGTGCTGATGTCAATGCCGTCCTGGTGCATCTCCCACAGGGGAGAAAGCTCGCGCAGTTTGGCCACCTTCTCGTGCAGAATTTTCACGGCGTAGTCGATGTCTTCTTGCGTGGTGAAGCGGCCGATGGTCATGCGCAGCGAAGAGTGCGCCAGTTCGTCGCTGCGGCCCAGCGCCCGCAGCACATAAGAGGGTTCCAGACTGGCCGAAGTACAAGCCGAGCCGCTGGACACCGCAATGCCCTTGATCGCCATGATGAGCGACTCGCCTTCGACGAAGTTGAAACTGGCGTTGACGTTGTGCGGCACGCGGTGCTCGAGGTTGCCGTTGAAGTAGACCTCTTCGATGTCTTTCAGTCCGTTCAACAAGCGATTCTGCAACATGCGGATGCGCTCGATCTCGGTGCCCATTTCCAGCTTGGCGATGCGATAAGCCTCGCCCATGCCGACGATCTGGTGCGTGGGCAGCGTGCCGGAGCGCATGCCGCGCTCGTGCCCGCCGCCGTGCATTTGCGCCTCGATGCGCACCCGCGGCTTGCGCCGCACGAACAGCGCGCCGATGCCCTTGGGGCCGTAGGTCTTGTGCGAGGCCAGGCTCATCAGGTCGATGGGCCAGTTCTTCAGGTCGATGGTCACCTTGCCCGTGGCCTGCGCTGCGTCCACATGGAGAATGATGCCGCGTTCGCGGCAAATGGCGCCGATCGCCTGCACGTCCTGGATGACGCCGATTTCGTTGTTCACCAACAGCACCGAGGCCAGGATGGTGTCCGGCCGCAGCGCCGCCTTGAAGCGCTCCAGGTCGAGCATGCCGTCGGGCTGCACGTCGAGGTAGGTGACCTCGAAGCCCTGGCGTTCGAGTTCGCGGCAGGTGTCGAGCGTGGCCTTGTGCTCGGTCTTCAGGGTGACGATGTGCTTGCCCCGCCCCTGGTAGAAATGCGCCGCGCCCTTCAGCGCCAAGTTGATGGACTCGGTTGCGCCCGAGGTCCAAACCAGTTCCTTGGCGTCGCAGTTGACGAGGTCTGCAACTTGGGCGCGCGCTTTTTCCACCGCGGCTTCAGCCTCCCAGCCCCAGGCGTGGCTGCGCGACGCCGGATTGCCGAAGTGCTCGCGCAGCCACGGAATCATGGCATCGACAACACGCGGATCGACCGGCGTGGTGGCGCCGTAATCCATGTAGATGGGAAAGTGGGGAGTGGTGGACATGGGTTGGCTCGTTGAAAAGTGAGTGACCCAGGCGCTTGGCCCGGTTCGGCCTCAGGTCATGGTCTGGGCGAGATTGAACACGGAATTCGCTGCCCGCACCTTCACCGGCTTGTTTGTCGGCATGGGCGATACGGGTTTGCGCACGACCGCCACTTCTTCGATGGTCACGCCTTGCGCCAGATTTTGGTCAACCATGGTTTTCAGGTTCACCGAATCGAGAAACTCGACCATGCGGGTGTTCAGCGCCGCCCACAGATCGTGGGTCATGCAACGGCCTTCGCCATCTTCGCCCTGGCAATTTTCCTTGCCGCCGCACTGCGTGGCATCCAGCGGCTCGTCCACGGCAATGATGACGTCGGCAATGCTGATTTCTTCGGGCTTGCGTGCCAGGCTGTAACCACCGCCGGGGCCGCGAACCGACTCGACCAGTTCGTGCCGGCGCAGCTTGCCGAACAGTTGTTCGAGATAGGAGAGGGAGATATGTTGGCGCTGGCTGATGCTGGCCAGGGTCACGGGCCCGAGATGCTGACGCATGGCCACGTCGATCATGGCCGTCACCGCAAATCGCCCTTTTGTCGTCAGTCGCATGGTGAATCTCCAAGTGTGTGAGCGGATGGCCGCCGCAGTCGCCAAGCCGACTGCCACGCATCGCCTCTCAAGTCTGCCGCCGGTCGACCCTCGGGGAAAATCCCTATCGGGCAAGGCCACCGCAAGCGGGGGTCTAGGGGCGCTCAATACCTGACGAATTCAGTAGGATTCTAGCAGAACCCCAAGCGAATCCGTCAACTACTAGGACTTTTTGTCTAGGACAAAATTCCATGAGCGGCCTTATACGCCAAACTCTTGCATAGGGTCAGAGTCAGCACCAAAGCCCCAAGTTCCACTCGGGAATAGAGGTTTTCGCAAGCTGCTGTTTTGAATGCAATTTTTTATGCCCTGCCATGGCCGCGGACCGATCCAGGGTTTCCAAGGGTGCCGCATGCTGTGCCAGAGTCCAAGCCACCTAAAACTGTGAAAGCAATTTTCGACGAGAATCAGGAACAATCAACCTGAAATTTCGATGAGACTGACACTCCGGCAACTCGACGTGATGGTGGCCATTGCCCGCAGCGGCAGTACCACCGAGGCTGGCAAACAGCTGGCGCTGTCGCAATCGGCCGTGAGCGCAGCGCTGGCTGAGCTGGAATCCCAACTCGGCACCCGTGTGTTCGACCGGGTCGGCAAACGCGTGGTGCTGAACGATTGCGGACGCCTGCTGCTGCCCCGGGCGCTGGCGCTCCTGGACCAGGTACGTGAGGTGGAAACCTTGTTCGCCGATGGCGCCGCGGCGCTGCGCGTGAGCGCCAGCACCACCATCGGCAACTACCTGATGCCGGTGGTGCTGGGCACGTATCAGCGGCATTGGCCTCTGGCCCAGATCCAGCTCGAGGTGCGCAACACGCAAGACGTGATTCAAGCTGTGGCTGATTATCAAGTGGACATCGGCTTCATCGAAGGCGCCTGCCGCCACGACGAGCTTGAAATTCATCCCTGGCTCAGCGATGAGCTGGGGGTGGTGGCAGCGCCGGGGCATCCCCTCGCCCAGGGGCCGGTCGCGCTGGAACAGCTGGCGGCTGCGCGCTGGATACTGCGCGAGCCGGGCTCGGGCACGCGCGAAACGGTGGAAGCGCTGCTGCTGCCGCACCTGCGACGTTTCGGTTCCACCATGCACCTGGGCAACTCCGAAGCCATCAAGCATGCCGTGGCGGAGGAACTCGGCGTGAGCTGCCTGCCGCTGCGCGTGGTCCATGACCTGCTCGTCGCGGGACGCCTGGTGCGCGTGGCCACACCCCTGCCCACGCTGGAGCGCACGCTCTGCCGCATTCAGCCCAAGCGCAAGGTCTTCTCCCCGCCCTTGCAGCGCTTCATCGACCATTGCAGCGCCTGGCGCGAAGCCACGGCGTGAAGTCCCGCAGCACTTGCCGCAATCCGCGGCAAGTGCCAGAAGCGTCTGGCCGCTCCACAAGCGCCGCAACCGCGGCGTGCCGGCGCAGAAACGCTATTGATCTGCGCGCGCGCCAGTGAACGCGCGCCTGCCCGCGCGCCTCCAGCCGCTGGGCATTGCATGCCTTGCGATTCATCGAGCTTTTCTCCGTGCGCCCCGGATCCCGGGGGTAATCCCCTGCAGATTGCGTCAGTTACATCCATATACTTCGCGCTACAAATTCCAACAGCGCGCGGGCGGCACTCCGTTTGCCACGACCGAGGGGCGCGTTTCAAGACAAGGAGACTCTGTGAATCAACTGCTTTCCCTTTCCCGGCTGATCGACTGGATCAACGACAAATTCGGCAAACTCACCTGGGGCCTGGTGTTCGCTTCGGTGTTCATCAGCGCCGGCAACGCTGTCGTGCGCAAGCTCTTCGACTACAGCTCCAACGCCTGGCTCGAAATCCAGTGGTATCTGTTCGCCGGAGTCTTCCTCCTCGGTGCGGCTTATACCTTCCTGCACAACGAGCATGTACGCATCGATGTGCTCTCCAGCCGTCTCTCCAAGCGCGGGCAGACCTGGATCGACATCCTCGGCATCGTCTTCTTCCTGCTGCCGTTTTGCTTCGAGGTGGTACGGCTGTCGCTGCCCGTGGTCGGCAACGCCATGGCTTCGGGAGAAATGTCGTCCAACGCCGGCGGCTTGATGCGCTGGCCGGTATTTGTGCTGCTGCCCATTGGCTTCACCCTGCTGGCGCTGCAAGGCCTGTCGGAGTTGATCAAGCGTGTCGCCTTCCTCATGGGTCTTGCCCCCGACCCCACCTTGCGCAAAGGCGAGAAGACGGCCGAAGAAGAACTTGCCGCATTCATGCTCGAGCAGACCGCACGTGAAGAAGCGGCAGCTGGCAAAAAGGCCTGAGGGGACGACATGGACTTCATCATCGCCAATATCGCGCCGATCATGTTCGGCGCCCTCGTCGTCTTCCTGCTCATCGGCTTTCCGGTGGCCTTCAGCCTGGCAGCCTGCGGCCTGCTGTTCGGCTTCATCGGCGTCGAACTCGGCCTCATGCCGCAGGCGCTGCTGGAAGCCATTCCGCTGCGCATCATCGGCATCATGCAGAACGACACGCTGCTGGCCATTCCCTTCTTCACGCTCATGGGGTTGATCCTCGAACGCAGCGGCATGGCCGAGGACTTGCTCGACACCATCGGCCAGCTGTTCGGACCCATTCGCGGCGGTCTGGCTTACGCGGTCATTCTCGTGGGCGCCATGTTGGCCGCCACCACCGGCGTGGTCGCGGCATCGGTCATTTCCATGGGGCTGATTTCGCTGCCCATCATGCTGCGCTACGGCTACGATCGGCGCGTGGCCAGCGGCGTCATCGCCGCTTCGGGCACGCTGGCGCAGATCATTCCACCCTCGCTGGTGCTCATCGTCATGGCCGACCAGCTCGGCAAATCAGTGGGCGATATGTACAAGGGCGCTTTCGTCCCAGGCTTCATCCTCACCGGCCTCTACATCGTCTATATCTTCGCCGTGACCATGGTGAAGCCACATCTGGCGCCCGCCCTGCCACCCGAGGCCCGCACCATCCGCGAGCCCGACGGCACATCCGGCCTGCGTTCGCTTTCGCTGCTGTTCATCGCCTGTCTGGGCGTGGGCTTCGGCTGGGCGCACTACTACGACACCTTCCTCACCTGGCGCGACAAGACGCCGACCACCGCGCCGCTGGACGAGACCATCGTCGTCTCCTTGTCGGTGGCCGTGCTGTTCGCCCTGGTTCTGGCCCTGTTCAACAAGGGCCTGCGCCTGAGCCTGCTGTCGCGCATGGCGGAGAAGGTCACCTTCGTCCTGATACCGCCGCTGCTGCTGATTTTCCTGGTGCTGGGCACCATTTTTCTTGGCATCGCCACGCCCACCGAGGGCGGCGCGATGGGGGCGATGGGCGCGCTCATCATGGCCCTCGTACGGCGCAGGCTGGACTTCAAACTGTTCGGCCAGGCGCTCAACACCACGGCCAAGCTGTCCACCTTCGTGATGTTCATCCTGATTGGCTCCACCGTGTTCAACCTCGTGTTCCAGGGGCTGGACGGGCGGGTCTGGGTCGAACACCTGCTGACCAATCTTCCTGGCGGTCAGCTCGGCTTCCTCATCGTGGTGAACATCCTGATCTTCGTGCTGGCGTTCTTCCTCGACTTTTTCGAGTTGTCCTTCATCATCATCCCGCTCATCGGGCCGGTGGCCGACAAACTGGGCATCGACCTCATCTGGTTCGGCGTGCTGCTGGCAGTGAATATGCAGACCTCGTTCATGCACCCGCCGTTCGGCTTCGCGCTGTTCTACCTGCGCAGCGTCGCACCGAAAGACGATTACACCGACAAGGAGACGAAAAAACGCATCGCCCGTGTCACCACGGGGCAAATCTACTGGGGCGCCGTGCCCTTCGTGCTGATCCAGATCGTGATGGTCGCGCTGGTCATCGGCTTCCCCGGCCTCGTCACGGGTTCGCTGGGTCGTCACGACAAAATTGACCTGGACAAGGTCAACATCGTGGTTCCGGCGAACGACCAGAGCTACACCACCGAGGCGCCGCCGAATTTCGGAACCTCGAATGCGGCACCGGGTCGCGATGGCGCATCCCAGCCAGCGGCAGCGGCATCGGGTGCCACTGGGGACGCCGGCAACGCCGAAGCCGACGACATCATGAAGGCTTTGCAAGCGCCCGTGCAAGGCGCTTCCGCTGCCAAGCCTTGACCTGCAAGCGACGCTGACCGCGATGCGGTCCAGCGTCGCCCTCAGCTGACTTCAGCCTCCGTCGCGTCGGCGTAGGCCGACACCGGGATGCAGGCGCACTGCAGATTGCGGTCACCCCAGACATTGTCGATCCGTCCCACCGGCACCCAGTACTTGTGGCTGCGCAGGGCCCGTACCGGGAAAGCCGCTTGCTCGCGGCTGTAGGCATGGGGCCAGTCGGCCCCGAAGGTGGCGGCCGCCGTGAAAGGAGCGGCCTTGAGCGGGTTGTCTTCGCGCGGCAGGGCGCCCTGCTCCACCAGGGCGATTTCACTGCGGATGGCGATCATGGCTTCGACAAAACGGTCGACTTCAGCGAGCGACTCGCTCTCGGTCGGCTCGATCATGAGCGTGCCGGGAACCGGGAAGCTCATGGTCGGCGCGTGGAAGCCGTAGTCCATCAGGCGCTTGGCGACGTCTTCGTTGCTGATGCCGCTGGCGTCTTTCAGGCCGCGCAAATCCAGAATGCATTCATGCGCGACGAAGCCGCTGTCGCCGGTGTAGAGCACCGGGAAATGGGGCGCCAGGCGACGCGCCATGTAGTTGGCGCTGAGGATGGACACGGCGCTGGCCGCAGTCAGTCCGGCCGCGCCCATCATGCGGATATACATCCAGGTGATGGGCAGAACCGAGGCATTGCCAAGGGCCGCGGAACTCACCGCACCCACCGCCTTGCCGGCGTCGCCACTGCTGGCGTGGCCGGGCAGGAAGGGAGCCAGATGCGCGCGTACCGCCACCGGACCGACGCCGGGACCGCCGCCGCCATGCGGGATGCAGAAAGTCTTGTGCAGGTTGAGGTGGGAAACGTCGGCACCGAACTCGGGCGGGCTCGCCAGCCCGACCATGGCGTTCATGTTGGCACCATCCACATAAACCTGGCCGCCATGCTGATGGACGATGTCGCAAATTTCGCGCACGCGCGGCTCGAACACGCCGTGGGTGGATGGATAGGTGATCATGCAGGCCGACAGCCGCGCCGCGTGCTGCTGCGCCTTGGCGCGCAAGTCGTCGAGATCGACGCTGCCTTGCGCGTCGCAAGCCACCACCACCACCTGCATGCCGGCCATTTGTGCCGAAGCCGGGTTGGTGCCGTGGGCCGACGAGGGGATGAGGCAGATGTCGCGCTGCGTCTCGCCACGACTCTCGTGCCAGGCATGGATGGCCAGCAGACCGGCGTACTCGCCCTGCGAGCCCGCATTGGGCTGCAGGCTGACGGCGGCGTAGCCCGTGGCTTGCGACAACCATTGCTCCAGATCTGCGGCGAGGCGCGCATAGCCCCGGGTCTGCTCGGCCGGGGCGAAGGGGTGGATGCTGCCGAACTCGAGCCAGGTGATGGGGATCATCTCACTGGTGGCATTGAGCTTCATGGTGCACGAACCCAGCGGAATCATCGCCCGGTCGAGCGCGATGTCCTTGTCGGCCAAGCGGCGCAGATAGCGCAGCATCTCGGTCTCGCTGTGGTGGCGGCTGAACACCGGGTGGGTGAGGTAGTTGCTGGTGCGGGCAAGCGCCAGCGGGTAACGCGGCGCCACACCCTTGGCATGGGCGGCGAACAGGCTGGCGTCCGGCCGGCTTGCGCCGCGCGCCTGGGCAAAGGCACCCAGCACCTTGAGCAGATCCTCGCGCGTGACGGTTTCGTCGAGCGCAACGCCCACGCGGTCGCTGCCGGCATGGCGCAAGTTGATGCCAGCTTGCTCGGCGGTCGCGTGCACCGCTGCGGTGTGGGCGCCTGTCAAGACCGTGAGGGTGTCGAAGAAGGCCGCATGCTGCAAGCACCAGCCTTGCGCCTGCAGCGCATTGGCCAGGATGACGGTGTAGGCGTGCACCCGCTGGGCGATGCGGCGCAGGCCCTGCGGGCCGTGATAGACGGCGTACATGCTGGCCAGCACGGCGGGCAACACCTGCGCGGTGCAGATATTGCTGGTGGCCTTTTCGCGGCGGATATGTTGCTCGCGGGTTTGCAGCGCCAGGCGGTAGGCCGGCTGGCCGTGGCTGTCCACGCTCACCCCCACGAGCCTGCCGGGCATCTGGCGCTTGAGTCCATCGCGCACCGCCATATAGGCGGCGTGCGGGCCACCGAAGCCCAGCGGCAAGCCGAAGCGCTGGGTGTTGCCGACGGCAATGTCGGCGCCCAATTCACCCGGCGAAGCCAGCAGCGTGAGCGCCAGGATGTCGGCCGCGACGATGACCACGGCGCCCTGCGCCTTGGCCGCGGCGATGAGCGCGCGATGGTCGTGCACGCCGCCATCCACACCGGGATACTGCAGGAGCACGGCGAAATGCGGCACTTGCGCGGCTTGCGTGGCGGGGCCGACCACCACCTCCAGATCGAGCGGGCGCGCACGGGTGCGAATGACTTCCAGCGTCTGCGGCAGCACGTCGTCGGCCACGAACATGCTGCGGCTGGCGCTCTTGCCGCCACGCAGCGCCAGGGTCATGGCCTCGGCCGCGGCGGTGGCTTCGTCGAGCATCGAGGCGTTGGCCACGTCCAGGCCGGTCAGGTCGGTGACCATGGTCTGGAAGTTGATGAGCGCTTCCAGCCGGCCCTGGCTGATTTCCGGCTGATACGGCGTGTAGGCGGTGTACCAGGCCGGGTTCTCCAGCACATTGCGCTGAATCACGCCGGGCATGTGCGCGTTGGCATAACCCTGGCCGATGAAGCTGCGCATCACCCGGTTTT
Organism: Thiomonas sp. X19; assembly: GCF_900089495.1. Lineage (NCBI taxonomy): Bacteria > Pseudomonadati > Pseudomonadota > Betaproteobacteria > Burkholderiales > Thiomonas > Thiomonas sp. X19. The sequence goes on along the minus strand of NZ_LT605203.1, from coordinate 1,999,825 downwards.
GCGTGGCGATGTGGCGCAACTCGGCCAGCGCAGCCTCCTCGCCCACGGCGGCCGGCAACTCGAACGGCCGGGCGCGGCGGATGTCGGCAGGAATGACTTCGCGCATCAAGGCTTCCAGATCGGGCTGGCCCAGTACGCGCAGCATTTGCGCCTGCTCGGCTTCGCTCGGGCCGATGTGGCGGCGCTGGAAGGCGGCGGCGTCTTCCAGTTCGGTGAGGGTGGGTTCGGTTTGCATCAACATGGTGGAACTCGTCTTGGTCAGCGCCAGCCTCCGGGCCGCAGCATGCGGCAGGCGATGGCAGGGAGGTTTTCAGGCGCCTTGCAACAGTTTGTCGTAGGCGGCCTGGTCCATCAGCGCGTCCAACTGTGCGGGGTCGCTCGGGCGCATCTTGAAAAACCAGCCCGACCCTTGCGGATCGGAATTCGCCATCGAAGGATCGGCCACCAGGGCGTCGTTGCCGGCGGTGATTTCGCCGGACAGCGGCATGTAGACGTCGGCCGCGGCTTTGACCGACTCGACCACGCCAGCCGTGTCTTTCTGCGCAAAGGTCTTGCCGACGGCGGGCAATTCGACGAACACCACATCGCCCAAGGCGTCTTGCGCATGAACGGTGATGCCGACCGTCACGGTGCCGTCGGCTTCGAGGCGAACCCATTCATGGTCGGGGGTGTACTTGATGGTCATGGTGAACTCCGTGTCGGTCAATGTGGACATGAAAAACGATGAGGAAAAAAAGCCGGCGAACTGCAGTGCGCAGGTTCAATTGCGCACATAGCCGTGAGGCGTGAATGGCATGGGGGCAACACGCATGGGCACCTGTTTGCCACGAACCTGCGCGAACAGGGCATTGCCGGGAACGGCCATGGCGCTTTCGACATAGCCCATGGCGACCGGCGCATTGGCCGTGGGGGTGAGGCTGCCGCTGGTGACGCGTCCAAGCTCGCGGCCGCCGGCGTCCACCAGGATGGTGCCCTCGCGCACCGGCACGCGCTCTTCGGCGACGAGCCCGACGCGCTTGCGTGCCACGCGAGCCGGGTCGTCAAGCTGCGCGAGGATGACCTCGGATCCGGGGAACCCGCCGGCGCGCGCCCCGCCTGTGCGGCGCACCTTCTGCATGGCCCATTGCAAGCTGGCCTCCACGGGCGTGGTGGTCTCATCCATGTCATGCCCGTAAAGACACAGCCCGGCTTCCAGGCGCAGGCTGTCGCGCGCGCCCAGGCCCACGGGCCGCACGTCGGGCAGATCGAGCAAGGCGCGGGCCAGCGGCTCGGCATCCCGCTGGCGCACCGAAATTTCGACGCCATCTTCGCCGGTGTAGCCGCTGCGGCTGATGAACACGGGGTGCCTGCAGACGGACGCGGGCAACTCGAACCAGGCAGCGTCCATGAAGCGCAGCTTGGCCACGTCCGGCAGCAGGGTTTGCAGCGCCGCCAGCGCCTTGGGGCCTTGCAGCGCCATCAGCCCCTGGCCAGGCAGTTCTTCAATGCGGCAGCGCGCACCGATGCGCTCGCGCATCCACGCCAAATCCTGGGTCTTGCAGGCGGCGTTGACGATGAGGAAATACTCGCTGTCCTGACCGCTTTCCAGCGGACGGTGGGTCAGCATCAGGTCGTCGCGGATCCCGCCTGCATCGTTGGTGAAATAGCCGTAGCGCTGACGCCCCTGGGGCAAACCTGCCACGTCGATGGGGATGAGGCTTTCGAGCGCCGCTGCCGCATCCGACCCGGAAATGCGCACCTGGCCCATATGCGAGACATCGAACAGACCGGCTGCGGCGCGGGTGTGGAGATGCTCGGCCATGATGCCGCCTGGATACTGCACCGGCATGACATAACCGGCGAACGGCACCATCTTGGCGCCCAGCAACTGGTGCAGCAGGAATAAGGGGGTTTGCAGCAGGACGGGCTCGGTTTGGACAGACACGCAAGGCTCCAATGGGGGCGGAAATCCACCAGGGCATGCCCTGGTGACGACGCCCCGCTGTCCTTGGTACCTGAGAGATTGACCGGGCGCCTCCGGCGCTCGGCTTGCCCCTTCGGTGGACGCCGCACATGCCGCGGGCGCCGCTCTCCAGTGAGGTAACCCGTGAGGGTGTCATCAGTCCTTTTGCCTGAGCGGTACACCCGGCGATCCCGGGTTTACGCCTTCGGCGGCCAAGGCGCCGCGCAACGGCACTTCGACTCTCTCCTGACGACAGCCAAGTTTAGCCCAAGCAAGCGGCTTATTTGCGTGAACGCATGCCCAGGGCCTTGCGTGCCTTTTCGTTGCGTTCCTTCTTGCGCTCGTCCATCCCGCGCATGGCGCGCTTTTGCGAGACGGCGAACATCGGATCGATGATTTCCCACCAGACGAAGACGATGGCCAGCGGGATGGCGATCCACCACCAGGACAGGGTCGCAAAGGGACCGATCGCGGCGAACTTCAGCCCCAGTAGCACGATTGCAACAACCAATACCCACATGACCGTTCTCCATTCATCAAGACCAAAATCAAAATCAGGATCAAAATGCAATCGTTTGCAGCATCATGACACGCAACTCAGCCCACGCGTCGGTTAGCATTCTCGCTGCTGTCGCGCCATTCATGCCGAGCATGTCAACCGCCTGCATGGCGTCGCGTTATAGCGCATAGCTTCGCTCAACCTTGGAGATCTGGAATGAAGAAGATTTTGATTGCTGTCGGTCTGGCTGTCGCCGCCGTGTCCCAAGCCAACGCTGCCGACATGATGGCTCTGGCCAAGGCCAAGAACTGCCTGGCTTGCCACGCTGTCGACAAAAAGCTCGTTGGCCCTTCGTATCAGGACGTGGCCGCCAAGTACGCCGGCAAGCCCGGTGCCGAAGCCACCCTGGTGAATGCCGTGCTGCACGGTGTGTCCGGCGTCTGGGGCCCGGTTCCCATGCCTGCCAACCCCCAAGTGACCCCGGCTGAAGCGAAGGAATTGGTGACCTGGATTCTGAGCATGAAGAAATAATTATTCCCTCGGGAATGATTCTGCAAAACGGGAGTGCGATGCACTCCCGTTTTTTTTGGTGCTTGCTGCAACCACTCAGCAAGCACCGCGACTACTTGCTGAGTGCTGTTTTCCGGCCCTCGGGGAAACTTGAAATCGTGATGGCGGGATCGACAAGTTCACCATCCCGGTTGAAACGAATGTCGGTCTTGGTCACGCCGTCATAATCCAGATGCCGGATGTCATGCCGATAGACCGCTGGATTCGTCGACCCAGCTTTCATCATCGCGTGCGCCAGCACCATGGTGGCGTCGTAGGCATAGGGTGAATACAGTTGGAACGCGTTCGCGCCGAATTGGGCGGTGAAGCGTCGTTGCCAGGCCTCTCCACCAGGCATGCGTGATACCGGAACGCCGCCATCGGCACAAATCACGTCCGAATTCGCCGCTGCACCTGCAAGCCTGGCAAGTTCCGGGGTGCAGATGCCATCGCCCCCCAGCAAGCGCGCCTTGATGCCCATGCCGCGCATTTGCTGCAGCATGGGGCCAGCTTGCGCAGCCATGCCCCCAAAAAAAACCACATCCGGATTCATGGTCTTGATCTTGTCCAGCAGGCTGCTGAAATCCATGACGTCGGCCTGGATGGTTTCGCGCGCTTCGATCTGCAGGCCCACCAGTCGGGCCACGCGTGAAAAGGCGTGGCTCACGCTGATGCCATAGGTGCTGCGATCATCCACGACGACCACGGTCTTGGCCTGCAGGCCCTTCTCGGCATACAGCGCCAGGCCGGCACCAATGGCGTAGTCGTTGGCGATGATGCGGTAGAAGGTATCGAACCCTTGCTGCGCGAGTTTGGGGTCGCTGGATGAGGGCGTGATTTCGGGAATGCCCGCCTTGAAGTAAATCGGCGAAGCCGCCGCCGTGCAACTGGAATCGAGATGGCCAACCACGCCGTTCACATGCGCGGCGACAAACTTCTGCGCCACTTCGGCAGCACGCTTCGGGTCGCCGCGATCATCCTGGGCGTCGAGCACCCACACAACCGGCCGACCGGCGATCGAGATGTGCTGACGGTTCAACGCGTCGATGGCCAGGCGCACGCCGTCGGTGTTGTCCTCGCCATAGGCCGCCTGCGGCCCTGTCAGAGGAGCGGCGCTGCCGATCACCACGGTGACCGGGGGAGCCTCGCTTTGCCCGACGGGCTGACTGGATGCGGCAACAGGAGCCGGCGCGCCTTGAGCCCAGCCCAAAAGACAAGCCCAAACAGCGAGAACGATCGACGAACGGGACGTGAATGTCATGGGGAATCGTGCGAGAGCGGTTGTCCGGCATTGTGCAATGCAAACCTGCCCTGCCACGCACAAACGAAAAAGGCCCAGATCCGTGAAGATCTGAGCCTTGAATTGGTGCGCCCGGCAGGATTCGAACCCACGACCCCTTGGTTCGTAGCCTCTTCATTTCCCAGCAGATTTGTTTCGTAGAACCAACAACTTAGACGCCTCCACTTGTCCCATTCAATCCGTCTAGCCAATTTGTTAAGTCCTTGATTTTCAAACGTAGATCAGGCGTTTATGGGACAACTAAGTGAACTGCCCCGGGCTTCGCAGAGGCTTGTTGCAGGTGATAGTTTTGCCTCCATACGCACATCTCCGGTGCCAAAAGCACCTGATTGCCCACCAATTGTGGGGCACGCCGTCAATAATTTTGCGATGACCCGCTCTATTCGTCGATAGGCCAGACAAATTTTGAGAAATTTTCAATCTATTGCATATTTTAAGATGTAACCGCTGGAATAAATCATGACGGATACCGCCCATCATACTCCAAGGAGTTCAATGAAATGTTCTGCTTGTAACGTTGTTTACTAATGGTCGTTTTTTGGGATCGCGCTTTGCTTACTTGTTAGGTCCCGGGATCGACTGGATCATGCATGTGCACGCTTCGGATGGCCTCCACATCGGAAAACATTTGGCTTGATCCGGTTTCTGTATCCCCAACAGAAGGAGCGAAGTGATGCATGCATTGCAGAGGATGGTGTTCGTTTCATCCCTATTCACGCTGACCCTGGCCGCGGCGCGCGCCGACGAGTTGACTGTGCGCATCGGCACGGCGGGGCCGCTCACCGGGCCGCAGTCGGCGTATGGACAGGACGCTGTCAACGGCGTGATCATGGCGATGAAGACGCTCAATGCGCAGCACGCCGAGATTGACGGCAAGCCGGTGCTGTGGAAGGTCGACACCGAGGATGACCAGGCCGACCCCAAGCAGGCCACCGTGGTGGCGCAGAAGTTCGTCGATGAAAAGGTCAATGGCGTGGTCGGCCATCTGGATTCGGGTTGCACCTACCCGGCCTCGCGCATCTACGACCAGGCCGGCATCCCGGACATCACCCCCTCGTCCACCGATCCGAAAATCGCGCAGCAAGGTTTCAAGACCTTCTTCCGCATGCTGGCCAACGACAACGCCATTGGCGCGGGGTTGGCGCAGTACGCGGCGCACACCCTTCACCTCAAGACCGTGGCTGTGGTCGATGACGGCACCGCCTATGGACAAGGCATCGCCAAGGTCTTTTCCGCAGATGCCAAGAAGGATGGCCTGCGCGTCGTCGACCGCGAACACACCAGCGACCATGCTACCGACTTCAGTGCCATTCTCACCAAGATCAAGGCCGATCATCCGGCGCTGATTTTCTACGGCGGTGCGTACACCCAGGCCGGGCCGATGCTGCGCCAGATGCAGCAGCTCGGCATCAAGAGCCGGTTCATGGGCGGTGACGGCATCTGCACCAGCGAACTGGCCAAGCTCGCGGGCTCGGCCGTCGACGGCACCATCTGCGCCGAAGGCGGCGCGCCGCTGAAGGACATGCCGGGCGGGCCCGCGTGGAAGACGCGCTACGACCAGGAGTTCGGCGCCGGTGCCCTGCAACCCTTCTCGTCCTACGCCTATGACGCCACCATGGTGCTGGCGCACGCCATGATGAAGGCCAAGTCGGCAGATCCCAAGGTCTATCTGCCCTTCATCCGCAACATCGACTACGACGGCGTGACCAAGAAGCGCATCCGCTTCACCGCCACCGGTGAATTGGTGCATCCGGTCATCACCTTATCGCAATTCAAGGGTGGACAGAAAGCGCCGCTGGCGGTGGAGAGCGTGCAATGAAGTGGAGCACGGCCGCAGTTGGATGCGGCTGTTGATCGTTGTTTTCAACCTTTTGTCAATACGGAGGTTATTGCCATGTATGCCGACACCGATGCCGAATTCAGTGGAGAGCGCTCGACGAACTATCAGGACGCCCTGCGTATTTATCCGGAGGCGTGGCATCACGATTTGAGATTGATGCACGACATGCTTCAACCAAGACCGGGAGAATCCATTGTGGAGGTTGGTGCCGGAACAGGTTACTTCAGCCGCGAAATCGCCGGAACGCTCGGATCGAACGGTCGCCTGGACATCGTTGATCCCGCGCCAGAGCAGACGCAAGGGCTTGCCGAGATCCTGTCGCGCAATGTCTGCATCCACCACCAAGCTGCAGAAGATCTGGATCTGGCGTTCAAGGGTTTCGACGCTGTATGGAGCCGCGGGGCCATCCACCATGTCCGCGACAAAACCCGGGCGTTTGAGCGATTCGCCGCGCACACCAAACCCGGTGGGCGGCTGGTGATCACCGACATCTTCGCGGGCACGGCCCTGGCACGTTATTTCGACAGCTTCATCGCCCGCTCCTGCGTGACTGGCCATGAGGTGTCATTTTTGTCCCAAGAGTTCGCCACCACATTATGTGGATTGACGGGATGGGGCCGTCCCGCGTTCTACGACAACACGGCTCGGTGGCGATTTGCGGATTCTCAGCATCTGGGCAAATTTTTGCGTCTGCTGTTTTCAGCCAAGCCGCATTACTCGGACGAGGATTGTCTTAAGGGAGTCCGCGATTTCCTGACAGTGCAGGACATAGACGGGAGTTGCACCTTGCTTTGGCCGATGACCACCCTGGTTGCGCACCGTGCGGCGACGCATTGACTAACCCGCATGTCAAGACGGGAATCCATGCCCGATGCTTCAACACAAGCCGTGCGCGACGCATCCGTGTCGTCGCTCGGCTTATTGCTCGCCGTCTCCCTCGGCCTGTCCATGGTGCAACTCGACATCACCGTGGTCAATGTCGCGCTGCCGGCGATTCATCGCGAGTTGCACACCAGTCTTTCTGGCCTGCAATGGGTGAGCGACGCCTACGCCCTGAGCTTCTCCAGCCTGATGCTCGGCGCGGGCGAACTGGCCGACCTCCATGGGCGCAAGCGCGTCTACACCATCGGCCTGGTGGTGTTCGTGCTGGCCTCGCTGCTGTGCGCCCTTTCCCCGAACCTGGCCTGGCTGAACGCGGCGCGGGTGGCGCAGGGCGTGGGCGCCGCGGCGCTGCTGCCCAACTCTCTGGCCATCCTGCGACAGGCCTTCGTCGATGCGCGGCTGCGGGCGCGGGCCATCGGCCTGTGGGCTGGCATCTCCGGGGTGGCGCTGGTGGCCGGGCCGACGCTGGGCGGGGTGCTGGTGGATGCGCTGGGCTGGCGGGCGATCTTCTGGATCAATCTGCCGGTCGGGCTGGCCGCTTTGCTGCTGACCGCGCGCTCGGTGCGCGAATCCCACGGCGATACCCAGCGGCGGCTGGACGTGACCGGGCAGGCGCTGGCCACTGTTTGTCTTGCCGCCATGCTGTTTGCCTTGATCGAAGGCCATGCGCTGGGCTGGACCGCGCCGCCTATCCTGCTGGCTGGCGGTGCCACAGCGTTGGCCGGCGGACTCTTTGTCTGGTGGGAAGGCCGCGTGGCGCAGCCGCTGATTCCGCTGGCCTTCTTTCGTCGCCCGGCTTTCACCGGGGCCAATGTGGCGGCAGGGCTGATGAACTTCGGGGTCATGGGCATGTTGTTCGCCATGAGCCTGTTCTTTCAGCATGCGCAGGGCTTGTCGGCAGCGCAGGCCGGAGTGCGGCTGAGCCTGATGTTCCTGCCCTTCGTAGCATTGGTGTCTTTTGGCGGGCGGTTGGTGGGGCGGTTCGGCGCGCGCTGGACGGCCGTGGCCGGCCTAGCGCTGATGGGCATCGCCTATCTCGGTCTGACGCGGGTACAGGCGCAGACGCCGTTCAGCGCAATGGCGCCCTGGCTGCTGCTGGCCGGGCTGGGCCTGGTGCCGGCCATGCCGGCCGTGGTGCATGCGGCCATCGGCGCCGTGCCGCCGGAACGCGCGGGCATGGCTTCGGCAGTGAACAACACCGCGCGTCAGGCTGCAGGCGCACTGGGCATCGCCTTGCTCGGCGGCTTTTTGCATCTGCACGCGGGGGGCATGGTTGGCGCGGGCGCGGCGCTGCTGGGGGCGGCGCTGGCCTTGTTGGCAGGGGCGCTCATTGGTGCTTGGACGATACGCTGAGAGTTTCACTCAAGACAAACCGAACGCCATCTGCATCTGTGCTTTGCAGCAGCAGAGCAAGCCGTATGCACAGTGACCACGATCGTCAAAACCGCATTGGGAGTGCCACATGGATGCCAAGACTAAAAGTGAAACAACACAGCTCATCGCCCATTTGAAACAGCTCTTCGGAGATCGATGTGCGCTTGGCCAAGCCATTCGCTATCAGCACGGCAAAGATGTCTCCTTTCATCCGACATGTCCCCCTGATGCCGTCATCTTTGCGCAGTCCACTCAGGAAGTCGCAGCAGTCGTCACACTATGTCATGCATCATCGGTGCCAGTTATCGCATTCGGTACGGGAACGTCATGTGAAGGTGGCGTGGGCGCGATCGCCGGTGGCATCTGCATCGATCTGTCGCAGATGAACACTATCCTGCAGGTCAACACGGCAGACTTCGATTGCCGTGTGCAAGCAGGTGTCACGCGCAAGCAGTTGAATGCCGAATTGCACGGAACCGGGCTTCACTTTCCCATTGACCCGGTGGCAGATGCCTCGCTGGGCGGCATGGCTTCGACGCGTGCATCCGGCACGAACGCCGTGCGCTATGGAACGATGCGAGAGAACGTGATGTCCCTTCAGGTCGTCATGGCTAACGGCGAGGTCATCGAGACTGGAGGGCGCGCCAAGAAATCAGCCGCTGGCTATGATCTGACGCGCCTCTTTACCGGAGCTGAAGGCACGCTGGGAGTGATTACTGAACTGACCCTCAAACTGCACCCGCTCCCCGAAAGCGTGAGCGCCGCGCGATGCGGCTTCCCTAGTCTCAAGGCAGCGATCGAGACGGTGATCCAGGTGATCCAGGCGGGTATACCCATCGGCCGCATCGAGTTTCTGGATGAACTGCAAGTTGCAGCCTGCAATCGGTATTCGAAGCTCGATCTGCCCGAAGTGCCAACGTTGTTTTTCGAGTTCCAGGGGTCGCCTGCGAGCCTTGCGGAGCAAGTCGAGATGGTGGAGATGATCGCGCGTGAACACGGTGGCACAGGTTATACCTCGGCCACGACACCGGAGGCTCGCTCCCAACTCTGGCAGGCACGGCATGATGTGTGGTGGGCGGCGTTGGCCCTACGTCCAGGATGCCAAGGCATACCGACCGATGCATGCGTGCCGATCTCAAAGCTCGGTGATGCCGCGCTTGCAGCTCGGCAGGACGTCCTGGAGTTGGGGCTCACCGCGCCGATGTGTGGTCACGTCGGTGATGGCAATTTCCATCTGTGCATCGTCGTTGATCCCGGCGATGCTGATGAGATGGCCCGCGCAGAGGAACTCAACGCCCGTCTGATGCGCCACGCCATCAGCCTCGGTGGAACCTGTACCGGTGAGCATGGCATTGGGTACGGAAAGCTGGACTTTCTTGAACTGGAACGGGGGCCATCAATGCATGCCATGGTCGCGATCAAGCGCGCCCTGGATCCTCGCAACATCATGAATCCGGGCAAGGTCGTGCGCATCGTGTCTCAGGGGTGACACCGTAGAACGCGCGCGAGCGTCGAGTGTCGATGGGCAGATCGGCCCCTCACCGCCCCCCATACGCCGGCAGGATCATCGTCCGGTTCACCAGCACGTTGAAGGCATAGCCCGGACGGATGGTCAAGGTCGGCTGGATGCTCAGGTTCTTGTTCAACAGATTCGTGCCCACGTTGTCCATCTGCTGCGCCAGGGCCGCGGCCGCCTGCTGACTCGCGGACGGCGTGTTGAGCGCCCCGGCATTCTGCGGCTGGCTCAACTGCGCCCCCACGCCCAGCAGGCTCATCAGCACCGCGCTGCCGAAGATCCGCAGGCCGTGGTTGTCGACCTGGTCGTGGAAGCCGGCCTGCCCTTGCCCGTCCGTACCGGCCATCCCCCGCAGATCGATCATCGCCCCGTCGGGGAAGATCAGCCGATCCCACGCCACCAGCACCCGACTCTGGCCATAGGCTACCGCGCTGCTGTACACACCGACAATGCGCGTGCCTTGGGGAATGACCACAACATCCGGATGCAGGCTGTCGTACACCGTCTGGCGCACCTGGGCCGTGATCGTGCCCGGCAGATCGCTGTCGATGCCGCTCAGCATCACCGCCGGAATCACCGAGCCTGCGAACAGCTCATGGTCGCTGATCGGTGGCTGTGCCACTGCATCCAGATACCCCGCGGACTCCGACGACGCCTGGTGCTCCACGCTGGTCAGGAAGGCCTGATTGCGGTCCTGCGAGTCCTGCGCCTCCGCCGTCTCACCAAGCCCCAAACCCGTGGACCGCTGCAAGGCTGCAAGCGCCTTCTGCACCTGGGGGTCCGCAGCGCCCTGCGGCGTCGCCGCCAGCGCGCTGAGTCGGCGCCAGGCATCCGCGGTCGACGCGCCGTCACCACGCGGCGGCCCGCCGCGCATCATCCCCAGTTCCGCAGCGCTGGTCTGGGCCACCTGCGCACTCTGCGCCGCTAGCACCCGACCTTCCAGGTCCTTGTAATGCTGCGCCGTCAACCACTGGCGGTACTTCTGCGCTGGCGTGAGCTGCGATGCCTGTCCTCCTGCAGGCAGGGCTGCGGCAACCTGGGATGCACCACCGCGCAGGGCAGAGCTCGCACCAGACGCAGGGGCCGTCCCACCTGCATGCCTTCGCGCTGCATCGGCCTGTGCAGCCCGCTGCGCCGCCCGCATCATCGCGTCCACGTCCGGCCGGGTCTGGCCCACCATCGCCCCGGATGCACCATCCACCGCAGCCTTGGGTCGGTTCCCCGCCGTCAGCACACCCAGCAGCATGCCACCTGCAAGTGCCCCACCGCCGATGAAGGCCACCACCTTGAAGTTCTTGCTCAGCCGGGCACCGCCCAGGCGTGGGATCCCTTGGATGCGGATCCCCACCCTGCCCACCCTGCCCGAGCTGCCCTGATTGCCCTTGGCGTCGTGGGTCTGCGCCGCCCCACCATCCACATCCTGGCGGATCAGCGCCTGGTCGACCGAAGTCGGCTCCTGTCCGGCGTCATGCATGCCGCGCTCCGCTCACCGCGCCCAGAATCCGGCGTTGACCGGATCGTGACGGCAACTGACGCTGCGGGCGTTCTTGCCCACGCCCACGACCAGTTTGAACTGTTGGGGCAGGCCGTCGAGGACGAAGTACCCGTGTACCAGGCGGCTGTTCATCAGCGCGGTCTGGCCCCCCGTGGTGTCGAACACGGCCGGGGCATCGGTATCTTGCATCGTGCCGGGCATCTGCAGATAGGTGTGCCCACCACCGGCGAACACCCGCACCGGCTTCAGGTCGGCGTTGTCCAGATCGCTGTGGCCATCATCCGCCTTGCAGCGGAAGTCGAAGTCGAGCTGGGCCGGATCGATGCGCCCCAGTGGAGCGACCACGGCCTGCTTGCGCGCCTCCGTCTTGGCCTGCTCGGCCGCCCTCGCCTCTTGAGCCCGCTGCTGCAGGTGGATCACCAACTGCTGCGGGTCGTAGAAGCCGATCAGCGGCACGTAGTCATGCGGATCACTGACCAGGGTCAGGTAATAAATCCGTCCAACATCGGTGGTCACCACCAGATTGGTCACCAGACCGGCTTGGGTGGGCTTGACCACCACCACGGGGCGGCTTGCGGCATCCGCGGACTGCACCAACCAGCGCACCGAGTCGCCGATCGCAATATTGGTGATGCGCTCGCCCTGCATCAAGTCGATGACGCAGATATGCAGCGGCGCACAGGTCACCGTCGGGCGGCTCTGGCCATAGGGGTACAGCACCTGGCCGTTGGTGCCCACCAGGCTGGCGGCAACACCGGTCCTGAGCCAGTCCTGCGAGGCGTCCTCGGTGGCACGGTGGCTGAGCGGGATCGGTGCCCTGGCCTCGTAGAGTTGCCGGCTGGTGGGGTTGGCAAGGGTCACGGTCTCGTGGACCCGCGTTGCGCCCGACGATGGGGTCGATGCCGGAGCGGCCCCTGATGCCAGCGCTGCAGGCGCGGCCGAGGCGGTCGCGCCCATGCACGTCAGTAGAGCGAGGATGCGAAGAACCTTCATGGGCTCGTCCTTGGGTTGAGGGGCAAGACATCCGATGACCCCTGAGCTGGCGTTGACGCCAGGAGATGGGCTGTGGTGTTGCCGTTCATGCAGCACCGCCCACCACGGGCGTCCAGGACAGGCTCTTGACGAAGATCCCCAGTGGGTTGTCCAGCATCACCTGGGGACTGTCCGTGAGTTTGGGGTCGATGCCGGTGGTGATGTTGGCCCTCCAGTGCTGGGCCGGCTGCACCGCACCGCCCTGGCTGCGCACCTCGTTCCAGCCCACCTGCCAGGTGTTGCCGCTCACCGGCAGCACGCTGGTGATGGTGACGTTGACCGTGAAGTCGCCGAAGGGTGGGTGCTGGCGGTAGTAGCGGTTGAGGGCGCTGGCGGCATCGCTGCCGGCCATGGCGTAGACCCGGGCGATCAGGGTTTTCTGGGCAGCGGGGTCGGGGATGACGCTGCGGGCGTTCCACACCCAGTTGGCGAGCTGGGCTTCGAGGATGCGCTGGTCGACGGCGCCGCCCGTGACGGGCTGCGCCATGGCCACCGGGTTGCCCATCGTGTCGAGGGCCACCACGTAGGGCCGGATCTTGGACTGGGCGCCGACGAAGGTGATGCCGACCACGGCGACCGCGGCCACCGCCAGACTGGCGAAGGCCGCCAGGCGCCAGGTCCGGGCCCGCGCGAGCGCATCGCCATAGCGTTCGTCCCACTCGCGCCGGGCGTTCAGGTAAGGGTTGGCATCAGTCATGGGCTCTCCGGGGCTCATCCCCGCAACACGGGGCCTGTCCTTAATGGCGGCTGAGGAAACGCCGACCTGTCATCCGGCTGGGCGCGACCGAAGGGCTAATCCGGATGGACCAGACGAATGGTCAGCCCGCCGGCATTCCCGTCATGCCCGGTGACATGCTGCAGCGCTCTGCCGGCGGCGTTGTCCTGGATCTGTCCCATGCGCGCAGCAAGCCGGTCCAGGCTCGATGACGCGCCAGCCTGCGCACGATCTCCCGCAGCGCCTGCGCCTGCGGTCGGCGCGCCCACCGTATCGGCGTTGCCGCTTGCGGGAGGTACCAGATCCGAGGTGCGCGATGCCGTGGCCTGCGCGCCTGAGCCCTGGTCCGCCCCCACTTGCTGCGGGTTGGTCGACTGCGGTGGATCCATGGGCGGGTTGCTAAACGTTTGCGCGTTGGCCATGCTGGACGGCAAGGCCGGAATGGCTGCGCGCGGGGTTTGCGCGGGCCCTGCGTTCCATGCTGCCGTGGAGCCCCCACCGCTGGGATTCCCACGTGCAAGGTCTGCAGCCCCCTGCCCTGCAGCCCCGGTCATACTGCCCAGCGCCGCCAGCCTGTCCATGCCACCGACCGATCCCACGGCACCTGGCGTGCCCGCAGTCCCTCCATCTCCCACTCCTCCGCCTCCCACACCTCCCCCACCCACCCCGAGCGGCAGCCCGCCACCAGCCGAGCCCTGGGTCAGTGTGGCCAGCCTGGCCAGTCCCCCCGTAGCCGCAGCCCCGGCTGCAATGACTCCGGCGGAGATCCCGGCCATCGGCGCGGCCATGTTGCCCAAGCTCATGCTCGGCGTGCCGTTCATGAAGCTGCCGGCAAGCCCCGGCACGTTCCAGGCCACGCCGCCGAACACCAGGGCCGAGAGCCCGATGTCGAGCAGATTGGACAGGGGCGGCACACCATGGGCATCGAGCCTGGCCTTGAGCAGGGCCAGTTCCTGGGCGGTGAGCGTGGTGCCGAAACCGACGATCAAGTAAACCACGAGCAGCTTGACCCCGACGCTCACCGCATAGCCGAAGTACTTCTCGCCCCAGTTCGCGGTCCAGCGCGAGCCCATGAAGCCGAGCATGACGGCGCCTCCCCCCAGCACGATATAGCTCTCGATCAAGGTCATGAGGAACTGCAGGGCGATCAGGGCATAGGCGATCACGACGATGAAACCGGTCAGACCCACGACGATGTCGGCCAGCAGGGCCTGGCCGATTTCGGTAAGGCCGTACTGGGCGTTGCTCACCGCCGTGATGATCCGGGTGGCGAGGTTGACGCCCTGATCGAACACGCCGCTTGGGGTCAGGGGTGGGGTGCCGCTGATGGTCTGGCCCATGGTGGTGAAGCTCTGGATGACGAGGGGCATCCAGGTCGACGCCTCGAGCATCAGGGTGTAGAAGAAGGCCAGCGCCGAGACCTTGAACAGCACCGCCACCATGAAGTCGCTCAGGTCGTTCTTCTGCAAGGTGTACTGCGCCCCCGACCAGACGAGCTCGAACACCGCAAGCGCCGCGAAGATCGTCTTGGCATAACCTTCGGCGATGCGCATCCAGCCGGTGGAGGCAGCCTGCATGCTGCTCTGGATGGTGTCGAGCACCCCTGCGGCATGGGCAGACGGGCTGCTCACCATCACGGCGAGCAGGAGCAGGCAAGAGCCGAACTGCAGGCCGGTTGCCACGCGGATGACCTTCATCCTCAACCCCCAGGCGTGTAGTTCGCGTTGCCGTCGAGCCAGTCCTGCTGCACGTTGCGGTCGTGCTGGCGGGTGTTGACCTGAGTGCCGATGAAGTTGAGCATCGCCTGGTTGCCGGCCTGGATGTCGGACTGCAGGCTTTGCAACTGGTTGAGCATGAGTCCGGAGATCTGGTTGCCGGCCTGCAGCACCTGCATGCGCCCGGCGGCCGATAGGCTGGCCTCCTGGACCTCCTGCAGGGCCGATTGCGTGGTCTGGAAGTTCGTCGCATTCAGGTCGTACTGCTGCAAGACGCCGGCGATCTGGTTGTTGAGATTGCCGGTCCACTGCTGCAGACTTGCCGCATAGTTGCTCAACACGGCGTTCGGCGCGCCGTACTGCGCCTGCACCGCGGCGACGGTGTTCTGCGCGGCATAGCTCAAGCCCTGCGCGTGGCCGACGAGTTGCACCATCTGTTGCAGCGGGGCACTCGCGCTGGCCCACATCTGCATCGGCAGGCTCGTCAGGTTGCGCGCCTGGTTCATCACCATCTGGATCTGCTGGGTGAGCTGATCGGCCTGGGCCACATACTGCTCCACCAGGGTGATCTCCTGCACGATCTGCTCGGGGAAGGTGGCCCCGGCGATCAAGCCCGTGGCGTGGGCCGGGGACGTGGTGATGGCTGTGGTGATGGCTACGCTGGCCACCACGTTCGCGACCCGAGCAGCAAGGCAACGGATGCGAGGCTTCCTGGTGTTCATCGATATGACTCCCAGTGTTGGGCGGCCTGGTGCTGGCCGCGTTCGCGCAGCCACTGGGCAGGCCAGGCATCGCCCAGCTGGCTTCGCAGTGCGCGGATGCGGGCGAGGTCTTCCTTGCCGGAGACGCCGACGAAGGCCAGTTCAGGGTCGGACAGGCCGAGTTCGAACAACCGGCGGCCGTCCGGGTGCATGACGTAGTACTGGCGCTTGGGCGTGGCCAGCGCGAGGATCTCGATCTGCCTGCGGTTCAGACCGATGCCCTCATAAGCAGGCCGCACGTTCTCGGTCTGGGCTTCGGGGTTGGGCAGCAGGATCTTGGTCGGACAGGACTCGACGATCACGTCGGCAATGCCCGACTGGGTCAGGTCGCTCAGCGACTGGGTGGCGAACACCACTGCGGTATTGACCTTGCGCAACACTTTCAGCCACTCGCGGATCTTGGCCTTGAACACCGGGTGGCCGAGCAGGATCCAGGCCTCGTCGAGCACCAGCAGCGTGGGCTGGCCCGCCAGGCGCTGCTCGATGCGATGGAACAGATAGCTCAGCACCGGCAGCACCAGCTTGTCGCCCTTGTGCAGGAGGTGTTCCATCTCGAACACCTGGAACGGGTCCTCGGCCAGACCGTCGACCTCGGCATCCAGCAGGTGTCCGGCCATGCCGCGCAGGGTGTAGGCCTGCAGGGCGTCGCGCAGGGTCTGGTCCTGCACCAAGGCCAGGAGGTGCGTCAGCGTGCGCTGGCGCTGCTGGTCGGTGGACTGACCCAGTTGCACCACGGCACGGTAGATCTCCTGGCGGTGCTGCGGCAGGATGGTGAGGCCCTGCAGCTCGCAGAGCTGCTCCAGCCATTCGGCGGCCCAGACCTGCTCGCCGGGTTCATGCACCCGGCCCAACGGGCAGAAGGCCAGATCGTCATGCTCACCGCCGATGTCGTCATGCCGGCCGCCCGCGCCCCAGCACAGCGGCAGCAGGGAATAGCCCTTGTCGAAGGCGAACACCTGCGCTTTGGGGTAACGGAAGTGCTGCGCCACCAGGGTGGCCAGCAGGGTGGATTTGCCCGACCCGGTGGGGCCAAGGATGACGGTGTGGCCGACGTCGCCGGCGTGCAGGGTGAGCCGGAACGGCGTGGCGCCGTCGGTCTTGGCGTACAGCAATGGGGGGCTGTCCGGCGGATAGAAGGGACAGGGGTTCTTGTCGGGTCCTGCCCACACGGCGGTGAACGGCAGCAGGTGCGCCAGGTTCAGGGTGTGGATCAGGGGGCGGCGCACATTGGCTGCGGTGTTGCCCGGCATGCTGCCGAGGTAGGCCTCCACCGCATTGACCTCCTCGATGCGGGCGCCAAAGCCCTGGTTCTCGATCCACTTGGCCACCTCCCGCACCATCTCGTCCAGGATCTCGGCATCCTCATGCGCCAGCAGCAGCACACTGGTGAAGTAGCCATAGCGCACCATGCCGCTGGAGGCCTCGGCCAGGGCCTGCACGGCGTCGGCCGCCATGCGGTCGGCATCGGCATTGATGTGGGTGGCCTGGCCGCCGGCGTTCTCGCGCAGCAGGTTGAGCATGCTCTTGCGCTTCATCGCCCACTTGCTGCGGTAGCGGTTCAGTACCGTCTCGGCCTGGCCGGGATCCAGGGCGATGAAGCGGTTGCTCCAGCGGTAGGACAGCGGCAGGCGGGAGAGGACGTCGAGGATGCCGGGGAAGCTGTACGAAGGCAGTCCGGTCGTTCCGCCCGCCGCCTGGCCCACCGCGATGCAGGCCAGATGTCGGCGCCCGACGCGGGGCACGAAGCCGGTGGCGAAGTCATGGTGGCCCAAGATGGCGTCCAGATACATCGGCACCTCGGGCATGACGACCGCGCGGCGGGCCGGGGAGAGACTGACGCATTGCTCCAGGTGGGCCAGCAGCGGGCTGCTCACCGTCCCGCTGCGTGCATCGACCCGGTCGGTGAGGCGCCGAATGTGCAGCAGGCTGGAGAGCCGGCCTTCGAGTTCGCGGATCTGCTCCTGGAAGCGTTCCAGGTTGCGACTGGCCGTGGCCTTGATGCGGCCATCGACGAACAGGTCGGCAGCCCGGCTGGCAGCGTCCGGCATCGGGAACCAGGTGACGGTGAGCACGTAGCGGCTGGCATAGCCCACCGCCGTACCCTCGTGCGCGGCACGGCGCAGATCGTCGATCAACCGGGTGGTGCGATCGGGGAAGGCGCCCTGGGGCGCATAGCCTGGTGCTGGCGCGCGCACGGCGTCGCAGTGGAGCACCCAGCCATCCCCCAGCTTGAGGGCGGCATTGAGGCGCGCGGCCATCGCCCTGAGTTCCTCGGGCGTGGCGGAATCGAGGTCGGGGCCGCGGTAGTCCCAGGCGGCGAGGAAGGCGCCAGCCTTGGTCAGCACGATGCCGTCGTCGACCAGAGCGGCCCAGGGCAGCAGGTCGGGCAGACCGTAGGCGGTGGTGCGGAACTCCTTGAGGGCCAGCATCAGCGGATCTCCCTGGGCTTGGCGAAGGGGGTGGCCTGCGCCGGGTAGTGGCGGCGGTACTTGAGCGCACGCAGCCCAGTCTTGGAGAGTTGCTCGTCGTAGCGGGCGACACGGGTCAGGGCCCACTGACCCACCACCCAGAGGGTGATGCCGATGGCCGCGGCCCAGAGCTTGGCCAGGGAGACGATGAACACCCCGGCGATGACGCCCAGCATCAGCACCAGGGTGCGCTCGCCGCCCAGCATCAGGATGGGGCGGTTGAGCGCGTCGTGCAGCGGGGTCTTGGTGTCGTCGGTGAGCATGGGGGTGGGGTGGATGGATGGGTCGGATGGGTTTGCAGGGTGGACGGGTGTTCACATCACCATCGCGCCGGACAGGCCGAGTGCCGTCAGGAATTTGTTGCCCAGCACGATGAAGGCCACTCCCAGCACCACGTACAGGGCTTTCTTGGCGATGCCGCCGAGTTCCTCGCCGAACACCAGGGCGGCGCCGGCGGCGAGGAAGGCGATCAGGCTGATGCCGGTGGCCACCGGGCCGGTCAGGTCGTTGGTGAGGGTCGAGACGGCGCTGTCCCAGGGCAGGCCGCCGGCGCCGGTGGCGAAGGCGTCGGTCAGCGTGGCGGCGAATACGGCGGCGGCCAAGGCCAGGCGTCGGGCGGCCCGGGTGCGGAGTGGGTGCAAGTGGCGTTTCATCGGTGCGTCCTTGGGGAGTCGAGAGCCTGGGTTGCGATGCAGCCCGTAGCCTTAATCCAGGCGGAGGAAACACGCCGCTCGACGGCGTCGCATCGTCCTCCAATCGGAGATGCAGGCTCCGTTTTTTGACCGTGCCCGAGCATGTCGCCGTGCAACTGGGCTTCGACACGACCGAGGTGTCCGCCCGGGCGGATGTGCTGGCAGACAGTTCTCGCAAGCTGGTGCCGATAATCAGCCGCTTGCGGGTGCGTTTGGGGAATCGGTTCGGTGACCTCTCGGCCCCGGCTCAGGGTGACGAGGACGAGGCATCAATCGTCCAATTCGGCCGCCACGACATCATCCCCAGCGTCTGCGGCGACCCCTCCGGTTATCTGGTCGCCAGCAAGGGCGAAGGCAACGTGGCCTAGATCAAATGGGCCAATCGGGCCATCTTCCTGCCGGACAAGAACGGCAAGCCATAGCTCAATGACAACGACTTTTGGGACATCGTCAGCGGCGTCGTTGCCTTCAAGGGCCTCAAGGGCGCAGGTACTCTGCACATCAAGACCGCCAACCCGACCGACCGCATCTTCATCATCGACGGCAATTTGGCGCCCGCCCAGCCCTGAACATGTCTATTTCATATTCTGCGAACCGTTTTGGCGTGTTGGCCTCTCTTCGTTTCCGAGGGCCGTCCTCAAACGCCAACCTTTCCAAGGAGATCGATATGTTCTATGTTAAAAATGTCCCCACTTGGGAGCGTGTCCTTCGCGTCGTCATGGGCCTGATGGCCTTGGGTTTCGCCGCCATTCATTGGGGCGGCTCGCCCGTCGCGATCGGGGCTGGTGTCATGGGCGCTGTGCTTTCCATGACCGGACTCTTCGGCTTTTGCCCGATGTGCGCCATGGTCGGCCGCAAGCTCGACAAGGGTGCCTGAGCGATGGGGGACAGCGGAATCGAACGCGACAGCCTGGTCCTCGCCGCACAGACTGGCGACCCTGCCGCCATCGGGCGCCTGCTGGCTCTGTGCCAGGCCGACGCCCGCCGCTATGCCCGCAAGCATTGCCAGGTCAGCGATGTGGACGACGCCGTCCAGGAGTCCCTCTTGGCCATCTCACGCAAGGTCAAGGGTCTCAAAGCCACCGCTGCCTTCTCGTCTTGGCTGTTCACGGTCATCAAGCGTGAATGCCGCAAGCTTGAGCGGGCGATGTTCCGCCATGACGCTCTTGGCGAAGACATGGAAGAGCAGTTGTTGGCCAAGAAGAGCGACCACGATTTGCGGATCGACTTGGCCGCCGCCCTCGAGTCGTTGCCGGCCCATTACCTCGAAGTCGTGCTGCTGCGCGACTTCGAGGAGCTCGCCATCGCCGAGATCGCCGAGCGGCTCGGCGAACAAGCCGGAGCCGTCAAGAGCCGGCTGCACCGGGCCCGCGAACTCGTGCGCGAATACATGCTCGGCCCCGACGCTTCCAAGCATTGAACACCGGTCGGGCGCACCGCAAAATACAGGCACCACGAGAGAAACTGCACCGATAACACATTGGCGGCGCCATGAAGGACAAGGGGCATGGGAAACAGGTCTACCAAACCAAGCCCGCCGAATCGGTGAACTGGCTTCAGGAGCATGGACAGGTCCCCGCCACCGGCCGTTCGAGGCCTCAAAACGCAACCCGCGCCGAATCACGGCGCTGGCGATTCTCTTTTGATGTTTAGCGCCTACCTCACACATACGGTGTGCCATCTCTGTGGACCAACTTCCACTTTCCCTCAACGAGCAAGGCCTTGAGGTCGTCATCGGGATAGCTTCCTTCGTCTCCGGGTGTTCTGTCGCCAACTTCGAGGTACACAACGTCCTCCGTGGTTTCGTTGACCAGGCGGTGTCCGTTGCCTGTGCCCGCCTTGAAACCTGCGCACATTCCAGGAGAGAGCTGGGTTCGGCCTTCATCGGTATGGAGTGTTGGCCACCCCTGCAAAACATAGACAAACTCATCTTGCTTGGTATGGGCATGACGAAGGGCCGAAACTGCGTTATTGATCCGGCACGATGAAGTCATCATGCGGCGTACTTGACGAGGTGGTCCTGGAAGTAAGGCATGACCCGCTCGGGGTTGGCTTGGATGAAGGTCATGTGCTCGCTCGCAGCGGCGTGGAGCTTGGCCTTGGTTCGCACCGGCACCTTCGTGCCGATCGCATGCTTGAGGTCGGCGTTGAGCCGTTCGTCGGGATTGAGCTCCGGGCTGTAACTGGGCAGTTGTCATAAAACCAGACACATTGAGCCATCTGTCCAGTCTACGTTTTGGCTGCCACAGCAAGCAGCGCCTTGGGATTTGTACGCGCGATAGTGAGCAAGGTACGCGCCGCCCCACTGGGTTGCTTGCGGCCTTGTTCCCAGCCTTGCAGGGTGCGAACTGAGACGCCGAGCAGTGCGGCAAACTGGGATTGAGACAAACCCGTGCGTTGGCGGGCTTCAGCGGCCGGCGAGATCACGACCTGTGTTTCCCCCGCCTTCATTTGGCGCACCGATTCCAGCAACTCGGCAGCCAGGTCACGGGTGGCCTCATAGGCCCTGAGTTGCGCATCCGAGAGCGGTTTAGCTTTCGAGGGCATGGCGAATCTCCTTCAATTTGGCACCGGTGATGTTGTCGGTCTTGCCCTTTGCGTACAGCGTCAGAAGAACCACTTCCTCCTCGGCTGCGCGTGTGAAGTAGATGACACGTACACCACTGGATTTTCCTGAACCTGCCCGACGCCAGCGAACTTTGCGAATGCCACCGGACTCGGGCACCACGTCCCCGGCGTTCGGATACTGGGCAAGATGAGCAGCAAACTCGCCGCGTTCCTCCTCGCTCCAGTACAGAGGCCATTGTTTCTGGAACAGGAGGGTCTCGATCACCGTGAACATCTGTAAACTATACGCCCAAGGAGCATGTTCGTCGAGGCCGTTGCGAAACGGTCAGACACGCGCGGCGGGTCGCATCCACATCCAGGAAAGAAGACAAAAGGGACCGATGTGTCCCGATTCGGAGATGCTGGTCAGGTTCCCCCAGAAGGAAAACGGCGGCCGACGGTGCTGAGAAACTGGATCAAACGTTGCAGCCATGCTGCAATCCCTGCGAGGGCGCGCTGGAGGTCCCGCACCCAGTCACGCCGGCCCCTTTAGCGCCGTCGCACCGTCGACGCCCAAACCTTGAGCATTGCAGCAGCAAGGATGGACTTCAGGAAACCCCCGAACACAAAAGGCAGGACCCCGGCCGTGATCGCCTTGACCGGTCCGATCATGGCCGCCAGCCAGCCAGCGCCAAGCAGCAAGCACAGCGCATTGCCAGCGAGCATGGCCAGAAACGCAAGGAAGGGGCGCGACCCATTCCAGCCACGCTCGGCCAGCCAGCCGGCAAGCGCTCCGGCGAGCGGAAAGGCCAACAGATAGCCACCGGTCGGGCCCATGAAATGGGCAACCCCTGCCGCTCCACCCGCGAGAACCGGCAAGCCCAGGGCTCCCTCGATCAGCCACGCGATGATCGTCACACTGCCAAGGCGCCAACCGTACAGGGCACCGATCAAGGTCACTGCCAGCGTCTGCAAGGTCATCGGCACGGGGACCATGGGCACGGTGATCCACGACGACGCGGCAAGCAGCAGTGTGCCCAGGACGATGGCGAACAGCTTCACCGGGCGCGAGGCATCCAGGAGTGACAACAGCCGCGTTGCCGTTCCGGCCAATGCGTGCGAGGGGTTGGTGTTCACGGTCTTCATGCCTTCATGGTTGCAATGCGATTATCGGGATCGAGCAGGGCGATGCGTGGATGGAAGGCGCGGGCCACGGCGTCGTCCATAGGGACATAGGTGCAGATGATGAGCAGATCGCCGATGGCCGCATGCCGGGCGGCCGATCCGTTGAGGGTGATGCGTCCGCTTCCCGCCGGCTCGGCAATGGCATAGGTGCTCAGACGCGCCCCGTTGGTGACGTTGTAGACCTCGATCTGCTCGCCGGGAAGGATGTCGCAGGCGTCCAGCAGGGCCTGGTCGATGCCACAGGATCCCTCATAGTGCAGATCGGCGCCGGTCAGCGTGGCGCGGTGCAGCTTGGCGCGCAGCATCACACGCATGGGGGCAGTATGTGCGGGGTTGGCAGACATCGCTGTTGCTCAGACAGTGGCCATCACGCTGGCCTGCTCGGTGCGGCGGGTGGCGTCGGCCTGGAGGGTGCGTGGGCAATCTGGGCTTGCAGTTCGGCGTCGGCGGGCGTCATGCGGGGAATTCGGATGGGGTGTTGTGGTCCGATTATCGCTGCGTCCCAGGGACGGCAATCTTTTGAATCTTGCACGCCGTATGCCGCTGCCCTTCAGAGTCGACGGAGACAGCGATGCTTCACGATGCTCCACCGTTGCGTGCCCTATTCCGTTGCAGCCCGGCGAGGCTGGAATTCAACACTCCATTCCAGACGCCCCAATCAACCGCCTGCGTTGGCCATCCCCCGAATCTGCTGGATGTCAATCGCCCCCCAATAGCGGCTGTCGAAGCTCTGCGCGGCCAGCGCCGGTCTGGCCCCGCTGCCGTAGACCCAGTACTGCCCCTTGCCAAGCACGAAACGCCCCTGCTGATGCGGCAGGTGGATCCAGGGGTAGGCGGCCGTGCGAAGCAGCTGGCCGCTGTTCGGCAACTCCCGGCCGTTGATCCAGACGCCCTGCAGGCTCCCCACGATGGAATCCCCCGGCACACCTACCACGGTCTTCAACATCGGCATGCCACCGCCCGGGCAATCGCCGGACAGGTAGAACGGGAAAGCACGCGGCGTCACCCACGCCGGTGGGCAGAGTTCGACCTTTGTGCCCCGCGAGAGCGTCTCGTCATCCTGAAGCGGGCGGAGCCGGTAGAAGCCAAGCGGCTCGCTCTCGGTGAGATTGATCCGCCACCCCTCTCGCGTGGCAAGTTGAACCGCCCCGAGGGTCATGGCCATCAAGGCCAATGGCACCATCAGACGGCCCCAGTGGATGCGGCACCGTTGGTGCCCAGGACCGCACGGACAGGCTCCTTGGGCTTGCATCACGTGGGCTGCTGGAGCGGTGAGAAGGCGCCGGGGAGTTTGCACCGACGTTTGCATTTCGCTAACATTACCTCATGTTCTCGATCGAATACAGCCGCGAGGCGTTCAAGAGCCTCAAGGCCATGCCGCGCAATCTGGCGACGACGGTGCGCGACAAGATCGAGCAGTTGGCAGCTGCGCCCCACGGACCGAACAACAACGTGAAGAAGCTGCAGGGGCGCCCTGGCTACCGGTTGCGCGTCGGCGATTGGCGCGTGATCGACGAGATTCATGACGACCGCCTGGTGGTGATGATCCTGGCGGTTGCCCCACGAGGAGGTGCATACCCATGAGCACGATTCAATTCATCGAACGCAACGGGAAGCGGGAATACGCCGTGGTTCCGATGGAGTTGTTTGCGCGGCTCATGCGTGCCGCCGAGAGCCTGGATGACGTTGCCCTGTTCGATGCCGTGAAAGCTGCCGACGATGGGTTTCGAGTGCCGGGCGCGGTCGCGCATGCCATCCTGGACGGTACCCATCCTGTCAAGGCCTGGCGCGAATACCGCGGATTCACCCAAGACGCTTTGGCCGAGAAGGCCGGCATCAGCAAGGCCTATCTCAGCCAGATCGAGACAGGCAAGCGGATCGGAGTGGCCAGAACCCTCAAAGCCCTCGCAGCTGCACTGGGCGTGACGCTCAATGAGCTCCAGCCCTGATTCCCGCAACCCGGCCTGAATCATCCCCTTCTGCCTCAAGCCCCTCTGCCTCATACCCCTCTGCCGGTTGCACGCGCCGGCCCCAGTTTGATGCGCTCGGCCAGCGCCGCGTCCCGGTAATACTTGATCTTCTGGCAGTACACCGGCGCATGCCCGGCGACGAACACCAGTTCATCGTCCGGCGGCAGACGCATGCACTCGTCGGGGGTCAGGAGCGGCCGCTGCACGATCTGCTCATTGGTGTTGACGTTCTGCAGCACCACCGCCAGCCGGTTTCCGGAGTATTGGCGCTGGGTGTGACTGACGGTGGCTTGGCCCACCATCTTGGACAGCAGCTCGGCCGTCTCCACCTTGTTGGGGGCGTAGGCCACCCGGATGTGGCAGTTGCCGAGGATGGACTCGTCCTTGCCGTAGGCGGCGTAGAGCTGGCTCAGGTCCTGCACGATCAGCAAGGCCTTCAGGCCGTAACCGGCGATGAAGGCCAGGGCCTCCTGGAACACGTCGAGCTTGCCCAGACTGGGGAACTCGTCGAGCACGAGCAGCAGGCGGTGGGGATACAAGCTCTTGCCCGAGCCGTCGGCGTTGAAGTCCATGCCCTCGGTCAGGCGTCGGGTGACCTGGTTGATCACCAGACGCAGCAGCGGCTTGAGCCGGTCCTTGTCGCTGGGCGGGACCACCAGGTAGAGAGAGGTCTTCGGCCCCGGATGCTGGGCATCCCTGCCGCCCATCAGGCTTTCCAGGGTGAAGTCGGAGAAGCGGGTGTTGTCGGCCACCAGGGGATCGCGGTACAGCGACAGGAAGGACAGCGCGGTGGACAACACCCCGGAGGCTTCGTTGTCGGCCTTGTTCAGATAGGACTGGCAGGCCTGGGCCACCACCTCCCAGCCGGGCCGTTGATCCATCAGCATGGGAATGGGGGGAGCACGGTCCAGGAGTTGCCCGGACTGGCAACTCGCCAGGGCCAGGTCCTTGAGGTAATGCATCACCGCCTTGAAGCCGGTAGCCGCGGGCTGGGGCTTGCCGTCCTTGCCTGGGGTCGGGTGCTTGTCGGCCTGCTCCCGGGTGGCGCGCTCGGCGATCTCGCGCACCGGGCCGCCGTCCGACAGGATGGACTGCACCGTGTGCAGACAACGTAAGGGATGGCCTGGCTCCCAGTGCAGCAGCACGAACAGCAGCACCCCCGTCATCAGGTCGAAGCCGGTCTTGGCCCAGTGGTCGTTCAGACCCTTGCCGTCGGGGTCGACGATCATGGTGGCGATGTTCTGCACGTCCTTGACCAGGTTGCCGTCCATGCGGATTTCTTGCAGCGGGTTGAAACGGGCCGAGTCGGAACAGGTCGGGTCGAACTTGAGCACCCGCTGGCCCAGCACCTGCTGCCGATAGCCGCTGGTCAGATGCCAGTTCTCGCCCTTGATGTCGTGCACCAGCACCGAGTCATCCCAGGACAGCAGGGTCGGGATCACCACGCCCACGCCTTTACCCGAACGTGTGGGAGCGAACACCATCATGTGCTCGGGGCCCTTGTGGCGCAGATAGCGCACCCGACCCCCATGGTCCCAAGCGCCGAACAGCACGCCGCCCTGGTTGCTGGCGTCGGCCAGGATGCCGGCGGCGGCCACTTCGTCCCCTGCTGCCCAATGCGCCGAACCATGCAGGTCGTTGCGCTCGGCATCCGCCTTGCGCGTGCGCCGGTAGGCCAGACCCACCGGCAGCACCAGGGCGAAGAATCCGCCCACGCCCATGATCAGATGGGCGCGCTCGAAGATCGTCATCACGGCCAGGCCGTAGGCGCTGCGGTTGAAACGCCAGGTCCAGACCAGGATATCGAAGGGGGAGTAGAGGAAAGGTGGCAGCAGGGGTTGGCCCAGCGCTGCGCTGAACCCCAGCGCCCAGGCGGCATACTCCGTCGCCGCCCAGCACGACAGCAACACGAGCAGGGTGAACAGTCCCAGCCCCACCCAGACGAAGCGGGTGATGTCCTTCTGCGCCTTGGGGATGTGCACCAGGGCGTCGGCTGCGGTGTGCATGGAATGCGTGGGATGCGTGGAATGGATGGGATGGACGGAAATCAGCGGCTCCGCTCCAACTCAGCGTCACGCGTCGGCAGCGGCGAGAGGTCGAGCAGTGGCAGGTGGGGGGCGGGATGGGTCTCGGGCCCAGTCATCTCCTGAGCAGGGCCGAGCACGACGAACGACCTACTGGCCATCACCCGCGGCACGTCGGCCTCGGGGATGCCGACATAGCAGGCATCGTCGTGCCCACTGGGATCGATGTGCAGGGTCTGACGCTGCGGGGCCGTGACCTCGACCACATGGGTCAACGGGGCACCACCCTCCACCTCCTCAACGCCGCCCTTGCCGGCCAACCACGGCTGACAAGCGAAGAAGTCGGCGGTGAACTGGTCGTAGGCCGCGGCGGACAGCGCTTGGGCATCGATCACCTTCACCGCCTGGACACCCTGCGGTCCGGCCCCCGGCAGGTTGATCACGCCGTCGCAGACGTCCTCGACATTGCCGACCTTGCGCCAGAACATGGAGCGGGCGGGTTGGGAGGATGGGTTGGGTTCCGACGCCATCGACGCTGGGTCCTGCGTCGCAGGCTTCTCGATCTGATGCTTCTGGACTTGATCCACGTGATCCATGGGCTGATGCAGCGCGATGACCGCGGCCCACTGCTGCTGCAGGTCGGGGTATTCGGCCAGGACCTCGGCAGGTGGCATGGACGTGCGCAGGAAGTCCGGCGCATCGGGCTGGCTGCCGTAGAGGGCGTTGTTGACCTCGCGCCGGTGCACCTGGCGCAGCGCCCCTTTGGGGGTCGGTCCATCGGCGAAACCCAAGGACTGCTCACCCAGGAGCACTTCCCACTGCCGGCCATGGTTGTGCAGTGCTTCCACCGTCGCGGCGGCGGAGAATGCGGCAAAGGTCATCGCATGCGCTGGCTGGGCCTGCGCCTTGTCCATCGCGGCCTGGACGTCCCGGGTCTGTGCCAGCTGCAGCGCGCGTTCCTTGCCCAGGACGTAGTCCACCGCTTTGCCGGCCTCGGCCGCAGCGCGGAAGATCTCGTGCTTGTCGTGCTGGAGCACCTTGGCCCAGGACTGGATATAGGCCTTGTGCTGCTCCTCGTCATGGGGGATGCCGGTCTCGGCCGCCATGAAGGTGCTGAACAGCTCGGCGCGCAGTTCTTCCTTGGCATAGGCTTCGGAGCCGAAGCGGTGGCCGCCGGTGATGCCCTCGCGGTTCAAGCGCGGCTGGGCGCCCGTGGCGTGGCCGATCTCGTGCAAGGCGGTGCCGTAATAACCCTCGGCCGACTTGAAACGCTCGCGCGGAGGCAGGGAGACTTCGTCGCGCCTGGGCGAGTAGAAGGCATGTTGCGGATGCGTGGCGAAGCGCAGGCCATCGTCGCGCATGGCCTGCATCAGCTGCTCGGCACGGTCGACGGCTTGGACCTTGTTCTCCGGCACCTTCAGCGGCGCGATCTCGAGTCCGGTGCACTGTTCGGCGTTGAACACGGTGTAGACCCGCCCGACCACGGTGTCGAGTTGCTGGTGAGCAGCGCCCCAGCTCAGCTCCTGGCCCTTGTGGCGCACCGTCAGATCGCCAGGCTTGACGGTCCTGGTGGACGCCTTGTCGGTGGGCACGCCGATCTGCACCCGGCCTTGGGCTTCGTCGAACACCTTCACCCGCATGCGGTTCAGGCTGATCTCGACATCCCGCCGCTCCCAGAAGGGCTGGTCCTTCCAGAGTTCGATCGGGATGCCCTTCTCGCCCTTGGCGACCCGCCCTCCGAGATCGTTGACCTGCTTGACGGTGCCGTAGCGGGGATCGGCATAGCCGCGCTCCATCTGGGTCAACAGCAGGATCATGCGGTTGCCGCCGTGGTAGGCGCGGTCGCTGACCATGTTGCGCGGCAGTCCATGCTCCAACTCCTGCCAGGGCCGGTCCCAGGGAATCTGGCCTTGCTCCAGCGCGGCCACCATGCGGTCGGTGATCTCCTGGCGCAGGTCGCGCTCCTGGCGCTGGGGCTTGGGGGTCGGGGTAGCTTGCTTGCCCCTGGGTTCTGGGGTCGGCTGCACTTGCTGGGTTTCAGCCATGGTGGGGCTTCGGTTCAGCGGGATCGGCAAGTTCGAACACGGCGCCGAACGCCTGCTCGGCTTCGGCACGGGTCGGGGCTTGGCATTCGACGAAGACGTCGGACTGGATGGCAGACGGCATGGTGTGGGGGGTCGAGGCTTGGGGGGTCGAGGCTTGGGGGGTCGAGGCTTGGGGGGTCGAGGCTTCGGGGGTCGAGGCTTGGGGGGTCGAGGCTTCGGGGGTCGAGGCTTCGGGGTTCGCAGCTTGGCGCTTCGTCAGGTCGTGGTGGGTCTTCATCGAAGATTCCTTGGGTGGGTGGCTCAGTGCCCCATGCCGACGGCATGCGCGGTGGCGATCATCGGCAGGGGACTGAGGTCGAGCAGGGGCAGGACGGAGGTGGGTCGAGACTCCAGGATCCTGGAGTCGCCCTGTTCCTGGGCTTGCTCCTGGGCTCGCTCTTGCTTGACGGTCTGGCGCTGTGGCTTGCCGAGCACCGCGTCGATGTTGCGGGTGCGCAGTTGCTGCTGCAACTGCGCGCGCTCCTCCTCGACCTTGGCCTGCAGGCTGCGATGGGCGAGCTGTCCCAGCGGAGTCGGCTGGTCCGTGTCGTCGATCAGGTCGCGGTGCCGGCCGTCGTTGAGCAACAAGCGCTGCGCGGGGGTCAGCGGCTCGCCGAGCGTTGCCGCTGCAAGCGCTCGCTCGGCCTCGGGCGAGAGGTGGGCCAGGATGGCTTCGGCGGCCATGTGGTCCTGGTCGATGGCGTAGCGCTCGCCAGCGGGGCCATCCGGCGGCTGCGCCTCGCGTTCGAGGTCCTCGGCAGCATCGTTCAAGGCCTTGAAGGGGTCTGTGGTTTCAAGAGCGGTGGGCTGCGTTGGCACTTCAGGTTCGGCAATGGCGGATTGCGGCATGGGAGGCTCCTGGCGGGGCATGGATGGAACTGGCGCGGGATTGGCCTTTGGCGCAACGGGTGCAGAGGCCGGGCTGGGTTGGGTGGAGAGGATCACTGCTGGCGGGAGTCTGCGCTCGAGCTGCCGCGGCGTCAGGGTGGCGGCCAGCGTGCGGCGAATGGCCTCGACGCCGCCGTCGCGCAACTGGTCACGGGCGTCGTAGCCGGGCGGGGTGGGGCCATGGGGATGGAGCGGCAGGGCAATGCGGGTGCGGGCGCTGCCCAGGATGCGGGCGGCGCGCACGGCATCGGTCTGTCCCTTGTGATGGGTGTTGGCGCCATCGTGGTCGGCGTAGAGCACGGGGTGGCCTTGCAGCTTGCCGTGCAGACGGCGTGCGACCTCGGGCAGGTTCTGGGCCGACAGGGCGGCGATCACGGGTAGGCCGGTGGCCTGATGGATGGCCAGCGCGGTGCCGATGCCCTCGCAGATCACCACATGGTCGGCCTTGCACGCTGTCTCATAAGCCCGCAGGGGGGCTTCGACGTCGGCGCCGTCGATCGGGATGACGGCAAAGGCGCCTCGAGTGGGGGTGCCACGACGAAGCGCTTGTCGGGGGACTGGCCGGGAGCCGCCCAGTTGATGCGCTGGGCACCGACCCACGCAGGCTCGCCCGCGGCATCGACGGCCAACATGGGGACCAGCAACTGCGCCCTGCCCTGACGCAGGCCGGCGGGATCGAGCTGGGGTTGCTGCAGATAGGGGAAGTCTTGCGGTGGGTGGGCGGCCTCCCAGCGCGCCAGGGCGTCTTGGATGGCGGCGGCCTGGCGCTCGACTTGCTGCTGGCACCAGGCTTGGCGTTGGGTTTCGAGCTGTGCCTGTTCTGCGGGGGTGAGTGGGCGAGCCAGCTCCGGCTGGAAGGGGATGGGTTGGCCATCCGCCTTGAAGTTGATGACCCAGCCGCTGCCGTCCGGGCGCAGCAGGTAGCCGGCGTCGTTCTTGCCGGATGGCGTGTCGCCGACGTCGGCGCGGTGGATCTGCCCGTCGGCGGCGAGCCGATCGGGATCGATGATCACGTCCTGCAAACGGGCGAAGCCCAGGAACTGCTGATGGGGTGCGGGCGCTGGGTCCACGACCTTCCCTCCTTCAAGGCTGCGCCGCAGAGAGTCCGGGGCTTGGCCTTAATCGGGAGGGGGGAAATGGGGGATGTCGAACCCGGTCTTCTCGTGCTCAAATGTCAGGTCCTCACCCAGCGCATCGCGGCGCCAGCGAACTGCTGCAGAGCTTGTAGCCAAAGTAGCTCTTGCCATGCTTCTTGGTCCAGCGCGCTTGAACGTCCTTCTGCCGGCGCTTCGCAGGCGACCACTCGGCCGGCATCACGTCCTGCTGAACAATGGCCTTCTCGTCCTTGTTCAGCGTCCGCTTCGGCACCGGCACGATGCTAACGTCGATCATCTGCCCGCCACGCGCAATGTAGCCATGACGGTCGAGTTGCCGGTTCACCACCTCGAAGAGGTCGACTCGCGCCTCTCGCTCCAAGTCGACCAGGACATCGGTCGTTTCGACAGCGACATGCAGATGCGGGAACCGCTCGTGAAACCCGTCCAGTGCGTATTTCGGCGAACGTGACCGACGATTCCGGTCGAACGTGACCGACGATTCCGGTCGAACGTGACCGGTTGTGCGGCATGAGGTGTTGCGCGCTCACAGTTTAGGTTGGTCGGTCACGATCAGTCGGGTTTTGCCTCCTTTTTGGGCGGTTTCTGGGCCTGGCGCAGCGAGTCGCCGGTCAGGGTGAAGCGGTGGTGCTGCTGCATGAGACGGTCGAGGATGGCGTCGGCGATGGTGACGTCACCGATCCAGGCATGCCAGTGCTCGATGGGCAGTTGGCTGGTGATGATGGTGGCGCGCTGGCCGGCGCGGTCGTCGATGATTTCCAGCAGGTCGGCGCGTGTCTGGCTGTCGATCGCGCTCATGCCCCAGTCATCGAGCAGCAGCACGTCCGTCTTGGCCAACTGAATCAGCCATTTCCCGAAGGTGCCGTTGCCGTGGCGGATGCGTAGTTCTTCACCCAGGCGCGGCACGTGCTGATAGAAGGCCGAGTGACCGCGCCGGCAGGCGTGCTGCGCCAGAGCGCAAGCCAGCCAGGATTTGCCCGCGCCGGTCGGGCCTGTGATGAACACGGCATGTCCGGCGCTGATCCACTCGCCCAATGCCAGGCTCATCACGGCACGGCGTTCCAGGCCGCGCCCGGCACGGGTGTCGACGTCCTCGATGGCGGCCTGGGTGTACTTGAGGCGTGCTTCCTTGAGCAGACGGGCGCGGCGTTTGTCGTGCCGCAGGTGGACCTCGCGTTCGACGAGCAAGGTCAGCCTTTCTTCGAAGCTCATCCCGGCCATGCCGGCTTGGGTGAGCTGCTCCTCCAGTGCGAAGGCCATCCCCTGCAGCTTGAGATCGCGCAGTTGCTCCAGCGTGGTGTTGATCATCAGGGTTGGTGCCTGCTGTTTCATTGGTAGTAGTCGGGGCCGCGCACATGCGCGTGCTGCGGGCTGTTCCATTCGGGCGCCTGGGTCGCGGCCTGGCGGTCGCGGTCGTTGGCGAGGATGTCGCGCACATGGCTGTACCTGGTCGTGCCCAGCTCGGCGGCGATCACGCAGGCAGCTTCCAGGCGTGGCTTGCTGTACTTCTTCGCCAGCGACAGCAGCCCC
Organism: Thiomonas sp. X19; assembly: GCF_900089495.1. NCBI lineage: Bacteria > Pseudomonadati > Pseudomonadota > Betaproteobacteria > Burkholderiales > Thiomonas > Thiomonas sp. X19. The sequence continues at coordinate 1,967,702 of NZ_LT605203.1, read as the reverse complement.
AGGCAGGCGCGGTAGCCATGCTCGGGGTGACGTCGTTCTTTGAGCAGGCGGCGCACGATGTGGCTGGTCATGGGGCCAATGCCGTTGCCCCAGTGGATCAGGCGCTGCGGGGTCCATTCCAGGTGGGCGCGGTGCGCGGCAGAGAGATGGTCGGGAACGGTTGTGAAGCCGCCGCGATGCGCGTTTCTGGCGTGGGCAGCCACCCGCTGGCCTCGGTGTAGCAGCTCAACCCCGTGCGCGGTGATACGGGTTTCGAGTTGCAGGCCGACCAGGTTCTGCGGCACGCTGTAGCGGTGGCCGTCGATCTCGACGTGGTGATCGATATGCACCCGCACCGTCTTGTAGCTTGCCCATTCCCAAGGCTGGGCTGGAAGCGCTTGCAGCGCCGGCGCGTCGAGCGCTGCGAAGCTGCTGGCGCGGCTGCCGGGCAACTTCTGGAAGGGCTTGTCGTTGAGCTGCTTGAGCAGGGGCTCGATGGCCTCGTTGACATCGTCGATGCAATGGAAGTGCTGGCGGCGCAGCCGCATCAGAATCCAGCGCTCGACCACCTGCACCGCCGACTCGACCTTGGCCTTGTCCTGCGGCCGATAGGGGCGCGCCGGCAGCACCGAGGTGCCGTCATGCCGGGCGAAGTCCTCCACCGTCTCGTTGGCTCGCGGCTCGTAGCGGTGCATGGAGTTGGTGTTCTTGCCATCCCTTCATCGCCTTCTCCTGCGGACAGTCCTTGTGACGGGCTGTCATATTTAACACTATTGACCCGGCCAGCTTTATCCGTGAGTCCGTTCGCTCTGAGCCTGTCGAAGAGCCGTGCTTCGACAGGCTCAGCATCAACGGTGCGCATGTCTCATTCCCGTTTAACTCGTGCCGGATCAATAGTCCTGTGTTGTGTCGTCCTGTACCGTGTCCTTTTCGAACTTCGTCGAGGACAATAACCATGATGCACGCCACGGTTAAACATGGGCCAGCGCTGGCCCGAGCACCCATGATGACCCTTTCAGATGACGGTTTGGTCCGTCTTTCCCTGGAAAATTTAAGGGTGATCCCTTTCATTCATCTACTGTCTGTGTTGGATGAACATGACGGACCGCCACCCGCCGGTGAAGGCGCAAGTCTGGACCCGATCTCCGGTTACACCGAATGGGTGAGCACTGCTTCCCCGGTGATTACCCTGGGCTGGGACTGGTGATTGGATGTTTGCGTGATGCCATGCATTTATACCCATATCGGCGCGCCCCGGAGCAATGTGATGATCGTGGATGCGCAGCACCGCGACCTGGGCAGACGGAAAATCGATGCTGCGCTGGGCACGTTGATCTCAACATTGTCTTGGCAAACGGCGGTCGCGAAGCATATTGGTTCCCGCTACGCATGATGGCCTGTCAATTCTGACAGTTACACGTCTGTTGTGGCACCGGTTCAATCCACCTCCAAGTGTTCGAGCCAATTGGAGGTGGTATGCAGATCGTGTCAGGATCCACAGCACAACTTCATCCAGGCTTGCACGCAAGCGTTGGACGCTATCGTCACCAAGTATTTGTCGAGAAGCTCGGCTGGGACGTGCCCTCGCAAGAGGACATTGAAGTCGATCAGTTCGATCGCCCGGACACCGTCTATGTCGTGGGTCGGGATGGTCAGGGGCATGTCTGCGGCTGTGCCAGGCTGCTGCCCACCACGCGACCCTACCTCCTGGGCGAGGTGTTTCCGCAACTGTTGAATGGCCTTGCGCCACCGGTATCCCCGGATGTCTGGGAATTGTCGCGCTTTGCGGCCACGGATTTCAACAGCCGAACCACGTCAGCGTTGGGGAAGATGTCCTCGAAAGCGGCGATTGAATTGATGCGTGCGTCGATTGCTTGCGCCTCTGAGCAAGGGGCCAAACAACTCATTATGGTGACCAATATCGGGGTGGAAAGGTTGTTGCGCAGGGCTGGCTTTGAATGTCACCGAGCTGGGCCGCCCATGGTGGTTGATGGGCATCCGATTTTTGCAGGCTGGGTTTTGTTTGCCTGAACATGTTGACAGCTACCGCGATGACGAAAATTATGCAGTCTGATAAATGCGCCCTTTCGAAACATAAAACCTACAGAAATGGCAATGCACAACGCTACCGTTGCGAAAAGCATTCCATTTGTAACAACATAGCCATTACCTGTACCACTCACAATTGGCCCAACTACGCTACCTAAGGTAGTCGTCCTTGATTTATTCATCTTCAAGCGGCGCCGAGATCCTGGGTCGACAACACGCCGACGATGCTGGCGCTAATCTCAGTTACCAACCCACCCAGCGAGAAACACACCATGCAACCTGATAAGCAAGATATTGTGATGCGTCTGAAGGAGATCATCTCTACTGACCTGGGCATGGACATCTCCCCACAGGAGATCGATGACGAGGACGGGTTCATGTCCAAGCTCGGCGTGGATTCCATGGGTTTCGTCGAGCTCAAGTTTCAGTGCGAGGAGGTGTTCGGCATCAGCATCAATGACGATGAGTTCGTGCCGGACAACTTCACGAACTGCGCGACGCTGGCCGCCTTTGTCCTCACGAAGACCGTGGCCGCCGATCTGCAATCGCAATGAAGACGGACTGCAAAGTGGGCCCCATGCCTTTCGCGGATTTCGACCTTGATGCGCGCGTCATTGAGGCCTCAGGTGTCGGCCAGGGCGCGGGCATCCGCGTCAACGTTCGCGCACTGGCCGATGCTTGGCGCTCCCAGCTGCTGCCTGTTGGCAGCGTGGTGCTGATCTGCATGCCCAATGGCAAGCCGCTGCTGGGGCATTTTCAGGCAGTGCTGCAGGCCGGGTTAGTCCCCGCGATGGTGGCCCCCAACACGCCGGCAGCGAGGCTCGTGCAAATGGCGCAGGATTTCCATGCCGGCGCGATCGTGCGGCCGCATATTAGCGCGGACTTGACTCTGGATCTGGGGCTTACGCCCAAGCAGGCACGCGCCGACGGGGAAATCGCGCGAATGATGAAGGCCCCGCCGCCTCTAACTCGCCCTGGCGAGGTGATCCTGACCACCTCCGGCACTTCCTCAGAGTTCAGCAGTGGCTGCGTGCACTCGATCGATTCTCTGCAGCGCAACGCGCGCCGGCATGCTCAGGCCACTGGACTTCGATCGGACGACGTGGTGCTGGCCCATCTGCCGCTGTACTACTCCTATGCGCTGGTCGCACAGGCGCTAGCTTGCATGGAGTGTGGTAGCACGCTCGTAGTCGGAGGGCCGCCCTTCATGACCCGCCGGTACGCGCAGGACATCATGCGCCACGGCGTGACGATCAGCTCGGTCACGCCGCTGCTGCTGCGCCAACTACTGGACAACCCGGAGGATCGCCTGCCCTCCTGCCTGCGCGCGCTCACCGTGGGCGGCGACGCACTGCCCACCGCACAGACGCGGCAGTTCCTCGCGGACTATCCGGGCCGCGAACTGTACTTGACCTACGGCATCACCGAGGCCGGGCCGCGTGTGGCCACGCTCGCGGCACATGCCTCTGCGCCTGAGCACTGGGCTTCAATGGGGCTACCGCTGGAGGATACCGAGGTGCGCTTGGTGGATGTCCGAGGTGGCGTGGAAGCGGCGCAGAGGGCGGTGGACGGCACGACAGAGGGCGAATTGTTGGTGCACTCGGACACACTGCTACTGCGAAAGATCGGCCGCAACGCGGTGTATCCGCTGGTCGAAATCGATGGCAAGGCCTGGCTGCGCACCGGTGACGTGTTCCGCGTCGGTGCCGATGGCCATCTGTTCTTCCGACACCGCAAGTCCGACTTCATCGTGCTCAACGATGAAAAGGTCAACCTCGCGGCCATCAAGCAGTACTGCCGTTCCCTGTCAGGCGTGCTCACCTGCCAGACGCGTTCGCTCAAGCACGACGGCGCTACCACCGGCTTCTCGCTCGAGATCGTGGTTGATCAGGCGCTGGTGCCCCACGACTCTCTCGACGCACTACGCCTGCAAGTGCTCAAGGGCCTGAAGCGGCACGAGCGGCCGACCACCCTGAACCTCGTTCCGGCCAACCAGAGCGGCCTGGACCGCTACAAGTAGAAGGAGCCTGCCTTGAATAGCCAAAAAATCGAACTGGCCCGTGATATCGTCCGCCAGCATGCGCTGCGCGGCGTAGAGGACGTGCTAGCGCTGCTGCCTCGGCACATGTGTCACATCGTGCAGGAATCTGAGGTATTCGGTACCTACCAGCCGCAGATCGTGCGGCTGAGCCAGCCGGAATCCGAATGGGAGCGGCTGGACGCCGCCTACCGGCGCTACCGCGATGAGATCATCCCCGCGCTCGCTGTGGAGGATTACCTGCGCGCGATCGCCGAACGCCGCGAAGATCGGCTGCCCTGCTTCTGCTCGGAGATGAGCGACGTGGCGGGCGTGCTGGTCCACTTCGCCACGGGCAGGAAGGTGTACGCGATCCGTCAGATCTTCGTGAACTACCTCTACCTGCCGCAGCGCTGGCATTGCGTGAACGCGCTGGTGGCGGGCGATCGCATCCGCTATTTCGACTCCTCCGCCTACCGGCAGGTGCTGGATCGTGAGAAGCGCAAGCTGGTCAGCCCCAGCGATCTCGAGGGTTTCAATTACGCGGACATAGCGGAGCGCTTCCTCGTGGGCAAGCGGTGGCTGCAGAGCGAGCCGTTCGAGCGATCCATCGGACTGCAGGGCGGCAATCTCAAGGACAGCTTCTATCCCAACCCCTTCCCTGGCCGCGCGATCGACGAGTACCTCCATGAATTCTGCTGAAAACCATAACCGTATCGCGGTCACCGGGCTTGCGTGGCACACCGCCTTGGGCGACCAGCTCGCTCCGGTCTGGGCGCAGTTGTTGGCGGGGCGTACCGGTCTCGCGCCGGTGCCCTCGGACTACCCTCTGCGCAACGAGTTGGCGGCCGCGCTGCCGACGCGGGACGCGCCGGAGCCGCCAAAGTACAAGATCAGGCGAATCACGCGCAGTTGCGTCGAGGCCGCGGCGCGCGACGCGGGGCTGGATCTGCAGGCCGAGTCGTCGTCTTGTTTCATTGTGGTGGGTACGAGCTTCGGTGCACGGCTGGACGACGAGCAGGCCAGCTGCGAACCATTGGACCAGTGGGTGCAGGAGGCCCTAAGCGGTCTGGCAGTCACGCCGGTGAGCCTGTCCACTGCCTGCTCTTCCGCTGCCGACGCGATCCTGATCGGAGCGCAGCTGCTGCGCGCGGGCGTGGCACGTCGATGCATCTGCGGCGGGGCGGACATACTGGGAGAGTCCAAGCGGCTCGCGCATTCGGCGCTGGGTACGATGTCGCCCACGTTGCTGCGCAGCTTCGACCAGCGCCACGACGGCACCCTTCTCGGCGAGGGCTCTGGCTTCGTGGTGCTTGAGCGTGTCGGCGAGCGTGGCGGCGCGGTGCCCTACGTGCTGCTGCGCGGTTGCGGCTCGGCCAACGACGCGGCCGGGCTGACCGCGCCGGCTGAGCAGGGCGAGGGCATCCGGTTGGCAATTCAGCGCTCACTGCAGGACGCGAAGCTGGACACCTCGCGCGTGGGCCTGATCAACGCGCATGGCTCGGGCACCTTCACCAATGATCGGGTCGAGAGCAAGGCCTACCGGGCGATCTTCCATGCCTCGCAGCCGACAGTGTTCGCCACCAAGGGGGCGTTCGGCCATTCGCTGGGTGCCACCGGCGCGCTCGAAGCCATCGCCCTGATTCTGGCGCTGGCCCAGCGTGAGGTGCCGCCCATCCACGCGCTAGAGCAGCCGCTGCAGGCGCTTGGCCTTCCAGTGCCCGTTGGTGGCCGGCCTCTGGCGACGCAGGCAGACATTGGCCTGAGTCTGACCATCGGCTTCGGCGGCTTCAACACCAGCCTCGTCTTTGAACGGACCGAGCACCATGACCGCCGACTTCACGCCTGATGCCTGCTACGAGGTACTGAGTGTTGGCCGCGCGAGCAGTCTGGACTACGGTAGCTTGGACAAAACACTGCGCGCCGGCCTGAAGACGGCAGACCCATTGGTTTGGTCGGTACTGGCCTGCGTGGCCGGCCTGCACGAGTTGCACCGGCAGGCTCTGCAGGAATGCGCCGATCAGATCGGACTGATTCAGTACGGCGACGGATTTCCGAGAGCCACCGCAAGCAGGGTATTCGAGGAAATCCGCAGCCGCCGGCGCGTCTCGCCGAACACCTTCGTGAACGCCAATGCAGGCGCTGCGTTGTCGGTGTGCTGTACCAAGCTCGGCTACCGAGGGCCGACCATCAACCTGACTATGCCGCGCGTGCAGGCGCAAGCCATCGCGCAGGTGTTGGCTGCGCGATGGCTTAGAGATGCCCACGCTGCCTACTTGTACTTCGTGGCCACCAGCGACGGTGGCGAGGGTGGCTTCCAGGTCGAGGGCACGCTAGTACGGCGCGTCGCGTCCTGATGTGGCCTTCCTCTTTCTGTTTTGCTCTTTTTTTCTACCACTTCACACTTCACTGAATGAAACGGACTCATTCCATGGACCATCAATACGATATCGCCATCATTGGCAGCGGCATCTCGGGCGCTATGCTCGCTAGCATCCTGGCCAAGAACCAGCTCAGGGTCATCCTCATCGACGCAGGTACACATCCGCGCTTCGCTGTGGGTGAGTCCATGGTGCCCGAGAGTGCTGTGCTGCTGGAGATGCTGGCGCTGCGCTACGGGATTCCCGAGCTTGCCTATCCGGGCAATATCGCGAATATCAACAAGCACATAGGCACGTCCGCGGCGGGCGTCAAACTGGCCTTCGCGTTCGCCTGGAACGGCAGGGGTCAGGAGCAGGATCCATCGCAGGTGGTGTCCACGCCGGTGCTCGCACCCGAGGCGCATCTGTTCCGCCAAGACGTCGACGCCTACTACGTCGCACTGGCTGCGCGTCTGGGCGCGTCGGTTCGCCAAATGGCGCCGATTCGGGAGATGGAGTTCTTCGACGACGGCGCAGTGTTGCACGTGGGCGAGGGTGAGCAGATCAAGGTGCGTTACGTGGTGGACGCGGCCGGCTACCGCTCACCGCTGGCTGCCTTGCTAGGGCTGCGCGACGGCGCGCGTCCGATGCAGGCCAATACCCGCTCGATCTTCACGCACATGGTGGGTGTGAAAACCTACGAGGACGTGGTCGCCACGCCGCCCATCAGCGGCACGCCGACCCATTTGGGCCAGAGCACGCTGCATCACATGTTCGACTGCGGCTGGCTCTGGATCATTCCGTTCGACAACCATCCGTTCAGCACCAACCCGTTGTGCAGCGTGGGGCTTCAGTTCGATATAGGCAAACATGGACCGGCCACGAGCGACCCCGAGGGCGAGTTCCAACGCTTCATCGCCCAGTACCCCTCGATAGCTAGGCACTTCGAGGGTGCGGCGCGCGTGCGGGAATGGACCGTGGCGCCGCGCTTGAACTACACCAGCCGCGCCACTACGGGTGACCGCTACTGCCTGCTCGGTCACGCGGTTGGCTTTGTCGATCCACTGTTCTCGCGTGGACTGGTGAATACCTTCGAGTCGATCACGCGCCTGGTGCCCGTGCTGCTGCGCGCGGCGACCGAGGACCGTTGGCAACGCGAGGACTTTCTGTCGCTGGAACGATACAGCCTGGACGTAGTGCGTATCAACGACCGGCTGGTGGCCAATTCCTACACTGCGTTCACTTCGTTCCCTTTGTGGAATGCTTGGTTCCGTATTTGGTTGAGCGGTAGCTACATCGGCGTGCTGCGCCTGAGGAAGCTGCTGTCGGAATACAAGGCCACGTGCGATGGCGACGCGCTTGACCGCAGCTTCGAGCAGGCGAGCTTTTCTGGCCATCTGTCGATTGAGAGCCCGCATTTCGAGGCCATGTTTGACGCCGCCTGCACCGCGATGGAAAGCTTCGCGGCCGGCACACTCGGGCGCGATGAAACGATCAAGACCCTGCACCAGCTCTACGCCGACAACCGTGCCCATTTGCCTTTGGACTTCTCCGACTTCTCCAACCGCTACCTGTCGCGGCCAACCCAGGAATTCGCGAAATCCCTGCTTGACTGGGCCAACCACGCGCCCGCGGGCCTGGCCCAAAAGCTCCAACGTGGCACTCAGGTGGCGCCGGTCGAATTCTTGGACGCCTACCGCTGGGGCGACCGGCTTGGCTTGGCCGCAATGGCCGATGGGGCCCGCGCGTGCGGCGGCGCCACGTCCGTGATTACGTCCATGCCTGCGCCCACTGAAGCTAACGTGGTGGGCCCGGATGCCAGGTCCACGCACGGCAACCGGGCGGCATCGTGAACCCAAACCACAGCAGCAATGATGCCCTGCAGCGCCGCCGGCGTCAGGCGGTCGCGCGCGGGGTCAATCAGGCGCATCCGGTCTACGCCACGCGCGCACTGAACGCCACGGTCTGGGATACGGATGGCCGGGCCTACATTGACTTCACCGGGGGCATCGCGGCGCTTAACACCGGCCACCTGCACCCTCGGGTGGTGGCTGCGGCGCAGCAGCAGCTTGCGCGGTTCACACACACGTGCTTTGCCGTACTGCCGTATGAGACCTACGTGGCGGTGTGCGAGCGCATGAACGCGCTCGCGCCCGGCGATTTCGAGAAGCGGACGTTGCTCGTGACCACCGGCTCGGAGGCGGTGGAGAGCGCGGTGAAACTCGCTCGCGCCCACACGCGGCGCGTTGGCCTAATCGCGTTCGAGGGCGCTTTCCATGGCCGCACGCTGATGACCTTGGCATTGACCGGCAAAATCAAACCCTATGCCGCGGGCATGGGGCTGATGCCGGGAGGGGTGTTTCGCGCGCGCTTTCCAATCGCACGCCAGGGCATCAGCACCGACGAAGCGATGGCCAGCATCGAGCGCATCTTCCAGGCCGATGCTGCGCCCGAGGACGTCGCCGCAATCTTGGTCGAGCCGGTTCAGGGCGAGGGCGGTTTTCATGCGGCACCCGCCGATTTTCTTGCGCGGCTGCGCGCGCTGTGCGATGAGTACGGCATCGTGCTCATCGCCGACGAGATCCAGAGTGGCGCGGGCCGCACCGGCAGCTTTTTCGCGATGGAGCAAACTGGTGTGAGCGCGGACCTCACCACCTTCGGCAAGTCGGTCGCGGGCGGTTTTCCACTCGCGGGCGTGACCGGCCGCGCGACCATCATGGACAGCGTTGTACCTGGCGGACTGGGCGGCACATATGCCGGCACGCCGCTGTCCTGCGCGGTAGCCCTGGCCGTGCTCGATGCGATTGAGGACGAGCGGCTGCTCTCGCGCGCGAAGGAACTCGGGCAACAGCTGCAATCCCGTCTGCGGCATATGCAGTCGCAACTGCGACTGCTAAGTGATGTGCGCGGCCTCGGAGCGATGGTGGCCATCGAAATCGGCGCCGACGCGGTGCCCGGCGAGGCACCGGGCAACACTCCAGCCGATCTGACGGCCCGGTTGGTCGCTGAGTCCCGCGCACAGGGGCTGTTGCTGCTTGCGGGCGGGCCGCGAGGCAACGTGATCCGGCTGCTCGTGCCGTTGACGGCACCGCCCGGCCAGGTGGATGAAGGGCTGGACATCCTGGAGCGCTGCCTAACCGCGCTTGGGTGAAGCACACGCGCTCTGCTTTGATAGGACCGAACGAGGTGGCGGCGACCGCGCGCTAACCGCTGTGACCCTGCCATCCCGCCACGCCACACTTCATCGCCTGTTCATCGAACACTGTCACGCTTCATCCGCATCGCGATCCATCTCACCGACATCGCAAAGGACATCCGCCGTGCCCACACAAACCCTCTCCCAACTCCTGACCACGCACCGCTCAATCCGGCGTTACCGGCCTGACCCGCTGGACCTCGAGCTGGTCTTGCGCATCTGCCAGGAGGCGGTGGCGGGCGCATCGTCCTCGGGCAACCTCAACAGCGTCTCAATCGTGCTCACGCAGGACCCGCAGCGCAAGGCCAAGCTTTACGAGTTGCACGCGCGCCAGCCCATGATCCTGCAGGCTCCGCTGGTCATGACCTTCTGCGCCGACAGCTACCGCACACGCCGTTGGCTCGCGCGCGGCGCGGCGGCGGACAACTTCAACAACTTCATGGGCTACCATGTGAGCGCCTTGGACGCGATGATTGTCGCGCAGAACGTCTGCCTGGGTCTGGAGTCGGTCGGGCTGGGCATCTGCTACATGGGCTCGACGTTGACCGCGATGGCCGAGATTGCCGAATTTCTGGAGCTACCTGACACCTGCGTGCCGATCGCGAGCATTGTCGCGGGCCATCCCGACGAAGACCCAGCCAAGCGTGACCGACTGCCTTTGAAGGCGCTGGTTCACCGCGAGAGATATATCTGCCCGAGTGACTCGGACATCGCGCAGATCTATGCGAGCCGTGAAGAGAGCGCTGTGGCACGTTACCAATCCGACCCTGCACTGAAGGCATGCTGGGCCGTGCATGGCATCACTTCAATGGCGCAGTGGTATTCGAGCAAGTTCAAGTACCATCCCGAAACCCTCCTTGCTGACTCGGCCCAGCTACAACGTGCGCTCGTGGCCCGCAACTTCCTGCCTCCGGGCTGGGTGGCGCAGCCTCTTGAGCCGCCGGTATCCTGAATGCTCCAGATGTCTGGATCTGATTGGGTGGATCACCGGCACGCGCACCGCATCGACGACGGCTGGTAGCAGAGAGAAGAGTCCGACCATGCCGGCCTCGGCTTGTGCTGCGTTGAAGGCACCCCGATGCCCGCCCGCCTCCATGCCTTGAACGACGATGGCGTCCGCACCGGCGCGCTCCGCACGGCGGGCTTCGGTGACTGTGGTCACTGTTGCAAACCACTGGATGCCGCGCGACTTCGCTTTCGCGATGAAGTCGCATGGGTAGATCCCCATGATGGAGGAGACCACGGCGGGACCGATATCCAGAATGGCGTCGCACTGCGCCGCGAAATCAGGCATCCGCACATCGCCATCTTCGCGGCTGGGTCGTGGACCCCAGTTGCCGAGAAAGGCACACATCGCCTCCTCGGTTGGGCCGTCACGGATCGGAGCGGGGTCGGGAATCCACAGGTTGATCTGAAATCCCCCGTCGCTGCCCGCTCTGAACGCCGATGTCCAGTCCCGAATGGCATCGGGCTGCATGAGCAGCGCGCCGCAAGCGCCGAGTCCTCCGGCATTTGCAACGGCAATCGAGAGTGAAGCCGGGCATGCCCCTGCCATCGGCGCCAGCAGGATTGGCATCCGAAGATTGTTCGCATCGCAGAAGCGGTTGGCGCGCGCCAGAGCAGGATTCGTCGTCGGCATGATGGACCTCATGGTTCATCGCAAGACCCAGACCCTACATCGGCGGCATCGGGCGTCCATTCGCCAACACCCTGTTCCACGGGACGTATGGCACTTTGTGTCCGCACCATGGCAAGGCCTGTTGCCGCAAGGAGGGTCAGCGCCGCGAGCAGCAGCGGCGCATCGAAGCCGTGCAGCCGCGCGGCCAGCCACGCCGCAGTCAACGGCCCGACGATCTGTCCGCTGCCGAACGCGGTGGTCAGCGCGGCGATCAGGCGGGTGTGGTCGTGCGGTACAAGCAGGCGCGCTTCGCGCATGACCACCATGACGACCGGCATGAGCACACTGCCGATCAACATGGTCGCCAACGCGAGACCGATGATGCTCGGCCAGACCAGAATCAGGGTGATGCCCAAGATCATTGAGATACAAGTTCCGGCCAGCGCGCGGCGGTTGTCGATGGACCGAAGAATGCGCGGCAGCAGCAGGGTCAGGACAATGGTCGCGGCGCCGTAGAGCGGCCAGAACGCACCCAGCGAGAACATGCATTGACGCTCCACCTTGCCCGATTTGCCCATGCCGTGCACGCGCACGTCGCCGGGCACCTCGCTCTCGCCGGCGACGCTCACCGTCGTGAGGTCGTAGAACACCACCGATAGATCCTGATCGACCAGCAGGCGCAGCAGCATCGACAGCGTCTTACCGAGGGCGTCGGCATGTTCGTCGATCACGTCCATCGCCCGCAGCAGGTGCTGGTGCTGCGGCGCCTGCGAGGAGGCATACTGCGCCGGCAGGGCCACCGTGTCCTGCCAGCGCAACACGCCGAGCTTGCTCTGCGTGTCGCTGAGGCGGTTCCACACCATGGCACGCAGGCACCCCAGCACGTCGACCTCGGTCTTGGAGCGGCGCCAGGCACCGGCCAGTTCATCGAGTTCGAGCTGCTTCTACAACTGCGACAGCGCCCACACGTCCTCCGCCTGGCGGCTGGCGTGCCACTACAAGCATTCCAGATGAAACGGCGCTGCGGCGCGCTCAAGTCATTGTTCAACACGCTCAGACCTGCGCGCGACCCGCCCGCGCGTGCCGAAATCGGCCTCCAAGTGTCGAACTTGGGAGGCCCACAGAGATCGATCGGTTCGTTTTCAATGGCGCCCACCTTTGCCTTTCTTGGGCGGGTCAGATTGTTGCGACATCGACTGCAAGGTACCCACGGTATCCGGCTCCAGCAGAGCCGTTGCTTGGGGATCTTTGCGCACTTGTTCATAAAGGCGCGCGCCCATCGCATTGATCAGAAGACGGCCCAGGACGTCCGCTTTGACGTACTCGATGGCTAATAAACCGAGGATGCTATTGTCGGTGACCACAGCTTCGTCCGCTGTGGACGTGCCGAACTCGGCAATCACGGCGTCCCGATCGTCGGCAACCACCAGCGACAGGCGACGGCCCCCGAGTCGTTCGCGCGCGCTTGCACCACATTCGGTCAAGTCGTAGCAGTAGGGGCCCGTCAACCTCGCCGACCCATAAACCGCGACATGAACCTCGACGCCACGTGCGCTGGCCTGCTCGAGCGCGACGCGAAACTCGGGCATCTCCTCATCCCAGATCGCCGCGAACAGTCGGCGACTGGCGGCATGAATTGCCGCGTCGAATGCAGCGGCAATTGCAGAGCGCTGGCGCAGCGACCACACCAGCCCAGGCTCCCGCGCTGCAGGCATCGCGGAGAGCGATCGATCGACTTGCGACAGGTCCGCCTCGAACCGGCGGCGGATCGCATCCAGGACTTCCGGGTAAGGCACGGCTGCATACAGCACCGGCTCCGAGCGTTGCACCAGCGCGGCTCCTTTGGCCTCCAGGCGCTGCAGTGTCTCGTAAATCTTGGACGGCGGGACGCGCGAGAGCTTGCCGACCTCATGCCCATTCAGCGGCGACTGCTGGACCAAGGCGCAATACGCCTGCGCCTCATATTGCGAGAAACCGAGGCGCAACATCGCAGCGAGCAGGTCGTCTGGTAGGGGATTGTTGAGCATGCATGAAAGGCTAGCATGGTCCTCTGTTTATGGATACACTACCGCAGTAGTGTAGTTAATGGAACTGCACGCAACCGGAGATCACCAGCATGCGAAAGCTCTATTCCTCAGGCTCGACTTGGGAGCAAACCGTCGGTTATTCGCGGGCCGTTCAAAGCGGAAGTTCGCTCTACGTTTCGGCAACCGCTGCTGGCGGTCCCGATGGCAAGGTCGTCGGCAGCGATGTGTACGCACAGACACGCTATATCTTGGAAAAACTTGGAAAGGTACTGGCCGACGCGGGCTTTGGCTTTGATGACGTGGTGCAGAGCCGGCTCTATCTCACGAATATCCAGACATGGAAGGATGCTGGTAGGGCGCACGGGGAGGTTTTTGGGGCGATTCGGCCCGCTCTGACCCTGCTGCATGTTCTGCCCTTCGTTGATCCCGAAATGCTCGTCGAGGTCGAGATCACGGCAGTCAAGACGAAGTCCGACGCGACCGCATCCTGAACGGCGGAGATTCAGTGAATACGGTTTGTCAGCCTGAACTGGAGAAACACGGGTCTGGGCTGACCGCTTTCATCGCCCTTGCGGCGGGGATGGCGATTGCCAATAACTATGCCCTTCAACCGGCCTTACCTGATGTGGCCAGGACACTCCACATCCCGCTTGCTTCGACAGGATGGATCGCCGGGTGTCTACAGATCGGTTACATGCTGGGGATCGTGCTGCTGGTTCCCTTGGGGGATCGGCTCAGTGCTTCGCGGCTGGTGGTCTGGCAATTTGGGCTCCTGGCCGTGGCGTTGTTCTGGGCGGCGGTTTCTCCCACGTTTTTGTCGCTCTTGCTGGCCTGTGTGTGGGTCGGTGCGATGGCCACGAACGCCGTTCACCTGCAGACGATCGCGTTTCGCATCGCAGAACCCCAACAGCGAGGCCGCATGGTTGGAACGGTAGCCGCGGGCATTTCGGCTGGAATCCTGCTCAGTCGCTTCGTCGGTGGATCCTTGGCGCAGGCCAGCAGTTGGCGGATGATGTTGACGGGATTTGGGCTCTGCGCGTTGATCTTTACCGCTCTGTCGTTGCGCTTGCTCCCCGATCAGCGTGAACGAAGTTCGCAGGGCTACGCCGCATTGCTGACGTCACTGCCGACGCTGCTGCGCAAGCATGCATTGCTGCGAGAAGGAGCGCTCGTCGGGGCCTGTTGGTTTTTTGTGTTCAGTATGTTGTGGGTCACACTGATGCTGCAGGTCTCCACAGCCCCATTGCACCTGAACACCACACAGGCAGGTCTACTGGGTTTTGCGGGAGGTGCTGGACTATTGGCAACACGCCCCGCCGGTCGACTCGCCGACCGCTTTGGTGCTCGCCCCTTGATCCTATCCGGACTGTTCTTGGTCATGGCCGGTGTCGCCATGCTGGGGCTGTGGCCACAGTCTCTTCCACTCACCATCGCTGGAATCGTGCTGTTCGACGTCGGCTGCTTTGCGGCTCAGGTGGCGAACCAGACGCGACTCATGGCGATTGATGCTGAAGCGCGCAGTCGAATCTACAGCGTCTATATGTTCATCTATTACGCGGCAGGAGCCGCCGGCTCGATCATGGGTCCCTTGGTCTTGAGCCGATGGGGATGGACCGGTGTGACGGTTCTTTGCCTTGTGCTGACCATGGGTGGCGCGGCATGGACGGTGCGCATGCATCGACACTCTGAACTGCTGCAGAAGCAAGGGTGAATTACGGACCGCAGGTGCAGCCGCCGTCATGCCCAACGGTCAATTTTCGGTCGGCGCCAACACTCCGGAGGCAGCGCAGCGCGGGCTCGATTTTTTTGGATGCGCTACTCAAGCAGCAAGACCAGGCGGTGGACATTGTGGCGGTGGCGGAAGCCAACCCACCAGCGAGAACGCGGTGAAGACGCAAATCTGGTGCGCCATTGCCACGTACGTGCTGACCGCCGTCATCAAAAAGGAGCTTCACCTCGATGCATCGCTTTACACATGTCTACAGATTCTGTCGGTCTCGGTTTTCGAGAAAACCCAGCTTTCGTGCGCCTTGCAGCCCGATCGCACCCAACACGAACTTGCCTTGATCGCTAACCAATTGAATCTGTTCGAGATTTAGCCGGACACTACTGGGACTAGCGCATTGTGAACATGCGAGTTCAAACAAGAGCTTCGCCGAAACCCCCGCCTCCGGGGGTTTCGATGACGAACACATCCCCCGCTTGCATCTCCACGCTGGCCGTGGGCCCCAGTCGCTGTATCAGCCCGCCCGCCCGCTCGACGCGGTTGATGCCCAGGGCACCTGGCTGACCGCCCGCCATGCCGAAAGCCGCCACCTTGCGGCCATTCGACAGGATGGAAGCGGTCATCGGCTCCAGGAAGCGGATGCGCCGCACGCCGCCGTCCCCGCCCCTCCAGCGCCCCGCGCCGCCCGAACCCTCGCGGATGGTGAAGCTCTCCAACCGCACCGGATAGCGGAACTCCAGCACCTCCGGGTCGGTCAGGCGCGAGTTGGTCATATGGGTCTGCACCACCGCCGTGCCGTCGAAGCCGCCAGTGAGCCGGCCCTGCGCGTCGAACACGCCGCCTGCGCCGGAGCCGCCGGCGATGGTTTCGTAATACTGGTGGCGGGCGTTGCCGAAGGTGAAGTTGTTCATCGTGCACTGGCTGGCTGCCTGCACGCCGAGGGCGCCGAACAGGGCGTTGGTGATGCACATCGAGGTTTCCACATTGCCGGCCACGACCGAGGCCGGTGATGCGGGCGCCAGCATCGAGCCCTCGGGAATGAGGACCTGCAGCGGCTTGAGGCAACCGGCGTTGAGCGGAATGTCGTCGTCCACCAGGCAGCGGAAGACGTAGAGCACCGCCGCCATGGTCACGGCCCTTGGCGCGTTGAAGTTGTTGGCCTGCTGCGGCGAGGTGCCGGTGAAATCGATGACGGCGCTGCGCGCTGCCTGGTCCACGCGTATCGCCACCGCGATGCGCGCGCCGTTGTCCAGATCGAGCACGAAGCTGCCGTCGTGCAAGGCGCCGATCACGCGGCGCACGGCCTGCTCGGCGTTGTCCTGCACATGGCGCATATAGGCCTGCACCACCGCCAGGCCGTAGTCCGCCACCAGTTGCTGCAGCTCCTGCGCGCCTTTCGCATTGGCCGCGATCTGCGCCTTGAGGTCGGCGAGGTTCTGCTGCGGATTGCGCGCCGGGTTGTTGCCGCTCGCCAGCAAGGCCAGGATCTCGGCTTCACGCAAGCGCCCTTGCGCCACCAGCTTGAAGTTGTCGATCACCACGCCCTCCTCCTCGATGCTGCGGGAGAACGGCGGCATGGAGCCGGGGGTGGTGCCGCCGATGTCGGCGTGGTGACCACGCGAGGCGACGAAGAACAGCACGCTGCGGCCAGTGGCATCGAACACCGGCGTGACCACGGTCACATCGGGCAGATGCGTGCCGCCGTGGTAAGGGTCGTTGAGCATGAACACATCGCCGGGTCGCAGGCTGCCGGCGTTGCGCTGGATCACGGTGCATATGCTCTCGCCCATCGACCCCAGGTGCACCGGCATGTGCGGCGCGTTGGCGATGAGGTTGCCTTCGACGTCGAACAACGCGCAGGAAAAGTCCAGCCGCTCCTTGATGTTCACCGACACCGCCGTGTTCTGCAGTTGCGCCCCCATTTGTTCGGCGATGTTCATGAACAGGTTGTTGAACACCTCCAGCAGCACCGGGTCAGCCTTGGTGTCGTGCGTCGAAGCGGCGGCCCGTGGGGCGATGCGCGTGAGTTCCAGATGGTTCAGCGCTGTGATGCGCGCCCGCCAACCGGGTTCAACGGCAATCGTGGTATTGGCATCGGCAATGACCGCTGGCCCATCAATTCGCTGGCCGGGCGCACCGATGTTGCGCAATACGAGCGCGGCGTCATGCCAAACGCCGCCACTGTAGAGCTGGATACGATCCCGGATCGGCATCGCATCCTCTACGGCATCTTCGAGCTGACTCTCGCGTATGACGTCGCCGCCGCCAGCGGCTTCCACCGATACTGACTCCACCACAAGCGGACGCGAAGGCAGCAGGTGTGCGAAGCGCTGTTGATAGCTTTGTTCGAAGCGCTGCGTGATTTCTTTGAGACTGCCCGCGTCAACCGCCAGCACGGAATCTGTGCCCTGGTAGCGCACATGCACGCGCTGCAGTACATGGATGCGATCGAGTGCTACCCCCTGCCCGAGTAACTGCTCGCGGGCTGCGACGGACAAGCCCCGGAGCGCTTCGTCGATGTGCGCTCCCGCTTCAGCATCGAGTTCAACCTCCACGCTGCGCTCCAGTATCACCGTTTGTTCGGCCAGCCCCATGCCGTAGGCCGACAGCACACCGGCCAGGGGATGGATGAACACGCGCTCCATGCCCAACGCATCGGCCACACGGCAGGCGTGCTGCGCCCCGGCGCCGCCAAAGCATTGCAGGGTGTAGCGCGTGACGTCGTGCCCGCGCGCCACCGAGATGCGCTTGATGGCCCCCGCCATGGCCTGCACCGCAATGTTCACGAAGCCCTCGGCCACGCCCTCGGGCGTCTGGGCGCGGCCCGTGTCTCGCGCGATCCGCGCCGCAAGTTCGGTGAAGTGGCGGTGCACGGTCTCGGCATCCAGCGGCTGATTGCCCTGCGGACCGAACACGGAGGGGAAATGCGCCGGCTGGATGGTGCCCAGCATCACATTGGCGTCGGTCACGGTGAGGGGTCCTCCGCGCCGGTAGCAGGCCGGCCCGGGGTTGGCCCCAGCCGAATCGGGCCCCACGCGCATACGCGCGCCGTCGAAGTGCGGCATCGAGCCCCCGCCAGCCGCCACCGTGTGGATGCTCATCATGGGCGCGCGCACGCGCACCCCGGCCACCTGGGTCTCGAAGGCGCGCTCGAAGCTACCGGCGTAATGCGACACATCGGTGGAGGTGCCGCCCATGTCGAAGCCGATCACCCGTTGGTGGCCTGCCATTTCCGCCGTGCGCGCCATGCCGACGATGCCGCCCGCCGGCCCCGACAGGATGGCGTCCTTGCCGCGAAACGCATGCGCCTCGGTCAGACCGCCGCTGGACTGCATGAACAGCAGCCGCACCCCCGGCATCTCGGCCGCGACCTGGTCCACATAGCGCCGCAGGATGGGCGAGAGATAGGCGTCCACCACGGTGGTGTCGCCGCGCGAGACAAACTTCATCAGCGGGTTGGTTTCGTGCGAGGTGCTGACTTGTGTGAACCCGATGTCGCGGGAGATCTTCCCTGCCACCTGCTCATGGACAGCGTAGCGATAGCCATGCATGAATACGATGGCCACCGCGCGCAAGCCGGCGTCGAACGCCTCTTGCAACCGCGTGCGCAGGTCCCCTTCATCCAGCGCGCGCACGACCTCGCCGTCAGCACCCAGGCGTTCGTCAGCCTCGATGACGTGCTGGTACAGCAACTCGGGCAGCACGATATGGCGGTCGAATAGCCGCGGCCGGTTCTGGTAGGCGATGCGCAAGGCATCGCGAAAGCCCCGCGTCGTCACCAGCGCCACCGGCTCGCCCTTGCGTTCCAGCAGCGCGTTGGTCGCCACGGTCGTGCCCATCTTCACGCACTCCACCCGATCCGGCGTGATCGACGCATCAGGCGCCAGGCCCAGCAGTTGCCGGATGCCCGCCACTGCTGCGTCGCGGTACTGCTCCGGATTCTCCGAAAGCAGCTTGTGGGCGAGAAGAGTCCCATCAGGCTTGCGCGCCACGATATCGGTGAAGGTGCCGCCACGGTCGACCCAGAATTGCCAGCGCCCGGATGTGCTCAGGTTGTTGTCTTGCATGTTGCTCATCGGAATGTTGATGGTTTTGGTAGGGAGTATCGAGTGACTCTCTCAAGTAAGTCGCTGGAGATGCGCAGTGTTTCCTGGTCCCAAGGGACGGACTTCGCTGCGACGTCCAAGGTGCCCACTCAACTAAAACTGCATCAGAGTGAACTAGCAGCGCGCGCCGCTTGGTCATAAAGGCCGCTCATGGTCCGGAGCATGCGCGCGACTTCTCCGAGATCCTGGTTCATCTGCGCATCAAGATTGGCGATCAGACACTGCTCCCGCACCTCTCGGTATTTGTACACGGCCTCTTCGCCCGCAGATGTCGGGCTGTAGAACACCTCCTTGCCGATCTTCTCGGTCTGTGCAAGGCCGGCGGCAACCAACTTCTTAAGGGCGTAGGCCACCACATGGACGTCCTCATAGTTGAGGACAAAGCAGATGTCGGCCAACTTCTTGTTGCNTCGGTTCCAGGACGGTTACACCCTGGTACACGGTGCGTACGGTCCGCTTCGACCGCTGTCTCATCGCCAACACATCCAGACCGACAGCCGCACGCTGAGTTTGGAGAACGTGCCCAGAGCCCTGGCCAACTTCGACACCCGGGGTTTCATCAAGCTGGTCGCCGAAGTCGGCTCCGGACGCCTGATCGGCGTGCAAGCGGTGGCTGCCGAAGCCGGTGAACTCATCCAGACAGCGGCACTCGCCATCCGCAACCGCATGACGGTGCAGGAACTGGCCGATCAGTTGTTCCCCTACCTGACCATGGTGGAAGGCCTGAAGCTGGCCGCCCAGACCTTCACCAAGGACGTGACACAACTATCGTGTTGCGCGGGGTGAGCTGTTCGCGACCCCTTCGCCCCAAGCGACGGTAGCACGCGGATACGTCTTTATGCCCATCGGGGTGTCAGGAACTTTAGCCTATTCCGACCCATCCACTGGGGAGTATGCAACCCGATCCCCCCGAAGTCCCCGCGTCGGTTGATTTGCACTTGCTCGAGGCGGCTTGCACCCATGCAGCCGTCGTCCCCCCCTTCCACCCAACCCCAAGGAACTTTGCCCGATGAAACCCTGCTTGCGTCTGTCCAGCCTTGCCTTGTTCGCACTGATGGCTGTGGCGGCTCCCGCCGCTCCTGCATATGCCTCCCCGGCGGGCACATCCGCGCTCTTGGTCGGAGCCTTCCCGGCCCCACCCATGGGGGGCGGCCCGGGCAAGATGGCAGTGGTGCGCTGGCCCGGCAATGCTGCGCATGTGGTGGCCTTTGGCCAGGCCGGCACCCCCAAGGGGAATAGCTTTTTTGTCGGTGTGAATGCGCAGGACCACCAAGTCTTCATCCCGAGTCTTGCCGGGACCACCAATGTGATCGACCTCCGTACAGACAAACCAGTCCGGCAATTCAAGAGCATCCCGGGTGGGCGCGTGGCAGTCGTCTCGCCCGACCACCGTCTGGTGTTCGTGCTCTCCGGCAAGGCTTTGGCGGCGTACTCAACCCGCGATGATGCGTTGCGCTACGAGATATCGGTTGGTGGCAATGCGCTGGCGTTCAACGCGGACGCCAGCCACTTGTATGTGGGTGGCAATATGGATACGGCCATCGCCGATATCGATCCCTCCACCGGTCACATCCTGCGGCGGATCCCCATCGGCCATTCCGGCGATCTGGTCTGGGCGCGCGGGCTGTTGTTCTCTGCGGACATCCAGAGCGGTGTGATGAGCGCATTCAATCCCGTGACCAACGCGATCTTCAGCATGCCCACGGCTGAGGTCGATCCCCATTTTGCGTACGCCAAAATCCCCGCCGCCACGGCTGGGTTCATGCAACTGGCGGTCAGTCCCGACCAGAACAGCGTGTACGCGGCTGGGTTCTCCGGGCATATTCTTCGGTTCTCCACCACCGGGCCGCGCTATCTGGGTGAGGTCAAGGTCGCTGTCGGCAAGGCAGGTCCCGACAAGCTCAGCGGCCTCGCGGTGCTGCCCCATGGCGCCGAGGCCATCACGACCATCGAGAACCGCCACGAGTCCGTGGTGGTCGATCTGCGCAACGGCCAGGTGCTCCAACGCCTGCCAGGCATCGCCAGCAATCGCTGGGTGCTGGCGCACGAATCCGAGTGATTTGTGATGGATGACTGGAACCCGATCAACAAGGAGATTGAGATGTCCAAATTCCTGCTGGCCTTTGCTGCCGCATTTGTTCTGGTCCAGAGCGCCTGGGCACAAGCCCCGCGAGTGATTGAGGTGCGCAGCACGCATACGGTTGCGCAGACGCTGCAGCACTTGGAACACGCGGTCCAGCAACGCCATTTGCACATCGTGGCGGTGGTGGATCACAGCGGCTTGGCGCACAAGGCGGGGCTGGAACTTCGGCCCACCAAGCTGGTGATCTTCGGCAATCCGGCCTTGGGCACGAAGTTGATGCAGATGAACCAACAGGCAGGACTTGGGCTGCCTTTGAAAATGCTGGTCTGGGAAGACGCCGAGCATCGGGTCTGGTTGGGCTATACCGACCCTGCGGTGTTCGCCCAGCGCTACGCCATCAGTCCCTCGGCCCAGCCCATTCTGACCATGACCAAGGTCCTGCATGCGATCGCTGCTCAAGCCGCTGGGGGCTAGGCATTGAGACGAAGTCATCGCATTGCCGATGACTGGATCCGAACGCACCACGGCTGATGTACGCAAAACTGTTGCAACCTTCTCGCGCAGGCTTTGAGAGGGCGATCCATGATGCCCGGCTTCATCTCGGATCTCATTGATATTGATGTTGATATAAGCGCTAACTTATATTTAATCTGCGCGATGTTTTCTGGTGAATCAATCCGCAACGATGCGGATGATTGGTGCGGATTGACGTTGAATCCATGAAAATTATGGATGTCACCAAACATAATAATGCGTTAGCTTTATTGCGGATAAGGCGCACAATTCCCCAGACCTAACCGCCAGGGAATGGCACAGCCGGCCGCGACGACTTGCAGTAGGCGGTCGATTTTTGCAGCCCCCGGTCGATAGGAATGCATGAATTTTCCACGCAACCCGAGGATGCAAAGATGCATAAGCGAGATTGGAGGCGCCTGGCGCGTCACACCCTGTTGGCCGCAGGGATGGCCATGGGCGGCATGGCGCTGGCGCAAGCCGCCAATCCGTCCATGCTGAGAGATTTCAGATTCGACCACCCCACCTTCGTGCACAAGCTGCCGTTTGCGCAGTACAACCTGGTCCTGCAGATCAGCGAGGCCAACCCCGCGTTGTGGAGCCTCACGCTGAACAATGCGCAGAACGTCCTCGATTATTTTGGGCACGATAAAGCACGTGTTGTGATCGTGGCGTATGGGCCGGGTCTGAAAGTGCTTTTGAAGAACAGCCCCTTGGCAGCCCGCATCGCATCCGAAGACGCCGAAGGCATCGAATTCGACGCCTGCCACGTCACCATGGAGGCGATGGCCAAGACGCTTGGGCACCTGCCTGAACTGGTGCCGCAAGCCGTGGTCGTGCCGGGGGGTGTGGTACGCATCATGCAATTAGAGAAAGATGGCTTTGCTTATCTCAAACCTTGAATGGATCAAGGTGTTAACGATGGATTGCGGGGTCTAAGGAAGCACTGATTTATTCGCCCGACCGTGACGGGGTGGTCGAGCCGAGCTTGAACTGGGACAATGGTGAGGGGTGGCCAACCACGAGGAACGGCAGTGCAGACGAGCTTTTCTGAGTACGAGTACGCGAGCAAGGCGCGTGTGACCAGGCGGGACCGGTTGCTCGGCGAGATCGAGGTGATGACGCCGTGGGGCGAGTTGGTTGCCGCGATCGAGCGGCACTATCCCAAGGGCGGCGGACGGGGCCGTCCGCCGATCGGTCTGGAGCGCATGCTGCGCATGTACATCGTGCAGAACTGCCTGGGGTTGTCGGACGAGGGGATCGAGGATGCGGTCTACGACAGCCAGGCGATTCGCCGGTTCGTGGGCATCGACCTGGGGCGCGAAACGGCACCGGATGCCACGACGCTGTTGAAGTTCCGGCGCCTGCTGGAAGACAAGCAGTTGACGGATGTGATCTTCACGACGATCAACGCGCACCTGGCGGCGAAGGGCCTGTTCCTGCGGCGCGGGACCGTGGTGGATGCGACGATCATTGCCGCGCCCCCGTCGACGAAGAACGAGGCGAGAGCGCGCGATCCCGAGATGCACCAGACGAAGAAGGGCAACGCGTGGAAGTTCGGCATGAAGGCGCACATCGGCGTCGATGCCGAATCGGGTTTGGTGCATACGGTCATCGGCACGGCGGCCCACGTGGCCGACGTGACCCAGGCTCAGGCGCTGCTGCACGGCGACGAGGAGGATGCCTTCGGCGACGCTGGCTACGCGGGCGTGGACAAGCGCGAGGAGAGCGTCGGTGTCCCGGTCAACTGGCATGTCGCCATGCGCCCCGGCAAGCGGCGGGCGCTGCCCCAGCACGGCTGGGGCGAGAAGCTGGAGTGGGTCGAGCAGATCAAGGCCAGCCTGCGGGCCAAGGTCGAGCATCCCTTCCACGTTGTGAAGAACCTCTTCCGGCATCGCAAGACCCGCTACCGCGGCCTGGCCAAGAACGCCGCGCAACTGCTCACGCTGTTCGGCATGGCCAATTTGATGCTCGCGCGCCGCCATATTTTGAACCTCGGCGCCCGAGGTGCGTCCGG
Organism: Thiomonas sp. X19; assembly: GCF_900089495.1. Lineage (NCBI taxonomy): Bacteria > Pseudomonadati > Pseudomonadota > Betaproteobacteria > Burkholderiales > Thiomonas > Thiomonas sp. X19. The sequence goes on along the minus strand of NZ_LT605203.1, from coordinate 1,944,011 downwards.
CATTTGAAAAGTGGAGGGAAAAACGCCCCCAGGCGTCTGTTTGGGCCTGATTTCTGAGCCATTTCGACCGCATCTGCATCATTTTGAAGCAGCGCTCCGCCGCTGGTCCAGAACCCGTCACCGCAACGTCATTTGTTCAGCGCTTCCCTAAGGAGGAATAAGGTTAGATGCCTGACACGCCATGGATTTGCGACGAGTGTAGAAGCGTACGAGTGGGGCTGCCATCGCGGTAGTAATCAGCGCAAATATCACCAGCATCGAGTAGACTCGAAGCGGCAAAATGTTCAACTGCAGGCCAACGGACAACACGATTAATTCCATTAGCCCTCGCGCGTTCATCAACGATCCGATAATTGCTGCGTCATTCGCAGACTGGCGAGCCAAGCGTGCCCCAAAGTATGAGCCGGAAAATTTGCCAATAAAACCTACGCAGAGGAACATGCTGAGCCAGAACCACGAGCTGTAGCCATCGATTGCAGAAATGGATGTATGCAGGCCTGTATAGGAAAAAAACACCGGCATTAGAACAATGCGGATGAAACCACCAAACCACTGATCCCACAGTTCACGCAATTTTTGAATTTCGCGCAACAGCATACCTGGCAATAATGCGCCGAAGGCACTATGGAAGCCGAGGTTAGACGTGACCCAGGCCGACGCGAAGACAAAGCAAACTACGATGGTCATCACCGCTCGTAAGCTATTGCGACGGATTTCTTGCAGAATGATCGGGCTGATCACGTAGCGTGTCGCTACGATGCAGCAGGCGAGATAGGCCGTGAGTTCGAAAACACTGCGCACGCTGTTGGCAACACTAGCCTCGGCAGTAGAGAGCGATGCAACAAGCGCGAGCAGCAGCCAGCCGGCTACGTCGGTGATTATGGCGGCAGATAGCGCGGCAGATGCAGCCGGGTACCGGCCTAGATCGAGATCTACGACCATCCGTGCCATGACGGGCACAGCAGACACAGACAGTGCGGTGCCGCAGAACAGGGTGTACGGCAGAGCTGGAACGCCTGGCGCGAGCATGTCCTTCGACGACAGTGCGACAACCACTCCACCAACGAAAGGTGCCACGAAGCCTAGACTTGCAACAATTCCAGGCAGATAAAGGCTGGAGATCGACCCTGGGGCGCGCCTGTAGCTGTGTAATCCGATCTCGAACATCAGCAGCACCAGTCCAACTTCGCCAAGTTGCGACATGCTAGGCGAAGCGATCGGCGCAAACATTGCACCATAAAATGATGGCGTAAGTGCGCCAAATACCGATGGGCCGAGCAAGATTCCAGCAATGATTTCGCCAACCACGCGGCACTGGCCGAGATGTTCTGCAATCCATCCGCATGTATGACAAGCTAGGATTATAATTGAAAGCTGGAGTAACCACATGGCGGTATACTTCAGACAGTGGCTCGACTGTCAAAATCCACGGCTGCAAAATGCTGCAGTTCCAAGATATCTGAGGAAGCTAGCGGCGGAGTGCGATTCACTGGCTGAGTGAACATCGCCTTTGAGGCCCCATTGTCAGCGGACCGAAATTTCGCCTGCAACGCTGCAGATCTGGCTCGATGCTCGGATAATAAGGCGATTATTTCCATGGCGATCTAAATTAAGGCGGAAGATCTCGTGAAAACACGCGGATTCAGGTACATGAAACCCAGCACGCAAAAATCGGATGCCTATCAATAATCATGGGAGGCCCCGCGCGGTGCGCCTGGAAGCCAGCCCTCCGCAGCAACCTTTCCACCCCAATATTGGTCACCATAATCAGCCGCTTGGCCCCTTGCTCCGCAGCGCAAACAATAGACGCGCGCATCAATGCGATGGCCGCTTCTGAGGACATCTTTCCCAGCGCTGACGTGGTCTGACTGTTGAAATCCGTGGCCGCGAAGCGCGATAACTCCCAGACATCCGGGGATGCAGGTGGGGCGAGGCCGTTCAATAGTTGTGGGAAAACCTCGCCCAGGAGGTAGGGGCGCGTGGTGGGCAGTAGCCGGGCGCAGCCGCAGACATGCCCCTGATCATCCCGGCCAACAACATAGACGGTGTCCGGGCGATCGAACTGGTCGGCTTCAATGCCATCTTTGGAAGGGACGTTCCATTCCAGCTTCTCGACGAAAACCCGATGTCGGTAGCGCCCGACGCTGGTGTGCAAGCCCTGCTGGAGCTGCGCTGGGGATCCTGTCACGATCTGCATACCACCTCCAATTGGCATAGATACTTGGAGATGTATTCAACCTGCGTCAACACGGACGCGTAACTGTCAGCTCTGACAGGTCATCACGCGTAGCGGGAACTAATGAATTGCGCAACAGCCCCTTGCCAGGGCCATGAGGCGATCAGGCGCTCCAGTTCTGCGTCGGTTTTGCGCATGCCCAGATCATGGTGCTGCGCATCCACCAGCATCACGTTACTCCGGGGGGAACCAAGCCGGGTGTAGACGAACGGCGTCGCGCAAACATCCAGCCACCAGTCCCAGCCCAGGGTGATCACGGGGGTCGCGGTGCTCATCCATTCGGCGTAGCCGGAGATCTGGTCCAGATTTGCACCTTCACAGGAGGGTGGTGATCCGTCATGTTCATCCAACCCGGACAGCAGATGGATGAATGGGATCGCCCTTAAACTGTCCAGGGTGAGACGGACTAAGCCGTCATCTGAAAGGGTCATCATGGGTGCTCGGGCCAGCGCTGGCCCATGAGTAACAGTGGCGTGCATCACGGTTGTCGTCCTCGACGAAGTTCGAACAGAATACGTTACATGACGACACAGTACAGGGCAAGTGTCAAATATGACAGCCCCTCTCAAGGACTGTCCGCAGGAGAAGGCCGTGAAGGGATGGCAAGAACACGAACTCCATGCATTGCGGACGATCACGTGTGACGCGCAATTGTTCGAGGTCGTCGTCTCAATGGTCCAATCCCTCGGATTCGACCATTGCTCCTATGGGCTGCGTACGCCACTACCGGTCTCCCGACCCAAGGTGCTGTTGCTGACCAATTATCCGCGTGCCTGGCAGGATCGATACAAGGAGAAGGGTTATCTCGCTGTCGACCCGACGGTCCGCCATGGCACACGTTCCCTGCAGCCCGTCGTTTGGTCGGACGCGTTTTTCACCTCGAATCGCGATTTCTGGGAAGAAGCCCGATCGTTCGGCTTGTGTGTTGGCTGGGCGCAATCCAGCCGGGACGTGAACAGCACGATGGGGATGTTGTCGGTGTCGCGATCGGGGGAGCCGATCTCCGAGATCGAGCTGCGCGACAAGGAGGTCAAGCTGGCTTGGCTGACGCAGATGGCGCATCTCGGGATGTCGCGCATCCTCACGGCCAAGCTGATGCCCGAAGCGGAAGCCCAACTCACCGCCCGCGAAATCGAGGTGATGCGCTGGACGGCGGAAGGGAAAACCTCGTCGGAGATCGCCGACATCCTCAACATCTCCGAGCGCACGGCGAATTTTCACATTGCCAATGCGATCACCAAGCTGAATGCACCGAACAAGACCGCCGCAGTCATTCGAGCCGGAATGCTGGGGATGCTGGGTTGACCGCCTCAGCTGCGCCCAGAACGACGCGGAAGCGGTGACCATCGAACCTTCTAGACATCTTGCACACCCTGTCAAGATTGACAGGTGGCTGCACGTGATGCCCAAAATACGATAGATGGTTTGCGTTTCTGTGTGCCCAGGGCAACTCTTATCAGCCGATGCATTTCATCACACAGATTGATCAGCTCGCAGCCTGCAGCACTTCGCCTCATCCTCATCCAAACCGATGGAATCCACGATGGCATCCTTCAAATATGCAATCCACCTCCGCCAGGACAGTAACAACGCATTCGATCAAAAACACCCGCCCGGCATCGTTGCGCCGTACGCCGGCATTTATCGTTGCGTTGTGTGCGGGGAAGAGATTGGCATTGCGCAGGGGCACACGCTGCCGCCGCAAAACCATCATCAGCATCCCGCCGGGCGTGGCAGGATCGAGTGGCAGTTGCTCGTGCAAGCGCACGGCCATTGAGGCGTTTTCGTTCTGGACCCATTGATGACGACAGCACACAAACAACCGCACGCTGCATGCGCCCCTGCAACCGCACCTATGCCTACGCCCTCTTCTTCCGACGCAAAACAAACAACCGCCAGACCACCTCGTTCGGAAACAAGCGTCCTGGCTAAATTCGCCCTTGTTCTTCCGATCATCTACATCGCCCTGTGCCTGATCGGGTTCGGTGTTTCGCTGGCCGTGGAGAGCCATCTGGGCATTCCCCATTCGTCGCTGTACAAGGGTCAGATCGATCTGATCGATCTCTCTTCGATCGGCATGTTTTACCTGCTTTCGCTGATTGGCAAAATTGCCTTCAATCTCAACAATCACCTGTTCACGTTTTTTGGCTATCTGCTCTTTCAACCATGGCACAGTAACTGGCTCGAAGCGGTTTCTATTGCCCTCGTCATTGGCCTAGCCGCATTCTTCGTGCTGACTGTCTTTTTCCATAAGCAACAGCAAGCAGCCGCCGATTCCAATAAGCCCTGGAGGGGACAGCGGAGGTGGGAGCAAATCACCGCTCGCCTCCCCAAGGCCAAGGCAACTCTCCGCGGCAAAGGGTGGAGGGCCATGCTGGCAATTGCCATTGGTGTGCTGACTCCGCCGCTGTTCGTGCTGCTGCTGGCGATAGCGATGATCGTTGTCGCATTCGCACTTTCTACGCCTGTTTTCATTGGCATCGTCTCGGGCACGGCCCTGATTTGCCAGGACACCCACGGCGCAGCCATTGGTTGCTCTCCCATGGTCCGAACGGCAAAGACCTCGACCCCCGCGTCTCCCGCGCAACAAATCATCACGGTTCATTTGAAAGACGGCAAGGACATCGCCGGGGTGTACCTGCTGTCGACCCCCAGCGCGGTACTGATCTTTCAACCCCAGACGCGGCAGGCGATGGCGATCGTCACCGAATCGATCGCCGACATGTCGTTCAAGCTGGCCCCCCTGAGCAGGTGACCTCATCCCGCTGCACTCACGCCACACGCTCGACCCCAAACCCAGCCCCTGCCGACCACCCCCGCACCGCCGCCACCTCCTCGACCCTGCGCCCTTCCACCGTCCGCCGGATCGCCACCACCACATTGACCGCCTCGGCAATCAACTCGGGACTGGGCGGCACCCCCGCCTCTTGCACGAGCTGGCCGAGGCGAACCAGCGCAGCGCCGGCATCATTGGCATGCACCGTTCCCACGCCCCCGGGGTGCCCGGTGTTCCAGGCCTTGAGCAAGGCCAGCGCACTGCCATCACGCACCTCCCCAACGACGATGCGATCGGGCCGCAGGCGCATGCTGGCGCGCAGCAAGCGCGTCATGTCGGTGGTCTCGCTGGTGCGCAGGAACACCACGTTCCGGGCCTGCACCTGGAGTTCGCGCGTGTCCTCGATCACGACGATCCTGTGGTTGGGGTCCAACCGGGCCATACCGTCCAGGATGGCATTGGCAAGCGTGGTCTTGCCCGTTCCAGTGCCGCCACTGATGAGGATATTGCGCCGGTCTGCCACCGCCTGCTCGATCGCCTGCTGCTGCGCTTGGGTCATGATGCCCTGGGCGACGTAGTCCTCCAGCGTGAACACCAGGCTGGCCCGCTTGCGCAGCGCAAAGCAGGCTCGCTCCACCAGGGGAGGGATCAGCGCCTCGAAGCGGCTGCCGTCCAGCGGCAACTCGCATTCCAGGATCGGCCGCTCAGCTGTCACCACGGTGTCCAGCATGGCGGCGATGGTATTGACGATGGTCAGCGCGCGCACGGCCTCGATCCTGCCCGTGCACACCATGCAGTCCCCCAGGCGTTCCACCCAGAGCGTGCCGTCCGGGTTGAGCAGGATCTCGACGACCTGGGGATCGTCCAGGGGACCCAGGATCTCGACCCCCATGGCGCGGCGCAAGGCCTCGCTGTGCCGGGCATGCACCTGCTGTGCGCTGCTCATCGTGCCGTAACCACTTCACCCCGTGTCCGATCTCCTGCCATGCCGACTCCCGCATCGGCCCACGAACTGGGGGCCCTCCCCTGAATCGGCCGGCAGGAAACGGCTGAGGGGCGCCCAGCAACGCAAGGGCCCTGTTAGCGCCCTAGATCCTTCCCCTCCTCCCTGGAACCCAGCGGCTGCAGGTCGACCATCGGCAGAAGCGGCACCGACTCGACCGGCTTGGCCGCATCGGTGCCCTTGCCCTGCTGGGGTCGGTCAGGCCCTGCCTGGTACTGCCCGTGAGCCCTCCCCTGCATCCGCCCCTGCGCATCCCGGACGATGGCTTGCAGGTCGGGATTGCTCACCGCCAGTCCGAGCCGGACCGCCTGCCGTGCCGCGCGTTCGCGGAAGGCGCTGCTGCCGGTGATCTCCACCTGGCCGCCATACTTCTGCGCCGCGATGCGCAAAGCGGCTTCCAGAGTGGCGTCCGCCTTGTCATGCAGGACGATCAGAGGGCCGGTGTCGGTGAACTTCGCACTGCCGTCCTGCCCGCGGTAGATCACCTGTTGCCGGCGGTGATCGATCGCGGCGTGCAAGCCGGCCACGGTGAGCTGGCGCAAGGGGTCGAGCTCCTCCCCGGCGATACCGTCCTGCGGATGCGACCGCTTGCGCTGCTGGCGGTAGCGGATCCCACGCAGTGCCGCCTGGGCGGCTTCATCGCCCTGCCCGGCTTGTTGCTCCAGCCAGCTGCGCCAGACCTCGGTGCGTGGCAGCCTGGCCGTCAGGGCCTTGCGTTCCTCGGCCTGCCGCTGCTGCAGGGCTTCGCGTTCGCGGGCCGCCTGGAACGCCCAGATCGACAAGGCCACGCTGGGGGCCATGGCGCTTGATCGGGTTTGTTGCCGGATGCGTTGACGTGATACCCGATGTGCCGCAACCAAGACCGCGCGCTGCGCCTGCTGCTGGTCCCGCAGGACCTGGCGCTGCCTGGGTCTCTCGGCCTTCAGCCGGTCCTGCTCGGCCTGGAAGCGGGCGGCCAAGGCTAGGCGGGCCTGCGCACGGTCCTCACGCCTGGCCGCGCGCTGCGGATCCTCGTTGCGCACCGACCCATGGACTCGGGCTGTTTCAACCCGCACCCGGTCGGCGTGGATCTGCTGCTGGTAGCTTCGTTGAGGCTTCGGGTTCGATGCGGGTGCCTGATAGGGACCGAGGACCTTCTCCAGTTCCGCCTTGCTCGCCCAGCGGCCGAGCTGCGAGGCCTTGGCGGTCAGGACACGGCCGTCGTCCAGCCGGGTGCAGGCAATCATCCCCGAACCCTTGGCTTGGAGGCTGACACCATGCCTGGCCAACACGGCATGGGCGTCGGCCCATTGCACACCTGGGCGGCTGAGGACTTGCTTGAGATCGGTGGCAGGCCTGTCCGCCACCCAGGTCTGGAAGGAATCCGATCCGAGTCGGTGCTCGGCCGCGGCAGCTGCACGGCTGATGGCGGGCCGGCGGACGTCGGCTTCCGTCCAGAGCCCCATTTGCTGCGCCTGCTTGCGCGACAGGATGGCGATCTGACCCGGCTTGGGCTCCACCACGACCCAGGCACCATGGTCATGGCTCCAGCCCTGGAGGATCTCGATCTCTCGGCAGGCCTTGTGCAGGATTGCGTAATCGAACCGGGGTGGGCCCACCTTCTTGCCGAGCTGGGGATGGATGGTGTTGACGATCAGATGCAGGTGATCATGGTCGGTGTCGCGGTGCAGGGCCCAGAAGGCTTCGCAATCCTGCATCCCCAGGGAGGTCATCACATGATCGACGGCCTGCGTGCATTGCTGACAACTCGGATGCTCGCCCTCGGGCCAGCTCAGACTCAAGTGGTAGACCGGGTTCTTGCGGAGGCGCACCGAGCGGGCTGCGGTGGCGTTCATCATCGCGGCTGCCCACCGACGTTGCTCCGCCGTGTCCAGATCAGCGTCGAGGTTGACCAGACCCATGTCTTCCACAGGAATGGGATCCAGCCCCCTGGCCCTGGACGCCGGGTCGTCGCGGGTGACGTACTGGAGTGCATCGGTGAAGCCGCCCCGGGCCGGTCCGGACTTGCGCAGTGTGATGACCTTGGGGATCACAGCCGGCGCTCGATGGCCTTGACGACTTCCAGCAGCTGCTCGTAACCAGCCCAGTAGCGCTTCTTCTCTTGCGCCGTCCAATGGGCCTGCTTGGGATAGAGATGTTTGAGCAGGCCCCCCAAGCGTCGCAGTTCGGCAATGGCGGTCTGGTCGGTCAGGGTAGTGATCCGACGACCCATCGTGGCGCGGCGAATGAAGGCGCTGAGGGTCAGCCCGCAGGCCTGCGCTTTGTGGACCACGGCCTGGTAATCGTCCCGAGCCCAGCGAATCTCGACGCGCTTCTGGGGTGGACGCTGGGTGGCTTGCTCGGTGTCCTGCCGAGTGGCATTCCGGGTTGGATCCGCGACGGGGAGCGGTGATGACTGCATGCCCTTGAATCCGCTGGCAGGAAACAGCCGCCTCCGGGTTGCCGATGGGATGCTTGCCGCTACCACGCGGCCGACGCTGGTGGCCAGCATGCGGACGGCGGAGGGGCAATTCCCGTACAGGATAAGGGTTGTCCGTACAAGCCCGGAGCCGCGACAAGACGCGCCCCGGACTCGACGCGCAACCCCCTGGTCAGGCTGCGCCCGACACCCGCCATCTGCAGTGGCCACCAAGGGCTCTCCGCGGTTCCCTTGTCGCACCTGCCCCTTGCCGCACCTGTCCTTCCACGACTCTCCCGTTTCCTGCCCGCCGATTGAGGCTGGGGCCCCGTGGATGCGGGGCCACCGCCACAAGCTGATTTCCCCTGGAGACGAGATGGCAGATCCCGAGATGGCCGATGCACCACCGTTCGATGCGGCGGCGGCCGACGCCCAGCGCCAGACCGCCTCGGAGCGGCTGCTGGCCCGGCTGCAGGCGCGCCAGGCGGCGCAGAGGGCTGTGAGCCCCCGCGAGTACGCCCAGCGCTATGTGCGGGAACAGGAATCGCTGATCACAGAACTGCTCGGGAGTGGGGCCTCGTTCGACGAGGTCCTGGCCGAACTGAGCCTGACGTTCGCGGCCATTCCGAAGGCCGATCTGCGCCATGCGCTGGGGCAGTTGCGCGAGCGGCAGCGCCAGCGGCTCCGGTCGCGGGAGGTCCCGAAGCCTGCGCCGCAGTCCGCAACACCGGTTTCTGTCACCACGGCTGCTCAGCGCGTCTCCACCCTCCCCGATCTGCCAGCCTGGGCCGACGGCTCGGATCAGCGCGCCGACGAGTCGGATGCGGACTACCGGCTGCGCAAGCAGTTCGAGGGACCGCCCGAGGCCAGGCGGGCGTTCATTGGCGAAGACAAACTCTGAAGGAGATTTCCATGCTGAAAACCTTTCTGATCGACGGTGACAAGGGTGGCGTGGGCAAGAGCCTGGCTGCACGTGCCCTGGTGCACCACTATGTGGCCCAGCCGGAGGCCGAGCGCCCACGCCTGCTGGTGTTCGATGCCGACCGTTCCAACCCGGACGTGTGCGGCGAGGGTGGGCTGCAGGCGGATGGCGCCATCCTGGGGGCGGCGCTGATCGATCTGTCCAGCGAAAGCGGCTGGATCGATTTTGGCACCAGGATCGCGATGGCGGTGGAGGAGTCCCAAACGGTGGACTACCGCATCATCGTCAACATGCCGGCGCAGATCGGCAGCCGGGCCTTCGACGGGTCCATCCCGATCGTGGATGCCGTCCTGCGGGAAGCCCACACCGTTCCGGTCTGGCTGCTCAGCCGCACCCAGGAGAGCATCCGGGCGCTGCGCTACCGGCTGCGCCACATGGCGGTGCGATATGGCGCGGGACTCGTTGTGAAGAACCTGTTCTTCGGCCAGGCGCAGCAGTTCTCACTCTGGACCCTGGATGCGCTGCGGCGGCAACTGGTCGTGGAGGGGGCCTGGGTGGAGGCCGAGCTGCCGGAACTCAATGACCAGTTGACGGTGATGCTGGGGCGCAAACCCTTGCATGACGTGCTGGCCGCGGGCATCGATGGCAAGCCCCTGCCCTTTGGCTATCGCCTGGCGCTGCAGTCCTGGCTGGACCGCTCAGGTGCGGCAATGGCGAAGGTCGAAACCGTTGGAAACCCAGCTGGGAAGGTCATTGGGAATGCGGTCGGGAACGCGATCGGGAATGCGGCCGGAGGTGCGGCCAGGGGGCGGTGATGGCATACTCGAATGCCGAGCAGATCTTCCTGGACGCGCTGGGGGCTTTGCCGACCGAGGCGCAGTGGAAGGACATCCGCGCCATCCTGGGCACGCTGGAGCGCTGCCGCATTCTGGTGGACGATCCGGCCACGGCTCCGCACCTGGTGGATCTGGCCTGGCGCTGGGCGCGCATCCCGCGGCATGCGGAGGTGTCGGCGGCGATGCGGGCGTTGAGTCTGGAGTTCCTCGATCGGGTCGATGCGTTGTCCGGCAGAACGCAGCAGTTGGTGGAAAGGGTCGATGCCCTGCCGGCGGTGCTGCAGCGGCAGGGGCTGCAGGAGCAGAAGGTGCCCAGGATGCCGTCCATCGACCTGGCGGAGCTGGCGGCACGGCTGGCCGCGGCGATGCCGCCACTGGTCGTGAACGCCCGGGTGGACGTCGGGATCAAGGAGCGGCTGCGGGAGGTGCTGAGCGCAAGCTGTCTCATCGCTTTCGGGCTGGCGCTCGGGGCGACGGGCTATGGCAGTTGGTGGTGGGGACAGTACCGTCAAGGGGAGATGCTGGCACCGGTGTTCGCCCGGCAAGCCACGGAGCTCCAGCACCAGCAGGTGACGATCGACCGGCTGCGAACCGAGTGTCGGCATGCGCGCTGAAAGCTTGCGATGCTTGGGGATGGCACTGCAGCAGTGGGGACGATTGTTGGCGGTCGGCGTGTTGGGCGTGCTTCTGGGGATGGGCTGGCTGCTCGGAGGGTCTGGGCTCTGGGGGCCGTTCTTGTCCATGGGGCTGGTCGTGGTGGTGGCGGCCGGGCGTGAGGCCACCGAGCGCTTTCTTGCGGCATGGGGCTACTACGCCACGGGCTGCTGGCCGATCATCGGGGCGGCCACGGGGTATTGGGGGCCGGGGCATCTTGAGGCGGGTGTTGCGGCCTGGGCGGCATGCTCAGCGGCATTGGCAGGGCCCTGGATTGGGGCGTCTGGGCCTGTGGGTCTGCTCCTCGCGCTGGCGGCGACGGCCTTGCCGCCACTGGGTGTGATCGGCTGGTTGTCGCCGCTGAATGCGTCCGGGGTGTTGTTCCCGGGGTTGGGGTGGATGGGGTTGGGGAGCTTGGTGCTGCTGGCCATCGCCATGCAGGCGCTGGTGCGCAGGCTTACGGGAGGGGATGGGGACGAGGATCGGGACAAGTGCGGGGACGGGAAACGCAGGTGGTTTCCAGCGCGGGCTGCCGTGCTGGGCTTGACGGTTGTTGCCATGGTGGCGAATGGTGATGCCTATCGCGACGAGCGCGTTGGCACTGCCGTGAAATTGCCAAAGGGCTGGGTCGGGGTCCGGACGCATGTGGTGCCCAGCAGGAACAGCGTCCTCGGCACGATCGAGAACAACCAGATCCTCATCGAGGCGGCACGGGCCCAGGGTCGGGGAGCGCGGGTGGTGGTCTTGCCGGAGGCTCTTCTGGGGGATTGGCTGCCGGGGACGCGGCAGGAGTTCGCTGCTGCCGTACCGCCAGGACAGATCTGGCTGATCGGTGCGCAGGCTGGGAAGGCGGATGCGGTGGTGCTGGTGAGCCATGGCCGTGCCGCGGTGCGACTTGCGACCAGGGCCGCGGGTCTGCTGCTCGGCGGCGACTGGCAGCCTTGGGTACAAGACTCGCTGCAGCCCGCCTGGTGGCAGCGGGTTTTTGTGATCGGTGGGAAACGGGTGTGGGCCGCGCTGTGCGTCGAGCAGGTGCAGCCGTGGACCTGGCTGGAGGCGCTGTGGCAGAGGCCGGATGTGATCCTGGCGATGTCGAACGACTGGTGGGCGCCAGAGGGGAATGCAGCACCGGAGATTCAGGCCGCCAGCGCCCTGGCTTGGGCCAGGCTCATGGGGGTGCCGTTGGTGGGGGCGGTGAATCGGTCATGGTCGTAGCGATGAGTTTTGCTCACTCGATCATCTCCAGGACACTGGACTTCCCCACGCCCCAGTCGCCGTGGAAACCGATCGTGACAGGGTGATCCGGTTTCTCGCGCAGCAGTCCGATGATGGTCGTCGCGAACGCTTCGTTGTTGAGCAAATCAACTTTGGTTTCGTTGTCAGTCGGAATCACCCTTGCCTCCTCGACGCATTCGTTTTGTTCGATGCTGCTGTTACACACGCGAGTAGGGATACGAGCTCTTGATATAGACGTGCAGAAACTTCCCCTTCGAATCCGAAGCCATGAAGTCGTGATAGACCGATTCCGGTACGTTGTAGTACTGGTAAGTGCCACCACTCTTGAATTCGACTTCCAAGGTCTCTGAAGCAGCTTCATAACCCGCAGACAAGATCGTGGACGAAGCCACCATTTCGCGTTCCATATCGGCAATCTCCTCGGGCTTAAGTTTTTCGCGCGTATAACGGGCAGCAGCCCACAATGAATTTTGCGCTCGCCAAGATGCAGCGAGCCGTGTGTAGTCTTCGCTGATGCGCTCGCCCTTCCAGCGTTTTGCTACCGCGGGGTCCTCACTCTGTGGGCGGTGCTCTTCATTCGGCAAGGCGATGCGGCAACGCAACGGAAGGCGTGCAGCTTCGCCCGTGATGATTGCTTCTCCGGTTCGCAGCACGGGAAGACTTTCGACGATGCCGGACAGATTGTCTGGCAGCGTACCCTGGACTTTGCTCCGATCCGCCGCGTTGGAAAGCCGCAAGGCGATGAATGTGCCGCACTGCGACAGGATCGTTTCGTCGACTTCGGAAGGACGTTGACTGACGATCATTGCGCCGATGCCGAACTTGCGTCCTTCCTTGACGACCCTCTGCACGATGTCACGCGCCGGCCCACCGCCCTCCTTTGAGAGATAGCGGTGCGCCTCTTCCATGACGACAAGCATGGGGCGGTGAATGCCACCCTCGCTCTTCTCGCGCCCCCAGAATAAGCCTTCATAGATGATCTTCAAGATGGCCGCGATCAATTGTGCAAGCACGGCGCTTGGTATGCCGGAGAGGTCCAGAATGGTTATGGGTTTTCCATGGCCGAGCCAAGTACTCAGCAAATCCGGCAGGTCTTTCTCGGTACTGCCGTCGAGCTTGGGCTCCCACGCACCTGGATGTAGCAGGAAGTCATAGCGTCGATCGAGAAGACGCGACCGCATCTGATCCAACGGCCGCCGGATGCTGAGAACACCGATGTTGTTGATGAACGGCGCGGTTGACCCCAGGCCATTTGGCTTGTATTTGGGCGCCTTCAATGTTTCCGCATCGCCCGCCTCTACGAGCGCAGGCTTGGTCTTGGCTGAGTCTTCCCAGGTTTTGATCTCCGGGTCGACCAACTCAAACCACAGTTTCTTCAGATTGAACGGAACAGGGCTGTCCGCCGTCATCGACGTGACGTCCAAGCCGGCAAACGACACCGCGTTGGCGAGTGTCATCTTGTAGTCCAGAACCTTGTCGAGGATCTGGCTCATGGCTTTGTCGTCGAGCTTCCCCATCAGGAAGGTCAGCAGGTCAGCGGGGTCAAGCGCCCAGAATGGGATGTGCAACGGTTCTTCGCCATCACTGGGGTTGACCCGAAAGACTGTTGCGATGGATTGCAGGGCACGGCTGTACTCGCCGTGGACATCGAGCAGCAGAACACTCGCGCTGGGAAAGCCCCCATGCGCTTCGCCGGTTTCCCCCAGAACGATCGATCGCAGCAGGCTAGCGACCGTAGTCGATTTCCCCGCGCCCGTAGAACCGAGCACTGCGCTATGTCGTGTGACCAGCTTATCGAGGTCGATACGGACTGAGATGCCTTCAGCGTTGGCCAAGCGGCCAATGACAACCTGTCCACCGTCAGCCGAACCGTAGATCACAGCCAAGTCTTCTTCGGTGACCAAGTGCACTTCATCGTTGACACTTGGGTATTGGCTGATCCCACGTTCGAAGGACGAGCCGACGATCTCGCCGACCAGTTGGATCGTCATCCAACGGTCGCCGCGATCATTGGGCTCGCGCGCTGCCTCTGGCGTCGCGTTCGCACCAACCTCCGCGACGATGCCGTACAGATCGTGATAACCCTGTGGGATGCGCACGAAACTGCCTACCTGGCCGATGCGGTAGCTCTTGCCGCCGATGATGGCGATGCCCGAGGCCACACTCGGCGACTGCCGGATGCTGACTGTCGCGCCGGTCACGGCACCCACGTGCCCCAACAATGTCGGCTTCGAGTTCATGCAACACCAGCCGATGACACTACCGCCGCGTCTTCCTGCGTGGAAGAAGCCGCGGCAGTCGATGACTCTGCCGTCGGTAGTGGAGGCGGGAAATGCTGAGCCGCGCGTGATGATGCGAAGAACCGCGCGAGCCGGTCGAAACGGCCAAGTTGAAACTGTGCGGCCCCGCTCCTCTCATCGAGGTCCCAATAAGTGGCTCGAATAGCCCCCCAGTCGCGCGTTGGCAAGTCGCCCGGCATCCACGGCGCCGCGATGCCATTGATCATGGCCTTGTCCGGGGAATACAAGCTCATGTTGGCGCGGCGCCCCGCGATGTCGCGGGCATGAATTTCTTGTTCGAGCGGTTTGAACTGGAACGCGAACACGCTGGCCGACGGATTGGCGGCCAGGCATTCATCGATCCGCGCGGAAATGTGCGCGTCAGCGAAGGAAAACCCGCTCGCGATCAGCAACGTGTCGGGCATCATCAGGAACGCCCGCAAGCGGTCGAACAGCGCGGCATACGGTGCCTTCTGCGTCTGGTCGTATTTCAGATGCTCGGGGAACACCAAGTGGGTGGCATTCGCCTTCCCCGTGCGCACCACTTCGCCTCGCGCATTGGCGGCCCAGCCGAGCGAACCATGCAGCTTCCACAAGCGCGTCCAACGCGCTGGCAGGTCATTGCTCGCCACAGTAGACGGATCGAAAAAGGGTTCACTGGCACCGCTGAACCCGTCAAAAAACGGGACGCGCGTGCGCTCCAGCGCTTGCTCGAACAACAGGTCGTAGTTGGTGGTGAAAATTTCCACTGGGTGTTCGCGTCCCGTGCCGCTGATCCACGTCACGAACTCGGTGTACGGCGAAGGACCGTCGTGAAGGGGCTTGTTGACGATGGTGCCGATCTGCTCGCAGATGGCTTCGCTCAGCTTTTTGTACCCATCCCCATCAAGGTCATGAACCTTCGTCTTGCCAATGACGCCGGCCAAACTGCGCACTCGCGACAGGACCGTTTCAATGTTTGGGGTTTTCAGTTCGGCCCATACGGCGTCCAGGGTCTTGCCGTAGTCGGCTTTCAGCGCTTCCATCACCATGTCGGTGAGGCCTGCCACAGCAGGGATCAGCGGCTTGTCGCTACCAGGAGGGAAGATACCGGCCGGCGCGCCCGCCCCGACCAAGAGGCCAATCCGCTTGCGTCCCTGGGCAATGATCTGCCGCAGGCTGGCCATGTACTGGTCTGGATTGTGGACACTGACGGTCATCGAGCACTCCCTTTTTGGTGCAACCTATGGCGATTTTTGCCTTTGAGTTTTAATTGTTACATTTTACGCTCAATTTGTCTCCTAGAGAGAGACGAACTTGCCGCTGAGTATCGTTGATGTTATATTTAACGCGCAGTTCGTTTCTTTTCGAGGTGCATATTGAGCGCAAAATATCATTTGCAAACGAAGACGCTAGGCCCACGCGCAGCGCAGCTCTTCACTGAGCTGAATGAACTACGCCGGTCTACGTTCACCTTGGCGGATGTGGAATCGATCACCGGCCTATCGGCTGCGGCGGCCCGCAATCTCGTGCACAAGGCCCAGCAGCGAGGCTTGGTCACGCGACTGAAGCCTGGCCTGTACAACCTCGTGCCATTCGAACTCGGCCGGGCCACTGAGCACATCGATAGCCCGTACTTGATCGCGCGTGAACTCGCCGGTGCAGCGCCCTACTTCCTGTCGCACGGCACAGCGCTTGAACTGCACCGCATGGTGACGCAGCCAAACTTCACCGTGTATGTGTCATGTACGCGGCGCGTGCGTCCGCAGACGGTGGGCGGCTATGACTTTCGGTTTGTCCACATTAAGGCGGAGCAAGAATTCGGGGTCATGAAGCACTGGATCGACAAGGAACGCTTCGTGATGATCAGCGACATGGAGCGCACCATCATCGATGGTCTCCGACACCCGGCATTTGCCGGTGGCGTTACCGAAGTCGCCAAGGGGTTGTGGATGAAGCGGGACGTGCTGAAAGTCGAACGGCTGGTGGACTACGCACGACGCCTCGGCGTCGGCGCCGTCGTGCGTCGTCTCGGCTACCTGCTGGAACACTATGGCTTGGCCGATGCTCCGGTGCTGGAACAATTGCGCGGCATGCTGACGGCAACGTACCAGCGCCTCGATCCACTGCTCCCCGTCGAGGGGGCGTTCCTCTCACGTTGGAGGCTCCAGCTCAACGTGACTCCCGAAGAACTGGATGCCGTGAGGCTTGGCTGATGATTCCCCAACGCAACATTTCCATGATTTCCAACACGCTGGTGACCGCTGGCGGGCGACGCATCCCCGAGGCCGTCATCGAACGCGATTACGTGCTGGCCTGGTTCCTGACCGGCTTAGCTGGTCATCCGTTACGTGAGGCGCTGGCCTTCAAAGGTGGCACCGCCCTGCGGCGCTGCTGGTTCGAGGACTATCGGTTTTCGGAAGACCTGGATTTCACGCTGACCCGTCCGATTACCCTTGAAGATATCCTTGCTGGGTTGGGCGAAATCTTCGTGACCGTCGAAGCCGCCTGCGGCCTGCGGATCGCTTTCGACCGCGAAGACCGCCACGGCCACCAGAATAGCCATACGTTCTATCTGCGCTACCAGGGACCACTGCCCGCCGCGAACGATGTAAAGGTTGATATCACGATCAACGAAGTCCTGTGCTTCCCGCTGCGAGACCGCCCGATTCAGCGCACCTACGACAGCTTCGATGACTTGCCCGAAGGGCCGACCGTGAAGGTCTACGCCATCGAGGAGATCGTGGTTGAAAAACTGCTGGCCTTGAGCGATCGGGCGCGCAATGAGCCGCGCGACCTTTATGACCTCTGGTATCTGTTCGGTTCCACCAACTTGCGCGTTGCGGAGATGCGTGCCGAACTCGATACCAAGTTGGCATTGCGACAGCGCGTCGTTGCAGGCATGGAGCATGCAATCGCCACCAAGGAAGATCGTCTTCGGCGGCTCTGGGCCGCTCGTCTCGCGCACCAGATGAACCATCTTCCGCCATTCGATGATGTCTTTCGGGAAGTGCTGCGCGCGGTACGCGCCGCCGACTTGCCGAAGGCGGAAGACTGATCGGTTGCCTGCGTACCCAAGGAGATGCTATGGATGTCTCCCCACGGGGACTGATGCAGGAGCACCGAGATGAAGCCGTCATGTGTTGAGGAGAAAGCCCCGCTGTGGTGGGGTGGGTCCTCCGATAAATACGGCATCAAAGTATCAACGATGAGTCCCTTGGCGCCTCTTCACGGTCGAAGTACGCACGACCATGGAGGAGCCGGTCATCCATGAATTGCTCAAGGGAAGCCATACCCGGATCATATGCAAAAACCGACAAACCATCCATGTTTTTGCGTATGCGTTGGGTAGTCTGCTCACGTCAGACCCTTCACCCCCACCCCTTTGTCACCTCACCGATTGAGGCCATGACCCCGATCCAGCTGATCCTGGCCTGCGCCCCGCACGTCGCCCCCATCACCCTGGCCGCCATCGTCCAGCAAGAAAGCGCTGGCTTTGTCCTCGCCATCCACGACAACACCAGCGGCCGGACCTACCATCCGGCTGACCTGCACGCCGCCGTCGCCCTGGCCCGCCGCCTGATCGCCGCCCACCACGCCGTCGATCTCGGCCTGGCCCAGATCGACAGCAACAACCTGCCCGCGCTGCACCTCGGCGTCCAGGCCATCTTCGATCCCTGCACCAATCTTCGCACCGCACAGACCATCCTGCTGGCCGGATGGCCGCAATCCGGCGGCGACCTGCGTGCAGCACTGTCCAGCTACAACACCGGCGCCGCCACCAGCCTAGCCGGTGCGCGTTACAGCGCCCGTGTGTATGCCCAGGCCGGAGTGTCGATCCCGGCGATCCCCGGTGGCAAGCTGGCCCCATGGGCCCTGGCCGGAACTTGGCCAGCCGGCGCAGCGCAGGGTGCGCCACTGCTCCCCTTCCGCCCCCCGATCACCTGGACCCCACAGGCCAGCCCCTTGACGCCCGCAGAACAAGGCCTGGACGTGCACTGGCCGACAGCACCAAGCCCTTCACCCCAGTCTTGATCCGGCGGCTACCTGCCTCGCCGATCCCTGGCGCACACCCCGGCCCGGCACACCCCCCTCAACCCTCCCCCCGCGCCCGGGCCAGCTTCTGCCGCACAGCCTGGCGCGTGACCCCGGTCAACGCAGCGATCGTGCCGTGCGACACCCCGCGCTGAGCCAGCAGCAGTGTGGTGGGCAGATCAGCCGCAGTCTTGCGCCGCTGCCGATCCCTGGCCTCGGCTGCAGCTTCCAGCGCACGTTGATCCTCCGCCTCGATCAAGGCTTCCAGCACCGATGGCGACGCCAGCCGATCCACGGCACCCAGGACGGCCCCCTCCCCATGCTCATCCTCCTCATCCGGTCCGAAGTCCACAGCATGCGGCGCCAGCGCCTCGCGCAGGGCCAGCTTCCACAGCCGACCCATGATGTAACCCCGCGTGCTGCCGAGCCGGCTGTCGTAGTCGCTGTGTCCGCTGGCGATCACCCAGCACAGCAACTGGGCTTCCTGACGGATGTCGTCCACCGGCAACCGCGCACGCGCCGCCACGTTGTGCAGCTCGTGTTGACTCAGGTCCGCATAGATCGCCGCCGCGTTCATGTCCCACCCGCCTTCCTGCGCGTTGCCGGTTCGCGCTTGCGCTTGGTTGCCTGTTCCCGCTCGCGTTCCCGCGCCGTCGCCTCCTCCCGTGCGCACCGCAGCACGGTGATCATCTGCCCTGTATCCAGCAGCGCCTTGCGTGCCGCGGGCGGCAAGGCCATGAACTGGGTCCACGCCTGTGCACTGTCCAGCCGTCCGGCATCGATCAAAGCCTGCGCCACGGGATCGCGCACGATCGCCAGCATCGCCTGCACCCAGGCGGTGTGCCGGCCCAGCGCCCGGGCGACCGCCTCGACCGGCATCCCCGCCTCGACCAGACGCAAGACCATGCCGGCCTGCTCGCTCAAGGAGAGCGCCTCGCGGTGCAGGTTCTCGCAAGCCTGCACCACCCGTTCGGCTGGCCCTTGCAACTGCAGCACCCGCGCCTGCAGCACAGGCCAGTTCAGAAGCTGGGCCGCGCGCCAGCGCCGCTCCCCATACACCACCCGCCACCCGGCCCCATCCCGGCGCACGCCGATGGGCTGGAGCTGACCCACCATGGCCATGCTCTGGGCAAGCTCTTCCAGCGTCTGGGGATCGCAAGCCCGGCGCAGCGACTGTGGGTCGGGTCTGATCAACTGCAGCGGCAGGTTGATGATGGGGTCGACATGCCAGAGGTCCTGGCGCGGGTCCAAACCTGTCGTGGTGGATTCCCCGCTCATCGCTGGGCTCCCTGGTCGGTGCTGAACAGGCGCAGCTGCGCCGCACACACGGCCTGAGACGGCTCTTGCAGTTCACCCCCGGCCGCCTGACGCATGGACCCCAGCGTCGGCGCCAACAACGGGGTCAACAACGGGGCCAATGCCCGCCGTGCCAGATCGGCCGTGGCCTGGGTCAGCCTGGGGATGCCCGCTCCCACCCCCTGGGCCAGCACCCGACTTGCGGCCTCGGCATGGCCGATCAGCACCGGTGCCTGCAGCGCCCGGCCCTGCAGCCGGTTCCAGGCATTGGCGTCCCCCGTCAGCAAGGCCGGGTAATCGGACGGTGGCTGGGCAGCGTAGGCGCGGTAGGCCTCGCAGAACTTGTGCTGCAGATAGGACAGTTCATCGATCAGGGTGCGACAGACCTTGGGCCAGCCGCCCTGGTCCTCGATGGCCAGGTGGATCAGCGCATCGTCGAACACCACGTCGCGGTAGGCCCCGACGCTGCGCAGGGCCTGCTGCACCTTGCCCCAGGCCTGCAGGGCGCGGTCGGTCCTGGTGCCGTCGATGCGCCGGACGATGTCCGCCGGTTTCGGGAAATAGCACCCGGCGTCCGGATCGGCGAAGTGGCCGCGGAAGGCGGTCTCGACCCGGTCGGCGTCATAGGGCTGCAGCAACTGCCACCACATCAAGCCGGCGCCTTCGGAGATGACGCGGTCGTAGATCTCGCTGGCCGCCACCAGCAGGGCCTGGAAACGATCGAAGTCGCTGAGGTTCATGGGGACGCTCCTTCCGGGATGTTGGGGGTGGATGTATGCGCTACGGGTTCATTCACTGCAGGCTCATGTGCTGAGGGCTCAATCCGCGCTTTGAGCGACGCCAGGTTGACCTGGCTCTGCGAACCGCGGCGCGAGAGTTCTTGCGGCGTGAGCCCGGGCGGGCCGGTCCCCCGCACAGACCCTGCCTCGGCCCAGCCCCCTGCACGAACGGCATCGCGGCGGCGACCTTCGGCCACGGCCAGCGCGTAGTCGAAGGACTTGCCCTTGGCCACTGCGGTGGATGCGGCATCGGCCAGCTCCGGCACGGTCATGCCAGCCCGGAGCAGGGCCAGGAGCTTGGGATGCGCGGGCTGGGTCATGGCCAGACCTGCCGCGCGCATCGCTTTGCAGGCGTCACGTGGGGCGTCACGTGGGGCGTCACGTGGGGCGTCACAGGTGACGTCACCTGGCGCGTCACGCCCGCGCACGGTCTGTGCTTGAGATTGCCCTTGAGCTTGGTCTTTGGGGGTGAGGTCTGGAGCGGGGGGCGTCACCGGTGACGTCATGGCCGTCACGGCGGTGACGCTGGGTGACGTCACCGCTTGCGTCACAGCAGGCGTCACAGGCGGCGTCACCCGTGACGCGTCCCGCTGGAGGCCGTCCTGCGGGATCTCCTGCAGCGGCGATGGTTCAGCGTTCTTGTCCTCATTGCGCCGCGCCCGCAGCCGACGCATGCGCTCGGCACTGCTGCTGACCCGGCGCGTGGGCCGGGCGTCGTCCAGGGATCCGCGCACGCGCTCCCACGCATCCAGCGCCAGCTCGGCCAGCATGGGGTGATACAGCCGCTCATCGGCACAGACCATCCAGCCGCGCAAGGCCACCGCCTGGACCTGGCGCCAGCGCGCGGTTGTCAGCCCTCCGGCCAGATACGCCAGGATGCGGTCATCCGCGGGAAGACTGGCAGCAGGCACCTGGGTCCAGGCCTTGCACCACAACGCCACCGCCGCCTTGAACTCCATGCCGGTGGCCAGTGCGAACAGATCCGAGTCCATCAAGCGCCCGACGTCCAGCGGCAGGAAGGGCATGCCGCGCAGATCGCAGTCCGATGGCGTCAGCGGCGCCGGCAGGGACTCCAGGGCCGGAGTGAGCCCGGGTTCCGGAGCCAAACCACTGCGGAAGGACGTCAGAGAGGTCATGGCGGCGGAGCATAGTTGCGTTTGCTACTGTTTACAAGTATCGTGTGCTTCCGTTTTGTTTGCTAGGGTTGAGCTCATGGATGAAGATGCCTTGCAGGTCTGGCGTTTGGAACGACTGCGCGGAGCGGCCGCGCAGTTCGGCAGCGCCGAGGCGTTGGCGCGGGCGCTGGGGCATCGCAATGGCGGCTTCATCCGTCAGATGCTGCGCAATCGGCGCAAAATCAAAGAGGACACCATCTTTGCCATCGAGGACCTGGCCGGGATGCAGGGCTGGTTCGATCGCCAGGATGCCGCGGGATCAGTGCCAAGGGCAGCAGCGATGGTGGCACGGTCCACCGCGCAGCAAAAGCCACGCACCCTGGCCGCCCTGATGGACGAGCTCGGGGATCGGCTGCAGCACGCCACCCCCTCGACGCGCAAGGCGGTGGCCGATCTGCTCAGCACCTATGCCTTGAATCCTGCCGAAGGACGGAACATCGCCCAAGCCATCGTCATGCTCATCGAGAATGATCCCCGCGCTCGATGATCGCACCTTGCTGCCTCCGGGCGTGTGGGACTGCACCTTGGTCGAGGTGCAGGATCAGTTTTGCTGGAACGCGCATCGCCAGCACCTCTGGCGGCTGTTCCTGCGCTTCCTGGCCGAGGAGATCGTGCCGATGCATCTCGGTTGTCCGCTGTACATCGACGGCAGCTTCACCCGCGCCAAGGCGGTGCCCGACGACATCGACGTGGTGGTGGACCTGGCGGGGATCGACGACGTGCGCGCGCTGAGCTTGGGCCTGGCCCTGCGCCTGCGCCACGATGCGATCAAGACGGCCTACCACGTCGACGTCTGGGCCCGGCACCCGATGCTTCCGCATGATTTTGCGGCGTATTTTCAGTACGCTGGGGACAAGTGCGCGGCGGAGCTCAATCTGCAGCCGCGCGATCCCAAGGGCATCCTGAGGGTGGTGCGACCATGAACTGGACGGACAACGCAGACCAGTCCTTGCGCGCGGTGCTGGAGAACATGGTGGCCGAGGGGCTGTTCGCCCAGAGCCTGGGCATGCAGGTCACCCCGGCCCAGGTGGTCTCAGCCAGCCATGCGATGCTGCTGGACCTCATCCGTGTCAGCCTCCCCCTGGCGCATGTGATGGACCAGTCGGATCTGGTGCTGCATGCGCAAGGACCGGCATTGCGCGAAGGTGCCTTGCGCCTGGGCGCGTTCAACTGGGTCGTGACCACGGCCGAGAAGGCGCTGCGCCGACTCTCGAGCAATCTGTTCGATCTGGCGCAGCGCGATGCCAAGCGCTTGTCGCGGGGCCTGGATCTACGCCTCACCGGGATGGCCCCAGGAAGTTTGTACATCGGGGTGAAGGTCGAATCCGTCGTCTCGGCCTTGTTCACCGTGGCGGACGAGCCGCTGATCGGCAGCGTCCGGGAGGCGGTGCACAGCCTGCCCCGCGCCTCCAGCCTGATCGGCGAGGACCGCATCAGCACCGCGGCCCTGCGTGACGTGGTCCCCGACCCGGCGCAACGCGACAGCCTGCTGGAGACGCTGCTGTCGTTGACCCCCACGGGGCGCCAGGACATCGAGACGGTCAATGTCGGCGCGCCGGGCGAGAAGAGCGCGGCCTTGTCCAAGCGCGCACGCCTCGTGCTGCGCGACTATCTCCGCCGGCCCGACCTGCTGCAGCGCAAGACCGGGGCCTTCGTCGGCGAGGTGCGCGAGATCGACCTGGACGCCGGACGCTTCCACCTGCGGGGGGTGCAGGGTGTGGGGGCGATCCGCTGCGTCGCCACCATCGACCACACCCGGGCCAAGCTGATGCTGGGGGAGACGGTGCGCATTCGGGGCGACTACGAGTGCGATCGCAACGGCAAACCGCGGCTGATGCTGGCCACCGAGATCGAGGTGATCCCGGCGCCCAGGCAAGCTCCGCTGCTGGACGACTAGTCTGGGGCCGAATCAGCCGGGTGGCAGGGGGCGTTGCCGGGGGGCGATGGGAGCGCGATACGGAGAGGCAGCAATACCTTGTTGCATCAATCGTATCGTGTGCTATTGCATGGATTCGTATCTCCTGCTACCTTGCACACCATGCAGCCCCTTCACGCGCTCCCAACCCCAGCCTGCCATGCACCGGTGGCTGTGCCTTTGCCTGAGGACCAGCCATGATGTTCTGGCGATGCCCGGTGGACTACGCCCTGGTGGGTGAGCGTGATGGCTGGGCCGGGCGCCCGCCGCAGGCTGCGTTGGCGCGCAAGCTGGCGTATCGCCAGGGCTATGCCGCCGGCCAGCAGGCCCGGGCTACGCGGGTGAACGATGAACCCAGCCAGGGGTCGGGTGTGCCGATCCGCAGGAAGGAAGCCTCATGACCTCGAAAGCCGTCATCCTGGGCGTTGTCGGGCTGACTGCAGTGGCCTTGCTGGCTGGGTGCGGCAAGACTCCCCAGCAGATGACTCAAGCGCCGGGCGGGACCCGCCACGACGTGGGTTGGTCTCTGCAGCACCGAACAGCCATCCAGACCACCCTGGACGCCTGCACGAAGCGGTATGGCAAGGGTGCGGCCTTGCTGCAGACTGACCATGACTGCCGCGAGGCTGCCGGGGCGTATGGCGTGAGGGGGCTGGGTGGGGGCAAGCTCTGACGGTCGGAGTCGCCCTCATTCCTCCTTTCTCCTCGCACCAGACGCCACGTTCCACGTTTCAGAACCTCAATCCTGACCATGACCACCCTGATCTCACCCGAAGCCCAGCGGCAGCAGTTGGAGCAGGCGCAGCGGGTGCTGGCCATGGCGCGCCTGGGGCAGTTGCCGACGCCCACGCAAGCCAGGCAGACGCTGGCGGTCATCACGGCGCAGCAGCAGGTGATGCGGCAACGGGGGGACAGCGCCCTGGATCTGGAGCCTGCGCGCGTTGCCGCCTCGCTGCTGGTGCTGGGCCACCGCGTCCATGCGGCGATGGGCATCGACGCCGTGCGGGCGCTGGGGCGCTGCCTTGCGCAGATGGCGGACGAGTGCGAAGAGGATCGGACATGATGACCCAACGCAGATCAGCCTTGCCGTGGCTTGCGGCGTACCTGCGGATACAGCGCCCTCGCTCAGACACAAAGACGGGATGGTCGGGAATGCGCATCCACGAAAAGACTACGCCGGGCGGAATCCATGCAATGCACCAACACGACTCGGCTCAGATGCCCTCCGGGTTCCGATGGAGACTGGCGTGACCCCTGTTGTGACTGCGCTGAACGTCGCCTTGACGGGCCTCTCAGTTGTGGGCAATGCGTTCATCAAGCGCCGCAATCGACGGGGCTACTGGTTCTTGCTGATCGGCAATGCCATGGGACTGACGATGTTCATGCCGCTCGGCCAGTGGATCACGGTGGCGCTGTATGGCGACTTCACCGCGTCCTGCATGCAGGGGTTGGCCCATTGGGGGCGGTTGGAACAACAGCAAACGATTGGCCCCTGAAGCAAGAAAGGCAAGACTATGGATATGTTCCTTACCACTGCCGAATTGCGAGAGCTGACTGGGCGCATGCGCCCAAGTGCCCAGATTCGGGCATTGCGATCCATGGGCATTCCACATCGTGTGCGTCCGGACGGCACTCCGACCGTAACGCGATCATTCGTTGAAGCCGATCTGGGTGCCACCATATCTCAACGACGCCAAGCTGAACTTGAGCCGGCCTGGGAAAATATCTGACCGTTAAAGGGGAAGAGGAATGCCACGCCCCCGCAATTCTGAAAACCGCGGCTTGCCGGCACGATGGAAGCATCGGCACGGTGCTTATTACTACAGCGTCCCACCTGGTCTTGAAGACCTTTGGGAAGGCAAACAGCAATTCCGCCTCGGAAAAACCCTTCCAGAGGCCTACAGAATCTGGGCCGAGCGTCTGGGTTCCACGCCCGAAGTGAGATCGGTCGGTCAGCTTCTCGACCGCTACGCACTGGAGGTCGTGCCGACCAAGGCACCGCAGACCCAGGAAAGCAATCAACTTGCAATCAAGAAGCTGCGCGCCGTGTTCGGGGCGCTACCGATATCCGCGATAAAACCTCAAACGGTCTACAAGTACGTAGACAAACGCAGCGTCAAAAGCAAAAGCGTTGAAGGCCGCGTCACAGGTGGTCGGGTTGTTGCACATCGCGAGGTCGAAGTCCTTTCCCATGCCTTCACGAAGGCGGTGCAATGGGGCTACATCGACCGCCATCCGTTCAAGTTCGAAGTCAGGTTGGAAGGAGAGAGTCCTCGTACCCGATACATCGAGGACTGGGAAGTGATTGAATCTTTGTCGTTGCCTTCCACTCGCAAGAAAGGCAGCGTCGGGATGATCCAGGCCTATATGCGTATCAAACTGATCACTGGCCTCCGCCGGGGTGACCTTCTGCGTCTCACAATGACCGATTTCCAGGAGGATGGCATCCACGTCCAGCCGAGCAAGACAGCAAACACTACCGGCAAGCGGCTCATCATCGAATGGTCAGCGGAGTTGCGTGCGGCCATCGAGATGGCCAAGGCCATGCGCCCGGTGCTCTCCCCTCACTTGTTCTGCAACCGCCGAGGCGAGAGCTACGTGGATGAGAGCGGCCACGCCCACGGCTGGGACTCCATGTGGCAGCGCTTCATGGAACGCATCTTGTCAGAAACGAAGGTAAAAACCAAGTTCACTGAGCATGACCTGCGCGCGAAATGCGCGAGTGATGCCGAGACACTTGCACATGCCCGCCAACTGCTCGCCCATGCCGATGAGCGCACGACAATGCGTGTCTATCGGCGCCGCCCAGAACGGGTCAAACCGCTCCGCTAATGGGACAACCCCTCGTGAATTGGACAAACCAAGAAAAATGCCCTAGCGAACAACTTCGCTAGGGCATTGATTTCATTGCAATAAATTGGTGCGCCCGGCAGGATTCGAACCCACGACCCCTTGGTTCGTAGCCAAGTACTCTATCCAACTGAGCTACGGGCGCAAGCAAAACGGCAATTATATACAACTGAAAACGCGTCGTTTGGGGTCAGCCATCCCCCAAGAACCCAGGTGCTGATGGCACGGGCCGATGCGCGCCGCAATCCTGTTGTTTCAAGCGGACTGTCAGCCTGGATGGAAGCGACAATGCGCGGCTATGTCCATCGCACGGGTCTTTTCTTTCAGCCTGCTCTTGCTCGCCGCCAGCCGCCTGCTGGGCGTGCTGCGCGACGCCGTGGTCGCCACCCAGTTCGGCCTGAGCGGCCATGCGGATGCGGCGCTCGTGGCCATGTCCTACCCGGACTTCACCGTCTCGCTGCTCTGGGGGGCGGCAGTGCCGGCGGTGATGGTGCCGCGCATGGCCGGACGGGCGCCCGAGGTCATTGCCGCCGAGGCTGCGCGCTGGAGCCGGTTTGCGTTGGTGGCCTTTGCCGGCGCCGGGCTCGCGAGTTGGCTGCTGCAGGCTCCCATCACCCATTGGCTGGCGCCGGGGCTGGTGGGTGTTGACGCCCATCTGGCCGCCCACACCCTGGGACTGGCGGCTCTGGTGGCCTTGCCGGCCGGTGCGGTCGCCATGGTGAGCGCGGCTGCACTGCAGGCGCAAGGGCGCTTGCAGTGGCAATACGCCGGGCACGTGGTGTTCAATCTGGTGCTCATCGCCGGGCTGGTGCTGGCTGCGCGCTTGCACCAATTCGGCTGGATTGCCGCCGGCATCGTCGCCGCCGCCATCGCCAGGTGGGCGCTGATGCGACGCGTTGCCAACTTGCCACATGCCCCGTCGGCAAACTCGCCCTTCTGGCCCGACGCGAATGGACTGCAGGCCGCCGCACTGGCCCTGGCAGCCTCTGGCTTGACGGTGCTCTACACCCTGGCGGCGCGCGCCTTCGCATCAAGCGCCGGGCCCGGGCGCCTGGGCGTGTTCCATTACGCCCAGCGCGTCGGCGAGTTGCCGCTGCATACCCTGTTCGCCGTGGCTGCAGCGCTCGCCCTGGCCCGTTTGTCGGCGGCAGAAGCTGCTGGAGACGCGGCAGGCGCACGCCTGCGCGGGCGGCAGTGGATGCAGTCCATGCTGCTGCTGGCAGCGCTGCTCGGCGCCTGCGGCATGCTTGCTGCGCCGCTGGGCGTGCGCCTGGTGTTCGGCTGGGGGCATATGAACACGGCCGATCAGGGCGAGGTGGTGCAATCCATGCGCTGGATTCTGGCGTTATTGCCACTGCAGGCGGCGCAACTGGTGCTGGCGGCGCGGCTCAACAGCCACCGCCGCATCGCCGACCAGGTGCTGGGCTATGGCTGCGGCCTGCTGGCGCTGTTTGCCCTTGGCTGGTGGCTGCCCGACGTCTGGTGGCGGGCATTGGCCGCCTATGGCGCGGCCTATCTGGTGGCCACCGCCGTGCTGTGGCAACGCCTGGGCACCCGCACCGACGATTTCGAGTTGCGCAACAGCGGCTTGTTGCTGGCCTCCCTGGCACTGCTGGGTGCCATGGGCTGGCTGCTTGACGCGGCGCCCGCTTCCACCTCCGGCATGCAGCCACTGGCGCTGCCCGCAGTGCTGGCAGGCGCGCTGTTTACCGTGGGTTTGGCAGTGTTGCTGCGTTGGGACACACTGGGCTCCGAGGTCGGCCGCAAGCTGCTGCGCCGTTACACTCGGCACTGATTCAAACCGCCAATTTTCCACCCCGCATGGACTGGATTCAGATCACCAACAATGCCGAATTCGCAGCCCTGGCCCAGGCTTGCGGCGTGGGCCGGATCATGGTGGATCTGGAGCGGCTGGGCAAGCAGGCGCGCCAAGGCGGACTGGGAACGTTCATTTCCGACCACCGTCCCGAGGACATTGCCCGCGTGCGCGCGGCGGTGCCGAAGGCCGATCTGATCGTGCGCATCAATCCGCTGCATGCCGGCAGCGGCGACGAGATCGGGCAGGCCATCGCTGCCGGAGCCGACACCCTGATGCTGCCGATGTTCGAGCAGCCGGATGTGTTGCAGGCCTTCCTGCACCATATCGCTGGCCGCGCTCGCGGCATGGCCTTGCTGGAGACCCGGGCGGCGCTGGAATCGCTGCCCGCCTGGGCCACCTTGCCGGGGCTGGATGAAATCTACGTCGGCTTGAACGACTTGCACCGCCAACTCGGCGCCCGCTTCATGTTCGAGCCGCTCGGCAGCGGCGTGGTCGAGCGCGTGGCGCAGGCCGCGCAGGCCGCCGGCAAGCGCTTTGGCTTCGGCGGCATTGCGCGGCTGGACGAAGGCCTGCTGCCCGGCCGCGTGGTGCTGGCCGAGCATCTGCGCCTGGGTTCCAGCAGCGTGATCCTCTCGCGCACCTTCAATCGCGAAATGTTGGAAGGCGTGCACAAACCCGGGCACGCACAGGCAGGGCTGGCCTGGCAGGGCGTCTACCGCTGCGAAATCGCGCGGTTGCGGCATGCCGCGCAGGTGCTGGCCACACGCACGCCGGACGAAGTAGAGAGCGATCGCCTGCTGGCCCGCGACCTGATCGCCAAGGCTGCCGCCATCTTGGGCGAGTCGGCGCCAAGCGCTGCACAGCCCACGCACGCGTCGGCAGCTTGAACACTTGGCCCCTTTGGACCGGGCGCCGCACAGTGCGCCTGCGCACCCAGCGCTGCCACGACATGCACTGACCTCCCCATGAAGCGCCTGTTCGACCTCGCCATCGCCCTGGCCGCCGCCTTGCTGCTGGCGCTGCCCATGGCCTTGGTGGCCCTGGCGGTCTGGTTCGACAGCGGCCGTCCGGTGCTGTTCGGCCAGTTGCGCGTGGGGCGCGGCGGCCGCCCCTTCATGGTGTTGAAATTCCGCAGCATGGTGGTGGATGCCGAGCGCCTGGGGCCGCAGCGCACCGCCAGCGGCGACCCGCGCATCACCCGCGTTGGGCGCATCCTGCGGCGCACCAGCCTGGACGAACTGCCGCAACTCATCAACGTGCTGCGCGGCGACATGAGCCTGGTCGGCCCGCGCCCCGACGTGCCCGCACAAGCGGCCGACTACACACCCGCCGACTGGGCCCTGCGCTGCAGCGTGCGCCCTGGCATCACCGGCCTGGCGCAGGCGTTGTACCGTTCGCGCGCCACGCCCCAGCAACGCCTGCAGGCCGATCTGGACTATGTGCGCCACCACGGCGTGCGGCGCGACCTGTACATCATCTGGCTGACCGCAAGGCAACTGTTTCGGGCCGGCGGCAACTGAG
Organism: Thiomonas sp. X19; assembly: GCF_900089495.1. Lineage (NCBI taxonomy): Bacteria > Pseudomonadati > Pseudomonadota > Betaproteobacteria > Burkholderiales > Thiomonas > Thiomonas sp. X19. The sequence continues at coordinate 1,914,302 of NZ_LT605203.1, read as the reverse complement.
ACAGCGCCGCCGCTTCACTGCTCTTTGTCCGCCCTTGCCCGCTGCCAGTTCGAACGCAACTCGCCCGCGCGGCGGGCCTTTCCGATCCCGTGTCACCGACAATCCCACTTTTCACTTCGGCTTGAACCATGTGCGGCATCTACGGCTATTTCGACCGCTCCGGCAGCAGCCTTGCAGCGCAGGCGCTGGCGGCGATGGACGCCAGCCTCGTCCACCGCGGGCCGGACGACAGCGGCGTGTTCGAAGCAAAGGGAGTCGCCATCGGCAACCGGCGGCTGTCCATCATCGACATCGCGGGCGGCCATCAGCCCTTCGTCAGCGACGACGGCAAGATCGCGCTGGCGCAAAACGGCGAGATCTTCAACCATGTGGAGCTGCGCGCCGGACTGCAGCGCCAGGGCGTGCGCTTCCACACCGACCACAGCGACACCGAAGTGCTGCTGCGCCTGTACGAGCGCGAAGGTCTGGACTTTCTTCCGCGCCTCAACGGCATGTTCGCCATCGCCATTTTTGATGCGCGCAATCCCGACCTGCCAACCCTCCATCTGGTGCGAGACCGTATTGGCGTCAAACCCCTGTTCGTGCAGGACGACGGCAGCCGCGTGCTCTTCGGCTCCGAGATCAAGGCGCTGCTGGCCGCGCAGCCGGGTAAGCCCACGCTCGACCTGCCCGCGCTGCAGCACTACCTCGCCTACAACTATGTGCCGCCGCCCTTCACCCTGTTTGCGGGCGTTCGGCATGTGATGCCCGGCACCGTGCTCAGCCTCACATCAACCGGCAGCGCAACCCGGCGCTGGTGGAGCCTGGCCGAGCAGCAACCTGCCGCACAACACTTCAGCGCCTGGCAGGACGACTTCCTCGCCCTGCTCGACGACGCCGTGCGCCTGCGGCTGCGCGCCGACGTCCCATTCGGCGCGTTTCTCTCCGGCGGGGTCGATTCCAGCACCGTGGTGGCGCTGATGGCGCGGCATATGGGCACCCCCGGGGCGGGGCCGAGCCCGGCCCGGCCCCCAGGGGAGTCGAGGGAACTTGGGGCGGCCCGGCGCTCCCTCGAGCGCGAGCCGGTGCGCAGCTTCTGCATCGGCTTTCCGGACCCGCGCTTCGACGAGTCGCCCTTCGCCCGCGACGCGGCGCAGCGCTTCGGCGCAACGCACCGCGAGCAGATCGTCCAGCCCGACATGCTGGACGACTGGGCGAATGTGCTGTGGCATTGCGACCAGCCGCACGGCGATGCCTCGTTCATGCCCACGCTGAAGGTGAGCGAACTCGCCGTGCAGGACGTCAAAGTCGTGCTCACCGGCGACGGCGGCGACGAACTCTTCGCCGGGTACGACAAATACGCCGGCTTCATGGCCGACCCCGCGTTGCGCGACTTGCCCGCCGCCGGCTTCGCCCGGCAATACGTCGAGCACACGGGCCTGTTCGGCGCCCAGGCCCGCGCCGCCCTGTTCCAGCCCTGGCTACGCCGCAAACTGGCCGACGTGGACAGCGTGCGCGACGTGGCCGCGCCCTGGTTCGAGCAGGCTGCGCACTTCGACCGCGTCAACCAGATGCTCTTCCTCGACATGATGTTGCTGCTGCCGGGCAACAACCTGGTCAAGCCGGACCGCATGGGCATGGCCGTGTCGCTGGAGGCGCGCACGCCCTTCCTCGACTGGCGGATGATGGAATTCGCCTTCCGCGCCGAAGGCGGCACCAAGCTGCACAACGGCGACAAGAAGCACTGGTTCAAACGCGCGGTGGAACCCCTCATCGGTGCCGACCTCGCCCACCGCAAAAAGCAGATGTTCACCGTGCCGATCGGCGACTGGTTCCGCGGCGCGCGCAAACAATGGCTGCACGACCTGCTGTTCGCCCCAAACGCCTTGGGCACGCGCCTGTTCGACATGGCGCAGGTGCGCAAGCTGTTCGACGACCATGTGTCGGGTGGCGCCAACCACACCCGCGAGCTGCGCGCCCTGGCCGCGCTGGAACTGTGGGCGCAGCGCTTCGAGCCGCAGCTTCCAGACTGAGCACAGCGCCCCGATGAACACGACCACAGCCAGCACACCAGCCAATCCATCAGCCAGCCCACGCCTTCTCGCCGTGGCCTACGGTGGCGGGCATATCGCCATGATGCTGCCGGTGCTCAAGTCGTTGCGCGCGCGCCTGCCGGGCGCGCACATCGACCTGCTGGCCCTCACCACCGCCCGACGCGCCGCGCTGGACGCGGGCGAAACGCCGCTGGGCTATGCGGATTTGCTGCATCTGCTCTCGCCCGAAGAACAAACACAGGCGCTGGGCCTGGGCCGCGCCCTGCAAGCCGGCAACACCCACCCCGACATTCCCGAGGCCGAAACCCTGGCCTATCTCGGCGTCAACGCCTGGGATTTGCAGCGGCAGCTCGGCGCGGTGGCCGCACAGCAAGTGCTCACGGAAAAAGGCCGCCACGGCTTCTACCCCATCGGTTTTTTCCGCCGCATCCTCTCGCAGTTCAAACCCGATCTGGTGCTGGCGACCAACTCGCCACGCAGCGAACAGGCGGTGGTCGATGCAGCATCGGAGGCAGGAGTTCCCAGTCTGTCCATGCTCGACCTGTTCGGCCTGGCTGCGCCCCTGGAAGTCCGCGAGCGGACCTCCCCCCCCGAGCGGGAGCGAAAGCCTGGGGGCGGCCCGTCGGCTTTCGTCGGCGACGCCTTCGCCGCCCGCACCCGCCACCCCAGCCGCGTCTGCGTGCTGAGTGATGCCGTGCGCGACAACCTCATGCGCGCAGGCTGGGCGCCGGAGATCATCGCCATCACCGGCAACCCGGCGTTCGACGCCCTGCACAGCGCCGCCACGCGCCAAGCCGCCGCCGCATTCCGCGCTCAACTCGGCTGGCAAGACAAAAAGGTGGTTCTGCTTGCCGCCCACCCGGAACCGCGCAGCCATCCCGATACCCGCTGGCCCGAAGGCGACGCGCTGCCGCTGGCGATGGAAGCCGAATTGCGCCGCTGGACGCAGACGCGCCCGGATGCCGCACTCATCGTGCGCCACCATCCCAACCACTGGCACCGCTACCCGCGCCTGCCCGACAGCCCCGCAGTGCATTTCAGCGTGCCCGGCGCAGAGCCCATCGACCCGCTGATCCTCGCTGCCGATGGTGTCGTGGTGCAAACCACCACCGTGGGCCTGCAGGCGGCCAGCGTGGGCATTCCGGTGCTGGCCATGCAATGCTCGCCGGGCGCACTGTCGGCCTTCAGCTTCGCCACCCTGGGCATTGCCCAAGGCGTGGCGGATGTGCCCGACTTGCCAGCCGCCGTCAACGCCGTTCTGGACCACCGCCCCGAACCCACGACCTGGGCGCGACCGACCCTGGCGGCCGATGCGGTGGCGGATGAAGCGCTGGCGCTGCTCGGCAACGCGACGCTCTCGCCATTCCACAAGCCTGCTGCAATCAGCGCACTATAATTTGTACATTCTTTCTGTACAGATTGGATTCGAGTCTTGCCATGACCACCATCTCACTCACCTCTCTGCGTGACAATCTGCCGTCCCTGGTCCGCCGCGCCCAGCAAGGCGAGCGCATTGCCATCACCGTGCGAGGAAAAACCGTGGCGGAACTTGGCCCCAATCGCACCCAGAATGCACGCGATGCTGCACTGCAACGGCTTGCCGCACAGCGCGGGCGGGTGATCGCAGGCGATGTTCTCGCACCCATGACGGACGCGTGGAATGCCGATGCCGATCATCTGTGACACGCACGCCCTGCTGTTTTGGGCGGATGCACCGCAACGACTCGGCCCCAAAGCCCGTCAAACCATGGATGAAGCCGCGGAAAGCGGCGACCTGGCCTGCTGCAGCATCAGTCTCTGGGAAATTGCCATGCTGGGTGCCAAGGGCAGGCTCACCATCGCCGCAGACAACGTGGCAGGCTATATCGACGACATCATCAGTGCCCTCAACTTGCAAGTCTTGCCGATCACCGCACGCATTGCGCAGCGTACCCAGCACCCGGATCTTTTGCGCAACGATCCAGCCGACCGTCTGATTGCCGCCACCGCGCTGGAATGGCGCGCTCCGCTGATCACCGTGGATGAAAAACTGCATCGGCTTCCCGGCTTGCGCTGCATTTGGTGAACCCCATGACCACCATCGCCACCATCTGCGCGCGCGGCGGCAGCAAGGGGCTGCCGGGCAAGAACATCCTGCCGTTCGCGGGCAAACCGCTCATCGCGCACAGCATTGCCTTCGCGCTGGCGCAGCCGGCCATCTCCGGCGTGTACGTCTCCACCGACGACGCCGAGATCGCCCGCGTTGCGCGCGAGGCTGGCGCGACCGTGCCCTATCTGCGTGCGCCCGAACTGGCGCGGGACGACACGCCGAAACTGCCCGTCATCGAGCATCTCGTCGCACACCTGGAAGCGCAAGGACAGACGATTGAACGCATCGTCGATCTGCAGCCCACCTCGCCGCTGCGGCGGCGCGAAGACCTGGACGGTTGCCTCGCCCTGGCGGACGCCTCCGACGCTCCCGGCCTCGTGCTCACCGCCTTCGACAGCGGCTTCAACCCCTATTTCAACCTCGTCGAGCAGCAGCCCGACGGCCACGTGGGCATCAGCAAAGGCGGCGGCCTGGCCGCACGGCAAAGCGCGCCCGCCGTGTGGGCGCTGAATGGCTCCATCTACGTCTGGCGGCGGGCTGCGCTGCGCCATGCGGCCAGTCACGGGCTGTGGAGCGTGAAGGTCGCGGCCCACATCATGCCCGCCGCGCGTTCGGTGGACATCGACACCGCCGACGACTTCGCCCTCGCCGAATGGCACTATGCACGTGAACAAGCGCGCCAATCGTCCTGAATCCGAAGCCATGCCCAACGACCGCGTGTTCATCATTGCCGAAGCCGGCGTCAACCACAACGGCCGGCTCGACCTCGCCCTGCAACTGATTGACGCCGCCCACGCCGCCGGGGCCGACGCGGTCAAGTTCCAGACCTTCCGCGCCGAGGACCTGGCCCTGCCCGGCACCGCCACCGCCGCCTATCAGCAAGGCAATACCGGCGAGACCGACCAGCTCGCCATGCTGCGCAAGCTCGAACTCAGCGCGGAGCAACATCGGGCCGTGGCCGCGCATTGCGCGCGGGTGGGCATCGAATTCATGTCCACGCCGTTTTCGGAAAACGCGGTGGATCTGCTCACCAGTCTGAACGTGCGGCGGCTGAAAATCTCCTCGGGCGAAATCGTCAATCGCCCGCTGCTGGAGAAAGCCGCAGCCAGCGGCCTGCCGCTCATCCTCTCCACCGGCATGGCCGATCTGGGCGAGGCGCAGCAAGCGGTGCGCTGGGTGCGCGCCATATGGGAACAACGCGGAACGCCCCAGGCCGCCGCACCGATGCAAGCGCCGCTGGTGCTGCTGCACTGCACCTCCGCCTACCCCGCGCCCGACGCCGCGCTCAACCTGCGCGCCCTGCGCACTTTGGCCGACGCCACCGGCCTGCCCGTCGGCTATTCCGACCACAGCCTGGGCAACGCCGCCGCGCTCGCCGCCGTGGCGATGGGTGCCGGCGTGGTGGAAAAGCACATCACCCTCGACCGCAAGCTGCCCGGCCCCGATCATCAGGCATCGAGCGAGTTGCCCGAGTTCACCGCCCTGGTGCAAGACATCCGCCGCATCGAAGCCATGCTGGGCGATGGCGTGAAAGCGCCGCGCCCGGATGAGCTCGAAGTGCGCGCCGTCGCCCGTCGCAGCGTAGTGCTGGCCGCAGCGTTGTCCGCCGGCACGGTGCTCAAGCGCGGCCACCTGCAACTGCGCCGCCCCGCCAGCGGCATTGCCGCAGCGGAACTCGACGCCGTCATCGGCAAACGCCTGCGCGCCGACACCGCCGCCGGCCGTGCCTTGCAATGGGCCGATCTGGCATGACCCGCCGCATTCTTTACCTGAGCGGGACCCGCGCCGACTTCGGCTTGATGCAGCGCAGCCTGCGCACCGCCGCCGCGCATCCGGCGCTCGATGTCGCCGTGGCCGTCACCGGCATGCACTTGCACCCGGACTACGGCCACACGGTCGATGAGATCGCCGCCAGCGGCTTGGCGCTAGCGGCGCGCATTCCCAGCGACGTGCAGGCGCGCGACCGCAGCGGCATGGCGCGCGCCGTCGGCCAAACCCTGCTGGGCCTGGTCGACGTGCTCGCCGCCGAGCGCCCCGACGCCCTGCTGCTGCTGGGCGACCGCGGCGAGATGCTGGCCGGGGCCACCGCCGCGCTGCATCTGGGCGTGCCCGCCATTCACATTCATGGCGGCGAGCGTTCGGGCACGGTGGACGAAGCCGTGCGCCACGCCATCAGCAAACTCGCCGCGCTGCATTTCTGCGCCACCACGGAATCGCGCGAACGGCTGATCGCCATGGGTGAAGAGCCGCGGCGGGTGCATGTGGTCGGCGCGCCGGGGCTGGACGATCTGGGCGCCGCGCTCACCGCGCCGCGCGCCAGCGCACTCGATGCGCTCGGTCTGAAGGCTGGTCGCCCCTACGCTCTGGTCGTGTTCCACCCCGTCGTGCAAGAGGCCGAAGACGCCGCCCAGCAAACCGGGGCGCTGCTGGAGGGTCTGCGCGCTGCCGGTGCAGGCACGGACTTCGACGTCATCTGGCTCGCGCCCAATGCCGACGCCGGCTCGGGCCACATCGTGCAAGCGCTCGAAGCGCAACGCTGGCCGGGGCTCAAGCGCATCACCCATCTGCCGCGCCCGGCGTATCTGGCCGCACTGCGCCACGCCGCCGTGCTGGTCGGCAATTCCTCCTCGGGCATCATCGAAGCCGCCAGCTTCGGCACGCCGGCGGTCAACGTCGGCACGCGGCAGAACCTGCGCGAGCGCAACGCCAACACCGCCGACGTTCCCGTCGAAGCCGCCTCCATCGCCACCGCCGTGCGGACTTCCATCACTCACGGTCCCTGGCCGCCGCACAATGTCTATGGCGACGGCCAGACTGCCGCGCGCATCGCCCATCTGCTCGCTACCCTGCCCTTGTCCGCCGACCTGCTGCACAAGGTCAACCGCTACTGAATGTCCATGTCCGCCCCATCCGACAAGCCCCTGTTGATCGTCTTCGGTGCCGGCGGGCATGGCCGCGTCGCTGCCGATGCTGCGCTGTGCAGCGGCGCGTTTCGCGGCGTGGTGGCAAGCGACCGCAACCCCGCCGCCTGGGGCACCGCGCTGCTGCCCGGCGTGCCCGTGCTCGCGCCCGAAGCCCTGGCCGATCTGCCCGCGCCGCTGGCCCTGCATGTGGCCATCGGCAACAATCCGGTGCGGCGGCAAGAGGCCGACCAACTTCGCGCCGGGTTGCCGCAAGCCACGCTTTCCACCATCGTTCACCCCCACGCCAGCGTGGCGGTTACGGCGCGCATCGCCCCCGGCTGTCTCATCACCGCGCAATGCGTGATCGGGCCGCTGGCCGAGCTGGGCGCAGGCGTCATCGTCAACCACGGTGCCGTGGTCGATCACGACTGTCGCATCGCCGCCTGGGCCCACATCGCCCCCGGCGCCAAACTCGGCGGCGCGGTGCGGGTGGGCGAAGCCGCATTGGTCGGCGCCGGCAGCACCGTGCTGCGCAATCTGCACGTCGGCCGCAACGCCACGCTGGGCGCCGGCGCCGTGCTGCTGCAGGACCTGCCAGATGACCAGGCCTGGGCGGGAGTGCCCGCCCGCCCGCTTCAAGGTGCTTCCGCATGAAACCCGAATCCTTCACCCGGCTCTGCATCCCCCCGAACGCCAGTCTGCATGACGCCCTGGCGCGGCTCGACGCCACCGCGCAAGGCATCCTGCTCGTCACCGCTGGCACTGATGGCGTAACCGGCCGCCTGCTGCGCACCGTGACCGACGGCGACCTGCGCCGCGCCGCGCTGGCGGGGGTGGAGGCCGCGTCGCCACTGTCGGTGCTGCCCTCGCATCCGCCGCTCACGGTCGGGCTGCAGGCCACCCAGCGCGACGTGCTGGCGTTGATGGACGCGCATCGCATCGACCATGTTCCGGTGGTGGACGCGGCAGGCCGCGCGGTCGACCTCATCACGCGGCGCGAGTTGTCGCAGCGCGTCTATCTGTCCTCGCCGCATCTGGGCGAGGATGAAGTCGGGCTGGTGCAAGAGGCCTTCAGCAGCAACTGGATCGCCCCGCTCGGCCCCCATGTCGACGGCTTCGAGCAGGAACTCGCCGCGCTGGTGGGTGTGCAACACGCGGCGGCCACCAGTTCGGGCACAGCGGCTCTCCATCTCGGGCTGCGGCTGCTGGGTGTCGGGCCGGGGGATGTGGTGTTGTGCTCCAGCCTCACGTTCGTGGCCAGCGCCAACCCCATCAAGCAACTCGGCGCCACGCCGGTGTTCATCGACTCGGAGCCCGAGAGCTGGAACATGTCGCCGCAGGCGCTGGCGGCGGCGCTGGCCACACTGCGCGCGCAAGGCATCACGCCGAAAGCCGCCGTGGTCGTCAACCTCTACGGCCAGAGCGCCGAGATGCGCGCGCTGCTGCCGCTGCTGCACGCCGCCGGCGTGCCCATGCTGGAAGACGCGGCCGAATCGTTGGGCGCGAGCTACCACGGCCAGCCCAGCGGCAGCTTCGGCCGGCTTGCGGTGTTCTCCTTCAACGGCAACAAGATCATCACCACCTCGGGCGGCGGCATGCTGGTGAGCAACGACGCCGCGCTCATCGCCCACGCCCGCGCCCTCTCCACCCAGGCGCGCGAACCGGCGCGGCATTACGAGCATGTGGAAGACGGCTACAACTACCGCCTGAGCAATGTGCTCGCGGGCATCGGCCGCGGCCAATTGCGTGTGCTGGAGCAGCGGGTGCAAAGCCGCCGCGCCGTGTTCGAACAATACCGGCAGGCGCTGGCGGGCGTGCCGGGCCTGCGCTGGATGGCCGAGCCCGAAGGCCACCGCTCCACCCGTTGGCTCTCGGCCTTCGTACTCGAAGGCGAAGGCGCCCAGGCGCGCCGCGATGCCCTGCTCGACTTCCTGGAGCGCCACAACGTCGAAGCCCGCCCGGTGTGGAAGCCCATGCACCTGCAGCCGCTGTATGCCGGCTGCCGCTACTTCCCGCATGCGCCGGCTCAAGGAAACGCCGGGCCGCCCCAAGTTTCCTCGCCCCCCTCGGGGGACGGGCCGGCTGGCCGGCCCTGGGGGCTCACACACGACGTGAGCCGCGCCCTGTTCGAAGGCGGCGTTTGCCTGCCCTCGGGCTCGAACATGAGCGCGGCGCAGCGCGAGCGGGTGTGCGAGCTGGTGGCGCGCGGCTTGGAGCTGATGGTGCAGACGGCATGAAACTCAGGCGCCGCACCACCAGCCGCATCGGCTGGCTTCCTCCCTTGAACGACGCGGCCGTGGTGGCACTGGCCTGGCTCGCGTCCTTCGCCTTTCGCTTCAGTCTGTTCAGCAACAACGCGCCCGCCAATATCGTGCACATCGTCGCCGTCAGCCTGCCGCTGGCGGTTGTGGTGTGGGGCGGCTGCCTGCTGGCCTTCGGCGCGTATCGCACGCCGTGGCGCCACGCCAGCCTGCCGGACGTGCGCCGCCTGGCCACGGCCTCGGGGGTTGCCGCGCTGGCGCTGGCGGCGGCGCTGCTGGTCATACGCCTGCCCAATTTTCCGCGCTCCATCGTCTTCATCCATCCGCTGCTGGCGGGTGCCGGCTTGCTCGCCCTGCGCCTGCTGGCGCGCATGCGCGCCGAGCGCAGCAGCCTGGGCGCGCTGCGCGAGAGCGCCCAGCCGCTGCTGGTGCTGGGCAGCCTGGACGACGCCGCCACCGTGCTGCAAACCCTGCGTGCCAGCCAGCAATGGCGGGCCGTGGCCATCTACAGCCCAACGCCCTCGGAAGCCGGCCGCAGCCTGCAGGGCATGGACGTGCTCGGGCCGCCGCTGAAGCTGGGCACCGCCGCGCGGCAGCTGGGCGTGAGCCACGCCCTGGTGGCTGGCGCCGCAGGTTCATCCGCCCGCCGCCTGCTGCTGGAGCAGGCCAGCGATGCGCGCCTCGCCCTGCTCACCCTGCCGCGCGCCGACGACTGGCTGCAAGCCGGGGCCGGGGCACCCGCGGCCGGCCCGCGCACCCTGGAACTCGACGATCTGCTGGGACGCGAAGCCGTGCAGCTCGACGTGCGCGGCCTGTCGGAGCTGCTGGCCGGGCGCTGCGCCCTGGTCACGGGTGCGGGCGGCTCCATCGGCTCGGAACTGTGCCGCCAGCTCGCCCGGTTCGGCGTGGGCAAGCTGGTGTGCGTCGATGTGTCCGAGTTCGCCATCTACCAGTTGGAGCAGGAGCTCAAGGCCCGCCACCCGGAGCTGCCGGCGGTCTACCTCACCGCCAATGTGCGCGAGGCCGAGCGCCTGCGTTTGTTATTTGCCGCCCACCGGCCGGCGGTGGTGTTCCACGCCGCGGCCTACAAGCATGTGCCGCTGATGGAGGGCGACAACGCGATCGAGGCGGTACGCACCAATGTGCTGGGCACGCTGCACGCCGCGCGCGCCGCAGCCGCCTGCGGCGCGCAGCGCTTCGTGCTCATCTCCACCGACAAGGCCGTGAACCCCACCAATGTGATGGGCGCGAGCAAGCGCCTGGCCGAGCGTGCCTTGCAGGCCGTGGCCAGGCAGCACCCGGGCACGCGCATGGTGGCCGTGCGCTTCGGCAATGTGCTGGGCTCCAGCGGCAGCGTGGTGCCGCGCTTCACGCAGCAAATCGCCGCCGGCGGTCCGGTCACGGTGACGCACCCGGACATCGTGCGGTTTTTCATGACCATTCCCGAAGCCGCGCAACTCGTGCTGCAGGCCGGGCTGATGGGCGAGAGCGGCGAAATCTATGTGCTCGACATGGGCGAGCCGGTGAAGATCGTCGAACTCGCGCGGCTCATGATTCGCCTCTCCGGCAAGAGCGAAGACGAAGTGCCGGTGGTGTTCACCGGCCTGCGTCCTGGCGAAAAGCTGTTCGAGGAATTGCTGGCCGACGACGAAACCACCTTGCCCACGCCCCACCCCAAACTGCGCGTGGCGCGGCATGGCGACGCCGATGCCCGCACCCTCGACCTGAACGCGCTGGTCGCCTGCATCGCCACGCCCAATACGGCCCTGGCACGCCAGGAAAGCCCGGGCCGCGCCCAAGCTTCCACACCCTCCTCGGGGGGCGATTCCTTGCCGAGCGGCGGCCCTGGGGCCACGCCCACTGCAGAGCCCGATGCCGCCCAGGTCAAGGCCCTGCTGGCTGCGCTGGTGCCCGAATATCAGGCCCAAGTCGAAGTGCAAGTCCAGCTCCAGAACCCCACCAACCCTTCCCGGCCCGCGCCATGAACCCACCCATCCTCATCGCCCGTGACGTCGACAAACGCTTCGCGGGTGGGCCGCAGACGGTCGAAGTTCTGGCCGGCGCCAGCCTGCAGGTGCAGGCGGCCCAATCGCTGGCCATCACCGGCGCCTCCGGCTCGGGCAAGAGCACGCTGCTGCATGTGCTCGGCGGGCTGGACCGGGCCGACTCCGGCAGCATCCAGGTGTGTGGCCGCGACTGGGCGGCGATGAACGCCGCCGAGCAAGGCGCCTGGCGCAACCGCTGCGTCGGCTTCGTCTACCAGTTCCATCATCTGCTGCCGGAATTCACCGCGCTGGACAACGTCATGATGCCGCTGCGCATCCGCCGCGAAGCCGCCGCATCGGCGCAGGCCAAGGCCAGCGAGATGCTGGAGCACGTGGGCCTGGGGTCGCGCATCCACCACAAGCCGGGCGAGCTGTCCGGCGGCGAGCGCCAGCGCGTGGCCGTGGCGCGCGCCCTGGTCACCCGCCCCGCCCTGCTGCTGGCCGACGAGCCCACCGGCAACCTCGACACCGACGCGGCCCAGGTGATTTTCGACCTGCTGGCGCATATCACCCGCGAACACGGCACCGCCATGGTGCTGGTGACCCACGACCCGGAACTGGCCAAGCGCTGCGACAGCGTGCTGCACCTGAGCAAAGGGGCCTTGCGGGCGCCGCAACCGCGGCGGGAACAGCCGCTGGAAGCTTGAGCGCCCTGCTCTGCCTCGGGCCGGGCCCGCTCAGGGCCTCGGGGCCTCGCGCAGGCTGCGGAGATGGTCGCCCGCGGTGCGCAGGAAGTGGTCGAGGGCCGACTGGATCATGCTGCTGTCGGCATTCCTTCCGGCTTCCAGCCAGTCATGGAACATGGCGTGCAGTTCCTGGTGGGCGAGGACGAGCGGGCTGTCGTGCGGCAGACCGCTTTGCTGCAGCCACTGGCAGATCGCGCACTGCTCCTGCGGATGGCTGATGGACAGGTCCGGAGTCTGTACCGATTGGCGCGACGCCAGCAGCAGGTCCACGTCCAGCCCCACCAGCATGTCGGCAATGCGCGTGAGCAAGCCCGGCTCGCTCGGCCGCATGCGCTGCGACCAGCTCTGCAGCCACGGACCGAAGTCCGAGGCGGGCATGGGCCGGGCAATGCCGTAGCCCTGCGCCTGCGGCACGCGCAGGGCGCGCAGGGCCTCGACGATGTCTTCGGTCTCGGCGCCCTCGGCGACGAAATCCACCCCCAGGCCGCGCGCCAACTGCGTCAGGCTCTGCACGAAGCGCAAGTCCTGCGGCCGCTCGGCCAGGCCGCGGATGAAGCCCTGGTCGAGCTTGATGATGTCGATCGGCAGCTCTTTCATGCGCAGCAGCGAGGAGTAGGCACTGCCGACGTCGTCCAGCGCGATGCGGCACCCCACGGCGCGCAGCTCCGACAACGCTTGCTGCGCCGTGGCGAGCGAAAGAAAGTCGCTGTGCTCCAGAATTTCGAGCACGATGCGCCTGGCCGAAAAGCTCGCGGTGGCGACGACGTCGTTCACCAGGGCCAGCGCCTCGCCCGAGGCCAGCATGCCGGGGTCCATGTTCACCGCAATGCTCAGCTCGGCGCCCAAGTCGCGCTGCCATTGCTGGGCGTCGGTCACGGCCTGGCGCAACACCTGGCCGGTCAGGGCGACGAGGCCATCGCGGCCGAGCTGATGAATGAAATCCAGCGGCGGCATGAGTTTGCCGTTGCCGTCATCCAGCCGCGCCAGCGCTTCCACCTCCGTCACCCGCCCGCTCGTCAGGTCGACCACGGGCTGGTAGTGCACGCGCAGGCCGCCCTCGGCGAAGCGGTCACGCACCAGACGCAGGTGGTTGAAGTGGTCGCGGTCGGTGGCGGGCTGGTAGACGCGCCAGAACGGAGCACTGGCACTGCGCGACTGCTGCTTGATGGCATAGAGCGCCTGGTCGGCGTGGCGCAGCAACTCGTCGGGCTCGCTGGTGTCGTCGGGGTAGATGGTGCAACCCAGGCTGGCGCGCACATGCACCATGCGCTCGCCGCCGGGCAGCGCCACGGGCAGGTCCACCGCGCGGCGAATGCGGCTCAGCATCGGCTCCAGGTCGTCGCGCGTGGCCATGCCCTGCAACACCAGCGCGATCTCGTCGCCACCCAGGCGGGCCACGGTGTCGCTGGAGCGCACCGCCTCCACCAGGCGCGCCGCCACGGTGCGCAGCAGGCCATCCCCGGCGGCATGGCCGTAGTTGTCGTTGATCTGCTTGAAATCGTCGAAGTCCAGAATGCCGACCGCGATGAATCCGCCCTGCACGTCCACCTGCGACAGCGCCTCCTCCAGCCGCAGGCGCAGGCCGCGGCGGTTGAGCAGGCCAGTGAGCGGATCGTGCTCCGCCAGCCAGGAGATATGCCGGTGCTCCTGCTGCAGCCGGCGGCGCAGGTCGAAGGCGTCGAGCCCGTGGCCGACGAGCACGGCGACCCGCTCCAGCAACTCCACCACCTGCGGGGTGAACACGCCAACCCGATCGGACACGACGCCGAGAAGGGCCCAGCGATGCCCGCCGCGCAGAATCGGGGTGATGGCCACCGAGCGTACCCCGGCCTCGCGCATCTCCTCGCGGTACATCGCGAAGGCGGGATCATTCAGGTAGTCGTTGCTGAACTGCAGGCACTTGCTGTTCCAGACCCGCGCCGCCAGGCTCTGGCCTGCCTGTTCGCCTGCCACCTTGGGGCGGTACCAAGTCTCGCTGATCTGGGTCCGCCCGGCCTGGGCCAGCAGGTCGATATCGCCTTGCGGCCCGGCGCGGCCCACCAGAGCCGCGCTGAACAGGTCGCTTGCGCTCAGGCGCTCGCAAGCCTGCTGCAACATTTCGGACAGATCTGTTGCGCTCAGCACCAGTTCCTCCTCGGCCAGCAAGGCGCGGTACAGGCCCTGCGTGCTCGCGTTCTCGGCCTCCAGCGCGTGGCGGGCGCTCACGTCGTTCATCAGGCCGACGACATGGGTGATCGCTCCGGCTTCGCCGCGCACCGGGGCTAGGCTCATCTCATTCCAGAACACGCCGCCATCGGCCCGGACGTTGCGCAACTCCACGCTGCAACTGCGGCCCTCGCGCAGCGCCGCGCGCACTTCCGCCAAGGCCGGCTGATCGCGCTCGCCTCCTTGCAGAAACCGGCAGTTGCGTCCCAGCGCCTGCGCCGCGGTATAGCCGGTGATGCGCTCGAAGGCCGGATTCACATACACCAGCGGATAGTCGGGCGCTTGGGCGTCGGCCACGCACATGCCGGCTTCGCTGGCCTCGATCGCGGCCTTGAGCATTTGCAGCGACTGCCCCTGCTCGCGCAACTGGCGCATCAGGCGCATGCGCCCGAGTTTCAGCCCCAGCACGGCGTGCAGATGCCAGACCAGGCGCTGATTGTGGACTTGCTCGAAAAAACCAGGTTTGCGGCTGTACATCGCCAGCAGATCGCGCCGGCCGTCTATGCCCTGCATCGGCAAGATCGCGCCTCCACGCCAGCCGGCCTGCTCGCCAGCGTCGCGCCATGCCACGGTGCGCGGGTCAGTCGCCCATTCGGTCACGATTTGCGGCATGCCGGTCGTCCATGCCAGAGCCGTGGGCCCTTGCTCATGCACCTCGCCATCGAAACCGATGGCAACACCAGCCAGGTAGGCCGCCATGCCGACGCCGTCAACCGCGTCGAAAACCAGTTCGCCATCGGGTCCGCGATGCCCGAGCCACACGGCGTCCAGCCCCGCGCGGTGCAACAAAAATTCCAGCAGTTCGGGGTAAAGAACCGACTCCTGGTCGACCGACAACAGCAGCAAGTCCAGTTCCGTCGCCACATTGGCGTGGGCAAGCGCTTCCAACGTCGCCTCCGCCTGCGATGTGGATCTCCTGCCTTCGTCCGTCAGATCGGCGTCAGATTCGGTTTTTTGCATGGCTTCAGAGCATACCGGCAAACACCGCTATCCCGATGTCTTGATCGGGAACCCATGCTGCTGAAAGACAAATTCAATCCGCATCCTCCACCGCCTCCAGCACCATGCGGGTCTGGGTGCGGCCCTGCCAGGTGTTGGTGTCCAGGCGCCAGGCGACGCGGGCCTGGGCGGGAAGGAAATCGCTGCGGTTCCAGGCGATGAGTTCGCGCGTGGCGCCGGCTCCGGCTCCGGCCGGGGCGTCGAGCAGGCGCACGCGGGCCTTCATGTGGCGCTCGCCAAGCTGTCCTTGCTGCAGCACCTCCACCCGGCTGGCGAACACCGGCGCGGCGAAGCCCTGGCCCCACACCTGGGCCTGCAGCAATTGCGCCACGTCCGGGGTGAACCACTCGGCGCCCAATTCCCCGTCCACCTCCAGCCTGCGCGCCAGCAGCGCGGGCGAAAGCCACGCGCTGGCGACGGCTTCGAAAGCAGCGGCGAAGCGGGCGAAGCCATCGGCGGCAATGGTGCAGCCCGAGGCGGCGGCGTGCCCGCCGAAACGCACCAGCAGCCCGGGTTCGCGTTTGGACACGAGGTCGAGCGCGTCGCGCAGATGAAAGCCGGGGATGGAGCGGCCCGAGCCGCGCAACTGGCCGTCCGCGCCCGGCGCGAAGACGAAGGCGGGACGGTGGTGCAATTCTTTCAGCCGCCCGGCGACGATGCCCACCACGCCCTCGTGCCAGTCCGGCGAGAACAGGCTGATGGAGGCGTTCGCAGCCGCGTCGCCCTGGCCCTGCAGCCGCGCCAGGGCTTCCTGCGCCTGCTCGCGCATGCCGGCTTCGATGCCGCGCCGCTCGCGGTTGATGGCGTCGAGCGTCTGCGCCAGTTGCATGGCGCGCTCGCCATCGTCGGTGATCAGGCATTCGATGCCCACGGTCATGTCGGCCAGCCGTCCCGCCGCGTTGATGCGGGGGCCGAGGGCGAAGCCCAGGTCGAAGCTGCTGGCCAGCGCCGGTTCTCGGGCGGCGGCGGCGAACAGCGCGCGCACGCCGGGCTGCATGCGGCCCTCGCGCATGCGCTTGAGGCCATGCGCCACCAGCAGGCGGTTGTTGGTGTCGAGCTTCACCACGTCGGCCACCGTGCCCAGCGCCACCAAGTCGAGCAGCCCGTCCAGCCGGGGCTGGGTGGCAGCCGTCAAAACGCCGCGTGCGCGCAGCTCGGCGCGCAGCGCCAGCAGCACGTAAAACATCACCCCCACGCCGGCCAGGTTCTTGCTCGGAAAGGTGCAGCCCGGCTGGTTGGGGTTGACGATGACGGCCGCATCCGGCAGGCGCTCGCCGGGCAGGTGGTGGTCGGTGACGAGCACCCGCATGCCGAGTTGCAGGGCACGCGCCACGCCCTCCACACTGGCGATGCCGTTGTCCACGGTGACGATCCAGTCGGGCTTCCCGCCCGGCTGCTGCGCCACCAGATCGGCCACCGCGGGCGACAGGCCGTAGCCGGTGGTGAAGCGGTTCGGCACCACATAGCCCACCTGCGCGCCCAGCATGCTCAAGCCCCGCAGGCCCACGGCGCAGGCGGTGGCGCCGTCGCAGTCGTAGTCGGCGACGATGCACAGGCGCTCGCCGCGCGCAATGGCGTCGGCCAGCACGCGCGCCGCCTGCTCGGCGCCCAGCAAGAGCTTGGGCGGCAGCAGCGCGGACATGTCGGGCTCCACCTCGGCCGGGTCGTGCACCCCGCGCGCCGCCAGCAACTGCGCCAGCAGGGGGTGAATGCCGGCGTTCCGCAAAGTGTGAACGACGCGCGGCGGCGCGTCACGCGCAATGAATTTCATACCTGCGGCCAACCTCTACACCAGGCCCAGCAGCACATGCGCGTCGGCCCGGCGCCAGAACTGCCAGCGGCGCGCCTTGTGCAGCTCGAACCCGATCCAGCGCCGGTCGCCAGCCAGCACCACCTGGGCGCCGGCATGGTCGCGCAGCGCCTGGTCGATGGCCCCGGCGGCCGCCTGGTCGAGCGCCGCGACGGCCGCGCCCAGCGCCTCGGCATCCGTCTCGCGCGTGGCCTGTGGCTGCAGCACTTGCAGCGGGTGGGGATGCCGGCTGGCGGGCAGCTTGGGCAGGCCGGCATGCGCCGCCGGCCACCAGGCCGTGGCGCTCTGGGCGGCCTGGCGCTGCATCACGAAAGGGTTGCGCAGGCCGGCCGGCAGCGCGCCACAGCCATGCAGCCAGAGGGTGTTGGCCTCGGGCCGGCCGGCGCGCATGCGCGCCTCGTTCACCGGGTGGTATTGCCACACCATCTGCATTTCGGTGAGCAACTGGCGCCAGGGCCGCGCCGGGGTGCCGGCCGGCATCCACGCCGCCACGTTGCGGGCAATGGCGCGGGCGGGGTCGGCCGTCACCACCTCGGCCAGGCTGGAGTGGGCCACCAGCCAGCGGCCCGGGTTGCCGGCATCAACATGCCAACCCGCGTCGCTCAGCAGCGGCCGCACGGCGTCGAGCAAGGCCTGGGCCTCGTCCACGGTGAGCTGCAGCGCGGCGGGGTTGGCCAGGCTCAGGCTCTCGCGCCCCAGTTCCAGGTGGGCAGGCAAGGCCAGGCCCCACGGCAAGCCACGCAGCGCCTGCCCCGCCGCCAGCGCCGCCAAGGCACCCCAGGGCGCCTGCTCGGACAAGACCGCCGCAGCGTGTGACGGTGCCGCCGCCTGCGCAGGCGCGTGTTCGACATTGGGCGCGGCGTTGGGCGCGGTGGCTGCGTCCGGGGCTGGGTCCAGCACGGCGCCAGGCTGGCCCAGCGCGGCCAGCAGCCAGCGCTCGGCGGGGGACAGCCAGGCGGCTTCGGCGTCTTCGTGCAGGGCTTCTTGCAAGCTCACTTCCGCCAGCCGCAAGCAGCGGCTGAGGCGGGGCATGGAGGTGGCGGCCAGAGCCTGCTGCCAGGGAGCACCAGCGACTGGCGCGGTGTCGATCAGGATGGTGTGCATGCCGAATTATCCCCCGTGACCCAGCCCTGAAGCCGGCGTCGGTACGTCACCATCGCTCGCCCGGCGGCGCTTTTCGCCCCTGGGACGGGTCGGGGCGCGGCCGGGACGGCCGCGCCCATCGGCAAATCTCAATAGCATGGCATGGGTCTGCGGCCGCATCGCGCCTTTCTCGCAGCCGTTGCGCCGTTGCAGCGGGCCGCCATGAGCGCGCTTCGTCACCGCATCCCCACATCTCCTCACCGCATCTCCTCACCGCATCTCCTCACCGCATCTCCTCACGACATCCCCGCTCAAACCATGACCACCACCAAAATCGCCATCGTCACGGGTTCCTCATCCGGCATCGGTGAAGCCACCGCCCGGGCGCTTGCCGCCGCCGGTTACACCGTCTATCTCGGCGCCCGCCGGCTCGACCGGCTGCGCGCCATTGCCGCCGACATCCAAGGCCGCGCCCTGCCGCTGGACGTGACCGACAAGGCCAGCGTGGAGGCCTTCGCCGCCGCGCTGCCCAAGCACGTGCATGTGCTGGTGAACAACGCCGGTGGCGCCATCGGCCTGGGGCCGGTGGCCGAGTTCGACGAAGACCAGTGGCTGGCCATGTTCCAGAGCAATGTGCTGGGCCTGGCGCGCATGACCCGCGCGCTGCATGGGCGGCTGCAGGCCAGCGGCGACGGCCATGTCATCAACATCGGCTCCGTCGCCGGGTTCGAGACCTACGTCGGCGGCGCCGGCTACACCGCGGCCAAGCACGCGGTGCGCGCCATCAGCGACACCCTGCGGCTGGAATGGCTGGGCCAGCCGATGCGCGTCACCGAGATCGACCCCGGCCTGGTGGAAACCGACTTCTCGCTGGTGCGCTTCGACGGCGACGCCGCCCGCGCCGCCAAGGTCTACGCCAACACCCGCCCCTTGTCGGCCGGCGACGTGGCCGACGCCGTGGTCTGGGCCGCCACCCGCCCGGCGCATGTGAACATCGACCAGATCGTCATCCGCCCCACCGACCAGGCCCGCGCCGACAAGGTGTTTCGGCGCACGGGGGTTTGAGGCGGGCGCGGGCGCAAGCGCCTCAGGCGCGACGCTGCGGCACTGGCGGCCGAATCAGGCTCTCGGCCGGAATGCCGAGGTCGCGGTGCAGGTTCCAGATCATGCGCAGCGTCAAAGGGCGCTTGCGGTTGAGCACTTCGTACACCCGGTTGCTGCGTCCGATCATCGGTTCCAGGTCTTTCGGCGTCAGCCCTTTCTGCTCCAGGCCAAATCGAATCACCTCCACCGGGTCCGGCAAGTCCAGCGGGTAATGCCGGCGCTCATACGCCTCGACCAGCGTCACCAGCACGTCCAGGCGTTCGCCCTGCGGCGTATTGGCGTTGGCTGTCATCAGCCGATGCAACTTCATCCAAGGCTGCGCGGTAGTCGCGCTCGGTGCGAATCGGCTTGATTTCCATGCTGCTCTCCTTCAAATCGTCTGCGCGTCGATGGCGTCGTATTGCGCATGCGTGCCCAGGAAGCGCACATATCCGCAGGACAACATCATTTTCAGCGACGACACCAGCGCCCTGCTGCTGCAGAACCGCCAGGAAGTGATGCGCTGTTCGGTGGCCGATACCGTCGCGCTGGACAAGCTGCTCAAACTCTTCTTCGGGTTCGAGCGACCCGAGATTGCCGGATTTCGCGCCGCGGTCGAGCAGTTCAAGGCCAACCTGCCCGCCGTGCCCGACGCCCTGCGCCAGATGATCGACTTGCAAGAGCGCGGCAACCCCGCCTTTCGCGCCGCCGCCGCGCGCTTTCTCGCCCACGCGCAAGAGGCCATCAACCCCGCGCTGCTCGAAGCCGACGTGCGCGAGATGTTGATCCAGCACAGCACGGCCGACCTGTTCGGCAGCGTGAGCGAAGAGAACGTCGCCCGCATCAAGCGGCAGAACGCGCGGCGCATCAGCGTGGTCATTGGCAAACCTACTTTTCGTGGGAGCTGAATGAAGACTGGTATCAGCTTTCCCAAATTTTTCCGAGGGGTGTAGCAACCAATCCGTACATTGCATTTGTCGAAGGTCGACACCTACCGCCTCAAGGACCACAAGGGGCGCGTCATCGACCTCCTCGCCCGTGTGACCACCGTGAGCGTGGAAACCCTGCGCATCGTGCAGGCGATGCGGGCGGCGGCGCGGTAAGCGCACCGGCCATGGGGTTGTCGGTGCATGGGCCGCGTGGGGGAGCGCGTTTGGAAACAAGGTCGCACCCAAAACCAAACAGAAGTGTTGCATTGATCCGATGAAAAATAACACATCTGTTACTATTCAGCTGTGAACTCGAAGCAGTTGAAAAAGGGCTGGAACAGCAAGGCGCGAGCTTTCAGCCCGGCAAGGGTTCACACCTGAAAGTCTTCCTGAATGGCAGGCAATCCGCGTTGCCGATGCATGGCACCAAGGAACTCGGCAAGGGGATTGAGGCCGCCATCAAGCGCCAGCTTGGTTTGAAATGAGGAACCCCCATGTTTGACTACCCCGTGACCCTGACCCCCGATGACGGCGCCGTCATGGCGACGTTCGCCGATGTGCCCGAAGCCATCACCTTCGGCATGGATGAGGACGAAGCCTTGCTTCAAGCAGTGGATGCCCTCGAAATCGCGCTGTCGTTCTATGTGGATGCCCGCCTAGCGTTGCCCGCAGTCAGCCAAGCCGCGCCGGGACAAAAAACCGTGCGCCCTTCGGCGCTGGAATGCGCGAAGCTGGGCGTGTATCAAGCAATGACCGAGCAGGGCATCAAGAAAGCGGAACTCGCCCGTCGCCTGGGCTGGCATATGCCACAGGTTGATCGCTTGTTTGACTTGCGCCATGCCTCCAAACTGGATCAGATCGAGGCCGCGGCGAATGTGCTCGGACGGCATATCGAGATCACTGTAGCCTGAGACGCTTGCGTCCGATCGCGCGTTGTATGGAACGCCTGTCGCTCCGTTTGCTCGGTTCGCACCGTTTGCCCCGTGCGCCTGTCTGCCGTGAACACCAGCCGCTCCCTCATCGTCTCGGCGTTCGCAACGGTAGGGCAGAAAGTCCGCGACAGGCCCTGACTCCAGGCGAAGGCGCGAGAAAAGGCGCAAGCGAGCCCGGATGGCTCGCGCTCAAGCGCCGCGCGCTAAGGGCCATGGCCCGCAGGCACGGCCTCAGCAGCGCCCGGTCTTGCATCTGACGCAACGGCCCTGACTTAACTGCCCTGGCGCTCTCCCTCCCCATTACTGCGCCAACCCCGCCGTCACCGCGTCCATGCGTTTCAGCACCTCGGTCGTGAGCTTGGGCAGCACGGCCAGGGCGCCGAGATTTTCGTGCAGTTGGGCCAGTTTGGAGGCGCCGAGGATGACGCTGCTGACGCGCGGGTTGTGCGCCACCCAGGCCAGCGCCAGTTGCGCCACGCTGCAGCCGAGTTCCCTGGCAACCGCTTCGAGTTCGCCCACGGCGGCGTTCTTGCGGGCGTCCAGCAGCCCCTCGCGCAGGAAGCTCACGCTTTCCATCGCGCCACGGCTGCCGGCGGGCACGCCCTGGCGGTATTTGCCGGTGAGCAGGCCGGAGGCCAGCGGGCTCCAGGTGGTGAGGCCCAGGCCCATGTCTTCATGAGAAAACGCACGGCCGCCCGAAGTTTTCTCATCCCCCTCGGGGGGCGGCTGATGCGCAGCAGCAGCCTGGGGGCTCTCGTACAGCCGGGCGTACTCCTGCTCCACGCGCTTGCGGTGGAACAGGTGGTATTGCGGCTGCTCCATCACCGGCTTGTGCAGGTGGTGGCGCTCGGCCATGTCCCAGGCGGTGCGAATTTCGTCGGCGGTCCATTCGCTGGTGCCCCAGTAGAGCGCCTTGCCTTGCTCGATGATGTTGTGCATGGCCCAGACGGTTTCGTCCACCGGGGTGTGCGGGTCGGCGCGGTGGCAGTAGATGAGGTCGATGCAGTCGAGCTTCATGCGCTTCAAGCTGCCATCCACCGCCTGCAGCAGGTACTTGCGGTTGAGGGTGTCGCGGCCGTTGATGCGGGGTTTGTCGGCGCTGCCACGGTCCAGGCCCCAGAAGAACTTGCTGGAGACGACGTAGTCGAGCCGGTTCCACCGGAGCTGGGCCAGCGCCTCGCCCATCAGGGCTTCGCTCTGGCCGTTGGCGTAGACCTCGGCGTTGTCGAAGAAGTTGACCCCGGCGTCGCGCGCCGCGGCCATCATCTCGCGCACGCCGGAGGCGTCCACCTGGTTGTGGAACGTGACCCAGGAGCCGAGCGAGAACAGGCTGACCTGCAGCCCGCTGCGGCCGAGCCGGCGATACAGCATGGGGGGTGTGGAATCTGTCATGGGGTGTAGCCTCCAAGTGGGTGCATGGGGTTCGGGCGAGAGGCAAGCTGGGTGCAAGCTGCTCGCGAATGCGCTGTGAACCCTGGAGCTTAGGACGTATGTGCAATTCCCTGCGCGTGCAATGCGGCGAAAAATCCGCCGCAAAATCGGGCTGCTGCGCACGGCATCTTTCTCCCGGCTTGCCGCGCATTCCGGCCCGCCTTTTTCTGACTGTCCGGCCGGCCGACCGACCACCGTTCAACCCCACCCGTACACTGCGCCCCCATGGCCACGTCCCCCCATTCTCCCAGGCTGTCTTCGTTGCCTTACGAACTGCTCATCGGCTGGCGCTACACCCGCGCCGGGCGGCGCACGCGGCGCAATGGCTTCATCTCCTTCATCTCCTTCATCTCGGTGGCGGGCATCGCCCTGGGCGTGGCGGCGTTGATCGTGGTGATTTCGGTGATGAACGGCTTCCAGAAAGACGTGCGCGACCGCATGCTCAACGTCATTCCGCATATCCAGGTGTTCAGCGTGGATGGCGGGCCGCTGACCGACTGGCGCGGCGTGGCGAACATCGTGCAGCGCAACCCGGCCGTCACCGGCGTGGCGCCCTTCGTGTCGGGCCAGGCGCTGCTGGCGCAGGGCAACACCTTGTTCGGTGTGCTGGCCTGGGGCATCGAGCCGCAAGAGGAGGGCAAGGTGTCGGCCATTGCCTCGCACATGGTGGCCGGCTCGCTTGCAGCGCTCAAGCCCGGCAGCTTCACCGTGGTGCTGGGCAATGAGCTGGCGCAGCGCCTGGGGGTGGGCATCGGCGACCAGGTGACCATGGTGGTGCCCAGCGGCAGCCTCACGCCCGCGGGCATGATTCCGCGCCTGCGCACCCTGCGGGTGGTGGGGCTGTTCAACGTGGGGCACTACGAGTACGACAGCACGCTGGCGCTGCTGAACCTGGACGACGCCGGGAAAATTTTCCTCTCCGGCGGCCCCACCGGCCTGCGGGTGCAGACTCGAAATATCGACGACGCGCCGGCCGTGGCGCAGCAGTTGCAGACCGCGCTGCCGCCCAACCTGGTGGCGCAGCCGTGGACCGAGCAGAACCGCACCTGGTTCGAGGCGGTGGTGATCGAGAAACGCATGATGTTCATCATCCTGGCGATGATTGTGGCGGTGGCGGCGTTCAACCTGGTGTCCACGCTGGTGATGACGGTGACGGACAAGCAGTCGGACATCGCCATCCTGCGCACCCAGGGCGCCAGCCCCGGCTCCATCATGGGCATCTTCGTCGTGCAGGGGGCGATCACCGGGGTGATCGGCGTGCTCTCGGGCGTGCTGCTGGGCTGCCTCATCACCTTCAACATCGACCCCATCGTCGGCTTCCTGGAATGGGTGTTCCACACCCAGTTCCTGCCGAGGAGCGTGTATCTGATCCACAAGATGCCAAGCGACCCGAGAGCCTCGGACATCATCGCCATCACCGTGGTGGCACTGGTGCTGGCGCTGCTGGCGACCATCTACCCGAGCTGGCGCGCCTCGAAAGTGCAGCCGGCCGAGGCTTTGCGCTACGAATGAAGCTCAGCAGAGCCGTTGTTTAAACGCCGGGCCGTCCCGGGCGATGCGCGGCGGCATGCGGAAGCTGGTGACGAAGGCGGGGATGTCCTCGGGCCGCATGGGGGGCGAGATGGCGAAGCCCTGCAGGCCATCGGCCGAGCTTTGCCACAGCAGGTCGAGATGGGCCTGGGTTTCCACGCCTTCGATCACCGTGCGCATGCCCAGGGCATGGCCGAGGGCGAGGATGGCGTCGAGAAACAGCCGGTCGCGCGGGTGAACGGGCAGGTCGCGCACGAAGGCCTGGTCGATCTTGAGCACGTCCACCGGCAAGGTTTTCAGGCGCAAGAGCGAGGCGTAGGCGGAGCCCACGTCGTCCATGCCGATGCGCACGCCCTCGGCGCGCAGGGCGCTGAGCTGCGCCAGCACGACGTTCTCGCCCAGCACCTCTTCGGTTTCCAGAATTTCCAGGCTGAGCATGCCGGGCTCGAGCTCGGGGTGGCGCGCGATTTCAGCCAGCACCTGGGCTGAAAAATCCGTGGCCAGCAGTTCCTGCGGCGCGACGTTGACGGAAATCCCGATGTGCAGCCCCTGGCGCACCCAGGCGGCAAGGTCGGCCAGGGCTTGCTGCAACACGCGTGTGCCCAGCAGGGTGAGTTCCATGGGCCCGAGCTCGCGCAGGAAGGCGTCGGGCTGCAGCAGGTCGCTGTCCTGGCGCAGGCGGGCGAGCGCTTCGACATGGTGGATGCGGCCGCTGGCGCGGTCGAGCACGGGCTGGTAGTGCAGCACCAGGTCGCCGGTGTCGATCTTGCGGCGCAGCTCGGCACGGCGGTCGGGCGTGCTGAACGAGGCGCTGGCCATGGCCGGGTCGTACAGCCGGTAGGCGCTGCGCTGCGGCCCGCGCCGGCTCTTGTGGGCGTACAGCGCCATGTCGGCGTGGCGCAGCAGGGTGTCCGGGGTTTCGCGGTCGTAGGGGTAGATGGTGATGCCGCAACTGGTATCGACCTGCAGGCTGAGCGGCGGGTTGCCGACCTGCATGGGCCCGCGCAGGTGTTCGAGAAAACTCCGGCAGACGGGTTCGAGCTCGGCCAGCTCCTTGCTGCCTTCGAGGATGATGACGAACTCGTCGCCGCCCATGCGCAGGGCCAGGGCGCCGGCGGGAAGCTGGGTCTTGAGGCGCTCCGCCACGCCGCGCAGCACCTGGTCGCCGACCAGATGGCCGTACACGTCGTTGATGGACTTGAAGCCGTCGAGGTCGAGATACGCCAGGGCCAGCAGGGTGCCGTTGACATCGGCGCGGGCGATGGCCTGCTGCAGGGCGCTCTCCAGCATGTTGCGGTTGGGCAGGTGGGTGAGCGTGTCGTGCAGCGCCAGCCACTGCTCGCGCTGGCGCACCTGCTGCAGCGCGCGGTGGCTGGCCATTTCGTCGAGCGCGTGGTCGAGCAGGCGGGCGACGCGGGTGATGAGCTCGCGCACATCGTCCTGGAACAGGCCGCGCGCGGGCGAGGTCACGACCAGAATGACTTCGGGCCGCCCGGCGCGCAGCAGCGGCACGGCGGCGATGCTGTGCCAGCGGTGGGCAACGACGAAGTCGCGCCGCGGCAGGTTGATGGGGTCGGCCGGAAAATCGTTGTGCACCCGCAGCTCGCCGGCCAGCCAGGCGCGCACCGCGAGCGCGGGTTGCGGGTCGTCGAGGCGCAGTTCGATTTGCCCCAGACCGTGCGAGCCGTTGCCGGCACTGGCGAGCACCTGGAACACCCCGGCCGCATCCGGGCGGCCGATCCACGCGGCGTTGAACAGACTGGATGCGGCCAGCGCCTCGCAGGCGGCGTGAAACAGCGCCAGCTCGTCGCCCTGGCGCGCGTGCTGCTGCACGATTTCGCCCAACTCCGCCAGCGCCGCGTACAGGCTTTTCAGGCGCTCGCTGCGCCGCTGGCGCTCGCGCTGGTCGCTCACGTCGTGGAACACCAGCACGGCGCCGCGCGCTTCGCCATCGTGTCGGGTGATCGGCGCGGCCGAGTCTTCGATCGCCAGCACCCGGCCGTCGCGGGTGCTCAGCTCGGTATGATTGCCCAGCACCACCACGCGGCCGGTCGCCAGGGCGCGCGCCACCGGGCAGGGCGCGGGCGGATCCTCGCCTTCCACCGCGATGCGAAACACCTGCTCGATGGGCTGGCCCAGGGCCTCGGATGCCGGCCAGCCGGTGAGGCGCACCGCCTCCGGGTTCATGCGGCTGATGCGGCCCCGCGCGTCGGTGGCGATGACGGCGTCGCCAATGGAGGAGAGCGTCACGTCCAGCTCGTCGCGCTGGCGCCGCAGCCCGTCCAGGGCCTGCTCGCGGCCGCGCTCGGTGCGGCCGAGTTGGCGCAGGGCGCTGGCGAACAACCAGGAGCCGGCTGCAAACAGCCCGAGAAACAGCAGCAGGGTGCCGGCCAACTGCCCGGCCCAGCGCTGCAGCAGGCTGCGCGTGGGCAGGTCGGCGCCGATGACGAAGGGGTAGTCGGGCACGCGGACATAGGCGCCGACGAGATGCCGGTTCGCGCTGCTGGCCACACCCGAGAACATGCCGGAAGTGGCTTGCGGTTGGCCTCGGATGGCTTCGAGCATGATGCCGCTTTGGGGTTGACCGTAAGGCAGGTGCGGAGGCGGCGGAAAGCGCAATTGCAGCAGGCCGTCGTTGCGCAGCACGACGAAGGCCATGCCCTCGCCCGGCGCCTGCAGCAAACCGAGCGCGCGCGGGAACACGGAGACGGAGGCCTGCGCCAGCACCAGCCATTGCTGAGGAAACGCCCTGCCAGCCAACGTTCGCCCGGCACCCCCGGGAGACGGCATCTGCGCGCCGCCGGGCACGGCCGAAAGCGGCAGATATTCCAGCGCCATCCAGCTGCCGGCGGCACGCTTGTCGGGAATGGGCGGCCCGAGGCAGAAGGTCTTGTCGCGCAGGCAGGCGGCGTAGGCCGCGCGGGTGGGTGGCGTCAGTTGGGCGTCTTGCAGTGGTGGCGGTGGCAGTGCGCCACTGCGGGCGACGTAGCGGCCTTGGGCATCCGCCAGGGCGACGCCTTCGACGCCGGGCCGTTCAAGGAGGTAGGTGTCGAGCTGCTGCTGCGCCGACTCGGGCCGCACCAGCAGGCGCCGTCCGAGGCGCTGCATGGCGTCTTCGCGCGCGCGCAGCGTGGAGCGCCATTCGATGGCGTATTCGGCGGCGAAGGCGCGCAGGCGCTCCTGGCTCTGGTTGCGGATGTCCTGCCAGGCGCGCCAGGCGTTCCACGCCATGAACAGCGCCGCGCACACGGCAACGCCCAGCCAAAGCCGCCTGAGGCGGCTGTGCAAGTATGAGCCCATGCGTGCGGCGGCATGGAGGTCTGTGGCTGAATCGATGACTCGCTCGAGGGGGTGAGATGGCTGAACGATGCCGACGATTAGAGCGTGCCCGCACAGGCTTGCAAATCCCCGGACATGCGGGGGCGGGCCTGGGCAACACGGAACAAGTCCCTTGTGCGCATCGCATCACGAGAACTGATTCAGCGTCGCCTTAAACTTCGGCGCATCGCGGCCCTGCGCCGTTCCGCACCATCCAACGAGAAAACCCCATGAGCGAATCCGGAGTCCACGCCCACGCCCCGCATGAAGAGGCGGTGCATCACGCGAGCGAAGGCAAAAATCACACGCTGAACCAATGGGTCGCCATCTTCACCGCGCTGCTGGCCGCGCTCGGGGCCATCGTCAGCTACCAGGGCAGCCACCTGATGAACGAGGTGCTGCTGTACAAAAACGAGGCGGTGCTGAAAAAAACCCACGCCACCGATGAATGGAATTACTACCAGGCCGTGAGCACCAAGCAGCACTTGATGGAACTGGCGCACGACCTGGCGCCGGCCGACAAGCAGGCCGGGATTGTGGCCAAGATCACCAAATACCAGGGCCAGAAAACCGAGATCAAGGCCCGGGCCGACGCGCTGGAAGCGGCGTCGAACAAAGCCAACGAGGAGTCCGATCGCCTCAACCGCCCGCACACCGGCATGGCGCGCAGTCTGATCTTTCTGCAGATCGCCATTTCGCTGGCCTCGATCACCGCGCTCACCGGGCGCCGCTGGCTGTTCGGCGTCGCCATGCTCAGCGCCCTGATCGGCGTTGGCTTGTGGGTGACGGCGCTGGGCTGGGTGGCGGCATGACGGCGCGTTGGCATGGCCCGCTGGCGCGGAAGGCCGAGCGATGAGCGGCCCCTGGTGGTATGCCTGGGGCGGGCTCAACCACGCGCTGTTCCTCGCCATCAACCACGCCGCCGGCGGCTGGCTGTGGGACCACCTCGCGCTATGGGGCACGGCCGCCGGGGACCACATGCTCTACCCCGTCTACGCCGCCGTGCTGCTGGCGCTGGCGCTGAAGCGGCCGAACTGGATCGCGGTGCAGGCGGTGCTGGTGTTCCTGGTGGCCTATCTGATCGACTGGGCCATCGTCTCCGGCATCAAGCCCTGGCTCGACTTTCCCCGCCCGCCCAAGGCGCTGGGCGAGGCGGCGGTGCACATCCTCGGCCGTGCCGAGTACGTGCACAGCTTTCCCTCCGGCCACACGGCCTTTGCCTTCGTGCTGATGGCCAGCCTGTTGCCCGGCGCGCACTGGGTGCTCAAGGCCTTGCTGGTGCTGTTCGCGCTCTGGGTGGGGTGGTCGCGCATGGCGGTGGGCGCGCATTTCCCGGCCGACGTGCTGGGCGGCGCCCTCATCGGCCTGCTCTCGGCGTGGCTGGCGGCGCAGGCGCTGCGGCTGCTGGGGTATGCGCGGGCGAAGCGTTGAGCAAAGCGTTGAGCGACGCGCTCAGGCCGCGCAGCAGGAAAGCTGCGTGACGTCGCGGGTGAAGGTCTGGGCGGCGAGCTTGAGGCCCTCGACCATCGTGAGATAGGGGAACAGGGCGTCGGCCAGGTCGTGCACGGACATGCCTGCGCGCAGGGCCAGCGCCGCAGCCTGGATCATCTCCCCCGCCCCGTCGGCAACGATCTGGGCGCCGAGCAGCCTGCCGCTGCAGGCCTCGGCCACCAGCTTGACGAAGCCTCGGGTATCGAAATTCGCCAGCGCGCGCGGCACCTGTTCGAGCGCGAGCACGCGGGTGTCCACGGCCAGCCCGGCGGCGCGCGCCTGCGTTTCGGTCATGCCGACGGTGGCGACCTGCGGGTCGGTGAACACCACCGCGGGCATGGCCGCGAGGGCCAGGCGCGCCTGGCCGCCGAGCATGTTGGCCGCGGCGCGCGAGCCGCTCGCCGCGGCCACGTAGACGTATTGCGGCAGCGCGGTGCAGTCGCCCGCGGCGTAAATACCCGCGGCGCTGGTGCGCAGGTCGGCGCCGACGACGATCTGCCCAGCCGCGTCCGCCTGCACGCCTGCGGCTTGCAGGTTCAGCGCGTCGGTGTTGGCCGCGCGCCCCGTGGCGACGAGCAGCGCCTCGGCTTCGAGCGGGCCGGCGCTGGTGCGCAGGGTGAAGCGGCCCCCCGCGTAGTCCACGGCGTGGCTGGCGGTCTGCAGCAGCACCTGCATGCCCTCGCCGCGCAGGATGTCGGCAAGCATCGTGCCGATCAGCGGGTCTTCGCGCGAGAGCAGGCTGCTGCGCGCAACAACCGTCACCCGGCTGCCCAGGCGGGCGTAGGCCTGTGCCAGTTCCAGCGCGACGACCGAGGCGCCGAGCACCAGCAGGCGCGGCGGCACGGCATCGGCCTGCAGCGCTTCGGTGGAGGTCCAGTACGGCGCGCCGGCAAGCCCGGGGAGATCGGGTATAGCGGGTCTCGCCCCAGTGGCGATCAGGCAGCGGTCGAACGTCACCGTCTCCTCGCCGCCCGCGGCCAGGCGCACGCGCAGCGACGCGGGCCCGGCGAAGCTCGCCCGCCCCTGCACGCGGCGAATCGTGGCGTGGCGCGCGACCACGTTGTCGTATTTGGCGGCCCGCAGCGCGTCCACCCGCGCCTGCTGCTGCGCCAGCAGCGCGGCGCGGTCGATCGCCGGCGCGCAGGGTGCGATGCCGGCGTCGAACGGGCTCGTCTTGCGGGTGTGCGCGACGTGCGCGGCGCGGATGAAAATCTTGGACGGCACGCAACCCACGTTGACGCAGGTGCCGCCCAGCGTGCCGCGCTCGATCATGGTGACGCGCGCGCCCGCCTCGGCCAGGCGGGTGGCCGCGGCCATGGCGGCCGAGCCGCTGCCGATCACGGCCACGTGCAAGCCGCTTTCAACGTTCGTAGGCAGCCCGTGGCCCGGTGTCGCGACGGCCGGTGTTTTGCTGGTATCGGTGGCGCAGCAGTCGCGCAGCGCGGGGGCTAGCTTCTCGGGCGCGTTCATCAGCGCACGACCTTGACCACCTTGCTCGGATAGCCGGCGTCGGCCACCGCCTTGAGCAGAGCGGCGACCTGGGTCTTGCTGTCGTCGAACTGCACCTGAGCCGTCTTGGCGGGGAAATCGACGCTCACATGGCTCACGCCGGGCACGTCGTCCAGCGCTTTTTTCACCGTGATCGGGCACACCGCACAGGTCATGCCGGGCACCGAGAGCTGGGCGGTTTCTGTGGCGGCCCACGCCGGCAGCGCGAAAACACACAGGGCGAGAGCGAACAGGATTTTGCGCATGGGAGACTCCTTGGGTTCAGTAAAAGAATGGGGCGACATACGGGAAAGCGAAGGCGATGGCGATCAACACCACCACCACCCAGAACACGACCTTGTAGGTCACGCGCACACCCGGCAGGGCGCAAACCTCGCCAGGCTTGCACGCGGTGGCGGGCCGGAACATGCGCCGGTACGCCAACGCCAGTGCGACGAGCGCGGCACCCAGGAAGTACGGCCGATACGGTTCGAGCAGCGTGAGGTCGCCGATCCAGGCACCGCTCACGCCCAGCGACACCAGAATCAACGGCCCGAGGCAGCAGCTCGACGCCAGAATGGCCGCCAGGCCGCTGGCCAGCAGCGCCGCCTTGCCCTGGGGGGCTTGCGGGGCGGGGTTCACGTCCGTGTTCACCATCGGTCTCCTTGTATGAATGCGTCAAGGGTGGTAGTGTGGTGCCGTACTTAAGTACGGACACAAGCAATGACACAAATTTTTACATCTGAGACAGACTTGAGCATTGGACAACTGGCCGCCGCCGGTGCGGTGAACGTGGAAACCGTGCGCTTTTACCAGCGCCGTGGACTGCTCGGCACGCCGGACAAGAGCTACGGCAGCATTCGCCGCTACGGCACCAGGGACCTGGTGCGCCTGCGCTTCATCAAGAGCGCGCAGCGCCTGGGCTTTTCGCTCGACCAGGTGGCCGATTTGCTGCGCCTGCAAGACGGCACGCATTGCGACGACGCCCGCCACCTCGCCGAAGCCAAGCTTGCCGACGTGCGCGAAAAGCTCGCCGATCTGCAGCGCATCGAGTCGGCACTCGGCACACTGGTGGCACGCTGCGCCAACCACGGCGGCAGCATCACCTGCCCGTTGATCGAGTCCTTGCAAGCGGGTTGAGCCGCGAGCGCTCGGGTCTGGCCGCTCAGCGGCCTCGCGTCGATGCCGCGGGCCAAGCCCTGCTCATACCCCTGGCCATGCGCGCTCGACGATCGCCAGCATGTCCACCCCCTGCGGCAGCACGCCGAAGATGCGGCCGCCGCGTGCGCAGCCCAGGCGGCTGGCGATGAACGCGTCGGCCACGAACGTCGGCGCGTGCTGGCGCAGCAGCACGGCCTGCACCAGCAGCACCAGGTCTTGCGCCAGGGCGCGGGCCTGTGCCGGGTCGCGCAGCGCCTCGATGCGCAGCGCGTCCAGCGCCGCCAGGGCGCGGGTCAGCGCGGCGTCGCCCTGGGAGGCGTCGGCCAGCCAATCCTGCAGGGCCTGCGCCGCTTGCGGCTCGCGCTGCAGGGCGCGCAGCAGGTCCAGCGCCATGACGTTGCCCGAGCCTTCCCAGATGGAATTGACCGGCGTCTCGCGCAGCATGCGCGCCAGCGGCTGCTCCTCCACATAGCCGCTGCCACCCAGCACCTCCATGCACTCGCCCACGGCCTCGATGGCGCGCTTGCACACCCAGAGCTTGGCCGCAGGGGTGAGGATGCGGCGCATCGCGGCTTCCAGTTGGAGGCTAGAGCCCCCAGGCCGCTGCTCCGCAGCAGCCGCCCCCCGGGAGGCGCTTTCCTCGCGGTCAAACGCCGCGGCGAGGCGCAGCGCCAGCGTGGTGGCGGCCTCGGTTTCCAGCGCCAGGTCGGCCAGCACGGCCTGCATCAAGGGCTGCTCGGCCAGGTGTTTGCCGAAGGCGCTGCGCTGGCGCGCGTGGTGCATGGCCTGCACCAGGGCGGCGCGCAGCAGCGCCGTGCTGCCCAGCACGTTGTCGAGCCGGGTGTAGGTGGCCATTTCCAGGAGGATGGGAATGCCGCGCCCGGGCACGCCCACCAGCAAGCCCCAGGCGTCCTGGAACTCGACTTCGGCGCTGGCATTGGAGCGGTTGCCCAGCTTGTCTTTCAGGCGCTGCGCGCGCAGCGCATTGCGCGTGGCGTCAGGCCGCCAGCGCGGAACGTAGAAACAACTCAGGGCGTCGCTGCCATCGCGCGCCAGCACCAGATGGGCGTCGGACTGCGGCGCCGAGAAAAACCACTTGTGGCCGACCAGGGCGTACTCCGCACCACGCCCGCCCGCGCCCAGCGGCCGCGCCAGCGTGGTGTTGGTGCGCAGGTCGGAGCCGCCCTGCTTCTCGGTCAGACCCATGCCGACCAACATGCCGCGCTTGGCGGCCAGCGGCGCATCGGCGGGGTCGTACTCGCGGCTGAACAGGTGGGGCTCGAGCTGCGCCCAGAGGGCCGGCTCGCGCCGCAGGATGGGAATGGACGCAAAGGTCATCGTGGTCGGGCACAGCGTGCCGGCCTCCACCTGGCCCTGCATGAGGTAGCCGGCCGCCCGCGCCACATGCGCCCCGGGACGCGGCTCGGCCCAGGCGGCGCTGTGGAAGCCGCGCTGGAAAATGCCGCGCATGAGACTGTGCCAGGCGGGGTGGAAGTCCACCGCGTCGATGCGCCGGCCTTGCGGGTCGAAGTCACGCAGCACCGGACCGTAGACGTTGGCCAGGCGCGCCTGCTCCTGCAACGTGGCACGGCCCAGCTCGGCACCCACGGCGAGCAGCGCGGCATCGGCCCAGGCCGCGCCTTCGCGCTGTGCGCCCTCGCGCAGCGCGGGGTCGGTGGCGTAGCGGTTGTAGTCGGCCAGCGGCTCCACCATATTGCCGACTTCGTGAGTAGTCCAGTTCATCGTGTCTCCAGTCTCGTCGTTCGTGGGTCAGCATGCAGTTTCTCCCTGCGTTATAGGCGAATTGCGTCGGCTCGTGCAAGTACCATGCAGCCTTTGCCCATCGGATCTTCAAGGACGCCCGTCTCGATGCCCGCGATGTCGCACTGCGCCCACCCGTTCCGCCCTTTGCCACGCGCCCGGCGCGGCCAGCCATGAGCACGCGCAAATCCAGCCTGTTCGACTTGCGCGCCGGAGCGGTGGACGCGCTGCACCTGGCGCTGAAAACCGCCGACATGGCGGCGCTGCAGGCCGCACTGCAGCAGCGCTTCGACGCCGCGCCCGAGTTTTTCGCCGGCGATGCCGTGGTGCTGGACCTGCGCCGGCTGGACGACGACGCCCGCCTGGACGTGAACGCCCTGGCCACCTGGCTCACCGGGTTGCGCCTGCGCCCGATTGGCGTGGTGGCCAACGACGCGCAGGCCGACTGGGCCGCTGCCGCCCTGCCCCGGCTGGACACCCACGCCGCGCCGCGCAAGCCGCCCGCGGCCGATGCCGCAGAAGCCGCCGACAGCTCGCGGGCCGCCCCCCGGCCAGGCTCGGCCGCCCCCGGCACCGCGCCACCGTCCGCGCAGCCTGCCGCCGCCGCAAGCGCAGCGCAGCCGCAGGCCCATGCCGCGCCCGCCCACGCCACCCTGCTGATCGACAAGCCTTTGCGCTCGGGCCAGCGTGTGTACACCCCGGGCGACTTGATCGTGCTCGACGTGGTGAGCCACGGCGCCGAGATCATTGCCGGCGGCAATATTCATGTGTATGCCCCGCTGCGCGGCCGCGCCCTGGCGGGCGCCCACGGCGCCGAGGGCGCCCGCATTTTCAGCACCTGCTTCGAGCCCGAGCTGGTGGCCATCGCCGGCGTTTACCGCACCGCCGACCAGACGCTGCCCGACAGCATCAAGGGCAAGCCGGCGCATGTGCTGCTGGACGGCAACGCCTTGCGCATCGAAGCGCTGAAACTGAAGTAATCCCGCCGCCCCGCCCCCAATCTTCAACCACCAACACCCAGCAACCATGGCCAGAATCATCGTCGTCACATCCGGCAAAGGCGGGGTCGGCAAGACCACCACCAGCGCCTCCTTCGCCACCGGCCTGGCCCTGCGCGGCCATAAGACCGCCGTGATCGACTTCGACGTCGGCCTGCGCAACCTCGACCTCATCATGGGCTGCGAGCGCCGCGTGGTGTACGACTTCATCAACGTCATCCAGGGCGAGGCCAACCTCAACCAGGCGCTGATCAAGGACAAGCAGTGCGACAACCTGTTCGTGCTGCCCGCCTCGCAAACCCGCGACAAGGACGCGCTGACGAAGGAAGGCGTGGAGAAGGTGCTCAAGGACCTGGACACGATGGGCTTCACCTACATCGTGTGCGACAGCCCGGCGGGCATCGAGAGCGGCGCGCTGCTGGCCATGCACTTCGCCGACGAGGCGCTGATCGTCACCAACCCGGAAGTCTCGTCGGTACGCGACTCGGACCGCATCCTCGGCATCCTCGGCTCCAAGACCAAGCGCGCCATCGACGGCGCCGAACCCATCCGCGAGCACCTGCTCATCACCCGCTACAACGCCAAGCGCGTGGCCGAAGGCGAGATGCTGTCGATCGAAGACATCCAGGACATCCTGCGGCTCAAACTCATCGGCGTCGTGCCCGAAAGCGAAAGCGTGCTGCAGGCCTCCAACCAGGGCCTGCCGGCCATCCATCTGGACAACAGCGACGTGGCCAGCGCCTACCAGGACGTGATCGCCCGCTTCCTCGGCGAAGAGCGCCCCATGCGCTTCACCGACTACCAGAAGCCTGGGTTCATCAAGCGCCTGTTCGGCCGTTGATGGGAGACAGCGCCATGTCCATCCTGTCTTTCCTGCTCGGCGAAAAGAAGAAAACGGCGTCCATCGCCAAGGAGCGGCTGCAGATCATCCTCGCCCACGAGCGCGTCTCGGGCGCGCCGGCCGACTACCTGCCGGCGCTGCAGCGCGACCTCGTCGCCGTCATCTCCAAGTACGTCAAAATCAATCAGAACGACATCCAGGTCAAGCTCGAACGCCAGGATTCGCTGGAAGTGCTGGAAGTGAAAATCGAGATTCAGCAGGGGTGATGTGCCGTTGCCGTGCGTGGGGCCGAAGTGCTGCGGGCCTTGAACTCTTGCACATGGGTGATGCTTCCCCAATGTGTGACGGTTCGAACCCTTCCCCACCCCAACCCTCCCCATGCATGGGGAGGGAGCAGGCCCCTCCTCGGCCATGGAGGGGACAGGGGAGGCTGGGAGGGGCATCTCTCCAGTTCGCGCAGCGCCGTTCTCTCCTCCCCCACGGGTGGGGGAGGCTGGGAGGGGGAGCTTCGCACCCCGCTTCGGGCCTGCTGCCAACGCTGACCATCGCCAGAGCCGACAAACAATGGCCTGAGCCCACCGCGATCACCCCATGACCCAACAAGCCCCCGCGCAACCCACACTCGCCACCAGCCGCTGGCGCCTGGTCGATCTTGCGGCCGTGCTCATGGCCTTCACGCTGCCCCTGCCCACCGCGCTGGGGTCCGTCGCCACCGTCCTGCTGCTGCTCGCCTGGCTGCTCAGCGGCCGCTGGGGCGAACAGTTTCAGCGCTGGCGTGCCGTGCCTACGGCCATGTGGGCCACGGCCCTGCTGCTGATGTTCGTCATCGGCACCACCTACAGCGCCGGCACCGGGCATGGGGTGAGCAACTTCATGGGCAAGTACGCCAAACTGCTGCTCGTGCCGGTGCTGATCATGGCGCTGATGGACCCACGCTGGCGCCGCCGCGCCATCAACGCTTTTCTGCTGGGCGCGGTCATCGCCACGGCCCTGTCGTATGCCCGGTTCTTCAACTGGGTGCCCACGCGCTCGCATGAGTCCGTGGTGCAAGGCCATATCCACTTCGGCACCATCGTGGCCTTCGCCGCCTACTTCTTCGCCCGCAAGGCGTTCGAGCCTGGCCGCTGGCGCTGGCTGTGGGTGCTCGTGGCGGCGTGGATGGCATTCGATCTGCTCTACATCAACATCGCCCGCACCGGCTATGTCGTCGTGTTCGCCCTCATCGTGCTGCTGGCCTGGCAGCGCTTCAGGTTGCGCGGGCTCGTGATCGGCAGCGTGGCCGCCGTCGTGCTGGCTGGGGTGGCGTTCACGGCCTTTCCGGTGGCCAAGCTGCGGCTGGAGCAGGCCGTGAGCAACATCCAGCAGTACAAGCAGTTCGAGCGCACCCGAGAGGGCAATCTGGACACCAATTCACTCGGTTTGCGCCTGCAGTTCTGGCGCAACAGCTTGCGACTCATCGCGCAGCACCCCATCCTCGGCACCGGCACCGGCAGCCTGCACGAGGAGTACGCCAAGCTCGTGGCTGGAACCAACACGCTGGACGCCGTCAACCCCCACAACGAATACCTCAGCACCACGGTGCAACTCGGCATCATTGGCCTCGCGCTCCTGCTTGGCATGGGCATTGCCGCATGGCGCGACGGCCTGAAGCTGCCCGTCATCGAGCGCGACGCCCTGCAAGGCGTGATCGTCACCATCGCCGTGGGCAGCCTGTTCAACTCCCTGCTGCTGGATGTGAACGAAGGGCGGTTTTTCGTGGTGATGCTGGGCTTGCTGCTCGCGGCGGTGGCGCATCAGGTGCGGAAACAAGCTGAAGGAATTGCTGTTTGACCCGCCAGGTCACTCTTTCCACGTTTTTCCGATCAATCACGTTCAAGCTCACCGATGGCGCGACCAACCTATGGCTTGACCTGGTGGGGGCGGCAATGGCTGCAGGCACTGACCCACCTTGACTATGACAACCGACTGCCACGTGGGCGCACCTACGCCAACAAAGGAGCCGTCAAGCATCTCGTGGTCAATGGTGGTGAGATCCACGCCCAGGTTCAAGGAAGTCGCCCTCGACCTTACGCCATCAGTCTGAGTGTCCCACCTCTTGCCCAAGCCGACGCCGCACGACTGCTGGACGGCGTCGCAGACAATCCGGCTTTGATCGCCCGCTTGCTGAACCGGGAGCTCGACCCCGCCGTGCTTGAACTGGCACACAGTTTGGGAATCGCCGTGTTTCCCACACGCTGGCAAGACCTGGACATGCACTGCTCCTGCCCCGACTGGGCCGTACCCTGCAAACATCTGGCGGCGGTGATCTACATTCTGAGCCGGGACATCGATGGCGACCCGTTTCGGGTGTTTGCGCTGCGCGGCGTGGATCTGGTGGGCGCCCTCAAAGCCCGCGGCATCCACATCGATGCGCAAGCGGCCGTCACTCTGCCTTCGGTTGCCGATCTCCTGCTGCTGCAGGATCCACCCGACGCGCACTCCAGGCTGGTGGACGAGGCTGACACGATCGACCCGTTCGCCCCCCTGGACTTCTCGGCCCTGCCCGATCTGACCGATTCGCTGCTTCGGGTGCTGCCCGCGCAGCCTGCTTTTTCGGCGCCTGGGGATTTTCGGGAAGAGATGCAGCGCGCCATGCGCCAGGTGGCCAAAACGGCACAGCGTGCCTTGACCGCGATGCCCGATGCCGACGCCGCATCGGCAAGCCCGTTGCTGCCACCGGACCGGCCTCGCCTCGAACTGGACGCCTCCTACACCCCGACACTCAAGGGGCTGGATGCCGTCTCCGGTTGGGATGGTTTATTGCAAGCTCTGGGAAGTCTGAACCCGGAGCGACTTCCTGACCTGCAAGCGGAGGTCGCAGCCTTGTTCGAATTGCGCCTGTTCGCCTTGCATCTGCTGGCACGCGGGGCGGTGATCCCGGAGGTCTTCACACGGAGTGACGGCTCCACGTGCTTACGCTGGGTTCCCGCGCAACTCGACCCGTTGGTGCGTCAACTGCTGCAGCAGATCGCCACCAGACTGCCCGAGGGTCTGCTGGCGTTTCGTCAAGGGCGGCGCAAGCTCACGCTCACCCCTCTGACCCAGGCGATCACCTTGTGCAGCCTCATGCTCGACCTGTACGTGAAGGCCTGGGTCGAGCCGCCCCAATCGATGGATGCGATCCGGTCCTTGTTCTTCGCCACGGGACGCGCGCACCTCGACGGCCCTGGCGAAAGCGCCATCCCCGGCAGCATCCAGTCCTGGCTCTCGCGTTTGCATCTGGCTCAAAGGCGCCACGCTCCCCTGCTCGTTCTGCAGGAAGCCTCGCGCAAAGCAGCCGATCTGACCCTGTCGGTGGCCATTGAGTCTGTATCGGCTGTGATGCAGGAGCCGGTGCCACTGGCCACGGTGCTCCAGCATCCGGACTGGACCCAGGAGCGTTACGCCGTGCTGCAAACGGTGGCGATGCTGGCGGAGTTCTTTCCGCCGCTCAATACCTATGTCCGCAGCGGCGCCAAGACTCCACTCGAACTGGCGGCATCGGATCTGCCGTCCTTCTTGTTCGACACCCTGCCCATCATTCGGCTGCTGGGCATGCGTGCCCTGCTCCCCAAGGCGCTGGACCAAGTGCTGCGGCCGCGTTTGTCGATGCGCGTGAGCGGCAAAACCCAGGCGGGCAACAGCTTCTTCGGCATGGACGATCTCTTCAAGTTCGACTGGACCGTTGCGGTGGGGGAGCATCAACTCACCCACCACGAGTTCGACAGGTTGGTCGGCAGCGCCGCGGGCATGATCCGCTTCAAGGGGCAGTATGTTGTGCTTGACCCCGGCGCCATGGAGCGTCTGCGCGCACAACTCGCCAAACCGCCCAGGCCCACCGGCGCGGAATTGCTGCGCGCAGCACTCGCGGGTGAGTACGCCGGCGCCACCCTGGGACTGGATGCCGAGGCGCAAGGGATCATCCGGACCTTGCTCGACGCTGGCGATGTCGCGTTGCCCGCTTCCATCCACGCCACCCTGCGTCCGTATCAAGAACGAGGCTATGCTTGGCTGTACCGCAACGCTCGGGCTGGTCTGGGCAGTGTGCTAGCCGACGATATGGGCCTGGGTAAGACTCTGCAAGTCATCACCACGCTGCAGCGTCTCAAGGATGAAGGAGCCCTGGAGGCCGCCAAGGTACTGGTGGTGATGCCCACCAGCCTGCTCACCAACTGGCAGAAGGAAATCTCCCGGTTTGCGCCTGAGCTGACGGTGGCTGTGTTCCATGGGGCCAAGCGGGAACTCAAAGCAGACCGTCCAGATGTCTTGCTCACAACCTATGGCGTCGTGCGCGCCGAGACGGCCACGCTCAAGGCCATGGCCTGGCATCTGTTGGTGGTGGACGAGGCGCAGAACATCAAGAACCCGGCGGCTGCCCAGACCAAGGCGGTGAAGGCCATTGCAGCGCGGACCTTCATCGCCATGAGCGGCACCCCGGTGGAGAACCGACTGTCGGAGTACTGGAGCATCATGGACTTTGCCTGTCGTGGCTATCTGGGAACGCTGGCGCATTTCACGAAAGAGTACGGAGTGCCGATTCAGACGCATCGCGATCAGCTTGTTCTGGGGCGTTTCAAACGGGTCACGGCCCCTTTTCTGCTGCGGCGCCTGAAGTCCGATTCACGCATCATCCAGGACCTGCCGGCCAAGATCGAACAGGATCAGTACTGCGCCTTGTCCAAAACCCAGGCCGCCTTGTATGCATCGGTGGTCAAGGAAGGACTGCGGGTGATTGCCGGCGAGTCCGACACCTTCAAGCGCCAGGGACTGGTGCTGCAGATGATTCTGGCCTTGAAGCAAATCTGCAACCATCCGGCCCAATACCTCAAGCAGGGCTCTACGGACTCGAGCCTCTCAGGCAAGGCCGAGCGCTTCCTGGAACTCGTCGACGCCATCCACGCCAGCCACGAGAAGGTCTTGGTGTTCACCCAGTTCCGGGAGATGGGCGCCATCCTGCGCCAGTGGCTCAAGGACCGCCATGGCCGCGAGCCGCTGTACCTGCATGGAGGCGTGGCCCGCGCCAGGCGCGACACCCTGGTGGAGCGGTTTCAGAACGATTGCACCGAGCGTGTCTTCCTGCTCTCGCTCAAGGCCGGCGGCACGGGCCTGAACCTGACAGCGGCCTCGAACGTGATTCATTTTGATCTGTGGTGGAACCCTGCGGTAGAAACCCAAGCCACGGATCGGGCTTATCGCATCGGGCAGCAGCGCAATGTGCAGGTGCACCGCCTGATCACCCGGGCGACGTTCGAAGAGCGTATCAATGCCATGATCCAGAGCAAGCGCGAACTGGCGGATCTGACGGTCGGCACGGGTGAGCGCTGGATCGGCCAGCTTGGGAACGCAGAACTCAAGGAGCTCTTTACCTTGGGCTGAACGGGCATTGCCCGAACTCGACGGGGGCCTGAACCGAAGCAGCATGCCACGCAAGCTGACCCCAACAACGTGAAAGCACATGTTCAAGACACCTACCCCGAAGACCTCGCCCATCGCTATGGCTGCGGCCGCCACAACCTGCATGGCTTTGACATCCTCACTGGCGCGAAGACGGGGGATTCTTACGGTGCTACGCATGAGTTGTCCCATACTGCAGCCTTATCCTGTTTGTTCGCGCCGAGTCAATGTTGACCGATGCGCTGGCGGTCCTCATTTATACTTAACTATACGATTTTCAAGTATAAAGATCAGCCATGCGCGAACATCCCCTTGCGATCCAGACGCTCTACGCCCAGTTGCTGCAAATCTGCCAGTCGTCCCCCTATCCTGGCGACGGATTTGCTGCAACCGGAGACGTCCGCGCCGTCTCAAAAATCATTCATGGTGCGACCTACTGGTATGCACAGTACACCGACCCCAGGGGCATCCAGGTCCAGCATTACATCGGGGCAGCGGCTGACACCACCGTGCAACGGACTCTCGCCCGGCTCGAAGACGAAGACGCACGGGCTGAGGCCGTTCAGCGGATGGCTTTGGTCAAGGCACTTGTTCAGTCAGGCTACATTGCACCCACCAGAGCAGCCGCTGGCGCTCTGCAAGTGCTGGAGCGTATCGGCGTCTTTCGATCCGGATGCGTGATGATCGGAACCCCGGCTTATGGTGTCATCCTCAACATGCTCGGTTATCGCGAGCACCCGGCTGTGCTAACGAATGACTTGGATCTTTCCTTTTCGCGGTACAGCCTTGCTGTCACGCAAATGGACATCGAGCAGGATCTGTTTGCGTGGGAACCCAAGCTTTTTGCCGTACCGCAACTCAACCGACGCCATGCCGAGGTGTCACTCAAGGTCAGAGGCCAGGATGTTCATATCGACTTTCTGACACCAGGCCGCATCGACGAGGACACGCCGATCAAGCTGCCCTCCGGCATTCATGCCCAGCCGCTGCCATTTCTTGACTATCTCGTCAATGCCACCCAACAAGCTGCTGCCTTGGCACCCTATGGTGCGCTTGTGAACGTGCCAGAGCCGGCGCGCTTCATGTGGCACAAGCTGGCAGTAGCCGCGATGCGTCCGGCA
Source organism: Thiomonas sp. X19 (assembly GCF_900089495.1). NCBI lineage: Bacteria > Pseudomonadati > Pseudomonadota > Betaproteobacteria > Burkholderiales > Thiomonas > Thiomonas sp. X19. Next base: position 1,872,692 of record NZ_LT605203.1, on the reverse strand, counting down.
GCTTTTGCCGCCAAGCGTAAAAAGGATTTACACCAAGCGGCCGCGCTGTTCAAGGTTTTGTCGACTCAAAATCAAGACGATGCGAGCCAGGCTCTTCGACGGGTCAAAAAATCGATGGATGGACGGCATTTGGCCAAGGCTATTTGCAAGACGCTTTCAGCGCCTGAAATGAAATCCATCGAGATTTGGGTCCGGACGCACTGTGCGTGGCTATTCGACGATGCAGCAGCGCCAACCCAACCCGACTCATATCCAAGCGCCACCTCATCATAAAACTGCATGGTTATAGACCGTCGCTGGCAAAAGATGTGGCGCCACCTCTCAAGAAACAAAATGGGTTGAAGGCCGGTTTCATGCTGGCACCGGGTTTGGATGGATCTGGAAGCCAAGGGCAGCGGCGCGGCGCTTGAGGGCGACGATTGAGCGCTCGCGCTGCTGATCTTCATAGCGCTGCTGGCCTTGATCGACGAACGCCTCGCCACGCGTCAGCATGAAATACACCATGCGCGCCAGCTTGTGCGCGGTGGCGGTATTGGCACGCGGCTTGTCCATGCGGCCCGACAAGCGGCGGTAGAACGCGCCGAGGGCCGAGTCGCTGTGCGACAGGCTCATCGCGGCCATCTTCAGCGCCTGCCTGACCCGATTGGCGGATCGCCGGGTCTTGGCTGACAGCACCTTGCCGCCGCTGATCTTCGTGCCCGGACACAGCCCCAACCAAGAACAGAAGTGCTTGACGTTGGCAAAGCGACTCAGGTTGGGGCCGACCTCCGAGAGGATCTTCATCACCGCAGCCAGACCCAGGCCGTTGATGCGCGTGAGATCGACGCCGGCCCAGTTGGCCAGAATCTGGCGTGCGTCGAACTGCGCGCGCAGCTTGCTGCCTGCACGAGGCGTCTTGCCCAGATCGACCTTGGCCGCGCCAAGCTGGCTCAGCAGTCCTTGCAGCTTGGCGTCGCATTCGCCCAGGTGCCGGGCAATGTCGTCATACATCGCCAGCGCCTGGCGCAGCACGAACAGGTGCTCATCGCGCCAATTGCCCGTCAAGGCCTTGGCAATCTCCGTCTCACTGGCCTTGACACGAGCGTTGCGATACCGGGCCAGCGTCTTGGGGTCGCGCTCGCCAGCGACGATGGCGCGGATGATGGCTTGTCCCGTCAGTCCCATGACATCGGTCAGAACCTCGGTGAGCTGGATGTTCATCTGCACCAGCGCCTTTTGCATGCGCTGCACCCAACTGGCCTGCTCGGCCAAGAGCACGTCGCGCTGACGGGCCACGGCACGCACCACACAGACCTCATCGGTCGGGCGGAACGCCGCGCGCAAGAACCCCAGGCTCATCAACTTCTGCAACCACTGGCAGTCCTGCACATCGCTCTTGCGCCCAGGCACATACTTCATCTGCCGCGCATCGACCAAAAACACCGTCAAGCCGCGTTGCTCCAGCACCTCGAACACCGGGATCCAGTACACCCCGGTGGACTCCAGCGCCACGGTGTCGACCCCACACGCGAGCAGCCAGTCGGCCATGGCGTGCAGATCGTCGGTCATCGCACCGAACTCGCGCACCGGTTCGTCGCAGGCTTGCCGGGGTACCGCCACCCAGTGGCTCGACCCTCCTACGTCGATACCCGCCGCGTTGGGGAAGACCAGATCATCATCTCGCTTGCGCATCGCCATCGTTTGCTCCAAGATTGTCAACGAACGGCAGCGCCATGGGAGTCGTCGAATTCGACTCGATCTCTCAAACGGGATGCACATCGCTGTGCTCACCACTGTCGCCGACGATTCCCGGACCATGCTCACGAGCGGGCTCACCTCACGGCGTCCTACAACGCCGCAGGCTCGCACCAATGACTTGTCGGTCATCTCGGCACTGCCGTTCACCTTGTAGCCCAAAGATCGTTTCTTCGCAAACGCCGGGCGCCCCCAGGGGCTTGGGATGCTCACGAAGAGCCGATTTATCTTCTCCGGCCGTAGAATCGATACCGTCGACTATGTTGCAGACGTAAATGAGGCAGCTAGCGACTCCATCTGTCACGTGTTCACACGCGCCGGCGATATGCCACATAGAATCTAGATGATTACCCCGGCAACGGAGCAAGTCCACCTCGTTCCCAACGGGGCACGCCACGTCCCAGAGCGCCAAGTCAGCAGGCGGTGCCGCCTTGAGATCGCACTGTGCGATCATGTCAGCCAGCAGGTGCTTGCGCTTGTCGGCGAGAAAGTCTTGCTTGCTCATACCCTCGACAAAGTGACAAGCGTCCTTGGCGGCTTGCCGAATGTGATCCAGATCATCGGCCAGACGAGACAGGCTGACATCGGACAATCCATCCGTCCTCTCGGCTTCGCTCATATTGGCATGGCCTCGGCGAGCACCTTATCCCGGAATCTGGCTGGCAGGTCACTGGGCGTCAGCACATCAACCGGCACGCCGAGCAAATCCTCAAGAGCGAGCTGTACCCCCCAAGTCAAACAATGTTGCCCCGGGCAAGGCATCGACCAATATGTCGAGATCACTACCATCCTGGTCCGTGCCATGAAGCACGGACCCGAAGACGCGGGGGTTTGAACTGCGAAAACGGCTCACAGCCTCGCGTATGTCTGCATGCCGGTGAACAAGCGCAGCCGAAGGTTTCATCGCCAACTCCAGTCCTCATTTCAAGGATGATCCGCCTGATCAAAACGACGCCCGCCGCATTCCTGCGCAAATCTGGCTTCCAGCCCTCTGCATTCGAGAGCGCAAGGATTGGGCTGCTTTTTGTGCTTTGGCGGTTGGGGGCTGCTTTCATGCTGGAGCAAAATAGCGCACGCCACCGAGGCTTTTGAAGTCTGCGTCCTGGGTCAAGCCTCGGCTTCCCAGTTCTCGGCCTGGAGACTTTCCACGCGTGCAAACTCACGCAAATTGCGAGATACCAGAGTCAAGCCGCGGGCACTGGCCTGGCCTGCGATCAGGACGTCATACCCGCCGATGGGTGTTCCTTGCGCCGCCAGTGCCGCCCGAATCTCTCCGGCCCGGCGCGCATCGTCCTGATCGAACGGAACCACCTCAAAACGCAAGCCATCGACGATGGCTAAATTCCTCTCGGTCCGCTGGCTCTTGAAGGCACCGAAATACAACTCGTGCATCACGATGGACGGCAAACCGATGTCCACTGGCCGATACTGCCGAACACGTTGCGAGACCGGGCCAGTCGGATGGTTCAGCAACGCAATGACGGCGTTGGAGTCGAGCAGGAAGCGCATCAGGGGAAGAGTGCCGTCAACTCTTGCCGCTCCTGCGGTGCAGGTTGCGCCGCAACCGCCTGCATGAAGTCGGCATCCAAGGTACCAGCAAGCGCATCAAGCCAAGCCCAGTCGGTCGGGACGGGCTCAAGAATCACCGCCGCGCCATGCCGCCGTATCCGCACCACGTCACCTTCGAACCGAAAGGCCTTGGGCAAACGCACCGCTTGCGACCGGCCAGACCAGAACACTTTTGCCGTTTCCATAGGGCCCCCATGCAATACATAGCAAAAAGATATGCCAAAAACCGAGTGACGTCAAACTTGGTGGGGCATGCGGGGCATAGACCTTGGCCGCATCAAAACGACGCCCGCCGCATTCCTGCGCAAATCTGGCTTCCAGCCCTCTGCATTCAAGAGCGCCAGGATTGGGCTGCTTTTCGTGCTTTGGCGGTTGGGGACATGATCAGCGCCGTGCTGTTACTCATGTTCTTCAGCGTCACTTCCATGGCTGGTTCCTGTCAAACGTTGTTTGACACCGCCGACTCAAGCCCAGCCATGAAGTCAAACGATGTTGTACATCTGACGGCTACACGGGGTCGCTGGTCAGCATCCAGTCCAACGTATCGTTCAGCGCAAAACGCGGGGCAAAACCTGTGGCTTGCGTCAGTTTTTCGTGGGAGCCGCGTAAAACTGGAATTTCATTGGCGCGCACAAATGCCGGGTTCACTCGCATTTCAATGGCATAGCCCGTGTGTTGACGGCTTTGTAAATCCGCGCATATCCGGCGCCGAGGCGCTGTCCAGAGGCTGACACAACAGGGGGCCTGCCGGCCCCGTTGTTGTGGTCGGTGTCGTTCAGAAGTCGTCGTCGGGCACGGCGAAGGGCAAGTCGGGCTGGCGCGGATCGCGGTTGGGTTCGCGCTGCTCGCGCAGCGCGCTCTGGAGGTCGACGATGTAGCGCGTTCCGATCACCTCGCGCAGATCGTCGAGCAGTTCGAACACGGCCAGTGCCTGCTCAGCGCTCCAGGTGTCGGGCACGAGGAAGGCCACGCCGCGCCGCAGCCCAGAGGGCAGCAGTGGGGGGCGGTTCATGATGCGGCCTCGCCGCCGCTCTTGGGGCCTCGGCGCTTGCCCGCCCGGGTCTCGGTGCGCTCGCGCGCCTCCTTGAGGCGATACGAGTTCGCATCGATGGACACGACTTCGGCGTGATGGACCAGGCGGTCGACCAGCGAGACCACGCAGGCGGCGTTGGGGAACACCTCGGACCATTGTGCGAAGGGCTTGTTGGTGGTCACGATGGTCGAGCGCTTCTCGTAGCGCCGGCTGATGAGCTCGAACAGCAGATCGGCGTGGCGGTTGGAGTAGGAGAGGTAGCCGACCTCGTCGATGACCAGCACGTCGGGGGCCGCGTAGTGGCGCAGGCGCCGCCTCAGGGCGGAGTCGCTGTCCAGGGCGGCCAGTTCCCCGAGCATGTCGCCGGCGGGCTTGAACAGCACCGTGTGACCGTGTACGAGCGCCTGGTGGGCCAGGTTCTGCGCCAGGGTGGATTTGCCCACGCCGTTGGGGCCGATGAGCACGACGTTGACGGCCTCCTTGACGAAGCGCAGTTGCATGAGATCCTCGATGGCGCCGCGGTCAATGCGGCGGGGCCATTTCCAGTCGAAGTCGGCCAGTGCCTTGAAGCGGCCCAGCTTCGCTTGGGCTATGCGCCGGCACAGCGAGCGCTGGGCGCGCGCGTCCTCCTCCCACTGCAGCAGCGCCGGCACCCAGGGCGCGCCGGCCGCCTCGCCCCAGTGCTCGGCGAGGCCGCTCAGGTGCAGCGCCTGGGCGCGGCGCAGCAGAGAATCAGGACTGTTCGGGCTGATCGTCATCGTCGTTCTCCAGGGTCAGTTGGTCGTAGGTGTCGAGCGGGTGCGGCCGCACCGCGGCGTCCTTGTTCCGCACGTGCTCGGGCAGGCAGGAGGCCACGGGCGCTGGCGCGCCGCGCTGCAGGCGTCGCCGCTCCAGGCAAACGCGCACGGCGTTGGGGTGGGCCACGCCGCCGTCCAGCGCCTCCAGGATGGCGGCCTGCAGATCGGGCGCGCCGAAGCGCTCGAGCAGGTGCTCCATCTCCCGGGTGATGGCGCCGATGTGCGCGCCGGCGGCGGCCGCGCGCTCCAGCAGCGCCTGCGCCGCCGGCACGGCGCGCGTGAGGCTGTTGACGCCCCGGTGTTGGCGCGCCGCAGCCTTGCGCTGCTTGAGCTCCTCGATGTGGCGCGGCTCCTCGATCTGTCCGCCGCGATCGAAGCTGCGGCGGTGGATGGCCAGCACCTGATCGCCGTCGAGCACCCGGACCTGGGTGGTGTCGGCGCGCACCGTCACGGCGCGGCGCACGTGGGTGTGGGGCACCGAGTAGTCGTTGAGGTCGAAGCGCACGTAGGGCGTCTTGCCCACCCGGGCCACCACCACCTCCTCGACCGGATAGGGTTCGGCGGGCAACGCCAGCAGCAGCGGCTGCTCGCGCGCGAAGGCTTCGCGCACGCGCAGGTCCCGATCCTCGGGGCAAGCCCGCTCGGCCGCCTGGGTGCGGCACCAGACCTGGGCCTGATGGTTGAGGTCGGCCAGGCTGTCGAACTCGCGCCCGGCGAAGAAGGCATCGCGGATGTAGCGGATCGCGCGCTCGACCCGACCCTTCTCGTTGCCGCGCGCCACGGCCACCGGGCGCGGCTCGTAGCGATAATGCGCGGCGAAGGCCAAGAGCGTCGGGTGGAAGCGGATGGCATCTCCCGCGCGCTCGAGCACCGCCGAGCGCAGGTTGTCGTAGAGCAGGACCTTCGGGACCCCGCACCAGGCGTGGAACGCGCCGAGGTGCCCACGCAGGAAGCTCTCCATGCGCGCGTCGAGGAAGAAGCGCAGGTAGATCGCGCGCGAGTACGACAGCACCATCACGAAGCCCATGAGCGGGCGGCGGGCGCGCCCGATCTCCATGTGATCAAAGTGAGCCCAGTCCACCTGGGCTTGTTCAGCCGGCAGCGTGCGCAGCCGCAAGTAGGCTTCGGGCGCCGGGCGCGGCCGGTGCAGCGCGATGCGGTGGCGGAAGTGGTCCGGCGCCCCCGCGTACCCGCGCTCGCGCACCATCGCGTACAAGCGCGCCGCAGTCAGCGTGGGGAATTTCTCCAGCGTGCGCAGCACGAACGGCAGGTAGGGCTCGATCATTGATGCTCGCTGGATCGCCCCGCAGTGCGGTAGCCCGGCCTGCGCCAGCACCCGCTGCACCGTTGCGTGCCCTGATGGCCACCCAAACTGCTCCACTTGTGGCCAGGTCAAACTGCTCCACCCTGGCCACGGCGATTTGACGCGATGAGCGGCGCGTCGCCGTAGCCGGAGGCCACACTGGCAGGACGTTACTTTCTGTCCCCTTGCACGTCTCGGGGACTCACAGTTGAACGTCTTGAAGCCACATCTCCAAACCACGATCTGGACCCTGTTGGGCAAGGGAGCGACGCAGCGCGAGATCGCCCGCATCACGGGCATTTCGCGCCACACGATCCGCGCCTACCAGCAGCGCTTTGCCGCCGAGCGGCCAAACTGCCCCGGGGTGGCCACCGACTCGGAAGAGCAAACTGCTCCACCCCGGCCACCGACTCCGGCGGCCGCCACGGCGTCGGCGTGCGAGCCGCACCGCGCGTTCATCGAGGCGCAGCTGCGCCTGCAGCGCAACGCCATGGCGATCGACCAGGACCTGGTTGACCAGTACGCATTCGGCGGCGCGTACAACTCGGTCAAGCGCTTCGCCGCGCGCCTGCGCCACAAGGAGCCCGAGCAGTTCGACCGCCTGAGCTTTGTGCCCGGCGAGGAGATGCAGGTCGACTACGGCGAGGGCGCCCCCACGCTTGTGCCCGGCACCGACCGCTATCGCAAGCCGCGGCTGTTCGTGGCCACGCTGCGCTACTCGCGGCGCAGCTTCCGGCGCGTCGTGTGGAAGTCCAGCCAGCAGGTCTGGGCCGAACTGCACGAGCAGGCATGGAGGTACTTCGGTGGATCGTGCCATTACGTCGTCGGCCCTGCAAAACCCCGCCAGCCCGCATGAATGCTCACAGTTTTCTGTTTTTCTGTGCACCGAATCCCTTGAGAAGCGTTATTGGAGAAACTGATTTCTGAGGGATTTGAGGATGACCACGCCCGACTTTTTCCGCAGCCGCATCGACGCCATGATCCACCTGAACGATCCCCTGGCAGTGCTGGCCACGCGGCTACCGTGGGCGCAGTTGGAAGCGGCGCTGGCCGTCAAGTTTGAACACCAGGCGCGGCAGGGTGCAGTCCTCGAAGGGCACGACCTGTTCGGCCCTACACAGTCGCTGGTGGGCGCAGGCGCCAGTCCCGCCGGACGCCCCCGGCTGCCTCTGCGGTTGATGATCAGCCTGCTGTATCTGAAGCACACCTTCAACCTGAGCGATGAGGACCTGGTGGTGCGCTGGAGCGAGAACGTGCTGTGGCAGTTCTTCAGCGGACGGGTGTACTTTGAGCATCGCCCGCCGTGCGACCCCACCCAGATCGGGCGCTTTCGCCGCGCCCTGGGCGAAGACGGGCTGGAAGAGCTGCTCAAAGCCACCATCGACACCGCCGTGACGATCCAGGCCGTGCAGCCCCAGGAACTGCAGCGGGTGATCGTCGATACCACGGTGCAGGAGAAGGCTGTTGCCCACCCCACCGACAGCCGCCTGCTGGAGATTGCGCGCCACAAGGTGGTGCGTGCAGCCAAACAGGCGGGCATCGCGCTCAAGCAGACCTATGCCAAGGAAGGCAAAGGCTTGCGCTTCAAGGCTGGCGGCTATGCCCATGCCAAGCAGTATCGGCGCTTGCAGCGCTGCATCAAGCGTCAGCGCACGATCCTGGGCATTGTGCTGCGCGCGGTGCAGCGCAAGTTGCAGGCGGCGGCCCAATCTCCCTCCGTCGACTCTTCCCCCAAAGCGCTGGCTGCGCTGCAGCAGTGGAGTAAGCGGCTAGCCACCCCACCTTGACGAGTTGACCGCAGCGTGCGCGCAGGTCGGCGACGACCTCAGCCCATTGGCTGCCAGCGATGCGGCAGCAGCTCCTCGATGCGGCTGTTCATGTGTGTGGGCAGCCGCGTCAGAACGTCCTTGAGGTAGGCCCACGGATCATGCCCATTGAGCTTGGCCGATTGCACCAGACTCATCACGACGGCGGCGCGCTGGCCCGCCAGTTCACTGCCGGCGAACAGCCACGCCTTGCGTCCCATTGCCCAGGGCCGCATCAGGTTCTCGATGTGGTTGTTGTCGACCTGCACCATGCCGTCGTTCAGGTTGGCCGTCAACGCTGTCCAGGCGTTGAGGCTGTAGTCGATGGCGCCGGCGATCGCGCTGCCCTCGGGCACATGCGTTCGCTCCAGCCGCAGCCAGACGTGCAATTCCTCCCACAGTGGTTTCGAGCGGGCTTGCCGCATGGCAAGCCGTTCTTCTTCGGTCAAGTCCCGCGCCTCGCGCTCGATGCGGTAGAGCCAGGCGATGCGCTGCAACGCCTGCGTAGCCACCGGGCTCTGGTTGACCTTGATCAGCTCGTCGAACTTGCGCCTGGCGTGGGCAAGACAGCCGGCCGCCGTCCTCCCATCGGGCTTGAGCACGCTCTCGTAGCCCTTGAACTCGTCGCGCACCAGCGTGCCCGACCAGCCTTGCAAGAAGGCCATCGGGTACTTGGCACCGCGCCCGACGCAGAAGTCATAGGCCACGCCCGGCAACGCATCGAAGCCGCTGCGCGCGTAGGCCCAGACGTAGGCTCGTCTCGTCTTGCCCGCCCCAGGGTCGAGCATGTTCACCGGCGTCTCGTCGGCGTGCAGCACCTGCGCACCGAGCACGAACTCGCGCTGCGCGTCGAACAGCGGCTGCAATGCGGCGCCACCGCGCCCGGACCATGCCGCCAGCGTCGAGCGCGGCGTGTGCACGCCTGAGCGGGCGTTGATCTGCTCCTGGCGGTAGTACGGCAGGTGGTCGACGAAGCGGCTGACCAGGGTGTGCGCCATCAGGCCGGCGGCGGGCATGCCGCTGTCGATGATCTGCGGCGCCACCGGCTCTTGCACCAGCAGCTCGCAGCAGCGGCAGGCCCACTTGCCACGGATGTGGCGGTGCACGAAGAACTGCGCCGGCACGATGTCCAGGCGCTCGCTCACGTCTTCGCCCACGCGCACCATCGGCTGGCCGCAATCCGGAGATGGGCAGGTGGTGTCCTCGGGCTCGTGCTGATGTTCGACACGCACCAAGTGTTCGGGTAGGGCCTGCCGCTTGGGGCGGCGTCGCGGTTCTTGTGGCACCACATCGGGCTGCGCGCCAGCCTGCGCCTGCAGCGCTTCGAGCTGTGCCTCGAGGCTGGCCTCGTCGGCGGCGAGTGTCTCCTCGAAGAGTTGGCGCTGCTCGGCGTTCATGGCTTCAGTCTTGGCCGCGAACTTCCACGCCTTCAGGCGCGCCAGCTCGAACGTGATGCGCTCGATCTTGGCGTCACGGAACTTGATGTCCTGCGCTTGGGCTGCAATGTGCCGGCTTTGCTCGTCGATGTGCTGGAGCATTTGCTCCGCGATTTCGGTCAGCGCGACGGGGCTCAGACCATACAGGTCCTGGGCTTTGAGTTCGTGCACATTGAGCATGCGCGTCTTGTGCAAAGCCAGCATTGGCGCGGCTATTCGGACATGTCCGAATAGCCGCCGCGCTGCTTCTCAATGTCCAATCCCATCCGTGCGATCAGCCGCCATCACATGCGTGTGATCACCCGCATTTGCTCCAGCCGCTGCCAGGGCAATCCGAGCACCAAGGCGTCAAATTGCAGCTGCGTCAAGGTCATCGGCGCGGCCGCGGTGGGAACCTCGCGCGGCCACACGAAACGGCCGTCGTTCAAGCGCCGCGCCGCACACCACACGCCGAAGCCGTCATGCACGAGCAGCTTGATGCGGGTGGCGCGTGCGTTGGCGAACAGGTAGCCGTGATGGGCCTGGGCCGAGCCGAACACTTGCACCACGCGGGCGAGCAAACGCTCGGTGCCGGCGCGCATGTCCAGCGGCTCAACGGCCAGCCACAGTTGATCGATGCGGATCATCGTAGCCAACCGCGAAGCCACGCCGCGCACTGATCGGCAGCCGCCAGGGGCCAGCTCACGGCAACGCTCGTGGCACCCCGGCGCAGTTCGATGCGGATGTCTGCCAGCGCTGTTGGGACGGCCTCACGACTTGGCAAAGCCAGCGCGATGAACTCGCCTGCGCCGTGGCCTGCGCTGCTGGGTGATGCCGGCGGCCGGGCCGCTGGCGCTACGCCACGGCGCCACTTGCGCACGAGGTTGGCGTTGAGGTCGTAGGCGCGCGCAATGGCCGCCACCGAGGCGCCGGGCTCGCCGCACGCGGCAAGCACCCTGGCCTTGAGTTCAGCGGCGTGGCGCCGCCGCGGCGCACTCTTGATTTGCATGGCGTCCACCTCAGACATACGTGGACACCATGTTGGCCGCTATCCATCCGCTGTTCAAGGTGGAACGGCTAGCCGCTTACGATGCGCCCGGCACCGCCCGCACAGGTACAGGCGGCTAGGCGGCTGCGTCTGATCGTGCTCAGCGGCATGCTCTGGCATCGGCGCTCCGGCTGGTGCCGAAGCCCTCGCCGCCAGGACGTGACGCGTGTCGTCGGGAGGTGCGATACTGACAGTCCGCATCTCCCGACGGCGGGCCTGCATGGGTCCGCTCCGCCTGGGGGCTTGGGGAGGCGCGGCACCGGATGCAAACCGCCAAGTTCGAGCCGGTGTCGCGCCTGTTGTTCTTCGGCGACCAACCGTTCTACCACGCGCTCGGGGCATGCCCCCGTCGCCGTTCCCAGGCTGGGCGCGTCTGCGCTCGCCCTACGGGCTCCCTCCGACGCGCCCAGCGTTCAACCCCGCGTTCAACGATCCGTCAGTACCCACCAATTGCCGACGGCGCCACGCCTTCGCTACCCCTCGGCGCCAGATTTACGCGGATTTCGACCGCCATCGACACCGTGAGCGCCTGCATCGCGGCAATGACGTCGCGCAGCGCTACGGCCTTGCCGCTGCAAATGTTGAACAGCTTGCCCTGCACAGGGCCGTCGAGCAAGGCCGCATAAGCGCCCACCACATCGCGCACATCCGAGAAGTCCCGCGCCACGTCCAGGTTACCCAACTCGATGAGCGGCGCCCGCCGCTTCGGCATGCCCGACGAACGAAAGCGCTGCCAGATGCCCCACCTGGGTGGGCCGCACCTGGGCGACGGCGGCACGCACGGCCTGCGCGTCGGTCAGATCGCAATAGACTGCATCGGTGCTCCCGAGTTCGACACCAGCCGCGCTCTGCACCAAACCCACGGTCCTGGCGCCGCGTTTACGCAAAGCGCTGGCCAGATAGCGTCCGGTAAATCCTTGCAAACCGGTGATCAGAATGGTTTCGCTCAATGTCGTCTTCTTTGCCCGCCATCTGCGAGCATGTTCGCTTTATTCCCGTGCGTCGATGGTGTGCACGTGCCCTGCACGACCATAGGTCAGCAGCGCTTCGCCGGCCGTGACCAGGGCCACCCCCAGTTTGCGTGCGGTCGCCACGAGCAAACGGTCGGCCGGGTCGCCATGGATCTCGCCGGGCAGGCGCGTGCTGCCCACCGCGATGTCGGGCGTCAGCGGCGCAAGGCGTAATGCGGCTTGGGCTAGGGCTTCCTGCACCCAGTCCAGCACATCGTGCGTGAACACCAAGCGCTGTTTGGCCACCAGCATGCCCACTTCCCAGGGGCTGATGGCACTCACCCAAACGGCGCCTGTTCGTGCCGCGGCCTCAATGCTCGAAACCGCTCTTGCACCCAAGCGCGCATCGCCCTCCAGCAGCCAGACCCACGCATGCGTATCGAGCAGCACATCGCTCAAGGCGCGGCTCCGGCTTCCCAGTTATCGCCGATGGGGGCGATCAAGTCGCCAGCATGCTGCACAGAACCCCGCATGGCGCCGAAAAGCGGGTGTGTCGCAGGGATGGGCACCACCTTGGCGATGGGGCGGCCCCGCTTGGTCAGGATCAGTTCCTCATGGCTCTGGGCGACCTCATCGAGCAGTTTGAGACACCGCGCCTTGAAGGCACCAACGGCGATGGTCGATTGCATGGCCCCTCCAGATGGTCATTGAAAGTGGTCATTTTAGCAGGGGAGGCCCACTCAAAACGGCGCCCCAGCAGGAAAACGATGTGCACCAAATCGAGACCGCCCCGCAATCCAGGCACACGTTACCCTCGGATGACCAGAATGACCGCTTCCCGCGCCTTTTGCAGAAAATCCAGATTGACAGTGCCGACTGAATGATCAATCAAGTCTTCATGGGCGGTGAATAACTTGCCGGGACGGACATAACTCATATGCGCAAGACTGCCGTGATCGAAGTCTTGCGCCGTCAATGCAAGGGCACGAGGATCGGCATATGGATTGCTGGTGATCTGACAGGCAATCCAGTCGCCACGGCCGGTATCGGCCAACACCAATGCTGGCCGATATTTGTTCCGCGACAAATCGGAGAACGGAAATGGCAACACTACGACCTGACCGGCTGCAAGTGAGCCCATGCTGCATCCTCTTCGGGTTTGAGCCAGTCTTCGGCCAAGGCTGCTTCTGAAAGCAAGGCGGCTTCATTGGCCGGAGGCGTCAGCAGGGTCAACAAGGCGCGGCCTGCTGGCAGGGGCCCGCCGCCACCGACGCGGCGCATTCGCCCCTGCATGTCGATTTCAACCTCAATCGTTTGTAGCATGGTTCAACCCTCGCAATCATCTTCCAGTCAGGAAAGAATACTCCACACCCCCGCTCTCGGCATTCAGCTCTGGTTCAAAACGACGCCCGCCGCATTCCTGCGCAAATCTGGCTTCCAGCCCTCTGCATTCAAGAGCGCCAGGATTGGGCTGCTTTTCGTGCTTTGGCGGTTGGGGACATGATCAGCGCCGTGCTGTTACTCATGTTCTTCAGCGTCACTTCCATGGCTGGTTCCTGTCAAACGTTGTTTGACACCGCCGACTCAAGCCCAGCCATGAAGTCAAACGATGTTGTACATCTGACGGCTACACGGGGTCGCTGGTCAGCATCCAGTCCAACGTATCGTTCAGCGCAAAACGCGGGGCAAAACCTGTGGCTTGCGTCAGTTTTTCGTGGGAGCCGCGTAAAACTGGAATTTCATTGGCGCGCACAAATGCCGGGTTCACTCGCATTTCAATGGCATAGCCCGTGTGTTGACGGCTTTGTAAATCCGCGCATATCCGGCGCCGAGGCGCTGTCCAGAGGCTGACACAACAGGGGGCCTGCCGGCCCCGTTGTTGTGGTCGGTGTCGTTCAGAAGTCGTCGTCGGGCACGGCGAAGGGCAAGTCGGGCTGGCGCGGATCGCGGTTGGGTTCGCGCTGCTCGCGCAGCGCGCTCTGGAGGTCGACGATGTAGCGCGTTCCGATCACCTCGCGCAGATCGTCGAGCAGTTCGAACACGGCCAGTGCCTGCTCAGCGCTCCAGGTGTCGGGCACGAGGAAGGCCACGCCGCGCCGCAGCCCAGAGGGCAGCAGTGGGGGGCGGTTCATGATGCGGCCTCGCCGCCGCTCTTGGGGCCTCGGCGCTTGCCCGCCCGGGTCTCGGTGCGCTCGCGCGCCTCCTTGAGGCGATACGAGTTCGCATCGATGGACACGACTTCGGCGTGATGGACCAGGCGGTCGACCAGCGAGACCACGCAGGCGGCGTTGGGGAACACCTCGGACCATTGTGCGAAGGGCTTGTTGGTGGTCACGATGGTCGAGCGCTTCTCGTAGCGCCGGCTGATGAGCTCGAACAGCAGATCGGCGTGGCGGTTGGAGTAGGAGAGGTAGCCGACCTCGTCGATGACCAGCACGTCGGGGGCCGCGTAGTGGCGCAGGCGCCGCCTCAGGGCGGAGTCGCTGTCCAGGGCGGCCAGTTCCCCGAGCATGTCGCCGGCGGGCTTGAACAGCACCGTGTGACCGTGTACGAGCGCCTGGTGGGCCAGGTTCTGCGCCAGGGTGGATTTGCCCACGCCGTTGGGGCCGATGAGCACGACGTTGACGGCCTCCTTGACGAAGCGCAGTTGCATGAGATCCTCGATGGCGCCGCGGTCAATGCGGCGGGGCCATTTCCAGTCGAAGTCGGCCAGTGCCTTGAAGCGGCCCAGCTTCGCTTGGGCTATGCGCCGGCACAGCGAGCGCTGGGCGCGCGCGTCCTCCTCCCACTGCAGCAGCGCCGGCACCCAGGGCGCGCCGGCCGCCTCGCCCCAGTGCTCGGCGAGGCCGCTCAGGTGCAGCGCCTGGGCGCGGCGCAGCAGAGAATCAGGACTGTTCGGGCTGATCGTCATCGTCGTTCTCCAGGGTCAGTTGGTCGTAGGTGTCGAGCGGGTGCGGCCGCACCGCGGCGTCCTTGTTCCGCACGTGCTCGGGCAGGCAGGAGGCCACGGGCGCTGGCGCGCCGCGCTGCAGGCGTCGCCGCTCCAGGCAAACGCGCACGGCGTTGGGGTGGGCCACGCCGCCGTCCAGCGCCTCCAGGATGGCGGCCTGCAGATCGGGCGCGCCGAAGCGCTCGAGCAGGTGCTCCATCTCCCGGGTGATGGCGCCGATGTGCGCGCCGGCGGCGGCCGCGCGCTCCAGCAGCGCCTGCGCCGCCGGCACGGCGCGCGTGAGGCTGTTGACGCCCCGGTGTTGGCGCGCCGCAGCCTTGCGCTGCTTGAGCTCCTCGATGTGGCGCGGCTCCTCGATCTGTCCGCCGCGATCGAAGCTGCGGCGGTGGATGGCCAGCACCTGATCGCCGTCGAGCACCCGGACCTGGGTGGTGTCGGCGCGCACCGTCACGGCGCGGCGCACGTGGGTGTGGGGCACCGAGTAGTCGTTGAGGTCGAAGCGCACGTAGGGCGTCTTGCCCACCCGGGCCACCACCACCTCCTCGACCGGATAGGGTTCGGCGGGCAACGCCAGCAGCAGCGGCTGCTCGCGCGCGAAGGCTTCGCGCACGCGCAGGTCCCGATCCTCGGGGCAAGCCCGCTCGGCCGCCTGGGTGCGGCACCAGACCTGGGCCTGATGGTTGAGGTCGGCCAGGCTGTCGAACTCGCGCCCGGCGAAGAAGGCATCGCGGATGTAGCGGATCGCGCGCTCGACCCGACCCTTCTCGTTGCCGCGCGCCACGGCCACCGGGCGCGGCTCGTAGCGATAATGCGCGGCGAAGGCCAAGAGCGTCGGGTGGAAGCGGATGGCATCTCCCGCGCGCTCGAGCACCGCCGAGCGCAGGTTGTCGTAGAGCAGGACCTTCGGGACCCCGCACCAGGCGTGGAACGCGCCGAGGTGCCCACGCAGGAAGCTCTCCATGCGCGCGTCGAGGAAGAAGCGCAGGTAGATCGCGCGCGAGTACGACAGCACCATCACGAAGCCCATGAGCGGGCGGCGGGCGCGCCCGATCTCCATGTGATCAAAGTGAGCCCAGTCCACCTGGGCTTGTTCAGCCGGCAGCGTGCGCAGCCGCAAGTAGGCTTCGGGCGCCGGGCGCGGCCGGTGCAGCGCGATGCGGTGGCGGAAGTGGTCCGGCGCCCCCGCGTACCCGCGCTCGCGCACCATCGCGTACAAGCGCGCCGCAGTCAGCGTGGGGAATTTCTCCAGCGTGCGCAGCACGAACGGCAGGTAGGGCTCGATCATTGATGCTCGCTGGATCGCCCCGCAGTGCGGTAGCCCGGCCTGCGCCAGCACCCGCTGCACCGTTGCGTGCCCTGATGGCCACCCAAACTGCTCCACTTGTGGCCAGGTCAAACTGCTCCACCCTGGCCACGGCGATTTGACGCGATGAGCGGCGCGTCGCCGTAGCCGGAGGCCACACTGGCAGGACGTTACTTTCTGTCCCCTTGCACGTCTCGGGGACTCACAGTTGAACGTCTTGAAGCCACATCTCCAAACCACGATCTGGACCCTGTTGGGCAAGGGAGCGACGCAGCGCGAGATCGCCCGCATCACGGGCATTTCGCGCCACACGATCCGCGCCTACCAGCAGCGCTTTGCCGCCGAGCGGCCAAACTGCCCCGGGGTGGCCACCGACTCGGAAGAGCAAACTGCTCCACCCCGGCCACCGACTCCGGCGGCCGCCACGGCGTCGGCGTGCGAGCCGCACCGCGCGTTCATCGAGGCGCAGCTGCGCCTGCAGCGCAACGCCATGGCGATCGACCAGGACCTGGTTGACCAGTACGCATTCGGCGGCGCGTACAACTCGGTCAAGCGCTTCGCCGCGCGCCTGCGCCACAAGGAGCCCGAGCAGTTCGACCGCCTGAGCTTTGTGCCCGGCGAGGAGATGCAGGTCGACTACGGCGAGGGCGCCCCCACGCTTGTGCCCGGCACCGACCGCTATCGCAAGCCGCGGCTGTTCGTGGCCACGCTGCGCTACTCGCGGCGCAGCTTCCGGCGCGTCGTGTGGAAGTCCAGCCAGCAGGTCTGGGCCGAACTGCACGAGCAGGCATGGAGGTACTTCGGTGGATCGTGCCATTACGTCGTCGGCCCTGCAAAACCCCGCCAGCCCGCATGAATGCTCACAGTTTTCTGTTTTTCTGTGCACCGAATCCCTTGAGAAGCGTTATTGGAGAAACTGATTTCTGAGGGATTTGAGGATGACCACGCCCGACTTTTTCCGCAGCCGCATCGACGCCATGATCCACCTGAACGATCCCCTGGCAGTGCTGGCCACGCGGCTACCGTGGGCGCAGTTGGAAGCGGCGCTGGCCGTCAAGTTTGAACACCAGGCGCGGCAGGGTGCAGTCCTCGAAGGGCACGACCTGTTCGGCCCTACACAGTCGCTGGTGGGCGCAGGCGCCAGTCCCGCCGGACGCCCCCGGCTGCCTCTGCGGTTGATGATCAGCCTGCTGTATCTGAAGCACACCTTCAACCTGAGCGATGAGGACCTGGTGGTGCGCTGGAGCGAGAACGTGCTGTGGCAGTTCTTCAGCGGACGGGTGTACTTTGAGCATCGCCCGCCGTGCGACCCCACCCAGATCGGGCGCTTTCGCCGCGCCCTGGGCGAAGACGGGCTGGAAGAGCTGCTCAAAGCCACCATCGACACCGCCGTGACGATCCAGGCCGTGCAGCCCCAGGAACTGCAGCGGGTGATCGTCGATACCACGGTGCAGGAGAAGGCTGTTGCCCACCCCACCGACAGCCGCCTGCTGGAGATTGCGCGCCACAAGGTGGTGCGTGCAGCCAAACAGGCGGGCATCGCGCTCAAGCAGACCTATGCCAAGGAAGGCAAAGGCTTGCGCTTCAAGGCTGGCGGCTATGCCCATGCCAAGCAGTATCGGCGCTTGCAGCGCTGCATCAAGCGTCAGCGCACGATCCTGGGCATTGTGCTGCGCGCGGTGCAGCGCAAGTTGNGACGCGCCAGAGGCGACGGTCGGGTGCTCAGTCAAGCGCAAGAAGAGACGATCCAGCGCCTGATCATTGACACGCGTCCTGAGCAACTCAAGATGGACTTTCACCTGTGGAGCCGCGCTGCGGTGATGCAACTCATTGAACAAGAGTTCGACATCAAACTGCAGGTGCGCAGCGTTGGAAAGTACCTCACCCGCTGGGGCTTTACGCCACAAAAGCCGATCAAGCGAGCCTACGAGCAAAGCCCCGCGGCGGTGCAGGCTTGGCTGGAGGGCGAATACCCCGCCATCGAGCAGCGCGCCAGGGCT
Source organism: Thiomonas sp. X19 (assembly GCF_900089495.1). Classification (NCBI taxonomy): domain Bacteria; kingdom Pseudomonadati; phylum Pseudomonadota; class Betaproteobacteria; order Burkholderiales; genus Thiomonas; species Thiomonas sp. X19. The sequence continues at coordinate 1,854,785 of NZ_LT605203.1, read as the reverse complement.
GAGGGCGGGGAAATCCACTGGGGAGACGAAACCGCGCTGGTCAACACGGACGTGCGCGGCAGAAGCTTTGCCCCTGCGGGCAAAACACCGGTGGCGATGGCGGTGGGCGGGACGCGCCAGAAGCTCTCGATGATCGCCACGGTCACCAACCAGGGCAAGACCCGCTGGATGATCATCGACGAGGCGTTTGACGCCGACAAGCTGATCGAGTTCTTGCAGGCCTTGATCAAGGATGCAGGCAGGAAGGTATTCCTGATTCTGGACAACCTGAGGGTGCATCACAGCAAGTTGGTGAAGGCTTGGGTGGCCTTGCATCACGCGCAGATCGAGCTGTTTTACCTGCCCAGTTACAGCCCCCAACTCAACCCTGAGGAGAGGCTCAACGCCGATCTCAAACAGGAAATGGGCAAACACGTGCCGGTGCGAACCAAGGCCAAATTACGCGAAGCTGCGAACGACCATATGGCGATGCTGGAACAAAACCCGCAGCGTGTGATGCGCTACTTCCAGGACCGGCGCGTTCGCTACGCTGCTTAATACTTCATAGGGCCGGAGCAATAGTTGCGCGCATTCAGAACGACGCCCCCGCCGCATTCCGGCGCAAGTCCGCCTCCACCATCATGGCGCAAAGCTGCTCCAGCGTGGTGCTCGGCTCCCAGCCCAGCTTGGCCTTGGCCTTGGCCGGGTTGCCAATGAGCAGTTCCACCTCGGCCGGGCGGTAGAACTTGGGGTTGATGGTGACGATGGCTTTGCCACTAGCGGCGTCGATGCCGCGCTCCTGCTCGGCCTGGCCTTGCCACTGCAGCGCGATGCCCGCAGCCTTGGCCGCCAGGCGGACGAAGTCGCGTACCGTCTGCGTCCTGTTGGTGGCCAGCACATAAGTGTCGGGCGCATCGGCCTGCAGCATGCGCCACATGCCGTCCACATAGTCCTTGGCATAGCCCCAGTCGCGCTTGGCATCCAGGTTGCCCAGCTCCAGCACATCCTGCTTGCCGAGTTTGATCTTGGCCAGGCTGTCGGTGATCTTGCGGGTGACGAACTCGCGCCCACGCAGTGGGGACTCATGGTTGAACAGAATGCCGCTGGCGCCAAAGATGCCGTAACTCTCGCGGTAGTTCACCGTCATCCAGTGGGCATAGAGCTTGGCCACACCGTAAGGGCTGCGCGGGTAGAAGGGCGTGTCCTCCGCCTGGGGAATGGCCTGCACCTTGCCGAACATCTCCGAGGTGCTGGCCTGGTAGAAGCGGATCTTGGGGTTGACGATGCGAATGGCCTCCAGCAGGTTCAAGGGGCCGATGCCGGTGATCTGGGCCGTGGTGTGGGGCTGGTCGAAGGAGACCCCGACAAAGCTCTGCGCCGCGAGGTTGTACACCTCGGTGGCCTCACTGGCCTGCAGCAGGCGGATGGCCGAGCCCATGTCGGTGAGGTCGAACTCGACCAGGTGCAAATTGGGATGCTGGGCGATGCCCAATTCCTCGATGCGCCAGAAGTTGACGGAACTGGTGCGGCGGTAGGTGCCGTAGACGGCGTAGCCCTTGGCCAGGAGCAACTCGGCCAGGTAAGCACCGTCTTGGCCGGTGATGCCGGTGATGATGGCTGATTGAGAGTTATTCATGCGAATTTGAAAATGAATCAACAGAGAACAAAAGGAGAAGATCAATTTACTGCTTTGGCATGGCGGAAAGCTTCAGCCACACCATGCCCAAGCCCAATTTCCGGCCGTCCGCACTCAATCCAAGCGCAGACGGCGAAGCAAGGTTAGACATTTGGAACTCGATCTTAAGTACCCCATTGCGCTTGGCTGGCAGATTGGGGGGAATCGTCACCGAACGGAGGCTGTTGCTGGCGTCCTGAGGATAGCGGTATTCAAAAGTGTGCACCGCCTGCCCATTGACCAAAACGTCAACCCGCAAAGCCGGGTGTGCTGGCACGACAAAAGCGTGCGACATGAATTCGAGTCCCAAGCTGCCTGACGGAATGCTGGGAAGGCGCAGGACAAGGCCTGCAGTGCTTGCGTCAGACCAAGTACCCCAAGCTTCCGGAGAAGACCACCCGTCACTAACATACCCTCGTCCATCTCCAGTTCCCGACATATCGATCAAATGACCTAGCGGATAATTATGACTTCCAGACAATGTAGGCCAAGCGAAATCATTGGGTATTTTTGTCGCGGGGCACATATAAGCCACTTCATCAATATTGCTGTCTATGTGGTCGCAGTTGCCAGCCGGATAAAGAAAAAAACTTTTTAGCGCACGCGAAGAATCCAAAGTCTCTTTTCTAGCAACATAAAAAATGGGGCCGTTCCATCCTGCAATTTTGCTCCGAACCATTTTTCCAAGCTCATAGTCCGCAGAACCCAGTGTGGTACCTGTTATCCCAACGAAATCAATATTTTCTCTGCCCTGCGCCAAAAATGGCGCCAGGTACGCTATAGGCTTACCAATGAATAAGATCAAAGAATTATTAGGCACAATGGGCGCCTTAATTTCAAAAACTTTGCGAGAATATGGTACGCGTCCCCATTCAGGGTATTTTGTAAACGCACTTGCGCCAATCAATGCGCCGGCAATCAGGATAAACGGCACCGCATAGCTCGATCGGCCTTTGAATGTCGCGATAATTTTGGTTATAAGTGCAAATAGTATCAAACCAAGAATACTCTCTAGCGTCGCGGCATATCTAAGAATTGAAAATAACGCCTCCCATATCGGGTATGAAATTGCGGAAAAGAGTAGGATGCTATCAACTGGAGTGAAATTATAGGGGCTTTGGACATGTCGAGAAAATCGACGCAAGAGCGTTGGCACATATAAAAGAAAAGACAGAAAAAATAAGGCGAACGTGATTGCAAACCTTGGGTCCGCAAACCTCGGCTCCATGACTGTCATTGTTGGGTTGTCGGCCCAGTAAAACGGGTAAAAAAGGGCCTTAGTTATGTCCTTGGGTATGAATCTCAGATCGACCCCCCCGGAAGAGGCAATCCATGGCGACTGAAAGATTGAGTTGAAAAGCGGGAAAAATGGGTTGCCTGTCAGTTTATATAAACTTAAGCCCCAAGGACCCCATAATATTAAAAAAGCAATAACCCATGCCGTAGAAAAAATAAGAATCCGAGAAAATCGTTGCCGAAAACTCCCATTGATCGCTGCAGCTACAACCGCAGCGCCGGGTGCATAGATGCAGGCGGTTAGCTTTAGCCCAGCTGCCGCGCCAAATAAGAGGCCTGAAATAATTAAATACTTATTGATGTCTTTATTAATTCCGCTTACGTTTGATCTTGCAACTGCGATGAGGATGAAGAGCAAACCTGCAAGGGTCGTAGTTGCCGTAGGAATTTCATTGAATGTTGTCCCGACTTGGGAAATCGTTGCAACACCCGTCACGCCAAAGGCCGTTGTGAGCGCGCTCAAGAGAGCTTTTTTTGTGGATGACACTTCAAATTGCCCGATGATAATCCACGCCATCGTGAAAACGATAAACAAGAGCAAGCCGTACGGCAACCCCATGACAAATGCAACAAGTCGTGGTGAATTGGGGAACCAACGAATCGAGAGAAAATAATAGGGCAAATCTAACAGTGGCGCAAAATAGCTTTGAGTACCAGCTGCGAATAGATCTGCTGATAGCTTATTATGAAGATAAGCCCAAGCATTATAAAGATGATAGTTCTTGAGATCCCAATTTGCATCTTGCCCAAGATGAACAGATACAGCCCCCCCAAAAACCAGGCAAATTAAAAGCAAAACAAGCCATGCGTTTGTATTTTTCTTTGATGTAATCATTTAAAAACAATCCATTTGGAGGCGGCAAAATTCAGTGCCATTCCAAGCACTGCTCCAACTGCGAGTGCCAACGACGGGTGGCGGTACATCAAGGTGAAATGCAAGACCAAGAGAAAATAAACACCATTAATGACCGCCCAACCGAATGCATTAGCTAAAATGTAATGCAGCCACTCCCTGTGCCAAGCCTGTCGACTGACTCCGAAGGTGTAGCGTCGATTGAGCCACCACGTCACGCTGGCCGCCACGGGAAACGCCAGCACCTGCGCCCAGATGGGGCCGATGGAGCGGGCTAACCATTCCACCATGCCTACGTTGACGACAAAGCCAACCGCACCAACGATGCCGAAGCGCAGGATCTGGCGGCGAAGGCCTCCTGGCATTGTTGCTGTGCCTGCTGGTTGGGCTGGCGTTTTCGCCCCGCCTTGGGATTCGAATTGGCCTTCAGATCGTTGCACCATGCGTGCGGCTTCAGGTGCGCTGCGCAGGGGCGCAGCATTCGTCGGTCGAAGGGAAAGGCGGGTGTTGCAAGTAAGCCAATAAGCGGACCTCGCGCCGGCCTCTTGTCACCGTGTCGAGAATGATGCCAGCCAACAGGCTGAGTGCGGCCAGCAACATAATGCCGGTAGAAAGCACGGCGGTTGGCAGGCGGGGTACCAGTCCTGTTTCCACATAGGTGAGCACAACGGGTAGCGAGATCAGGACGGAAGCAGCCGCAAGCAGGCCTGAAATGGCCCCGAAAAAGAACAATGGGCGCTCATGTCGCACCAACTTGAGAATCATCATCAAAATGCGCCACCCATCGCGGTAAGTGTGCAATTTGCTTTCCGATCCTTCCAGCCGGCCTTTATAACGGCCTTGTGCATGTGCCACCGGCATTGATAGCTCAAGTGCATGCACAGTGAGTTCGGTTTCGATATCGAACCCCTGCGACAAAGCGGGGAAGGATTTGACAAATCGGCGTGAAAAGACCTTGTAACCCGAAAGCATATCCTGCACGCGGTCACCAAAAATACTACGTACCACCCCAGTCAGCATGGCATTACCCCAGCGATGTCCATTGCGATAGGCATCGCCTTCGGTTTCCTGACGAACACAGTTGACGAGGTCAAATGGGCCAGATTGCGCGAGGGCCAGCATCTCTGGCGCCACACTTGCTTGATAAGTATCGTCGCCATCCACCATCAGGTAAAAGTCGGCATCGATGTCACGGAACATGCGGCGGACGACATGCCCCTTGCCCTGCTGGGTTTCCTGCCGCACGACTGCGCCGGCAGCCCGCGCCACATCAGCGGTGTGATCCTTGGAGTTATTGTCATAAACATAAATTATCGCGCCAGGTAAAGCCATTTGAAAATGGCATACCACTTTTGCAATGGCAACCTCTTCATTGTAACATGGCACTAATACGGCAATGCGAGGTTTCATATTTATACATTTAGTTTCTGACAAGAATATGCGAACAGATTCGATGACAAAGGTCCAAATTTAATTCCTGTGTAGCCGACAACCCATTTTTCAGGCCTGGGAAGCAATGATCGCAGGCCGGACCGGCTCATCAGAATAAGATTATTTTGATCTGCCCAGATTTCTTTTCCTAAAATTTTACAACCAAGGCGAAAGGTTGAATCATTCCACGCCAAAAATGGAATCGCGGTATGGTGCTCGATGGGAAAGAATCTGTTGGGTACTGATAAAAAAACACGTTCCGCAACGCGCAAAAGTTGTCCTATGAATCGGCGTTGGCCGTCGATAGAGCCTACGTGTTCAAGCACCGCATTGGCAGTTGCAATCGTAAATGTTTTATCTGCAAATGGTAATTCCGTTCCTGATTCGATCCTGACATAGTTAATGTCTGGGAAAGCTTTCCTGAAATCGACACCCTCGCCTAAGCCAGCCGCTGTAATTTGAGTCGGGACGGGACTTAAACGCTCAATTATATTGTCGCTGCCCTGAATAACGTCGGACACGCCGACATCCAGAATTGTTTCGTTTGCCCCAGGGTGGCAATAGTATGTGAAATCTTGATAGATTTTTTTTCGCGCAATGATCATTGCTCGGTCTGCTAACGAGCCCGATTTAGCAACCTCATAGTAACTTTTGTCATGCGCTTCGCTTTCCGATTCGTTTCTCATTTCTTTCACTCAATTTCGATTAAATGCTGCAGTTGACATTTTTTGACGATGATTACCGCAAGGAAATCGCTGATGCATGAGCAGCAGTTCCCACCCGGCAAGGATGGCATGCACAGTCTGCAGCATCTGCGCTGCCAAGCCATGCCGCTCGAGTGGGTGGTGAAAGTGCAGGATGGTGCTCTCATTGGGCAGTCGCACTTGCCCCGCTGGCAGCAGGGCAAACTCCCGGCACAGCGGCACGTCGAACAGGGTGTCTGCCATCGCTGGATCGCTCAGGGTGAACCCTTGCGGTAAAAAGTGAATACGCAGCATGATCTCGATCGCAAACGGCGGCCGCACAGAGTCCAAGGGGCAGGACCGGACGGCTCAATCAGCGCCACCAGCGCAGCCCACGGCACGACTTGGTTCATCCTATCGAGAAACACCCGCTTGGCGGATCTTCCTGGCCACAAGGTTCAGTCCCAGCTCAATTTGATGCATGACGACGCTCATCGGTGCAGTTCACATCCTTGTTTAACCCGTCAGCCCCCCTGCGGGTGGAATTGTGCAGACCTTCCCCAACATTGCATATTAGCTACCATTGTAGCAATGGCGGTTAAATAGTTTGGATTTTAGAATTATTTCTTTCATTTTCACCCTTGAATATTATTTTTAGTGGACCCCAATTTTTTGTGCCGACTTATATGAGGGGGTTGTTAAATCGGCTAAGTTTGCGCTATTGGGATTGACGTGCTTTATTGATGCGTTCTCAAGTAATCTTGATTGATGGCTTCACGCAATGGAAATACTGGATATATCCCCTGGAAACATCGTTAACGATTTTTTGCCCATATAAGAAATCCTCGTAACTGAATTCGCCCGTCGCCAACGTATTCGGCATTTCGCATACTCCTAACGACTGCTTGATTACAAAGCCAGCGTCAAGCAATAGTTGCTTGAGTTGTTCGGGGCGATATTCAATGCAGTGCTCGGGATGAATGAATCCGCCCCCAATACCTCGCGTATGAATTTCGGTCAGTTGGCGATTGGGCGTATCAAGGCAGAACGCGCCATCTTTCCGAAGGACACGAAAGGCCGATTTGCACATGCGTCGTCCAGCTTCAGGTGAAACGTGCTCAATGCTTTGGCCTGACCAAATCAAATCAACACTCTCGTCAGGAAAATCGTCGAGCTCAGTCATGTCTGAATATTGAATGACAATCTCACCGCCATTGCCGTCTGTATCGACGACGACCTCCCGGTAAAAATCGCGCTGCTCTGGCGGCAAATCGATCAGGATGAGCTTATCAAACGGATGGGGGTAACCCATTTTATAGAGGGGGCAATTTGCCCCCCCCAAATCGAGAATGACTTTTCCCGCAGGCAACATGGAGCTTACGAGGCTTATGCGTGCCTGGTGAATCAGATCCAGATGTCGATCAAGGGCCTTCTTGCTTAGCTCAGCGTTGCAGAGATGGAGCGGCCACTCTCCACCCATGATCGCCGCAATGAAGCCATTCGCACTGTCACGCCATGTCCGGGGATTCTCGTCATGCATCGCTGGAATCCGGTTATTTCTGAACATGGTCAGCCATTCCCCGATTGAATTGGCTAGTTCTTGGGAGGCGCTTCCGGAGAAGTAATGAGCCCTGGAGCCGGCAACCTCCCGGAACACCGGAATGTCCCGCGCGATGATGGGTCGTTTGTGCCGCATTGCCTCGGTCAGGGGCAGGCCGAAGCCCTCGCCCTCGGATGCGGAAATCAGGCAGGCACATGTGGCGTAGAGCTTTTCCAGATACTCGTCGCTGATGCCCTCCAGCCAGAAGAGGCGGCGACCCGCTTCGGGGTGGTGATGCAACCTTTCAACGATTTCCGGGATGGTCCTGCGTGCAGATGCGTCCAGGCCTACCCACCCCTCCTTGCCGACAATCACCAGATTGATCTGTTCCCCTTTGGCCCACAGCATTTCAAATGCAGCCAATGTCTGCAAATGGCCCTTGCGGGGTTCGATCGTTCCCACCATCAGGAAGCTCGGGCTGGCCGACAGGGTCGCAAGGATTGCTGGGGCTTCCCCGGGAAGGCCTCGGGTCGCAGCGGAATTCATCAGGTCGGCGCCAAGAGGCGACCAGGCGAGCTTGCAAGGTGTTGGCCTGTGTTGACCATGGACCCGCATCCAGTCGGCGAAATCATTTGCGGCAGACCTGGAAATGGCAACGACGCCATCGGCACAGCGGGCGATGGCGCTGAGCCACTCCGAGAATCCCTGGTCCGCGCCGGGCGGAAAGAATTGCGGCATCCTGATCGGCAGCAGGTCGTAAAGCGTGCAATAGATTTCGACCCCGGCGTTCCGCAGCTCCCGGTACAGCCCGGCTTTTTCTGCATGGACAAGCGCATCGCCGGAAAGATCAAGCGTGAGCAGGATGTCGCCATGCCGGTATTCGGCGGGAGTATCCGCCAGAGCGTCGGGGGGAAACTCCAGAAGATGTGACGCGAAACTCCGGGCGTATCTGTAATGCCAGCTTGACCCAACGTTGTTGAGGCAGACCGGCTCCACTTGAAATCCGACCGGGGGGCGCTGCAGCCATTCGAGCAGCAAGGCGCGCGCCACGCGCTCGATGCCCGTTTTCAAATCCGAGCGGGCGGTTGCGGTGACGTCCACCAGCAATTGCCGGGTCGGGCGGGGCAGCGGGTGATTCCGTGCCATGCAATGCACCAGGCCCAACCAGGAGGCATCGTCCTGCGGCCCGTTATCGAGGCTGGCCATGGCGCGAATCAAGGCCTGTGAGCCTGCCTGCGCCTGCGCATGAAAGCGTTCGATGGCCTCGGTGTATTGGCCGGCACAAGCAGAGGGAGCGTGGAGTTGACGCACCATGTGTTGCGCCTTGCTGCCCAGGGTGCGGCGCTGTTCGATGTCTGCATGCAGGAGGCTTAATGCTTCGGCCAGCTGCGCGTCGGTCAATTCATCGGGCAGCATCCGCACGGCGTCGTCCGGTAACTCGGCCATGCTGCCATGGGCATTGACGATGGTGGGCAGGCCGTGGTTCATGCAATCCAGCACCGCTGCGGAGGTTTCACCGCGACTTCGACTGCGCAACTGCACGGCCATGTCGGCCGCAAGCAGGTATTGGCGAAACACCGCTTCGTTGACCCAGCCGGTGATGGAGATGCGAGAACCCAGCCCACTCATTTGCATGGCGGCAAGCAGTTCCGCACCATAATCGCCGCCGTGGTTTTCGCCGACGAACACCAATTGGCAGTGTGGGTTTTGCGCCAGGGGCGAAGCCAGCCAGGCATCCAGCAGGCGGTGGTTGGCCTTGGAGGGGCCCAACATGCCGAAGCTGCAGACCAGAAAGGCTTCATCAGGCACGCCCAGTTCCTGCCGGGCCTTGCGCCGTGCGTCTGGCGCGTCGTTCGCCAACGCAGGGGCTCGCAACAGAGGGATGACCGTCCAGTCTTTGGCAAAATCGCTGCCGTACCACTGCCTGGCCAGTTCACGGGAGGCCTGGGAATGCACGATGATGCCTTGCGCGTGTTGCAAGATGCTCAAGTTGCAGGGGTATCTCCGCACCACATGGGCGGCGTCGGGCGAGTCAAAGCGTTCCCGCACGGCGGCATAGCCGTGGGCATGCTGCAGTTCACGCGTCCAGGCGTTGCGGCGCACTCCATGGGCTTCATCGTGCCACTGCACGCTGCTGAGAAAAAAATCATGCAGCACGACCACACCCGGAACTTCGGGCAGCAGATCGAACATGTGGCTGTGAAAGGGCGAGTTGCCGAAGTGGTACATCACCCGGTCGTAGCGCGGGGCGTTGGCGCGGAACCACGCCACGCTGCGCACCGGGCAGTTGGCCCGCACCCAGGGGTGGGTGACTTCGGCCTGCGGAGTGACGACCTCGATGTCGTAATGCCGCGCCAGTTCAGGCAGCAGTTCGGCGCTGTAGTCGGCGATGCCGGTGCGCTCGGGCGGCAGGGGTGACACATAGGCCAGCAGGGGGCGGCGCGGCGGGCGGCAGCGCGCTGGTGCTGCTTCGGGGGTTTGCCGCGCGTGCAGTTGTTCGAAGGCTGCAATGGCGCGCCGGGCGCTGGCGTCCCAGGAAAATCGGCGTGCCTGTTCCAGGCCGTGTTGCTGCAGGCCGCGCCGAAAATCCGCGTCTGTCAGCGCCTGCGCCATTTTGTTGGCAATCGCTTGTTCGTCGGTTGGGTCGAACAGCGCGTCTTCACGGCCCACAACTTCGGGCAGACTGGAGGTGTTGGAGGCGATGACCGCCGCGCCGCAGGCCATGGCTTCGAGTGCGGGCAAGCCGAAGCCCTCATGCAGGGAGGGAAAGACGAAGAGTCGGCACAGGTTGTACAGCGCGGGCAATTGCTCGTCGCTCACCTCGCCGGCCAGGCACAGCGCGTCGTCATCCAGCCCGGCACCTTTCGCTGCGAGTTGCAGGTTTTGGCGCTGCTGTTGGTCCGATACACCCGCAATCACCAGCTGGTGCCGGCCGCGCAACGCGGGAGGCAGGGCGGCAAAGGCGGCGATGAGGCGTTCGAGATTTTTACGCGGGTCAGCAGCACCGACATAGAGCACGAAGGGGCGCTGAATGCCGAACCCGGAAAACAGGGAGGTTTGCTGCGCATCCGTGTAGCCCGCCGGTTTGAAACGCGCATCCGCCGCGCTGGAGATGTTGACCGCCGAATCGGCGGGGATATGCAGCGCGTTCAATGCCTCGGTCCGCGATGACTCCGAGATGGTCAGCAGCAGTCGCGCACGTTCGATGTGGCCGATCTTGCGCCAGTAGTAATCCATGTAGGACGCATTGGCCTTGAGCTGCTCATCCGGGTTGAGAAGGGGAATGAGGTCGTACAGGGTGACTGCGGTTGGATAGCTTTCCGTGAAACGGCCGATGCTGGTGGCGGCGTCGTCCCCGTAGCCTTCGAACAGGCTCGACACATGCACGACATCGGGTTTCAGGCTGGCGAGAAAGGCCTCGCGCAGCAATTCCGCGGCCTGGCGCCTCCAGGTGTTGGCGGCATCCAGCTCGCGCACCGGCCCCGGGGCCTGCCACACGCGGATATTGGCCTGCGGCAACAAGCCGTCGAACGCGGCGCGAATCGGCTCGATGGTGTCGGCCAGCATGCCGTTCAGCGCCAGCAGTACTTCGTGCTCGCCCCGGTTGCGCACGATGGCCTGCGCCAGGGCCAGCGAATAACGGCCAATGCCGCGGAACCGGCTCGCGGTTTGCGCGCCCTGCAAGTCCAGCACGATTCTCATGGACGGCCCTTGGTCGATGCGCTGCGCGCCATGTGCAACTGCCTCAGCATGCGCCGCGCGGCTTCGGTGTCGAGTTCGGGCGTGGGCGCCACAGCTTCGGGAGTGACGGCGGACGGATTTTGTCGGTCTTGCATGGCGGGTGCTGGTGCGGGGGAAAGCTCGGCCTGGGGTCGTGGTTGCTGTGGCTGGGTCAGGGGAGGGGCGACTATCCGGCTCGCGGCTCTGCCGAACAGCCAGCGCAAGCCTAGCGCGCCGAGCCGCAAGGGACGGGTGATGCGCCAGGATCTGCTGGCATAGATCGCTTGCAGCTCGTGGCCGTGGCTTGCCAGTTCGCTCTGGGCCTGTGCCAGTTGGGCAGCGAGCAGATCAGCGCGCTTCTGTTGCTGGGCCAGTGCCTCCCGCAGCCAATTCATGACTTCGCGCTGTTGATCGCGCAACTGGGCATCCAGAGCGGCGCTGGACTGTTGGGCATGCAAAAAACGTTGTTTCAGTTCAGACAGTTCACCAGGAGCAGCCTGGGTTTTGATGATCTCCAGCTCGTTTTCGAATTTTGAGAAGCGGCGTTGAATGCCAAGTTCGTATTTTGTAGCAAGGGCTTCCAACGTCAGGCCGTACTCATGTTCGAAAGCACTGTTGAATCGTTCAATCCAATCTTCTTGCGCTCTCTTCTGTGCAATCACGGAATAATCGGGGCTGACGCCGGAGAGCACGTCCAACAGATTAATAGTGCTCGCGTTGGCCAGTCCGAAAGCCTCTTGCAGGCGTACGATCTTGGTGCGGGAAAAGCCGGCATGCTCTGGCAGAAAAGCAAGAAGTAGCGGCGGGAGTGGGCGCTGGTGGGTCGGATCGAGATAGAAATTCGATGTGCCGACAATGATGTTTTCCGGGTTTGGGGTTTCGAGAATCAACAGCCCTGCGGGCTTGAGAACCCGTAGCGCCTCTTTGACGAGTTCTTTCAGTGCGGCAAAGTGGAGATGTTCGGCAAGATGGAATCCGGAGATGACGCTTTGGCTCTCGTCGGGAAGACTCCTCAAAGCTTCGACGGCATCTTGCGTTTCGACGGAAAACCCCCGTTCGCGGCAAGCAGCCAGCATGCCTTCATCGAGATCGACGCCATGCGCCTTGAACCCCGCCTCTCCCGTCAGCTCAAGCCACTCCCCACGACCACAACCCAGGTCAAGTACGGAGCATTCGCCATAAATATCCTTGAGTGGGTTGATCAAGGGGAGATAAACACGCAATCGTTCCTTGATCAATTCACGCGAACCGCGATGGCGGTCTTCAAAGGCGCGGTAAAAGCTGTCTTCCTTCATGACGCTCTCCAGACTGTTTGCATGCGTCGCTTTCGGCGGGCGCCAGTCAACGCACGACATCCTGGGCGCGAAACCGCACCCGGGCGCATTCGCGGCGCTTCTCCGGGTTGCCGGAAACTGCGGTTGTCATCGACCATGATTCACTGCCCGACGTGTCGGGCGACCAGGCCACGACATCGATGTAAAAGCCCTGTTCGACCTGCCCCAATGCACGCCAAAGGATGACGCCCTTGAAGTTCTGCGCGTAGGGCGTGAAAGCTGGCGACCGCTCAGGCATCGGTGGCTGCGACGCGGCCATAGACATCCTGGAAGCGCACGATGTCGTCCTCCTCCAGGTACTCGCCGCTCTGGACCTCGATCATCACCAGGTCGAGTTTTCCGGGGTTGTCGACGCGATGTTTGTGTCCGGCCGGGATGAAGGTCGACTCATTGGTGTTGATGAGGATTTTCTGGTCTCCGTTGACCACGCTTGCAATGCCGGACACGACGATCCAATGCTCGCTGCGATGGTGGTGCATCTGCAGCGAGAGCGCAGCGCCGGGCTTGACGACGATGCGCTTGATCTTGAAGCGCGACCCCTCTTCCAGCACGGTGTAGGTTCCCCACGGCCGGTGCACCTCGCGGTGCAGGCGATAGGCTTCGTGGCCATTGGCCTTGAGCTGGGCGACGATCTGCTTGACGTCCTGCGCGCAGCTGCGGTGCGCCACCAGCACGGCGTCGGGCGTGTCCACCACGATGAGGTCGCTCACCCCCACGAGACCGACGATGCGCTGCGGGCTTTGCACGTAGCAGTTGTCGGTTCCATGCAGCAAGGCTTCGCCGAGGATGCGGTTGCCCTGGGCATCGGGCTGCTGCAGTTCGCTCAGCGCGTTCCACGAGCCGATGTCCGTCCAGCCGATGTCGCAGGCCACCACGGCGACGTGCTTGGAGTTTTCCATCAGCGCGTAGTCGATGGAAATGTCGGGTGCGTATTCGAACGTCGCCGCGTCGAGTTCGACTTGCATGTCTTTCTTCCCGCGCATCTGGTGCGAGGCGCCGAGACAAGCCTGCACGCTTTCCAGCACACTGGGTGCATGTTCGGCAATCTCCTGCAGCACGGCATCCACCCTGAAGCAGAACATGCCGCTGTTCCATAGGTGGTTGCCGCTGGCGATGAATTCGCGCGCCTTCTCCAACGTGGGTTTTTCGACGAAGCGGCGCACCCGGGTGCCGTCCGCCTCGATGTAGCCGAACCCGGTTTCAGGCCCGCTGGGCTGAATGCCGAAGGTCACCAGATGGCCTGCCTCGGCCAGCTCCATGGCCCGGTCTACGGCGCCTTCGAAAGCTGCCTGGTCCGTGATGAGGTGGTCCGCCGCGAGAACCAGGAGCAGGGCATCGGCCCCGATGTTCTGCTCCGCCCACAGCGCGGCCGCGGCCAGCGCCGGGGCGGTGTTGCGGCCGAAGGGCTCGAGGATGAAAGCGGTGGGGAGGGCAGCCCCGTTGACCTGCGCATATTCATCTTTGGTCTTGAACACCAGATCGCGGTTGGTCACGGTCAGGACCTGGGTCACGCCCGGGAGGGCCGCAGCGCGCAGGAAGGTTTTCTGCAGCAGGCTTTGTCCGTCGGCCAACTGCATGAATGGCTTGGGGTGCTGTTCGCGCGACACGGGCCAGAGCCGGGTGCCGGCTCCGCCGGAGAGGATGACGGGGAGAAGTTTGTGTGAGGCACTCATGATTCGGACGGAAAAACCTGCAAACCGAGGGACTGTGCCGCAAGAGCCAAGCGCTTGTCGTACACGGCAAAAACCAGTTGGTGCGACGCGGCGAGACGCTCGTGGAGAGACTCGGCCGCGGCCAGATGCACACCGTCATAGGCGCGCAGAGCAAGGAGGTCAGCCAGTTCACCCGCGCGATGCAGCAGGGCTGGCGCAGCATCCACCACATCCAGCCTCGGCCAGTCGGATTCAAAATCACGCCGCCAGCGTTGCAGCGCGTCAGCGTCTGGCGCGTCGGCGGCGCGCCGCCTGAACGCAGCGCGCGCCTCCACATAGGCGATGCCATGGGTAACCACGCGCTCAGCTTGCGCTACGGCGTGCTGAACTTGCCTTGAGCCGGGCTCTTCAACGTAGAGCTTGACCAGTGCGGAGGTGTCGAGATACAGAATCAATCGCGCAACTCGCTGACCGTTTGTGCAAGCGGCGGCGTATCCGCGCGCAGCTTGAGGTGTTCACGCGCGCCCTGCGGCTTGCCGCCCTTGCCCATGCGCAGCCATGGCAGCGCTCCCAGCATGGCAAGCGCATCTTTTGGCTCCGCGGTGACAGCAGGGGGCTCAATGCGCGCGATTTGCTTGCCATGCGACGTGACGACCAAGGCCACACCTGTGGACACCCGATGCAGGTAGGTCGACAAATGCGCCTTGAATTCCCTGACGCCGACTTCGATCATGCTTGCACTCCCTGGTTGTGGGTACATTTTTCCAGTGTAACCTCAATTTGCAGGCTATTGTGGCGACTCCGAGAGAAGATTGCGTCAAAATTGGTGCTGATCTTGAAAGTCAATCCGTGCAGCCAAAGGATCTTCAGACGCCAGTTCATCTCGCCATTCTCAACGGCTTCGCCGCAGCGTCTGCTTACGTTGGGAAAATTTCTGGTTTGTTGTCCGTTTGCGCAAAACCGTGGGCGCGGGCGGGTTCATATGCTTGTCGTAGGCGCTCACCACTTCGTCAACCTTGCCGAACATTTTCACTTTGCCGCGCTCGATCCACAGCACTTTATTGCAGGTCTTGCGGATAGCGTCGCTGGAGTGAATGGCGAGCACCACAATTTCAGCGCGGGCGTGGAGGTCCATCAAGCGTTTGTTGGCTTTGTCCTGGAAGCTGGCGTCACCCACGCCCAGCACTTCATCGAGCAGCAGGATGTCGGCCTCCACTGCGGTGGAAATGGCGAAGGCCAGACGCACGCGCATGCCGCTGGAGTAGGTGCGCAGGGGCAGGTCGAGGTAGTCGCCCAGTTCAGTGAAGGTGGCAATGTCTTCCGTTTTTTGCTTGATTTCAGCGTCGTTCATGCCCAGCAACAGGCCGCGCAAGCGGATGTTTTGCCGCCCGGTGGACTGATCGTCCATGCCCAGGCTGATGTCGAGAAGAGGTACGGTTTTGCCCTGCACGGCGATTAAACCGCCGGTGGGTGGGTAGATACCGGCCATCACCCGCAGCAGGGTACTTTTGCCCGCCCCGTTGTGGCCGATAAGGCCGAGGCGGTCGCCGCTCTCGAGCTGCAGACTGAGGTCGTCGATGGCGCGTACCACCACCACGCCGGTGTTGTCTTCGGCTATGCGGTTGCGCCGACCCATGCGCAGCACCCGCTTTTTGAGGGATTGGGCCGAGACGTCGAAAATCGGCAAGTCAAGGCAAACGTTTTGCAGGTTGATGCTGGCGGGCATGGCTTGGTAATGGGTCAGTGTGTGGTGACTCGGACGTGCCGGTTACACCCAATAGGGAATGCGCTTGTGATAGCGCCCGGTCAAGGCCAAAGCTGCCAGCCAGCCCAGCACCGCCATGGCGATTGTGAGTTCCCAGGTGAACGCCGACGGCACCAAGCCCACCAACGGCTCGCGCACGACGTCAATGAGATAGGCCAGCGGGTTGTACCTCACGATCCACTGGTGCTTGCCCGCGAGCATGGTGCCGTGAAACAGAATGGGCGTGACGTAGAAGGCAACTTGCAACAGGGCCGAGACGATTTGTGGCAAGTCGCGAAAGCGTGCAGCCATGAGGCCGACCAAGGCAGCAATCCACATGGCATTCAGCAGGAATAGCGCCAAGGCGGGGATAAACAAGGGCAGCGTGGCCCAACTCTTCACGCCGAAAATGAGCAAAACCGCCAGCACGATGATGAAGTTGTGCGCAAAGATCACAGTGTTGCGCCACGCGGCCTGCAGAACATAGATGAGGCGCGGAGTGTTGACCTGGCGGATGTAGTTGGCACTGTTGATATAGGCCGAGCAGCCTTCGTTCACGATGCTGGAAAACAGACTCCACATGACGATGCCAATGGCGATCATCGGCAAGTAGTCGGTGAGCTTCTGGCCGAACAGGGAGCTATAGACAACGCCCAGCGTACCCACTAGCACACCCATGCTGATCGTCAACCAAAACGGCCCCAACTTGGAGCGCGCATAGCGCTGGCGAATTTCCAGCCATCCCAGCAGGCTCCACAGGCGCCAGGCCTTGATGCTGGACAGAAGATCATTGAAGGCGATTTGCAGGGCAGGCATGGAAGGGGGTTGGAGATTCGGCGTTTTCAGGCCAGCGAGAGGTTGAAAGTCGAGCCAGGGAGTCCGGCAGATCGCACTCCGCAGCGGTTTCGCATGGGCTTTGGTCGCTCCGAGCGATACCTCGACAAGCCATGAGCGATCTGGTGTGTGGCAGCTCAAGAACATGCCGCAGGTTTTTGGGCAAGAGCTGGGGTTTGGATGCATGCCCAGCGAATATGAATGAATGCCCCCAGAGCGATGAGCGATGGCACTTTGGCGTGAAGTGTATCAATGGCAAGCTGCGGCAGCCCCGTGTGACGAGCCACAGTTGCGCAAGCCATGGCCCAAGGATGAAGCGCCCAACGTCACCTAGGAAGTGCAGAGCTTGGATTGGCTGCGTCGTTCAATAAGGTTGCATAAAGATCCAACGTTTGCCTGACCATCGCCTCAACGGTGAATGCGCGACGCACTCGATCTTTGCCAGCCTGACCGAGGTAGTTGGCCTGTGCAGGGTGGGTCAGGAGGTGGTTGAGCGCCGCAGCCAACGCGTTGGCGTCCCCGGGTTCGACCGTGAGAGCACAAATGCCGTTGGGTGCCACCTCGTTCACACCGTTGTGCAACCAGGTGTTGACCACGGGTTTCCCGCATGCCATGGCCTCCGCCTGGACAATGCCAAATGCCTCGGTTGGTGCCGACGATGGTAGACAGAACACATGACAGGCATGAAAGTAGGCGGGAAGGTCTGCCTCGGCGATGGGGCCGGTGAAGTGCACATGGACACTGTGCCGGGTTGCCAATTCGCGCAGATCATTGGTCAACGGCCCTTCTCCCCCCAACACCAACAGCGCAGGGACCTGTGCCATGGCTTCGATGAGTACGTCGAATCCCTTGTAGTACACATGCCGACCAAGGGCGAACACCAGAGGCCGTTGGCCAAACTCCTGACGCAGTGCCTGGGCACGCTGCATCACCGCGGCAGTGGGAAGCAGCGGAGTCGTGTCGACTCCGTAAGGGATGACGTGGCGGCGCTCAGGCGGTGCGAAACGGTCGATTTGCGAGGCTCGCAAATGTGCTGCGGTCGCACCTATGATCGCATCAGGCTTGCGCAGCATGCGTGACGCGAAGTTGAGATAAAGCGGCCCGAGCAGCCGTTGACGCACGATGTCGGTATGCCAACTTGCCACGTGCAGGGGCGATGCAGGAACCAGGCTCGCAATGACATGGGCAAATGGGTCGGGCCAATGCTGATGGACGATGTCGAAACGCCGCTCTCTCGCCAAAGAGCGCACCCGCGCCAACATCCCAGGGGCGATGGCTTGGCTGCCGACATGCCCGAAGGTGCTCACGGGCTCGACATGGACACCCGCTACCGTTCGCGGTTGCGCCCGCCCGGAAGGGTCGTAGGCCAATACGGAGACGTCGGCGCCAACTGTGGCCAAGCCGCGCGTCAGCACTTCGACATGGCGCTCGATCCCGCCGGGTCGCTCGAATGCGTATTTGGCAAAGTGAAGGACACGCATGCTGAACGCAGCGCCTCAAGCCAATTGACGGTAGACGGCCAACGTTTGCTCGGCGCAATGCTTCCAACTGAATGCTTTGGCGCGCTCGATGCCAAGGCTTGCGTGGCGCTGGCGCAGCGCGGCGTCGTCCAGCAATGCACGCAAACCCTCTGCGATGGCATCCACTGAAAGCGGATCCACCTCCAGCGCGGCACCGCCAGAAACCTCTGGTAATGAACTGATATTGGAGGTCAATACGGGCACGCCGCTTGCAAGTGCTTCCAAAACCGGAAGGCCAAAACCTTCATAGAGCGAGGGGTAGGCAAACAGCGCCGCAGTGGCATACAGGTCGAGAACTTGGTCACGCGGCAAGTAACCCGTGCGAATGGCCTCTCCGCGCGCTTCAAGTTCTCGCAGGCGTGAAAGCAATGCCGTGTTCTTCCAGCCACTACCCCCGACGAGTACCAAGGGGTAGTCGCGTCGTAGAGCATCTGGCAGTGCGGCATAGGCATCGATCAAGCGCTCCAGGTTCTTGCGTGGTTCGAGCGTAGCGACGGAAAGGACGAATCCACTCCGGCGTAGTTTGAATTCCTGCAAAGTTGCGGCCTCCTCCCACTCGGAGCGAGATCGGGAAGCAACATCAGCGCCAAGATGGGTGACGACAATTTTTGCCGCTGGCGTTCTAAATACGTCGATGATTTCCTGTGCCACAAAATGCGAATCCGTCAAAATCCGATCTGCACGTTGGAGCGCTGCGGGTAAATGACGATTCAGAAACGAAACCCGCTCAGGAGGATGAAACTGCGGGTAGCGCATATGTGACAAGTCATGCACAGTGATGACCATCGGCCCAGCATAGCTCACAGGGATGTAATTCGGTTCGTGATAGATAAAACCTTTGCTGCCGAGCTTCGAAATCTTATGCCCCTCAACATATTCTCTTAAGCATTGCCGCAGTGCATAAGCGCCCGGAAAACTGCGCGCCAAGCGTTTCATCAGTCTCTTTAAAGAATCAGATCGTTTATGCGAATGAATGACCTCCGCAGACCCAAAACCTAGTCCAATTTCCTGTTTTTCACAGAAATACAGCAACTCATGCTCATTAAATATTTGTCTCCCGAGAAAGCCTGCAAGGCATTCTACTTGTGACTGCTGCGAAATTTCCTCAATAAGGTGCTTGGTGTAGAGGCCGATGCCGGTGCGGGGGGGCAGTAGCGATTGTGCATTGAAGAGAATTTTCAAATCATCCACCCCAGGAATAGTGTTCAAAATTTGACGCTGTAGGCCAAGATGTTCTTGAAGATTGACAAGACATGACGCCAGCGCAATCCGAAATCATAGTTTTAAAACTGCAAATCCACTACCGAGTTCGACACCCTTAATTGCCATGTCACACCCTTGATTTATTATAATCAATAAGCATTTGCATGAATAACCCCTCTAAATAAGGTGAGAAAAATTATTTTGATATCAAGCCAGACAGACCACTTCTGGATGTATAAGACATCATATTCAATGCGCTTCTCCATTTTTTCGAGGGTATCGGTTTCACCGCGAAATCCCGCAATTTGCGCAAAACCGGTGATGCCTGGTTTAACCATATGCCTAGCGGCATAAGATGGAACAATTTCAATATACTGTTGATGATGCTCTACGGCATGTGGGCGTGGCCCGACCAGAGACATTCTCCCCTGAATCACATTGATGAGTTGCGGTAGCTCGTCTAAACTTGTTCGTCTGAGAAATCGCCCGAACTTTGTAACCCGTGGATCGTCTTTCGTCGCTTGTACGAGCTCGCCTTGACAAGGTTCTTGAATGGCCATCATCGTCCTAAATTTGTATATGATGAATTCACTACCAGACCATCCAATACGCCGTTGTTTGAAGAGCAACGGCCCCGGTGAGCTCAGTTTTATCCCAATAGCAATCAACAGCATGAGGGGGCTGGCGATGAGCAAAAAGATACTTCCAAGAATCATATCTTCCGCACGTTTAACCAAGCGATTGACGCCCTGCATGGGAGACACCGAAAGGTCCATCATCGGCATGCCGCCAATTTCCGTGACGGAATGATTGAGTAATTCGTAGCCGAACAAATCAGGAATGTATCGGATATTGGCAGTGGTATGTCGAAGCGCATGAAATGCCGCACGCAAATGTTCCTCGTCGCGAAGCGGAATGGCAACCCAAACTTCGTCAACAGCGTTCGCATTCATAAAAGCTTCCAAGTCTGGCAATATACCGAGCGTGGGAACACTTTCTGTCGAGGGACGTTCGTTGGTGCCGAACCAGGCAACGGGCTTCAAACCTAAACTGGTTTGGGCGGACGCTGTCTGAATGGCGCGCGTCGCATTTTCCCCGTGACCGATGATGCAAAGTGTGCCCACATTGTAGCCACGCTTGTGAATCCAACGCAAAGCCAGGCGCAATGCAATGTGTGTAACACCTAAGCCGATACCTGCCAATGTAAACCACAGGGCAATCCATACCCTGGAATATGTCGCGCCCAGTTTTAAGGCGAATAACAAACCCGTCAGCAACAGAAAGGTCAGCCCCCAACCCAGCCACAGCAGACCTACTTCATGTGCGATGCTACCGGCGCTCCAAGACCTGTAAACGCCTATTTCCGCAAAAATCAAATTGGCGAGAAGGACGGCAATAAAAACAGTTGCGGCTTCATTTTGGCTATTATTCAATTCCGCGAGCCTCAGAAAATAGGCCGCCGTACCAGCCATGACAATAATCAAAGCGTCCGTCAACCGCAACAGCAATGTAAATGTGCTCGGATATTCCCTGAGCGTTTTTCGCCTCAGAAACATAATACCTCCTGCCTCATAACGCAAACCTGCTAAAATCGATCACTCTAGGGAACCGCTGATTTATTCGGAAAGCACATCACATGGTCAGGCTTGGGCCGTTGTAAATCAATGGCTTGCGGCATGTGAGACGCGCTGGAATCGAATAAATCAGCGCTTCCCTCTCGGAGACTTTGGTTTATTTTAGTTCATGAAAATTCTTGCAGTTTCCACGACCCGGTTGTGGCGGTCGTGATGGACTTGACAGCGGCCGCTCAAATTCCGCAGCCTTCAACCGACTCTCGCAGCCGTCGTACCCACAGGACGTGTGAGTGCGGTTTGCTTGCACGTGTTACTTGGTCGGCCCTTACATGGACTCCGTATCCAGCCAGGCGCACCGCAGCAGGGGACTGCTCATAAGCGCGGCGGACGGGCTTTTGCGGTGTGAACCCCCAGCGCGCCAGATACTTGCCCACCGAGCGCACCTGCAGGGCCATGCCGCATTCGCGCTCGATGAGCTGCATCACGGCCGCTCGGCTCCACAGGGCAAAGTCCATCTTGAGCTGCTCGGGGCGGTGGTCACCGATCATCTGTTGCATGCGCGCTTCTTGCTCCGCACTGAGCACACGCTGCTCCCCCGCGCGACGGCCTCTGCGCTGAGGGGCCAGCGCGGACATGCCACCGGTTTCATAGCGATCAATCGTCTTGCTCACCGCCGTGTAGCTCAGCCCCACATCGGCGGTAATCTGCGTGCGCGTGCGCCCGTATGACCTGCCTGCGCCGCTCATGTTGTTCGGCTGGCGTCAGCCGTCTTGCATTTGTCTTTGTCCATGCCAATGCTGGCTCGCATTCATCCCCAAAGTTCAATCTATTTATGGGCTGAATCTATAGGCCTTTGGCCAGCAGGGGTCAAGCGGGCGGTTTTCGCTTGTCGTTCCTCATGAGGCTGGATAAAATCACAGCATGCAAACCGGCTTTCGCTTCCGTTGTTACCCGACCGCCGCGCAGGAACAGACCCTGTTGCGTTGGATCGGTTGTCAGCGGTTCATCGTCAACGCCAAGGTGCGTGAGGATCGTTACTTTCGCACCTTCGCACGCAAGTCGCTGCAGCACACCGGCCAGTACGCGCCGCAGGATCAGCAATACGCGCAATTCATCAGCGAAGAGACGGCCTGGCTGCGCGAGGTGCCGTCTCCGATCCTGCGCAACGGCGCGGTGCGCTGGAAGCAGGCGTATGGACGATTCTTCAAGCAGCTTGCTGGCCGCCCGACGCTGCAACGCAAAACAGGTACGCAGTCGGTGTGGATCACCTCCGAATTGTTCCGCTTCGAGCCGGTGACCGACCCCGCCACGGGTGAGGTTGCGCAGCGCCTCATCCTCGGCACGACGAAGTTTCCAGTGGGTGAGATGGCGTTCAAGACCAGCGGCGCGTTCAAACCACCAGCGTCGATCCACATCACCGTCGAGGCAGGACGCTGGTTTGTCTCAGGATCGTTTGACGATGGTGTTGTGCAAGCAACGTTCCAGGAGACCGCCGACTGGCTGGCGACGTTCACGCAGGACGAGCTGCTTGAACGCACGGTCGGCGTGGATCGTGGTGTGACCATTCCCGCGATGGCGTCGACCGGCCAGGCGTTCGACTTCACGACGGCGCAGCAAGAACGCATGGCGAGGAAAGAAACATCCCGCCGCCGCTGGCAACGCAAGCTGTCGCGGCGAACCAAGGGCGGTGCGAATCGACGCAAGGCGGCACGCCGCGTCGAGGCGCTGCACCAGTACGCCAAAAACGTTCGCCGCGACTTTGCGCATCAGACCAGCCATGCGCTGGTGTCCAACCCGAGCAAGCTGCTCATCGTGTTCGAGGACCTGGGTGTACAGCGTATGACGCGCCGCGCCAGGCCACAGCAGGATGCGGATGGCCGCTACGTGCGCAACGGCGCAGCAGCCAAGTCTGGCCTCAATGCCGCCATCCTGCGCAGCGCATGGGGCAAGGCCAAAGAGTATTCGACGTACAAGGCGCTGCGTGCGGGCAAGCTCTGCTTGTCCGTGCCCGCCCAACACACCTCGCAGGAATGTGCCACGTGCGGCCACATTCACCCAGACAACCGGCTTTCACAAGCCGTGTTTGTCTGCCAACGCTGTGGGAAGAAGGACAACGCGGATCACAACGCGGGGCGCGTCATCGCCAGTCGCGGGGTTGATCGCGTGCTATCTGGTCAGTACAAAGACAAGGACCGCAAGCGCACGATGCGCTTGCGCCAGAAATCACTAGGGCCGGAACGGCCCGAAGTCACGCCCATGGAGACCACGGTCAGTCGCGGCGCTGGAAACAGCGCCACGCTCGGGTCGGGGAAGTGGGAAATCCCCGCGAGAACGCCATGCGTTTAGCGACGGGAGAGTTCATAACGCCTACACTGCATCCAGCAGCACTGTGTCGAGTTGTACCGGGGAACTGGAACGCGGCACTGGCCTCTAATCGGTTGTTTGCCATCGGCAAACCGCATTGCTTTTTGGGAGAACTTCAATGAACGACCGCTTCAATCCGCAACCCTCGCTGTACGCCCAAGGCGCTGGCGGCTATGCCGTAGACCGCAACCGCGTGCTGCGCAACACCTACACCTTGCTGGCCATTTCGCTCATTCCAACGGTGTTCGGCGCCTGGGCCGGCCTGAAGCTGGGCCTCGCCACGTGGATGGTGACCAACCCCGGCATGGGCATGCTGCTGTTCCTGGGTGGCGCTTTCGGCTTGATGTTCGCCATCGAGCGCAACAAGAATTCGCATCTCGGCGTTGGCCTGCTGCTGGGCTTCACGTTTTTCATGGGGCTGATGCTGTCGCAAATGCTCAGCTTCATCCTGGGCATGTCCAATGGGGTGCAACTCATCGGCATGGCCTTCGGCGGCACGGCCATCATTTTCGCGGTCATGGCCTCGCTGGCCACCGTGGTGAAGCGCGACCTGAGCGGGCTGTCGAAGTTCCTGTTCGTCGGCGTGATCATGCTGATAATTGCTGGCATCGCCAACATCTGGCTGCAAATGCCGGCGCTGATGATCATGTTCTCGGTCGCGGCCATCGGCATCTTCTCGGCCTTCATGCTGATTGACGTCAAGCGCGTGCTCGACGGTGGCGAGACGAATTACATCTCGGCCACCCTGGCCATTTATCTGGACCTGTACAACGTGTTCGCCAACCTGCTGGCGCTGTTGGGCATCTTCGGCGGCCGTCGCTGAACCGGCCCCAAACTGCGTTGAGAACAAGCTCGGCGTTGCCGGGCTTTTTTATTGTGCAGGGCGTTAATAAGCAGATGACCAAACTCATTAGATATCAATGAGTTAAACCAGAATCTGGGGTGCGTATGGCTAAAATTAGGAGACGCCCGTCGCCGCACTGTGTCAGACCAGCGCGGCGTAGTCGGTCAGGTCTAAGCAACGATAGCCCCGTTGTGTCAGCGCCTGCCGGCCGTCCGCGGAGAACTCGGGAGCGAACAGCACGCGCTCGCACTGCCATTCGGCTAGGCGGCGGTGTTCGCGTACCTGCAGGAAGTCCGCCACGTGCTTGTCGAAACCTGCCAGGGATGCTGCATCGTGCGCGGCCTCGGAGCGTTTGCACGAGCCGAAGCGCACACGCTTGTTCGGCTCATCTAGGGCCACCAGGTCTATCTCAATGCTATTGGCGATATCGCGCGGCCTATTCCAGTAGCCGAGCTTTAACTCCGACAGCTCGAAGTCGCTGAGCCCCTTGCGCGACATCTCTATGTGCAGACTTCGAATGAGCTTCTCGAAGCTCGCCCCTTCCAGTGTCTGTAGCCGCGGCATTGCCGTGGCCAGCGCCTTTTCAGCAGGTCGCAGACGCGCCGCTTCGCGGGTGGGCTTGGCGACCGACAACCATGCCTGCAGGAAATTGTCGGCGATGTAGTAGCGCGCGTTGCGGCTCTTGCTGTTGGAGAACACCGGTTGCAATCGGTCAACCATGCCGTAATTGTTGACCAACCGACCGATGACCGCTGTCACCGGCGTCGCATCGTGTGGGTCGTTTAGCGCAGCGACAAGCTCGCCATTGCTGCAGCCAGCATGGTCGGCCAGATAGTGCAGAACCGACACGGCCTTGCCGCGCAGCTCGCGGAGAAACCAAGTGTCGGCCTCCTCGGCAAGTGGACTGGAACTGCGTACGAACATACGCGTCAACAACTCGTGCGCGAAAAACGGAGCCTCGACCGAAAACAGGTCCTGTTCGTACGCGTCGTGGTAGAACTTAGGAACACCTTCAAAGAAGGTCCACAGCGTTAGCCATTGCGACGGCCGGTCGAGACCTTGGCCGCGAAACACGGCCATAAGGTCCTGGAAGTCCCAGTGGTTCAGCTTCAACTGCGCTGTGATGCGACCATACAACGGCGCGGCTTTGTCGTCGAGCAGCGCGTTCATCTCCGATTGCAGCGAACCGAGCACGAAAAGCCCACCATGAGGCAGTTTGGCATTGCGTAGCTCGTCGACCTGGGCTTGCAGGAACGAGTTGAAGGCCTTGAGCTTTGCACGCGTGAAGTATTGGAACTCATCAAGCACGACAATGAAGCCGGCCCTGCACATCTGCCCAATGGCATTGGCCATCGAGGGGAAGTCCACCACAGCGGCGGACAGCGCGCGCGGCAACGCCCCTTCGCTGTCCTCCAGGCTGCGCCGCAGCGTCGCCGCGACATCGCGTTCATCGGAGTCTGGTACCTGCATGTAGACCAGATGTGACGCCAGCACCTGACTTTCGCGCGCCAGTTGAGACAACAGCGTCGTCTTGCCGATGCGCCGCCGCCCCTCTATGCGGCAGAAGAACCAACGCCGGGCCTGAACAACTCGCCGCAGCTCTGCGAGTTCTCCGGTGCGTCCATAGAAATTCCACTCAGCCATCGCGCATTTCCATAAGAGTCATTTTTTTATCTTACACTGTTTTAGAATCCAAGTCAATGATTGACAAGTGTTTTTTATGACAGGCGCCGCCGGAAATTTGGCCAGGAGCTCATTGAAAGCAGCGCTTCCAGCCGCTTCGTGCGTCCACCGGCAAGCGTACGTTGACCGATTTCACCGAGGATTGCCCAAAAATGAGGCAAACAAGTCCAATCTTGGTCATCTGCTTATTAACGTAAGCGGCTGGCGAACCCATCTTTTCAATGAAGCGTGGCTGAGTGAAGCTTGGGTTTTTTCGGAGGCCCGATGCGATCGGACAAACTCAGTGAAGAGCGGATTGGTGAGATTCTGGCGATCCTTGATGAACTCAAAGCCAGCGGGTTGAAGGCCGAAGTGTTTGCGCAAAGCAAGGGGCTTGGCTACGGGCAACTGCGCGGCTGGCTGTCGAGCGCACCGCGCTGGCGCGCCCAACTCGCTGGTCTGGCTCTGCCACCACGGCGCAGCGCCTTCGTGCGTGCCCAATGCAACCCGCCCCCTGCACCGGCGGCGGATGAAGGTGCTGGTGTTTGATGGCGCGGGGATCTGGCTATGCACGCGCCGACTGCAAGAAGGCCGGTTTGCCTGGCCGCAAGACGATCGTGCCACCCTGCACCTGAGTGCCGAGCAATGGAACTGGCTGGCCGCCGGTCTGCCCTGGCAGCGCATGAGCGCGCACGCCACAGCCGGTGCCATTGCCGTGGTGTAGCCCCCAAGCGCTTGTCGATCGGGACAACTCCCGATTCTCGCGCGCGTGCGCGCGCGTGCATGTGCCCATGCTCGACGCTCTCGATTCCGACCGACTCCAGGCCCTGGGCGACGATCCGGCGGCGCAGTACGCGCGCGCGGTCATTGCCCGGATGCAGGCGGATCTGAAGTTCAAGCAGACCAAGATCGAGGCCCTGAGCTTCGAGTTGGCACGCCTCAAGCAATGGCGCTTCGGCCACTCCAGCGAGAGCCTGGACGCGCAAGGCCAGCTCTTCGACGCCAAGACGCAGACACTGCTGCAAGCCGAGGAACAGGCGGAGGACCGCGCTGCCGAGCACGAGCGCACAGCCCCGGGCAAACGTTGCCCCAAACGCCAGCCGCTGCCCGGGCAGCTTGAGCGCATCGAGCATCGCTACGAGATCGAATCGGGGCTGTGCCCGCAGGGCCACCCCCTGAGCCGCATCGGTGAGGAGATCAGCGCGCAGCTCGACTGCGAGCCCACGCGCTTCTTCGTGCACCGGCACATCCGCGGCAAGTACGCCTGCGCATGCTGCCAGACGGTGTTGGCTGCGCCCATGCCTGCCCAGATCATCGACAAGGGCATCCCCGCTCCCGGCCTGCTGGCGCAGGTGGTGCTGGCCAAGCATGACGATCACCTGCCGCTGTATCGCCAGGAGGAGATCTATCGTCGCAGCGGCGCGCACATCCCGCGCTCGAGCATGGCGCAGTGGGTGGGCATCTGCGGCGTGCGCCTGGAACCGCTGGCTGCAGCGATGAAGGCGCACGTGCTGAGCCAGCCCGTGTTGCACGCCGATGAGACCCCGGTGGCCGAGCTGGCTCCAGGCACCGGACGGACGCACCGCGCCTATGTCTGGGTCTACCGCAGCGCGTTGACCCCGGCCGTGGTGTTTGACTATTGCGCCAGCCGCGCCGGTGCGCATGCGCGCGACTTCCTGCAGGATTGGTCAGGCACGTTGCTCACCGACGGGTTCAGCGGCTACGCCGCTCTCCATGCCCAGGATGCCATCGTGGAGGCCGGTTGCTGGGCGCATGTGCGGCGCAAGTTCTTCGAGGCGCACAAGCTCGTCGGCAGCGCCATCGCCCAAGAGGCGCTGGTACGCATCGGGGCCTTGTATGGCATTGAGCAGGACATCCGCGAGCATCCGCCCGATGCGCGCACCGCGCTGCGCCAGGAGCTCAGCCGACCCATCCTGGATGCATTGCATCCCTGGCTGATCGGGCAACGCCAGTTCCTGGCCAAGGCCTGCGCCACGGCGCGGGCCATCGACTACGCGCTGGGCCGCTGGAGGGCCTTGTGTGTGTTTGCCTGCGATGGGCATGTGCCGATCGACAACAACCCCTATGGCCCGGACCCTGGCTTCGCCAAGGATCGAGAATCCTGAGGACACGGATTGGGCAGAACACGGCATTCATGGGAGGATGAATCGATGTTTCCCCATGGTCCGTCATCTCTCCGTGAACTTTCTTGGGACACGGGGCACTCGGCACAACTGCCAGTGGCAGTCCCTTGCCC
The DNA here is from genome assembly GCF_900089495.1 of Thiomonas sp. X19. Classification (NCBI taxonomy): domain Bacteria; kingdom Pseudomonadati; phylum Pseudomonadota; class Betaproteobacteria; order Burkholderiales; genus Thiomonas; species Thiomonas sp. X19. The sequence goes on along the minus strand of NZ_LT605203.1, from coordinate 1,826,620 downwards.
GCCAGCCCACATCCGCCTACACTTAAAACTCACACATATGCGCCTATGCGCCGAATAGCCTTATGAACTCTATCCGCTGGAATGTGGCCGTTTCCGCCGATACGGACCAAGCACTCCGCCTTTTCCTCGCCAGTCAGGGCAGAGGCCGGAAGGGGGATTTGTCGCACTTCATCGAAGAGGCTGTGCGCGCGCGCATCCTGGCCATGAGCGCCGAACAAGCCAAGGCGGCGAATGCGCAGGTGTCTGCGCAGAACTTAGAGGCGATCGTGCGCGAAGCCGTGCAATGGGCGCGTGAACACTGATGCGGGTCGTTCTGGACAGCAATGTCCTGCTGAGCGCTTTGATTGCCCCGCACGGGGCGCCGCATGCGCTCTATTGCGCCTGGCGTGAACGCCGGTTTGAGATCATCACGGCCCAGAAGCAGATCGAAGAAATTCGCCGAGCCAGCCGTTACCCGAAATTCAAAGCCATCCTGCAGCCGCATCTCGTCGGGGCCATGCTCAATAACCTGCAGGGAGCGCAGATCATCGACCCAATGCCTGCGACGCAGTCGGCGGCCGATCCCGACGACGCCTTTCTGCTCGATCTCGCGCTGGCGGGGGATGCCGACTTCCTGGTCACCGGTGATCACCGGGCCGGTCTTTTGCAGCGCAGCCGTATTGGGCGGGCGCGCATTCTCACGCCTGCTGATATGAACTCTCCCGCCGCTAAACGCATGGCGTTGTAGCGGGGGTTTCCCACTTCACCGACCCGTGCTGGACGGCATTGCTGTAGTCCAGACTGACCGTGGTCTCCGTGGGCGTGACTTCGGACCGTTCCGGCCCTAGTGATTTCTGGCGCAGGCGCATCGTGCGCTTGCGGTCCTTGTCTTTGTACTGACCAGACAGCACGCGATCAACCCCGCGATGGGCGATGACGCGCCCCGCGTTGTGATCCGCGTTGTCTTGGTGCCCGCAGCGCTGGCAGACGAACGCGGCCTGTGAAGGCCGGTTGTCCGGGTGAATGTGGCCGCACGCGGCACATTCCTGCGAGGTGTGTTGCGCCGGCACGCACAGGCACAACTTGCCCGCGCGCAGCGCCTTGTAGGTGCTGAATTCCCTGGTCTGGCCCCAGGCTGAGCGCAGAATCGCGGCATTGAGCCCCGACTTGGCCGCCGCGCCGTTGCGCACGTGGCGCCCGTGCTCGTCCTGCTTCGGCCTGGCCCGGCGCGTCATGCGCTGCACGCCCAGGTCTTCGAACACGATCAGCAGCGTGCTGGGGTCGGAAACCAGCACATGACTGGTCTGGTGGGCGAAGTCCCGCCGCATGTTCTTGCTGTACTGGTGCAGGGCCTCGACGCGGCGTGCCGCCTTGCGCAGGTTCGCGCCGCCCTTGGCGCGGCGAGAGAGCTTGCGCTGCCAGCGGCGGATCGCGGCGGCCTTTTTCTCCGTGCGTCTTTTCTGAGCGTCGGAGAAGTCGAACGCATGCCCCGTCGACGCCATTGCAGGGATGGCCACGCCACGGTCGACGCCCACAGCGCGTTCGAGCAGTTCCTGCCGCTCGAACTTCGCCAGCCAGTCGGCGGTTTCCTGAAATGTCGGCGCCGTCGCCCCATCGTCGAACGACACAGAGACGAACCAGCGTCCGGCCTCAACCGTGAGGTGGATAGACGCCGGAACCTTGAACGAGCCGGACACCTTGAACGCCACTTCGCCCACCGGGAATTTCTTGGTGCCGAGGATCAGACGATGCTGGACTGCACCCGTGGCCGCATCGGTCACGGCGTCGAACTGGAACAACTCGGACGTGACCCACACAGACTGCGCACATGGCTTGCGCTGCAGCGTCGGGCGTCCGGCGAGTTTCTTGAAGAACCGTCCATACGCTTGTTTCCACCGCACCGCGCCATTGCGCAGTACCACGCTGGGCACCTCGCGCAGCCAGGCGGTGTCCTCACCGATGAACTGCGCGTACTGCTGATCTTGCGGCGCAAATTGACCAACATGTTGCAACGACTGGCGCGCGAAGGCGCGAAAGTACCGATCCTCGCGCACCTTGGCGTTGTAGACGAACCGCTGGCACCCGATCCAGCGCAGCAGGGTCTGTTCCTGCGCGGCGCTAGGGTAACAGCGGAAACGAAAGCCAGTCTTCATGCTGTGATTTTATGGCTCTGTTGCTCACCCAGTCCATGCCTTGCGGCTTGAACACCTGCTCGATGCGCGCCGAGGTCAGCATGCCGCGGTCGCCCGCCCACACGATGGAGGCGATGCCGAAGCGATCCCGCAACTTGCTCACCTGCGCGGCCACCGTCACCGGGTCGGCCGTGTTGCCGGGAAACACCTCCACCGCGATCGAGCAGCCCTGGCTCGTGCAGATCAGGCCGAAGACAATCTGCGGATCGTCGCGCTTGCCGTCGCGCGAATGCCCGCGTGCAGCCAGTTCGCAGCAGCGCCCCGTCAGCCAGGTCGAGGTCAGTTCGCACAGCACCAAGGTCGAGCCCACCAGGTGCTGGCGCGCCAAGCGACGCTCGATGGCGGGCTGCGCCTCGTGCAGCCAGTCCAGCGCGCGGTACAGGTCATCGGCACCGCACTGGCCGACCCCGAGCACGCGACCCAGCGAGGAGATGGCCGTGTCGTCGTGCAGCATGCGATGCGTGGGCAGGAACCCACCGAAGCGACTCATGAGGCATGTTCAAGCCCGCTCGAACACCGCGATGGACTCCACATGCGAGGTGTGCGGGAACATGTTCACCACGCCGGCCGCGTGCAAGACGTAGCCTGCGTGATGCACAAGCAGGCCGGCGTCGCGCGCCAGCGTGGCCGGGTTGCAGGAGATGTAGACGATGCGCGACGGCGACCTGAAGCCCCCGGCTTGGGCATCGGCCACTTGAACACCTGCGACTTGCACACCGGCCACTTGCATCTCAGCCAAGGCCCTGCACAGCGCCAGCGCGCCCTCGCGCGGCGGATCGATCAGCCATTTGTCGAAAGGGCCGAGTCGCAGCAGGGCCTGGGCGTCCATCTCGAACAGATTGCGGGCCTCGAAACGGCTGCGCTCCGCCAGGCCGTTGAACGCCGCGTTGTCACGCGCGCGCTGCACCAGCGCCTCGCTGCCTTCCACGCCGAGCACCGAAGCGGCGCGTGTGGCCAGAGGCAGGGTGAAGTTGCCGAGGCCACAAAACCAGTCGGCGACGCGTTCGTTGGATTGGGGCGCCAGCAGCCGCAAAGCGCGCGAAACCAGCGCCTGGTTGATGCGGTGGTTGACCTGGGTGAAGTCGGTGGGCTTGAAAGGCATGCGCACACCGAACTCGGGCAAGGTGTATTCGAGCCCGGGGGCTTGCGGATCCAACGGCGCTGCGGTGTGCGGGCCGCCAGGCTGCAACCACCACTGCACGCCGTGCTGCGCTGCGAACCGGGCCAAGGCTTGCCGATCGGCGGGCTTGAGCTCCTGCAGGTTGCGCAGCACCAGCACGGTTTGCGCATCGCCCTCGGCCAGTTCGATTTGCGGCAGGCGGTCGGGGCACGACAGGCCCGCGATGAGCTGGCGCAAGGGCATGAGCAGGGCGGACACATGCGGCGGCAAGATGGCGCAGGTCTGCATGTCGGCCACGTAGCTGGAGCCGCGCTCGTGAAACCCGACCAGGACACCGCCCTTCTTGTGCACCAGGCGCACGGTGAGGCGCGCGCGGTGGCGATAGCCCCAGTTCGGGCCGGCCAGCGGACGCATGACTGTTTGCGGACGCACCTGCGCCAAATGCCAGAGGTCGTCCTCCAAGGTGCGTTGCTTGAAGGCGATTTGGGCTTGCGGGTCGATGTGCTGCATGCTGCAGCCGCCGCACACGCCGAAATGCGGACAGCGCGGCTCGACGCGAGTGTAGGCCGTGCGCTGCCACTCCACAGCCTCGCCCTGCTCCCACTTGGCCTTGCTGCGGGTGACGCGCACGCGCACCACTTCGCCGGGCAGAGCGCCCGCGGCAAACACCACCTTGCCGTCGGCGCGGTGGGCGACGCCTCGGGCCTCGAGGTCAAGCGCCTCGATGGTCAGCCATTCGTCGCAGATCGTCGTCGGTTTCATTGCAGGCCCGGGCTCTGCACCACCCGGAAATGCCAAGGCACGCGGGGGCGACAGCTTCAGGAGTTTGGCGGATCGGGCAGGCGCCAGGCCTGCAGGTATTCAGCCCAGTGCGGCTCGCCCAGCGCCCAGTCGGCCAGGGTGTTGCGCACCAGCGCGACTTCGTCCTGGTGCTCTGCCGGGCTGAAGCCGCCGCGCATGAGCTGGAAGCGGCAATACAGCAAATAGGTGTTGAGCACGTCGGTTTCGCAGTAGCGCCGCACGGCTTCCAGTTCGCCCTGCTGCCAGGCGGCGTAGACCTGGCTGCCATCCATGCCCAGTTTTCCCGGCAGGCCGCAAAGCTGCGCCAGGGTGTCCATACCGGCGTTGGCGCGCGGCTGGTAGAGGGCCAGCAGGTCCATCAGGTCGAGGTGCCGGCTGTGGTAGCGCGAGATGTAGTTGTTCCACTTGAACTCGCGGTCGTCTTCGCCCATGTCCCAGTATTTGGGCGCCTGCACGCCATGCACCAGGCCGCGGTAATGCAGCACGGGCAGATCGAAGCCGCCGCCATTCCAGGAAACCAGTTGCGGTTCGTGTTTGTCGACGATGCGGAAAAAACCCTGCACCGCCGCGCCTTCCTGGCCGCCACGGTCGACGAAGGAATGCACCTTCAGCCCCTGGGCGTTGCGGAAGATGCAGGAGATGACCAGCACGCGCTGGCAGATCACGGGGAGAAAATCGCTGCCGGTTTGGGCCTTGCGCCGCTCCTGCGCCTGGGCGATGGTGGCGGCGTCGTCCAGGCACGCGTCGGCCAGGCCGGCGGCGCGGATGGCTTGCGCGTCGGGGATGGTTTCGATGTCGAAGACGACGACGGGCGCGGCCATGACGCTCAGAGCACCGAAGATTTGTCGACCCCGCCCTTGGACAGGCGGCGTTTGAGCTTGAGCAGGGCTTCCTGCTGGATCTGGCGCACGCGCTCGCGGGTGAGGTCGAGGCGTTGCGCCAGGGTTTCCAGGGTTTCGGTGTCGCGGCCGTACAGCCCGAAGCGCGCTTCGATCACCTCGCGCTCGCGCTCGGCCAAAGTCTGCAGCCAGGCGTCGAGCAGATGCGTGACCTCGTGCGCCTGCGCGGTATCGTCGGGGCCGGGCGCCTGCTGGTCGGCAAACTGGTCCTGGTAGCTGTCGCCCGCGCTGGTTTCGTGCATCAGGTCGAGCGAGGCGGGCAGTTCGCCCAGGGTGAGCAGATCGGCCACCTCGTCGGCCGTGCGGCCGGTGAGGCCGGCAATGTCTTCGACCGAGGCCACACCGTTGGGGCTGGACTCTTCCAGGTGGTGCCGCGCTCGCAGCACCTGGTTGAGCTCGCGAATGACGTGCACCGGCAGGCGGATGGTGCGCGCCTGCTGCATGATGGCACGCTCGACGTTTTGGCGTATCCACCAACTCGCATAGGTGGAGAAGCGGAAGCCGCGCTCGGGGTCGAATTTCTCGATGGCGTGCATCAAGCCCAGATTGCCTTCCTCGATGAGGTCGGCCAGGGCCAGGCCGCGGCCGGCATAGCCCTTGGCAATGCTCACCACCAGCCGCAGGTTGTGTTCGACCATGGCTTGCCGCGCCGCGAAATCGCCCTGGCGGGCGCGCGTGGCGGTGTCGAATTCCTGCTGCGGCGTGAGCAGCGGCTTGATGCGAATCTGGTTGAGGTAGGCCTGCAGCACGCTCTGGCTGGCGGCGTCCACGCCATCGCCCGCCATGCGGCCAAGCTCTTGCGTCGCCAGTTCGTCTCGCCCCGAGCCTTGCGGCTCTTCGGCGTCACCCGCAGCGTCAGCGGCAGCGGGTGTGGACGTCGATGATTTTTTGGGTGCGCGCGGCATGGGGCGGCTTGAGGTGGCTTCAGGCAGCTTGGATAGGGGTGCTCAATGCGGCGGCAGAACCTGCATCGGATCGATGGGTTTGCCGCGCAGGCGCACCTCGAAATGCAGTTCCACACGCGGGGCGTCCGTCGATCCCATGAGGGCGATTTGCTGCCCGCGCTGGATGTCCTGGCCATCTTTCACCAGCAGTTTCTCGTTGTGCGCGTAGACCGAGATGTAGTCGGCGTTGTGCTTGATGATGACCAGGTTGCCGAAGCCGCGCAACTCGTTGCCGGCGTAAACCACCTTGCCCTTGGCCGCCGCGAAAATGGGCTCGCCCTGCTTGCCGGCGATGTCGATGCCCTTGCTGGTGCTGCCGTTATAGCCCTGAATGATTTTTCCCGGCGCCGGCCACGACCATTGCAAACCGCCGTTGTCAGCCACGGCCTTGGGCGCCACGGCCCCGGCAACCGCGCTGGCCATTGGCGCGGGCGCTGCAACCGCGCCTGCAGGAGATGCGGCTGAAGTTGCAGCCACGACGGGCGGCGCGACTGGGGCCACCGTAGGCGGCGCAGGAGTCGGCGAACCCATGGGTGCCAGCGGATACGACTGAGCCACCTGGCCGTTGGCCGGCATGGCGCCCTGAGGCGCCGCGGCCACGGCAGGCGGCGTACCAGCCACCGGGGGTGCCACGCGCAACACCTGGCCCACCGTGATGACGTTCGGATCGCTGAGGTTGTTCCAGCTCACGATGTTGTGCCAGTCCTGGCCGAACTGCAGGCCGATGCGGCGCACCGTGTCGCCGGGTTGCACCGTGTAGTAACCGGGCTGGCCCGCATAAGCGGCGTAGGGGCCTGCGTTGGCGGCTGCGGAGGCGCTGCTTGCGGGCGCTGCGCTGGCCGGTGCTGCGGTCGATCCGACGGGCGTGAAGTTCTTGCTGACCACCGGTGCGGGATTGAGCGACACCGTCGAACAAGCGGCCAAAAAAGTGGCCAGAAGCGAGGTGAGCAAGAGCGGAAGAACGAGTCGCATGGAGGAGCCTGAGCGTCAGAGAACGCCCGATTTTAGAGGGACAAAATGCGCGTCTTCCACGCACCACGAGTCCACCCTGCCCGTGGCCGTTTTGCGGTAGGCCATGAGGCGCTGCGGCTGCCCGACGGGCGCCAAGAGCACCCCACCCGGACGCAACTGCGCCAGCCAGGAGGCGGGAACTTCGGCACAGGCGGCGGCGCTGAGCACGGCGTCGAACGGCGCGCCCGCGACGGCTCCGTCGGTGCCGTCGCCCAGCAGCAGGCGCAAATTCGGCAGGCGCAGCGCGCGCAGATTGCGCCGTGCGAGTTCGTGCAAGGCGCGGATGCGCTCGATGCTGTAGACCTCGCCCGCCACACGGCTCAGCACCGCGGCCTGATAGCCGCAACCGGTGCCGATCTCCAGCACGCGCTCAGGCTTGGCCCCCAGGCTTTGCAGCAGAACCGAGGCGCAACGCGCCACCACGGAAGGCTTGGAGATGGTCTGGCCATGCCCGATGGGCAGAGCGTTGTCGAGATAGGCCTGAGCCACCAGCCCGGGCTCGAGAAACACATGGCGCGGCACGGCCAGCATGGCATTCAACACGGCCGGCTCCATGCCGCCCATGGCACGCAGCCGCTCCACCATGCCGTCGCGCACGGCCTGCGAGTCCATGCCCTGGCCGGTGGGCACACCCGGCTGAACCATGGTTTGGCGGTATGCCCCCTGCGAGCGCGGCAGCGCCGGCCTGCCGCCCTCGGCAGGAAGGGGGTTGGAACGGGGGCGTGTGGCACCGGACGAGCCCGCCGCCGCGTCGCCCCACTTGGCCGGATAGCGGGGACGCGCCGTGCGGGTGGAATCAGCGCTCACCGGCCATGCCCGAAAAGCGCACCTTGCAGTCGTCCAGCAACTGGTAGTGCGTGAGGTCGAGTTGCAGCGGCGTGAGCGACGCATAGCCCTGGGCGATGGCGTCGAAGTCGGTGCCGGGCTGGTCGTCGCGGGCCTCGCCTGCGGAGCCAATCCAGTAAATCGGCTCGCCGTGCGGGTTGTGCTGCAGGATCACCGGCTGACTGGGGTGCCGCTTGCCCAAACGCGCCACCCGCACGCCGCGCAAGGCGCTGCGGGCAACATTGGGGACGTTGAGATTGAACAGCACGGGCTCCACAGGCTTGCGCTCCAGCAGATTCCGAGCCACCTCCACGGCAACCTGCACCGCGGTATCCAGGTGCTCCCAACCCTTGTGAACCAGCGACACGGCCAGGGCCGGCATGCCAAAGAGATAGCCCTCCGTGGCCGCGGCGACGGTGCCGGAATAAATGGTGTCATCCCCCAGATTGGCGCCGTTGTTCACGCCGCTCACGACCAGATCGGGTTTGAAGTCCAGCAGGCCGGTGAGCGCAATGTGCACACCATCGGACGGTGTGCCATTCACGTACAGAAAGCCATTGGCAGCCTTGAAAACCGACAGCGGGCGGCTGAGGGTGAGTGCGTTCGAAGCCGCGCTGGCGTTCTGCTCAGGCGCGACCACGGTAACGTCCGCCAGCCCGCACAGCCCGGCGTAAAGCGCTTGCAATCCGGGAGCTAGATAACCATCGTCATTGGTGAGCAGGATGCGCATGGCTGCATCTTATCGGGGACTCGATCTGCGGCTGGAATGCAGCCCCTGGCAGCAGTCGGCCAAAGCCCCGTGCCAGCGCCTTGGCCATACAAGCCGGCCACAAAAAAGCGCGAACTGCGAGGGTCACGGCGCTTGTTGTTCATGCCTTGATGGCGAAAACACTTTGGGGTGGCTGATGGGACTCGAACCCACGACGACAGGAATCACAATCTACGGCTGCAACCCGCATAAATACTGGCTTGCAAGGCAGTCCGTGGGAATTCCATACAGAATTGCGGCCTAGGCTTTGCGTGGGCTCCAAGAGGGTCGTTCCCACGGAAAAAGACATCTCCCAGATCCGCCCCAAAGGCGGTTCATCCGTACGTCCAGCGAACCTATCATCTTGACACCTGAAGTGATGGTCAGGTGCTGATAGCAGGGGCGCTGGTTTTCGCCCAGTTGTGCGGCAGCAATTCGCTCATACCAATTTGCGTTCAATAGATTAGATATCATGCGATTCCATGGACTTCAAGGAGCCGTGGATGAAGAGTCTGATCGTGGGAGACAAGCCGACGGTGGCGCGGCTTGCCGAGCGACTCAAGCAAGCCGCCAGCCACGCGGAGTACCAGCGCATCCAATGCGTGCTCATACGCGCGACGCTGGGTAGCTCAGCCGCCCAGATTGCCCAGTTGCTGGGCTGGTCGACGGCCACGGTGCATGTGCTGCACTCGCGCTGGGCCAAGGATGGCGACGCAATCTTCGATCTGCGCGGTCGAGGTGGCAGGCGCCATCAGCACCTGAGCCCGGAACAGGAGCAACAGTTGCTTGCGCCGTTCGTGGCGCGTGCTGACGCTGGCGGCATGCTCAGCGTGGCGGAGATTCAGCAGGCCTACCAGGAGCGCGTCGGCAAGGCGGTGGCGCCCTCGACGATCTACCGGCTACTCGACCGCCACGGCTGGCGCAAGGTCGTGCCTCGTCCGAGGCATCCCAAGGCGGACGTGGCGGCCCAGGCCGCGTTTAAAAAAACGGCGCCGCGCGGTACGCCAAGAGGTCGCGCGCCAGGCTGAGCACGGCCGCCGGGTGCGGGTGATGTTCCAGGACGAAGGCCGCTTCGGCCTGTTGGGTACGCCCAGGCGGTGTTGGGCTCCCAGCGGCGTGCGGCCCGTGGTCGGCGCCCGGCTGGAACGCAAGTCCATCGACGCGTTCAGCGCCGTGAGTGCGCACGATGGCGTGCTCGACAGCCTCGTGCTGCCATGGGTCAACGCCGAGACGATGTCGCTGTTCCTGGCCGAGGTCGCCCAGCGCCACTCGAGCGAGTTCGTCGTCATGGTCATGGACCAGGCCGGCTGGCATCTGGCAGGCGAGTTGATCGTGCCCGCGAACATGCGGCTGATCTTCCTGCCGCCGTACAGCCCCGAACTGAACCCAGCCGAGCACCTGTGGGATGCGTTGCGCGCAGAGAGCTTCGCAAACACCGTCTTCGCCGACCTCGATGCCGTCGAGCGGGCGCTGACCAAGGGGCTCTGCGCACTCGAAGCAAATCCCGCCAGAACCCAGTCCATGACTGGGTTCAAATGGATAACATCTATATCGTTGAACGCAATTTAGTATCAGGACGCCTCGGGCAGTCAACCATAACCCGACCGACAGGGGGCCTCTGGCGGCCAGGCAGGGGCCTGATCAAAAAACGTCAACACACCACCGAAAAAGGAAACACAGCCCTCAAACCAAACACCCAAACCTAAAATCAAACCGCGCAACACCCTGATCGGTCACGTTCACGCTCACACCCTTGGCCGGCGACCTCTCGATGCGCATCTTGGCACCCGCCTTGCAGTGGGCGCAGGAGCACAGCGATGTGTGGCACCAGAAATGGAAGGAACTCAACCCATGAACACCCCCACGCATGCCCATTTGCGCCTGGCCGCCGTGCAGCCGATGACGTGTCCATGACGGTCGATCTCTCCGCGGTCATGGACCGCTATCCGGTGCTCAGCGCCCTGCGTGATGCGTCGCTGTTCCAGGCCGCACGCCTCGATGAGGGAGGCCATAGCGTGCAGTGGGGCGATGACGACAACCTGGAACTCGCCGCTGACAATCTGCGCGCGCTGGGCTTCGAGCAGCAGGGGCACTTCTCCGCCACATTCCTCTGGAACTGGATGGCCCGCCACCATCTCACGCTCGACCAAGCCGCCGAGGCGCTCGGCATCTCTCGCCGCATGCTGGCGTATTACCGCAGCGGGGAGCGCCCGGTTCCGCGTACCGTGGCCTTGGCTTGCCTGGGCTGGGAAGCGCAGCACAAGGCGGCGGCATGATGGCACCGTACATCGGGCCCAGTCAAACGCCAGTCATCGCACCTGCAGCGCGGCTTGGCGTCGGTTGGCACCGGGAGCGCGGGGGAGCGCGCGTGCATGCTTGAATCTTTTGTGACATGGGCCGCTTGGGGCGCGACCGCCGCGCTCGTGCTGGCGTTGTCCGCTTGTGGCGGAGGATGGGACACGGCTTCGCCCACTGCCAGCGCATCGAATGCGCAGGGCACGTCGCCTGGGGCCCTCAAGCGCAATCCGATGGGCGTGCTCATTCCGCTCTACGCCTACCCGCTGTCGGACAGCGGCACGCGTGTCGCAGCCTGGGCTGCTGTGGAGGCGCAGGCCGCTGCTGTGCCCACCGTGGCCATCATCAACCCCAGCAATGGCCCGGTGGCCTGCACCTCACCGGCGTCGGCCACGCTGACCGCGTTTCTGCAAGGCATCGCGCAACTGCATGCCGCGGGCGTGACCGTGCTGGGCTATGTGCACACCAGCTACGGCCAGCGCGACCAGGCATTGGTGCAGCAGGACGTGCAGTCCTATGCGCAGTGCTATGGACTGGACGGCATCTTTTTCGACGAGGTGTCGGGAAATGCCGCCTCCGCCAGTTATGACGCCGAAGTTGCCGCGACCGCGCGGCAAACCATCGTTCCGGCCAGCGGCAAGCCCGCATTGGTGGCAATCAACCCCGGCACCTATCCCGACATCTCGATTGCGAACACCGCCGACATCACGGTGATGCACGAAAGCATGGACCTGAGCCTGCCCCCGGTTCCGGCGGGCCTGAGCAGCTACCCGGCGAGCAAGTTCGCCTATCTGGCGCTGGGCATCAGCAATCTGTCACAGGCGCAGGCGGCAAGCTTGTCCAACCTGTTCCAACAAGGGGTGGGTTACGTCGACCTCACCGATCAAGGTCAAGGCACCGACCCCTGGGCCAATCTCACCACCGACTACCCCGGCCTGATTCAGGCCGTCCAGGCGCTTAATCAGACCACCAAGTCGTTGGCGTTGCCGCGCAAACGGCTGCTTGATGCAGCGCGATTTCAAGAGCGAAACGCCACTTTGCAAACCACCGTCTCCAAGACCACTTGCATCGAGATTGCGCCCATCCGCCAATCAACATCTTCGCTTTCTTGATTCATCTGCTCGATTGATGGTGTGGGCTACTTTGCCAAGGAGTCGATGTGAAGTTCGGCTTCGTGGCGAAGCACCGAGGGGTCTGGCCGGTGAACCTGATGTGCAAGCCGCTCGGTGTCTCGCCAAGCGGCTGCTGCGCGTGGTTGGTCCGTCCCAGGAGTCAGCGCAGCCTGGACGACGAAGTGCTGGGCACGCTGATGCGCCAGAGTTTCGTCGGCAGTGACCGCACGTATGGCGCACGCCGGGTGTGGCATGACATGCTCGAACTCGGTCTTCGCTGCGGCCCCTGCCCCGCATCGTCGGCTGATCGATGCAGGCCAGCATGACCTCGCAGCTCGTAGCCGATGCGCTGATCGATGATGAACCAACCCGCGCAGGGCTGCCACGCAAAGAAGAAGCGCCGACGTGGCGAAGCGGATGGTTCGGACGCTGGCTTGGTCCGCGCACCCGGCCCGGGTCCGACGAGACGGCCGATCACCTGCTGGTCAGCCTGCTCAACATGGCATGGTTTGTCGAAGCACGCGATCCGCATACCGGTGGCCATTTGTGGCGCGTTTCCCGCTATGCACGCATGCTTGCCGCTGCGGCGGGGCTGGATGCAGTAGAGGTCGCGCGCGTCAGCCTGGGTGGGTTTTTGCACGATCTGGGCAAGATTGGTGTGCCCGATGCCATCCTGTGCAAATCAACCCCACTCATCGACGCGGAGTGGGCGGTCATGCGCACCCCTCCGGACATCGGGATGCGTTCGCTCGCGGCGCATTCCCACACCAGTCAGCGACTGGATCTCATTCCAACCGGATGATGCGCTCGGCCTGCCGCAAGCGTGGCATTTGACATGGGCGCAAGAGTCACTAACATATGAATCGATATTCATATAAACAACGATTCATTTGATGCCATGGCACTCTCCAACTCCGAGCAAACCCGCTTGGTTGCCGCGTTCAAGGTGCTGGGCGAACCGACCCGCCTGCGCATCTTGTGTGGATTGGGTTTGGAATGCCGTCCGGTCACAGACATCATCCAGGCCACCGGCATGGGCCAGACTCATGTCTCCTTTCATCTGCGCATGCTGCGAGAAGCCGGCTTGGTGCGCGCCGAGCGCCGTGGCCCATTCATCTATTACTGCCTTGCTGACCCTTCCCTGCCGGGCATCCTGCGTGAACTCGCGAATTGGCTGGATGCTCGCCAGATTCCACCAACCAAAGGCGCGTCTCGGCCTGGCCGGCCCGGCGCCGCGACGGCAACAACGACTCTGGAGGTGAGATCATGATGGGGTTCAACGGACCGTGGGGCGGATTTCCCTGGATGTGGATTTTTCCGCTGATTTTTCTGGTCATTCTGTTGATCTTTTTGTTCCGCGGCACCGGTGGACCGATGTGCGGCGGCTCCGGCATGCACCGACGCGGGCCAGGCGGTGAGTCGACCGCGCGGGACATCCTCGATCAGCGATATGCGCGCGGAGCAATCAGCGCCGATGACTACCAGCGCATGAAGAAGGATCTCGAAGCATGATGCAGGAACGTTTGTTTCCCGCCACCGCGATGCCCGATCAGGATTGGTGGCAGGCCTTGTGGCCCGAGCCTGACGGCTTGATCGCGACCTTGCGCATTGAGCCGGGCATGCATGTGGTCGATCTGGGCTGCGGAGACGGCTATTTCACCGCGGCGATTGCACGACGTGTCGGCGCGGGCCGCGTCATCGGCTTCGACCTGGACCCCATCCTGCTGGAGCAAGCTCGGGCCGTCTGTGTGCCCTATGGCCATTGCGATTGGGTGCTTGGGGATGCCATGGAGCTGAGTCGGTTGATCCCCGCGCCGGTGGACTATGTCCTCATCGCCAACACCTTCCATGGCGTGCCAGACCCGACGGCATTGGCCCGGGAAATCGCCGCCGTTCTCAAACCGCCCGGGCGGTTCGCCATCGTCAACTGGCACCCCATCGCGCGCGAACAGACCCCCGTTCTGAGTCAACCACGGGGGCCGCGCACCGAACTGCGCATGTCTGCCGCGCAGACCCAAGCCGTGGTTGAGCCAGCGGGCTTTGCCCTGGAAACACAGGTCGAATTGCCGCCTTACCACTATGCGGCCATCTTCACCCGCACCCATGGAACCGACCCAGGAGAACGTCATGCCCGCGCAACATGAACCGATCATCGAGCAGGGCAACCATTTTCATGCAGCGGTCTATGGCCCGGAGGGGGCATTGGACCGCAAGACACGCCGCCTCATCGGTCTCGGTGCGGCGCTGGTGACAAACCACCCGTAACGCCGAGACGATCAACGGCATCATCCACCAGGAGATTGACATGGAAGCGAAAGATCAAGACAGCAAGACAGGCAGCGAATCACAGCCTGAATCGGGCGGTGGTGCCAACCCGATGATGACGGGTATGGGCATGATGAGGAAAATGATGGCCCAAATGGGCTCGGGCGGCGAGGGTCCGATGGCCATGATGCAAAAGATGATGGGACAGATGCGCAATCAGCAGGCGGGCGAGGCTCCCAACCCGATGCAAAACATGATGAGCATGTGCATGGGCATGCAAGCCGAGATGCTCAGTGCGTTGCACACAACGACGTCGATGGCAGCGTTTGCCACGCCGGAGCTGCATGCGCTGTTTGCCACCTGGATGGAGAGTCTGGAGGGTGAGGCGCTTGCGGCGCTGGCCCAACAGGGCGAGGTCGATACCGCTGCGCTGGCTTCACAACTCAAGATCAGCGAGGCCAGTGCGATCCATCTCGTGGCGCAGCTTGCCACAAAGGGCAAGATCCATTTGCGCGCCCAGGCATCCGCCGCTCCGGCGAACTGAAGTTCGTCGGTCACCCGACATTGAAGGTGTCTGGTTGCCGATCGACCGTTGATGCTTCGGGCCGGTAGGGGCTAACGATTGAGCGCGAGCCCCAAGATCCCGGTGATGACGAGCACACCGAGGGCATAAAGCGTCGCGCTGCGCCGTCCCATGGCGCGCGCGACGGGGCCAAGTGTCGAGACGTTGCTGCCCACTCCGGCAACCAGCAGGATCATGGCATTGCCGGGACCCATGCCTTTTTCCAGCAAGGCATGGACAAAGGGCAGCGAGCCGAGGCTGTCCGTGTACACGATACCGGCGAACACGAGGGCGAAACCGACACCCGCGATCCCTTCGCCGCTGAGGTATCGGCTGACCCAATCCGCCGGCAGGTACACCTTGGCCGCTGCGCCAAGCAGGATGCCCGCACCGATCCAAGGCGCCAGCTCGCGAAACAGCGCGATGGCCGTACCCAAAGCCGCGCGCAGTTTCCGCGCTGGCTCGTGGAAGTCGAACCAACCGGATCCTTCTGCGGAGACCAACTCGCCAGAGTCACAACCGCAGCGTTCGGTCGCACAGGATGATTCGGCAGGCGCACAGGTGGCCGACGCCTCGGCGATGCCCTCCCTGCCAAGCGCCGGCGAGGCGGGCGCAACGCGGCTTGACCGCAGGGCCCACCCATCAACCAGCATTCCGGTTCCCCACCCTGTGAGCACGGCGGCTGCCGCGACGGCCACGCCGTTTCGAGGTCCCAGAAATATGATCAGCGCGCTCAAGCCATACCAATTGAACCAGGGGGTGGCGATGAGGAAGGCGCAGGCGGGGCCGGCACGCTGGGTCTGCCTGAACAAACTCATGGCCGTCGGAATGGCGGTACAGCAGCACAAAGGGGTCGCGAACCCGATCAATGCTCCCGCCAGATTGGCGCGTACGACACCGCCGCTGACCAGCCGCTGCAGGGCCTGCGCGCGCACGAATTGCTGAAGCAACCCAGCCACCAGAAAGCCAAAAACGGCCACCTCCGCGAACTCGACCGCATAGTCGAGTGCGGTGTGGAGCAATACAACCCAGGTTGGATTCATGACAGTTCGCGATCAGGTCTCGCTCGGTCGTGATGTTGCGCGGATCCGGAGAAATTGCGGATGCGTGCGCCATCGTCAGAACGCACCGTCTTCCATCATGGCACTGGGCTCGAACCGTGCATAGCGCAGAGCCAGACTCGGCAGCACCAGAAGGTTCAAGATCGTCGACGTCAGCAGCCCTCCCAGAATCACGGTCGCCATCGGCCCCTCGATCTCATTGCCCGGCGCACCACTCGTGAGCATCCCAAGCCCCTGGGGGCGCCCGGCGTTCGCGAAGAAACGATCTTTGGGCTACAAGGTGAACGGCAGTGCCGAGATGACCGACAAGTCATTGGTGCGAGCCTGCGGCGTTGTAGGACGCCGTGAGGTGAGCCCGCTCGTGAGCATGGTCCGGGAATCGTCGGCGACAGTGGTGAGCACAGCGATGTGCATCCCGTTTGAGAGATCGAGTCGAATTCGACGACTCCCATGGCGCTGCCGTTCGTTGACAATCTTGGAGCAAACGATGGCGATGCGCAAGCGAGATGATGATCTGGTCTTCCCCAACGCGGCGGGTATCGACGTAGGAGGGTCGAGCCACTGGGTGGCGGTACCCCGGCAAGCCTGCGACGAACCGGTGCGCGAGTTCGGTGCGATGACCGACGATCTGCACGCCATGGCCGACTGGCTGCTCGCGTGTGGGGTCGACACCGTGGCGCTGGAGTCCACCGGGGTGTACTGGATCCCGGTGTTCGAGGTGCTGGAGCAACGCGGCTTGACGGTGTTTTTGGTCGATGCGCGGCAGATGAAGTATGTGCCTGGGCGCAAGAGCGATGTGCAGGACTGCCAGTGGTTGCAGAAGTTGATGAGCCTGGGGTTCTTGCGCGCGGCGTTCCGCCCGACCGATGAGGTCTGTGTGGTGCGTGCCGTGGCCCGTCAGCGCGACGTGCTCTTGGCCGAGCAGGCCAGTTGGGTGCAGCGCATGCAAAAGGCGCTGGTGCAGATGAACATCCAGCTCACCGAGGTTCTGACCGATGTCATGGGACTGACGGGACAAGCCATCATCCGCGCCATCGTCGCTGGCGAGCGCGACCCCAAGACGCTGGCCCGGTATCGCAACGCTCGTGTCAAGGCCAGTGAGACGGAGATTGCCAAGGCCTTGACGGGCAATTGGCGCGATGAGCACCTGTTCGTGCTGCGCCAGGCGCTGGCGATGTATGACGACATTGCCCGGCACCTGGGCGAATGCGACGCCAAGCTGCAAGGACTGCTGAGCCAGCTTGGCGCGGCCAAGGTCGATCTGGGCAAGACGCCTCGTGCAGGCAGCAAGCTGCGCGCGCAGTTCGACGCACGCCAGATTCTGGCCAACTGGGCCGGCGTCGATCTCACGCGCATCAACGGCCTGGGTCTGGCTGCGGTGATGAAGATCCTCTCGGAGGTCGGCCCCAACCTGAGTCGCTTTGCCAACGTCAAGCACTTCTGTTCTTGGTTGGGGCTGTGTCCGGGCACGAAGATCAGCGGCGGCAAGGTGCTGTCAGCCAAGACCCGGCGATCCGCCAATCGGGTCAGGCAGGCGCTGAAGATGGCCGCGATGAGCCTGTCGCACAGCGACTCGGCCCTCGGCGCGTTCTACCGCCGCTTGTCGGGCCGCATGGACAAGCCGCGTGCCAATACCGCCACCGCGCACAAGCTGGCGCGCATGGTGTATTTCATGCTGACGCGTGGCGAGGCGTTCGTCGATCAAGGCCAGCAGCGCTATGAAGATCAGCAGCGCGAGCGCTCAATCGTCGCCCTCAAGCGCCGCGCCGCTGCCCTTGGCTTCCAGATCCATCCAAACCCGGTGCCAGCATGAAACCGGCCTTCAACCCATTTTGTTTCTTGAGAGATGCTTGGCCAAGGCCGAGCGTGGCGACGGGTGGCAATGGCGCGCTGCCGTCCAAGGGCTGCTGCACAGCATCTTCAAGGCGCCCCAACGCGCGTTCGCTCTCCGCCTGCGCCGTCAGGCGATGCAGCCTCGCAACAACCGTCTGGAGTTGAGCGCGGACCGTGGCCAGCCGGTCGACCTCCCCAGCCGCGAACTGGGCGGAGATCTGCTGCGCATCCTGCTGCTGCTCTGCCACGATGTTGTTCGTCGCATTCCAGATCTGTACGGAGCTTTGATAAGCGGCCAAGCCACGCTCGACTTGCGTCAAAACGTGAAGCTGCAGGACCTGGAAGCGGGCTGCCACCTCGGCACGCCGCGCATTGGCCTCGGCAATTTGTCCCTGATTTTGATTGAACACCGGCAGGCTCAGCGACAGTCCCAGCGACCAGCGCTGGTCGCCTTGGTCCCATTCATAGCCCGGGCCAAGCTGGAATTGCGCGTATTGCCTGGCCATCTCCCGGCGCAAGCCGGCCTCGGCTGCGGAATACTGATCCAGTGCAGCGCGGACATCCAAGCGGTCAAGCAATGCCGCGCGCTGCACGGCGGGGGAAGGCAACCGCTTGCGCGTAGGCGGGTCTTGAATGCCTGAAAAATCAATCCGCAGATGGGCCAGGGCATCCAGCGGTAGCCCGAGGGCGCCAGCCAGGGCTGCGCGCTGATCGGCAACCTGACCTTGCGCGCTCAGCACTCCCGCTTGGGCCTGCTGCTCCTGGATGCGTGCCATGGACAATGTGCTGGCGGTGATGGCTCCCAGCACGTCTTGCTGCTGCAGCAATTCCAGCGCTCTCTTGCGAAGGGCGAGTTCCAACTTCAGCACATGAACGCGCTGCAGCGCCGCATCGAGTCCTACGAATCGCACCCTGACTGCGCTTCGAATCGGCCAGGCAGCCGCCGCCAGTTCGAGATCGGCCGCGTCTGCCAGCGCATCGGCTTGGGCGACACGCGCTTGACGCAGTTCTGTGCTCTGCCAAGGGATTCCCAGCGCGAGGCCATAGGACCAAGGCGAGAGGCCTGCCGGTGCCAAGCTGTGGTGTTGCTCGAAAAGGTGAAGGGATGGGTTGGGCAACTGCGCTGCAGTTTCCGTTCCAGCGCGAGCCCGTTGCCATTGCGCGCGAGCGACCTTGAATTGGGGGTTGTCGTACAGAGCCAGCAGAGTCAGGCTGCTCAGATCCCAAGAAGGCAGTGGCCATGGCGTCACGGTTTGGCCATGGGCTGCCAGGAAAGCCCGCAACCCCGCTGCATTCACGTCTCGTGCTTGAAGTGCGGCGGCATCCTGCGCTGGGATGAGAGGCTGGGGTTGGTAACTCGCACAGCCGCCGAGCAGCAGAGCGAACAGCAATGCGCCACCCCAACCCCTTCGAAACTGGGCACAGGACGACGCTTTGGTTCTTCGAAGCTGGTCGCCGGCTGTGGCACGCATGGAGGGCATGGGGTTGATGGGATCCGTTCGCCACGCATGCTATGCGCGTATATGGGCAATTACGCATATTAGAAAGTAAAAAAGTTATACGATGCCGTAGCCCAACGTACAGCGACCCGCTGTTCGCATGTCTAACCGCGTTTGAAGTCGAGCCGCATCCGCAGTGAGCAACTGCGCATCCAGGTCATGGGCTTGGGCGGTTTGCAGCACCGCCTTGATCAGGGCGGCATGCTCGGGGGCAAGGCGGTAGTAGATCCAGGTTCCATCACGCCGTTCCACCACCCATCCTCCCTTGCGCAATCCAGCGAGATGGCGTGAGACCGTGTACTGAGGAGTCTGCACCGCATCCACGAGCTCACACACGCAACATTCATCCAGCGTTAACAAGTGGAGAATCCGGTAGCGCGTTGGATCGGCGAAGAGCTTGAAGAAATTGGCTGCTTTGGACATATGCGCATAGAAGCACATAGAAGCTGGCAAGTCAAAGGTTAGCGACCCACGCCGCGAGTGCATGCCTGTCGTTTCACCGGTTTGTTGCTTTCAGATGGCCAAAGCCGGCACCCAGGCGTAATAGCCGTTGAGCAGATAGACCCCGAACAGAATCAACGTGATGCCGCCAGCGGCTTCGAACAGGCGTCGGTAGGCGCCCAAGCGCCGGAGGTTTCAGCGTGAGCGCCGTTTCCGCGGCCGCAACTCCGCCATCACCATGCGCTCGAATGCTTCCAGAGCCGCCACGGCGTCAAGCTCCATCTCCTGCTCCGCCCACTGTTCCTGCCGACGCATCCAGGCCTTGAGCGCCTTGGGATTGTCGGCGCGGGCGAGCAGGTCTTCGATCTCCTGGCGGGCCTCGTCGAGGCCAAGCAGTGAAGCTTCGAATGCGCGCTGGATGCGCTGGGGATGGATCGCGCCATCGTCCAGCTCGGGAAAGGCATTGCGGATGCCGAACTCGATCTCCTTGATCTTGTGCTCGACCTCACGCAACTGGCGCTTGAGCGCAGCGGAAAACACCTTGAACTGCGCCTCGGCCATGCTGGCAAGCTGGGCCGGATCGATCATGGCGATTTCGAGTTGCAGGCTCAACAAGGTGTGCAAGTCCTGCTCGGCATGGGCCTTGTTCGCGCGCTGCAGCAACGTGGTCTTGTGCGCCTTGCGCGCTGCGTCCGTCTCGCGATCGGGGTGCAAGGCGCTGGCGAGTTTGCGATAGATGCTGCGAACGGTCTGCGCTTGCTGCGTATCCTGGCGCGGTGCGCGTGCGGGATGGGCGATCTGCTCCTTGGCGGCCGACGCCGCAGCTTCCTGGAACTGCCGAAACAGCGCTTCCTCGTCGACATCCGCGCCGGGCTGTGGCGGGAGATCGTCGAAGCCAAAGAGATCATCGGTCGAATCGTGCTGCGCCGGGCGTTCAGGCGGCGCGTAGCGCTGCATGAGAGCGCGAACCATTGCATCGTCTTCAGCCAGCAGGATATCGGCCCCGATGTCCTGCACGATCTCACGGATGCGGCGGCGATCGGTGGGGTTGAACCGGGCATCGCCATAGGCGGTGTCGAGCTTGTGGAGCAGTGCCTTGCGCACGGCGTTGAAGGCCTGCAGTCTGGGAGACTGCGCCTGAAGACAGTTGGCCTGGAACTCGGGCATGAATTGCTCCCACTGCGCCAGAGTCTTCCGGGCGCGTTCGAGCTTGCGCACGAGGGTGTTGAAGGCGCGCTGGTTTTTGCTCAGGGGCGCTTGGCTGGACGGGGGTGACAGGACCAGTTTGGACGGACGGGGTGGCATGAAAGGCAAACTTGCGGCGGAGGAGACAGCGCCATTTTGCGTGAAGGGGCAAATGGGTGAATGAGCCATGATGCACCACGTCGGCGGACTCGGAGTTTGACCCGGTACCCGATCTGCATTCGAACCCAAGCACTACAGCAAGGATCTACGACCGCGCAAAAGGAGGTTCGACGGAAGGGTCTGTGAAGCCGTTTCGGAACCTCAAAATTCCCACAGTGGGAATTTTCGTGCACCCGCAAAGCAAAACAGGCCCGCAAATGGCCTGCAAGCTATTGATTTCTTTGGGGTGGCTGATGGGACTCGAACCCACGACAACAGGAATCACAAAACGGAAACGTCCATCCAGCATCAAAGAAATCAATAACTTGCGTTGCTCCAACAAGCGGAAATCGGCTTGATTGAGGAACAAATATGGAACAACGCAAGACACCCCCGCGCAGCCTCGCCGCAGGCATCAGGACACTATCCGATCGCGCAGCTTTCCGCCTCCTGCTTGCAGGACGATGTCTGCGTCTGCGCCACCACAAGATCGAAACCCAGCCTGGCGAGACCTACCCCATGGCTGTGCTGCGCTTCGTCAAGGCCATGCCTGCGGACGCCCACGACAGCCTGCGCGGAGAAATCGACTTTCTCGAATCGCTCGGCGCCGATGGCGCCCCGAGCGAAACGATACGCGAGCGCTGGGCAGGTCGCGCCCTTCCTTTCGACAGCCCAAAGCTGCCTTTTGACAGCCCAAAGACCGAAGCGCCGGCAGGCGCGGAACACGCTGCAGTGACCAGCCCCGGCAGGGGCGGCGCAACGTCGCGCTGAATCCCATCAATAGCCGCGCATTCGCGGCAGGANTTCATTTTGCTTACAGGCGGGACACCAATTTTGATGACGAAAATTTCACGATGTGGAAATTTGTGATGCGTGCTTACGCGCCATGTCACAAGAACAGTTCTCATTTGTCCCCTCGCAAAACCCGCAGCAAGGATTTGGCCTTCGCGCCGATTTCACCGATCAGCATGAAAAGACGCGCCCGCACAGCGACGGCAAAAAACAGCAATGCATGCGAACAGCGCCCGCCTGAGGCGGGCGAGGGCCGGCACGGCCCAAGGGCCGCGCCGGGTTGTCGGGTCCGTGGTTCGCACCAGCCCTGTGCGGGGTTCTGCCGTTTGGAGCCGGGGCGACTTCCCGCGCCTTTCGGGGACAGCAACGGTCGCGCCATGCTCGCTGCGCTGCGCGTGGCACGCCCGTCGCAACCCCTCATGCCGCTGCGCGGCACCGGCTTGGAAGCTCGGCCTGTGACCCGGCTCCAAACGGCAGAACCCAACCACCACAGGAGAGCAGCCATGCGCGACACCACGACCCCGACAACCAACGAATCCCTCCGGGGGGACCCTCACCAAACGGCAGGGGTGAACAGCGTTCAGCAACGAGACGAAATCCGGGCATTGCTAGAGGCGAAAGGCTACCACCCCAGCAGCCCCTGGATCAGCATCCTGACCATGGACCCTAACGACTTGGACCCTAACGGCACCAACGGGGCCGCAGCGCGCGAAAGATTCATCCTCTGCATCCGCTGCCAGTTGGACGACCGCCGACGTGGCCGAGCGCCGAGCGCGGGATTGGACCTCGAAACTAGTCGCAGCCTCAGGTCCCTCGGCGGCCTGCTGCGCGCCTGGTGAGGCGCCCGGCGCTGAACGGCAGAACTCAACCACATCAGGAGAAGCACGATGACCGACACCCTGCAATTCCAGGACCACGGCCCCATCAACGATGCCGTCGAAATCATTGGCGAACGCCGTGGCTGGGGTATCGCCTGTGGAATCCTCCAGGCACACCTGGAACTGCTCGCCGAAGGGAAGGAAACGATCGGCGAGGCAATCG
Source organism: Thiomonas sp. X19 (assembly GCF_900089495.1). NCBI lineage: Bacteria > Pseudomonadati > Pseudomonadota > Betaproteobacteria > Burkholderiales > Thiomonas > Thiomonas sp. X19. The sequence goes on along the minus strand of NZ_LT605203.1, from coordinate 1,803,856 downwards.
AGCGACTCGGCCAGTTCGCCAGCAGCCTGTGACCAGGAGCAAAACCATGAAGAAACGCATTCTCACCCTCGCCGCACTCGCGGCCATCATCACGACGCCAGCGCACGCCACGGGCATGATCGCCGGGGCCACGTTCCCCGAGCAGATCGTGCAGGAACTGACGCTGGTCGAGCAATACGCCACGCAGGCGCAGCAGCTCCAGGCGCAGTTCCAGATGGTGTTCAACCAGGCGCGCAACCTGCAGAACATGCCGCAGCAGCTCTGGACCAACGCGGCGGCTCCGCTTCAGCAACTGGTCCAGCTCGTCGGCAATGCCCAGGGGCTGAGCTACGCGTCGCAAAACACCGTGGCCGCAATCCAGCAGCAGTACGGAGCGCCGAACGCCGTGCTCGCCAACTATGCGCAGAGCCTGTCGCAGTGGACGGACAACCTCGATCATCAGATTGCCGGCACGCTGCAGCAATACCAGCTCAGCAGCGCGAATTTCCAGACCACCCAGTCTGCCCTACAGGCGATCCAGAACGCCAGCCAGTCGGCATCAGGGCGCATGCAGGTGCTGCAGGCCGGCAACCAGATTTCCGGGCTGATGGTCAACCAGATGCAGAGCCTGCAGGCGGACATCGACGCGGGCAACCAGGCGCAGCTCAATGCACTGAGCCTCATTGCCCATAGCAAGAACGATCCAACGCAAGGCGCAGCCGCAACCCTCAACGCCCCCATCCAACCTGGCGGATTCTGAGTCGTCGCCACGTCCCTCATCCATAGGAGCTTCTGATGAAACCCACCTTCCGCCTGTTCGCCTGCTTGCTGTCTCTGTCCGCCCTGGGTGCGTGCTCGCACGGCTCCGGTTCCACCGGCCCGAGCCCTTATTCCGGGCACGACAAGGCATGGTTCAGCGCGCACCTCAAAGAGCGCGCCGCCGAAGTGAAGTGGTGCAACAACAACGAGGGATACATCAATCCCTATCAGCCGCCACACCGGGCCGATCAGGCCAAGACGTGGGATCCCGCCTGCGATGCCGCATCGAACTCCTTCTACGACGAACAAAACAGTGCCAAACCCGGCCCTGGGGCTTTCTGATCGGGGGTTGCCATGAGAAAAACATCCATCAAGTGGGGCGGCGTGCTCGTCCTGCTGCTTGCAGGCGCGACGGCGCACGCGGCACCGGCGAACAGCGCTGGCTACCTCGACGCCATCGCCACGAACTTCCAGACCGCCTCGGGCGGATGGATGACCACGGCGCAGGGCTACGCCTTCAGCATCTTTACGGGCCTGGCCGGCCTCGATCTGGCCTGGTGGGGCATCAAGAATGTCCTCAAGAAGAACGACCTGTCCGACTTCTTCGCCGGCATGACGCTCAAGGTGTCTTCCCTGGCGTTCTTCTACACGATCATCAAGGAGGCGCCGACCTGGATGCCGATGATCCTGCAGAGCTTCACCAAAATGGGGCAAGGAATCGGGGGCGCGAGTGCGGCGGCGATGACCCCCTCGGGAATCATCGGACAAGCCTTCTCCGTGATCGACAAGCTTTGGGCCGCGTTCGAGGCGCAGCCGGGCGGGATCCTGCACGTGGGGAGCAACTTTCTGCTGGCAATGATCGTCGCCCTGACGTCGGTCATGGCGCTGATCGGTTTCAGCCTGGTCGCGTTGCAGCTTTTGATGACGCTGATCGAAAGTTACCTCGTTGGCGGCGCAGGTCTTGTGCTGCTGGGATTCACTGGATCGGGACTGACCAGCACCTTCGGAGAGACGTACATCGGCTACATGGTCAGCGTAGGAATCAAGCTGCTGATCATCTATGCCATCGCGGGGCTTGGTGGAAACCTCATCAGCAATGAGATCGCCTACATCAACCATTGGATGACGAGCAAAAAATCCCTGCCGCCGATGGATTTGCTCTCGGTCGGCACGGCGATGCTGATCTACGGCGTGATGGGCATGCAGGTTCCGGGGCTGGCTGCATCCATGATGAATGGCAGTCCGAGCATGACGCTGGGCAACGTCGCGGGTGGTGCGGCTGGCGTCGCCGCCGGCGTGGCTGGTGCCGGAGCTGCAGCCGTTGCAGGCTACGCCGGCGCCGTTGGCGCCGCGCAGGGCGGATTGAACAAGCTGGCCGGGCTCGTGGGCGCGGGCTCCGGTGGTTCGGGCGCCGCTGCTGGTGGGATTGGTGGTGCCGACAAGCTCGCGTCTCTCGGGGCCATGACCGGCGCTGGCGGCGGCTCACCAGGCGGCATCGGCGGATCGAAGCCAGGCGCTCGTTCGATGGGCAGCGTTGGCGGAGCAGGGAGCGCACCGGGCGGACCTGCTCCTGCCTCTGGTGCGCCTTCCAAAGGCGTTGCGGACGCAGGGCGCATGGGCAATTCAGGCGCTGGGGCGAGCAAAGGCACTGTGACGCCAAACACTGCAACGACCGGCACGAAAGCGCAATCCATGATGACCGACAAGCTCACGCAAGGGCAGTTGCAGACTGGCCCCGCCAGTCCGCTGTCTGCGCGGCTCAAACAGGATGGGCAAAGCGGCGCAGGCGCTTCAGCGGCTTCTTCCGGTGCCAGTCCGACGGCTCCTGCAACTGGTGGCGCGGACGCGCTCGGTGCACCGAACTTGCCGACTGGATCGGGAGCCAGTGACGCAGGAACGCATGCAGGCGAGAAGGGGGACGAAGGGAAATCCCCATGGAACGTGATGAAAGACGGGCTCGGACGCGCTGCAGGGACCAAGGACGACATTGCGCGCCACGAAGGCGGTGGCGGCGGTATCCAGATTCGAATCGGTCATTCGGAGTAAGCCATGAGAAATCAGATGCGCGATGAGTTGCTTGCTGAGTTCAGAAGTCGCTTGGCGTGGAACATCAAGCACGACAAGAAAGCTGTCTTGATCGGTCTGATCAAGCTGGTCAATGCCGCATGGATTGCAGGGCTTTGGCAGATCGGCTTCCCAACGGGAATTCCGCTGATTCTGTGGCTCGGATTCTTTGCGTCAACCATGGCGTTTGCTTGGCATCTTGAGCAACTCAGGGCACATGAGACGCTTGGCAACGCTGCCGATTCTGCACCCTGATGCAACCGCAAGCAGACAACAAGATATGAGCGAACGGACTGTGGATGTTTTGGTTGTACAGGGTATGCCATTGGCAGCCAAACGCGATCTGCGATCACGTTTCTCTGTCATTGGCGCGCTGGTCAGGCTGCGCCCGACACCCGCACGGCAAGCCGTGTTGTTTGCCTCTCCGCACCGTTGGTTTGTCGCAGCAATTTGAGCGTGGCGCCGCCACCGAAAGGATCTAAACATGAGCACCCAGAACCCTGACAACACCCCGGGGGATAAGCGCCTCAAGAAGCTGGTTGCCGCCGATGCGGTACTCGAATCCCTACTGGGTCGAGAGAAAGGGAGTGTCGTCCTGCAATACGTCAAGTCCCATGCGGGCGAGATCCAGAGACTTCTCGCGCACGGACTGTCTGCAAGCCGCATCTCCGAACTATTGGCAGCTCCGTTGGACGCACGCCCTTCTACTGTTCTGGCAGCGCTCCACGAGACTGGTCTGGTGCAAAAAAGGCCTAAGAAAAACGGGGGACGTGTCGCTGCTGCTCCCCTTGTCGAATCGCCCTCCGCGTCCACGCGCAAACAACCTTCGCCAGGCGATCACGTCGCCTCCGACTTGGCGACGAATGGCACCGATCCGAGGCCATCAGCACGCGGCAAGTTCATCGGCGAAAACACCTGAATCACACCACCACCCTGAAAGGAAACACCATGCTGAAAACTTTCCTCATTGACGGCGACAAAGGCGGCGTAGGCAAGACGCTGACCGCCCGCGCCTTGCTGTCCTATTTCTATGCCGCGCGTGAAGATGTGCGCATCGCGGCCATCGATGCAGACCAGTCAAACCCGGACGTTTGTGGGAAGGGCGGCGTCGAACGCGATCACCGCGTGTGTCTGAGCGAACTCGTTGCACTCGGGGAGAAAGACGGCTGGCTCGATCTTGCGCAATCAATGGACCCTTTGCTGGGTTTCAAGGATGACGTGCGTTGCGTCATCAACCTGCCGGCGCAGATTGGCATGCGCGCATTTATCGCCGGGGAAAGCTTGGCGGATGAGTACGCGGAGCCATACAACATGATTCCGGTCTGGGTCATCGGCCCCCGCCCAGAGAGCATCGCCGCGCTCGACTACCGCGTCAAAAATTTCCCCACGTTGTTCCGTCGCGGGGCCGTTGTTCGCAATCAGCACCTTGGCAGCCCCGATGACTTTGCCGCATGGGATGCAAGCCCGCTGCGCCAACGCCTGACGGCCGCTGGTTGGGTCGATGTGGCGCTGCCCACGATGAGCCCGCGCCTTGTCGAGATGTTGGGCAGGAAGCTACCCATTGCTGGGATGGCGAGCTCGACCGGATCGGGTGAAGTTGGCCCATTCTCGAACAGTCCCTGGAACGGTTGGCTGCCCTGGGGGTACAGACTGGCCCTCACTGCCTGGCTTCGGAAAAGCGATGCTTCCATGAGCCAGATCGAGGCGCTTGGCGATGCGTGACGGAGGCAGTCGATTCACGGTGCGCTTTCGCCCGGACGATGCGAATGCGGTTCGGCTCATGGCCGACGCATCCTTATTGACTGTTGCGGAATTTCTGCGTGGTCGCGCACTGGCCGAAGACATGCAAGTGCGCCGCCTCGCAGCGTTGCACGCCGAGCTGCGCAAGCTGGGCGGTCTGCAGAAGCATCTCGTGATGCAGCGCACCTGGTCAGTCAGCGACCGCGATCAGTTCGAATCGGTCATGCGGGCTTTCATCGTCGCGGCAAAGTCCATTCAGGACGTTCTGGATGCTCGGTAAAGTCATCCGCAAGACGAGCGCCGGAAGTGGGAAAGGCTTCGGCGACGTGGTGCGCTACGTCGCCCGGGACCGCGACGATCAGGTCGCATTGCGTGAGCGCTTTGGCGCACCGGACATGGGCACGATCAATCTGGATTGCCCACTCGACGCGCACGAGGATCGCATGAGCGCCATTGCCATCCTCGACAGCACGGCGGCAGCCGTGCAGGCCAGGCGGCAGACTGGACACCCGGCGTATCACATCGAGTTCTCGTGGAAAGAGGGTGAGCACCCCACACGCCAGCAGGTTGCGCAGGCCGCAGACCACGTGATGCGATCCGTGGGCATGGCCGAGCATCAAGCCATCTGGGCCATTCACAAGGACACCGACAACGACCATGTGCACCTGGTCGTCAACCGGGTGCATCCCGACACGCACCGCATCCAGAAGGTGCCGGGTTGGGACTGGCTCAAGCTGGACAAGGCCATGCGGGAGATCGAGGGCGTGCAAGGCTGGCGGCACGACAACGGGCCGTGGATCGCCGTGCAGCGTGAAGGACCCGGCCAGAAGCCGGAACTGGACATTGTCCGCATGAGCCGCACTGAGCGGGCGCAGCGCGGTCTTCTCAAAGACTCCGACATGCGGGTCAGCGACAAGGCGCACCGCGCCGAGCAAAACATCGGGGCCGACGCGTTCCAGCGATGGGTCGCAGGCAGCCCCGGCAGAGCGATCAAGGCAACGCTGGCCAACCCTGGCGCAACGTGGGACACCATCCACCAAGCCGCGGCGCAGTATGGCTGCATCATCCAGCCCAAAGGCTCCGGGATGATCGTCACAACGACGCTGGACGATGGCCGCGTGCTGGCCGCCAAGGCGTCACAGCTTGGACGCTGGGCAAGCAAGGCAGAGCTGGAAAGGAAGCTGGGGCCGTACCGGCCACCCGACGCAACTCAGACCGAACCAAGCCTGACCTATCAACGCGTGCTCGATGGCGGCAAGGGGCAGCTCCACGGCCCGAGCGTGCGCGGGGATCGCGCAGACAGGACAGACCGGCGACTTGAGCGTCAGGCCGCGCGCAAGGAGCTGGCCGAGCGGTTCAAGCATGAGCAAGCTGCATTGCGGGCAAGGCGCCCCGCCCTGCGCAAAGCGCTGACCGAACGGCACCGGGCCGAGCGGCAAATGCTGACAGCGGAATTGCGCCGGATGCGCGCGACGGCCATTGCCGAACACAAGCGCGACGGCATGCTCCCACAGGTGGCAATTGCTTATCAGGCGGGGGTGGCTGCGGCACGGCGCGAGGAACTGCAGAAGCGCCAGGCCGCAGAGCGCAAAGAGATCGCGGCCAAGGTCCCGCGCGCCCAGGTCTGGCGCACGTGGCTTGAGCAGCAGGCCGAGCAGGGCGACGAAGCCGCCCAGGCTGCGCTGCGCGGGATCCGTTACCGCGAGCAGCGCAAGAGCAAGGCGTATCCGCAACAAGATGGCATCGAGGGCGAAGAACTCGACCCATTGCGCAATCTCACCGTGGCCGCACTGCACGCCGAGATCGACCACAAGCGTCAACTGGTGATCTATCGGGGAAAGGATGATCGGGAGAAGTTCACCGACACCGGGCCGCGCATCGTCATGCACGACAAGGCGGACGACAGCCTGGAAGCTGCACTGCGCATCGCCGCGCAGAAGTATGGCGGCAAGGTCGCCATTACCGGCAGCAGCGAGTTCCGCGAACGCGCCGCCCGCCAGGCGGTGCGGCTCGGCATCACCGTGACCGATGACGATCTGCAGGCGATCGTTGCCGATGCGCAAGCCAAGCAGAAGCTGGCTGCGGTCAAGCCTTCCGTCTCCGCCTCGGAGCGACATGCTTCTCGACCCGCGTCGATCTCACCCATGGCTGGCCAAGGCATTTTGGGACGCTTGTCCGGCGAAGGCTGGCGGGCGCTTGAAGCGGCTGGGCGCGGGACACCACTCTCGGCCAAAGAGCGGGCCGTGCTCACCGATCCCGCTCGGACGGTGCTTATCGATGAGCGCGACAAGCTGACAGAGCTAGGGCGGGCCGCGTATGAATCAATGCAAGAAATGTTGGCTCGGGAGCGCGGGCACCAAAGCGGCGCAAGCGTATCCACAAAACCTGTGGGCAACTCCGCGCCGGCCCCGACCCAAGCCGCACCGGAGCAAGCGCGGCCTGCGGCGCCCGAAAAACAAGCAACTGCGCCTGCATCGACCAGCCACGCGCAAGCGATGGAACAAGCGATGGAACATTGGTTGGACGGCGACTGCAGCAGCGGGCCGGTCAAGGCGTTTATTGCGGCGCATGACCGGGCCACGCGCCAAGGAGTCAATGGGCACACGCTGATTGCCGAAGTCGTGGATCGAGTCGTCACCCGTCGCGGCGACGGTGTGGCCGCCGGCCTCGGCGGTTTCATGGCCTCGATCGAGAGACAGCGCAAGCGGGAGCAAGGGATGGGGCGGTGAACACAGTTTGACGTCGATCGAGCAGCGATTGCGCAGGCCCAAGCAAGTGATCGGCAACGTGGCCGGGGACGCTAACGCGGGGCCGCGCTTGGGAAGCCGAGAAAAACTATCGCAAGCACAATCAATCACTTGCGAACGCTCGAGAACGACCGCCCCGATGTGCTTACGGGCAGCTCGTTCATTGATCGCCGTTGTGCCATCTCCTGTGATCCGCTCGAACACGCTGTCGGGTGCGCACCACCGAGCCCCTGCCCCGTGAACGCCAGGCCTACGGCTGGTTCACGTTGCGGCAACGAAAGCGGGGCTGTGCAGAACACGCCCCGCCAGCGCCAAGTACACTACACTCATTTCGCACGAAATTTCGTACGAATACGACAATAGGAGTCCGCCCCATGCTACATAGCTACGCGGCAACCAATTTCCAGTCGTTCCTGGATCGCGTGGAGGTCGATCTTGCCGTCAACCAGCGCGCGCCCGACACGGACTGGATGGCGACCAGCGCATCCGGTCAACGTGTGTCCAAAGTATTGGGCGTCATCGGCGCGAACGCTTCGGGCAAGACTGCATTGCTCAAACCTTTGGCGTTTCTGGGCTGGTTTCTGAGTGCCTCGTTCCAGCAAACGCAGCCGGGAACGCCCATCCCGGTGTCGCCGCATTTCGCCAACAGCGCCGAGCCGGTGGAGCTGGAATGTACAGCCGAGATCGACGGTGAATTGTGGCGCTACGCGCTGCGCTGCACACCCCAACGTGTCCTGCACGAAGCGCTGTACCGCAAACATGACCGCTTTCGTTATGTGTTCATCCGAGATTGGCATGAGGACAAAGCTGCATACAGCGTGCGACAACAAGAATTTGGCCTCGACCCGAGCAAGGCGGTGGAAGCGCGGCCAAATGTCTCACTGATTGCCTGGGCTGCGCAGTACGGCGTGCCAATGGCGCTCAAACTCGCCACGCCCATCGTCAGCAGCAACGTGAACATGGTGGGCCGTGTCCAGACGGGCGATCTGGCCGTGCTGCAGGCCGGTAAGAGCTTTTACGAGAACCCGCCCCTACGCGAGCAGATGGAGCGCCTGCTCTGCACCTGGGATCTGGGTCTGTCGGGCCTGAGTATCCGCGAGTCCGAAGTCGCGCAGAACCTTTTGAACCCCGACATCAAGCAAAAGGTGTGGATGCCCTATGGCCGCCATGCCAGCCACGGTCAGAATTTCGAGCTGCCTTTTTTCCTGGAATCCAACGGCACCAAGAGTGCATTCTCCTTGCTCTCTTTCTTGCTGCCCACGTTGAGCAAGGGCGGTTTGGCCGTGATTGATGAATTCGAGAGTGACTTGCACCCTCACATGCTGGCGGCGATTCTCGATCTGTTTGCCAGCCGGCGAACCAATCCGCACAACGCCCAGTTAGTGTTCACCAGCCACGCCATCGAGGTGTTGAACTTACTGGACAAGCAGCAGATCATGCTGGTGGAGAAGAATCCCGATTGTGAAAGCGCTGCCTCGCGGCTCGATCAGATCAGCGGCGTGCGCAGTGATGTCAGTTTGTACGCCAAATACATGGCCGGTGCGTTTGGCGCGGTGCCCAATCTGTGATGGCGCCGCGGCATCCAATTCGCCCGCAATACCGTACCCTACTCCTTGTCGGTGAGGGCGAAACCGAACAGGCCTTTCTGCAACACGTCAAGGCGCTGTATGTGCAGCGCGGCAGCGGCTTGCGGGTGACCGTGCGTTGCGCACATGGCAAAGGCGCGGGGCATGTGGTGGACTACGCCATCCGCCAGCGCATTCATCAGTTCGATCATGTTGCCGCGCTGCTTGATACCGATGCCGGATGGAGCGCGGCAGTGCAAAAGCGTGCACGGGAAAAGCGCATTCAGGTGTTGAAGTCAGAGCCTTGCTTTGAGGCCATGCTGCTGCGCGCCATCGGCCAATCCGCAAACGGCTTGACCAAAGACTTGAAGACCCGGCTGTCGCCATTCGTCCAGGGTGATGCGCTCAATCCGCACAATTACGCGACGCACTTCGGTGTTGATGCTCTGTATGCCGGGCGAGGCATCGAGCCAACACTTGATGAATTGCTGCGCTTGCTCGCAGCGTAAGCATCGGCGACCACGCGTCAACCCAACACAAGACAACACTCCATGCCTTTTCTCGATTGGGTCAACAAAAACCAAGCCAAGGAAACGTCGCGCGACGTGCCCTATCACCTGCTTCACCAGGAACAGACCTACGGCGACGCTGCCGACAACCTGCTGATCCAGGGCGACAACCTTCTGGCCCTCAAGGCGATGATCCCGTTCTACGCGGGTCAGGTCAAGTGCATCTTCATCGACCCGCCGTACAACACCCAGAGCGCGTTCGAGCATTACGACGACAAGCTGGAGCACAGCCAGTGGCTATCGATGATGTATCCGCGCTTGGTGCTGCTGCGCGATCTGCTGGCCGAGGACGGCTCGATCTGGGTGACCATCGACGACAACGAGGCGCACTACCTCAAGGTGTTAATGGATGAGGTGTTCGGGCGCGGGAATTTTGTAGCCTCAGTGATCTGGCGAAAGAACTATGCGCCGAAGTCCAGTGCTCGGCATTTTTCGGTTGATCACGATTACATCCTGGTCTATGCCAAGGCAGCTGCCGAATGGATTCCCAATCCGATGTCACGTAGTGCGGACCAGGATGTGGTTTACAAGAATCCAGACAGCGATCCTCGGGGAAGGTGGCGGCCAGACAACTTGTCAGCACGTAATCCGTACAGCCTCGGTACGTATGCGGTAACTACTCCGGGTGGGCGAGTGATTGCGGGGCCTCCGCCCGGACGCTATTGGGCTATCTCGCATGAAAAGTTGGTCGCTCTCGACGCGGACGGTCGGATTTGGTGGGGCAAGGATGGGATGAATGTGCCCGCCCTCAAACGGTTCTTAAATGAGGTCAAACAGGGCCGAGTCCCGCAAACTTACTGGGCATGGGAAGATGTCGGACACACCCAAGATGCCAAAAAAGAAGCTGTGCTGCTCTTGCCGGATGACCCGTTCGGTACGCCAAAGCCTGAAAGATTGTTGCAAAGAATTCTGGAAATCGCATCCAACCAAGATGACTTGATTTTGGATAGCTTTCTTGGTGGGGGCACCACCTCCGCTGTAGCCCACAAGATGGGACGTCGCTGGATCGGCATCGAAATGGGCGAGCATGCCCGCACCCATTGCATCCCGCGCCTGCAAAAGGTCATCGACGGCGAGCAAGGTGGCATCAGCGAAGCCGTGAACTGGAAAGGCGGCGGCGGTTTCCGTTTCTACAGCCTGGGTGAAACCGCCTTCGACGCCCACGGTCACATCAACGCTGGAGTTCGCTTTGCGACGCTCGCCGCCTATGTCTGGCATCTCGAAGTGGGCGAGCCGGGTGCACATGCCTTCGACTCGCCCTTGCTGGGCATCCACAATGGCACGGCCTTCTACTTGCTCTACAACGGCATTCTGGGCGACCGCAGGCCCGCAGGCGGCAATGTGCTCACCCAGCCCGTTCTGCAGCATCTGAATGTGTTGGCCGCGCATGCCGGCCCGAAGGTCATCTACGGCGAAAGCAGCCGCCTCGGCCCGGCGCGGCTCGCGGCAGAGGGCATCACCTTCAAGCAGATTCCCTACGACATCAAGATGCGCTGACCGTCATGCTCGCCCTCAAGACCTACCAGCAGCAAACCCTTGATGCGCTCACCGCGTTTTTGCAGCGCTGCCGCAGCCAGCCCGTGGCCACGGCATTCGCCGCCACCCTGGCCGGACAAGAGCGTGCCGTTCCTTACCAGCCGATCTTCGGCGACACCCCCGCCGTGTGCCTGCGCATCCCGACCGGCGGCGGCAAAACCCTGCTGGCCGCGCACTGCATCGCCGCGACATCGCGCACCCTGCTCGACACTGACGCGCCCGTGGCGCTGTGGCTCACCCCCTCCGACACCATCCGCACCCAGGCGCTGGACGCCCTGGCCAACGTGCGGCACCCATACCGCCAGGCGCTCGCCCATTCCTTCGGCGACCGCGTCCAGGTGTGCGACCTTGACAGCCTGCAGACCATCAGCCCACAGGACGTGGGAAAAGCGGCCATCGTGGTGGTGGCCACCATTCAGTCCTTCAACGTCAGCAATACCGCCCAACGCAACGTCTACGCCTTCTTCGAGGAACTGGCGCCGCACTTCGACAACCTGCCGGCGCACCTCACGCAGGGGCTGGAGAAGGTGACCGCCGCCGACCTGGTGAGCCAGCCCTACCTGACCGAGAAAGACGTTGGGCGGGTGAAGTACTCCGTGGCGAACTGGCTGCACCTGCAGTGCCCGGTGGTCATTGTGGACGAGGCGCACAACAACCGGACTGAGCGCTTCTTCCAGACGCTGGGGCGGGTGAATCCAAGCTGCATCATCGAACTCACTGCCACCCCCGTTCCCGGCAACAACGTGCTGCACCACGTCAGCGCCCAAGAACTGAAGGCCGAGCAGATGATCAAGCTGCCCATCGTGCTGGCCGAACATCCGCAGGGCTGGCGCGACTGTGTGGCCGATGCCATCCGCACCCGTGATCAGCTGGAGACCACCGCGCAGACGGAGCCCGACTACATCCGCCCCATCGTCCTGATCCAGGCAGCGCCCAGGGGCAACGAGGCCACGGTCGACGTGGTGCGCCAATACCTGCTTGATGACCAGCACATCCCCGAGGACCAGATTGCCGTGGCCACCGGCGCGCAAAAGGAACTCGACGGCATCGACCTGTTCGACCGCGCGTGTCAGATTCGGTACGTCATCACGGTGGAAGCGCTCAAGGAAGGCTGGGATTGCTCCTTTGCTTATGTGCTGGCTTCCCTGCAATCCGTGAACTCGGCCAAGGACGTGGAACAGTTGCTCGGGCGCGTGCTGCGCATGCCCTATGCCCGTTCCCGGCAGCAGGAGGCCTTGAACAAGGCCTATGCCCACATCATTGCCGAGAACTTCGCCCAGGCTGCGTCCACGCTCAAGGACCGCATGGTGCAGAACATGGGCTTCGAGCGTTTCGAGGCCGCAGCGGCCTTGCTGCCGCAGGGCTGGCTCGATTTGCAAGGGGGACAAGGCCGGGTTCCGCAGGCAATTCCCGACTTCACCTTCCAGGTTTCGCAAGTCCCGGACACCCAGCACTGGCCCGAACAGGTACGGCAAGCCGTGGAGATCCGCCCGACCACACAGGGGGTGACCGTCATCCTGCGTGGTGATGTCAGCGCCGACACCTTGGCCCAGACGCAAGCCTTCGTCGAGAACACCGTGTCCGCCAAGGAACGGGACAAGGTGCGCGATCAGTTCGACGACTTCCGCGCCATGCGCCAGGCAATGCGCGCCCCGGCACAACTGGGTGAGACCTTCGTCCCCATCCCGCAGCTCTGCCTGAACCTGGACGGCCACCTGGAAACCGTGGAGCGGGAGACACTGACCGGGCTGGGCGACTGGAACCTGTCCAACCAGGCCGCGCAACTGGCCGGGTTCAACATCGTCGAGACGGTGAACACCTTCCAGATCGACGTGAACGCCGCCCGCGTCGAATACCGCAAGATCGACACCGCGCAGTTGCATCTTGACGATGCGCCCAGCCATGTGTCCGAGCAGGACCTGGTGGCGTGGTTGGATCGGGAATTACGCCAGCCCGATGTATCCCAGCCGCAACTGCAGACCTATCTGCTGCGCATGGTGCAGCACCTGCTCCACGACCGGAGCATGACCCTGACCGCCCTGGTGCGGGCGCGGTTCCAGCTTGCGCAAGCGATTGAGCGCGAGATCGAGCGGCTTCGCCAACACGCGGTGGCGCAGGGATTCCAGCTTCGGCTGCCGGAGATGAGCGTGCCGCCGGCGGAACAAGCGGCGCCGCACAGTTTTCGCTTCGAGGCCGGTCAATATCCCGCAAGGAACGTCTACCGGGGCAGCTACCAATTCGAGAAGCACTTCTACCCGGTGATCCATGATCTTCGGGAGAAGACCCCCAGCGGACGGGACTCCGAAGAGTTCCAATGCGCCCGGCTGATCGACGCCCATCCGCAGGTGAGATACTGGGTGCGCAACATCGAGCGCCAACCCAGGTGTTCGTTCTGGTTCCCAACCGCCACGGACTACTTCTACCCGGACTTCGTGACCGAGCTGCAGGATGGCCGCGTGCTGATCGTCGAGTACAAGGGCGAGCCCTACGAGACCAACGATGACTCGCGCGAGAAAAAGCAGGCCGGTGACCAGTGGGAGCGCAGCAGCGGTGGTCGCTGCCTGTTCCTGTTCGCTGTGAAGCGTGATGAACAGGGGCGGGATGTGGCCGGGCAACTCGCTGCAAAGATTGGTGGCTGATGATGGCACGCCGCCGCAAGTCCAAGAGCCTCGGCGAGATGGGGTTGACGCTACTCGCCATCGGCGTGGGGGTGCTGGTTGCGCTGACCTTTCTTCGGAGCAGCCCGCTGACGATCATGTTCGAGGTCTTCCGCCCTTGGGCGTGGCTGGCTGTTGCCCTCGGGGCGTTCTTCTTGGGCCTGCACGTCCTGCCGTCCAACCGGGGCAAGGGTTTGGACTGGACGCCTGTGGAACCGGTCTTTGGAAGCCGTCGGACCGCGCCACCACGCCCTGCCGATCAGCCTAGCGGCGTGCTGATCGACGACGACATTCGCAACCGCTGGCGTCCAGCCGAGCGCACACCCGACACACCTGCACGTCCCATCGTCTGGTCACACGCTGTGTTCGACCTGATCGAGTGGCGGTGCTTTGAAACCCTGTGCGAAGCTTTGTTGCAACACGAAGGACACATCACGTCGTCGCAAGCGTTTGGCGCCGATGGTGGCATCGATATTCGACTCTACAGCGATGCATCCAAGGCGCAGTTGACCGGCATCGTGCAGTGCAAGAACTGGTCGGGGAAGAAAGTTGGTGAAGTGCAGATTCGCGAGTTCCTCGGTCTGAAAACAGATCATCGAGTCGCTACGGCCATTTACTTCACCTCGTCTACGTTCATGCCGGCAGCACAAGAGTTGGCCAGCAGGCACGACCTCACGTTGTTCGACGGAGCCCGTTTGCTTCGTCACATTCAGACCCAACCCGCCGAGGTGCAGCAGCATCTGCTGGCCGTTGCAACGGAAGGCGACTTCTGGCGTGCCACCTGTGTGAACTGCGGTTCCAAGATGACCCTGAAAACGAACTCCACCAACGGAACCCGTTTCTGGGCCTGCGGGCGCTGCCGCCACACCATGCCTGCACGCCAGAACGAAGGGGTGGCATGAAGCGCATTCCGTGGGCCGCGGCCATCGAGGTTGGTTTGCGAGCAAATGGCGCTGTGCCAGGGAGTAGAAATGCCTACGATTGAAAGAATGGTTCTATCGAACTTCAAGAAGTTCGATAACGTTGAGCTCGAGTTTGATCCTGACCTGAACCTCCTGATTGGGGACAATGAAGCCGGCAAGAGTTCCATACTGCTTGCGCTCGAGCTCGTGATGAGCGCAAGCCGCAGCAAGGTTGAGACCGTTGGCATCGAGACGCTGCTCAACGCAGGTGGAGTGAAGGCATTCCAAGCCGGCGCGCGCACTATCGAGCGCCTGCCAGAGCTATTCGTCGAGGTCTACCTGTCGGCAGGTGTAAGACCAGAGCTGAACGGGAAGAACAACTCGAAGCGCCTCGAGCGAGATGGTCTGAAGATGACCTTCAAGCCAATGGACGAGTTCAGCAAGGAGATCGCCGAGGCCCTGGCGGAGGACCCGACGAACTTCCCCTACGAGTACTACGGCGTGCACTTCATGACGTTCGCCGGCGACGCCTATTCGAGCGTCAAGCGGCATGTGCGACACTTGGCCATCGACAGCTCCAGAATCGACAGCGACTATGCTGCACGCGAGTACACCCGGTCTGTCTTCGCTCTCCAGGCGGACGTGGCCCACCGAAGCAAGCTCGAGAACGCTTATCGGCAGAACAAGGGCGCGTTCCGAACTACCCATCTTGCCGAACTGAACGACAAACTTGACGACTATAAGTTCGCAGTGCGCACGAGCGCCAAGTCAAACCTTGAAGCCGATCTGGTAATCACGGAAGACGACATTCCGATTGAGAGCAAAGGCAAGGGACGCCAGTGCTTCATCAAGACCGAGTTCGCGCTGCGCAAGCGTGGTGGAGACAGCCGCTTGGATGTGCTGCTGCTGGAGGAGCCGGAGAACCATCTCAGCCACGTGACGATGAACAAGCTCATCGAGCGCATCGCTCAGTCGTCGAACAAGCAGCTGTTCATCGCGACACACAGCAGCCTCATCTCGTCACGCCTGGACTTGCGCAAGGCGGTCCTGCTGGGTGCCGGCGGCAAACACGCCAGGCTGAACAAGCTTCCCGAGGACACCGCCAAATTCTTTATGAAGGCGCCGGACAACAGTGTGCTGGAATTTTCGTTGTCCAAGAAGGTGATATTAGTCGAGGGTGACGCCGAGTTCATTCTCCTGGACGCCCTCTATACGAAGCACTCGGGTTCCTCGCTGAAGCGTGACGGCGTGCACGTAATTTCCGTTGGCGGGACAAGCTTCAAGCGCTACCTTGACCTTGCCAAGCTGCTGCACGTGAGAACGGCCGTCATTCGCGACAACGACGGCGATTATCAGAAGAACTGCGTTGACAACTATGCAGAGCACGTAACGGAGACCGCGAGGGTCTTCGCCGATCGCGATGCAACTCGACGCAAGACGTTTGAAATCTGTCTCTACGATGACAACAAGGCGCTCTGCGACGATGCCTTCGCTACACCTCGGCGCAAGCTAACTGCGCTTGATTACATGCTGGCTAATAAGGCAGATGCCGCGTTCGAGCTTCTGCAGAAGAAGGAAGCCGAGCTCGTGGCGCCCGCCTATATTCAAGAGGCCATTAAATGGATAAACGAGTAGTTTTCGCGGTGGCGGGCTCGGGCAAGACCACCAGCTTGGTC
This sequence comes from Thiomonas sp. X19, assembly GCF_900089495.1. Classification (NCBI taxonomy): domain Bacteria; kingdom Pseudomonadati; phylum Pseudomonadota; class Betaproteobacteria; order Burkholderiales; genus Thiomonas; species Thiomonas sp. X19. The sequence continues at coordinate 1,787,662 of NZ_LT605203.1, read as the reverse complement.
AATGAGCTCGACCTCCAAAAGCGAGTGCTACTGATTACGTACACCGAAAACAACTGCGTGGAAATCCGTCGCCGGGTGATTGCGAAATTTGGCTACATCCCTGAGAACATCACGGTCAATACCTATTTCACTTTCTTGAGCTCGTTCTGCTATCGGCCGCTGCTGCTGGAAGAGATGAAGACGAAAGGCATTTGCTTCGAGCGGCCCGCTGATCACACCTCGCGGCTGAAGCTCACCAACCCGGCTCGCTACGTGACCTCAAGAGGTCGCGTCTATCACGCTCGCATGGCAAAGCTGCTCGACGTCAAAGGCTGTATAACTGTACTGCAACGCCGCATCGCGCGGTACTACGACAAGGTCTTTGTCGACGAGGTGCAGGACTTCGGAGGCCACGATTTCAATTTGCTAAAGCAGATCGTCGCAGCTGACGTGGAAGTTCTTCTAGTTGGAGATTTCTTCCAGCATACCTACTCAACAAGCGTTGACGGCGCCGTTAACAAGGGACTCCACGACAGCTACGAGCGCTTCAAAGTCAGCCTACGCGGTGCTGGGCTCACGATCGATACAACATCACTTCTGAACAGTCATCGCTGCAGCTCGACGGTCTGTGAGTTCATCAGGACACAAATTGGTGTGGACATTCATCCCGCGATAGATCGCGCCACGTCTGTGTCCATCGTCCGCGACGCGAACACGGCCGCACAGCTGTATGCCAGCAGCGACACCGTGAAGCTTTTCTTCAAGGAGCAAGAGAAGTACTCGTGCCATTCGCAAACGTGGGGTGCATCCAAGGGGCAGGATCACTATCAAGACGTCTGCGTTGTCATGACGATGGTGGCCTGGAGGAAATACGAAGAGGGAGGGCTTGCGAGCCTAGCCGCGCTGTCGAGAAACAAGCTGTACGTCGCCTGTTCGCGAGCCCGCGGGGACCTCCACCTTATGCCGGAGTCGCTGCTCAAGAGGTTCATTGAGACCGCTGGGGTGCGCCATCCGGTGACTGCGTGAGCTGCGAGTGCTGAAACCGATGCTATCGGCGACCGCTGGCTGTGGCATACCGGCCGTCGCCACAAGCTGCCCCAACGGCGGCAAAGGCCGAAGATGTGACGTTCGGGGCGAGTCACTGATGCTCCGAGGCGAGACGGATTGAACACAAAGAGTCACGGCTCGGGCGCTCCCGCGACCACCTCCCCGACCGATTACACGCTGCCTCGCACCCGAATCAGCCCGCAACACCGCTTGACACCCCGCGCCCATTGCCGAATACTTGCGCCATCTCGAAAGAGATACGGGTTTGACAGCCCGGAAAACACAGAGGCGCAAGCAGCAGGCCGCGCCGTCCATGCGATGATCGCGGCCTTTGTTTTGCGCGTCAGGTAGCTCCCTTATGGGGCGGGCCTGGCGGGGAGCCGCAAGGCTCGCCGGTTCCTCTGTGCCGGTCTGTCAACCCGTCAGGTTCCGCCCCACCCGTTTGACAGCGGGCGGCGGTTCGACACCGCACAGAGGAGTTTCACCATGACGCACCCTGCAGAGGCCCGCAATGGGTCTTCTTCGGCCCGCCACCAGGCGGCCAGCAGCAACATCCCCTCACCCGATTTTTCGGACAGCTTCGCGATCAAGCGCGATGGTCTGACGGCCAGCGTGTACCGCGCCCCATCCGGGCAATGGGCCTGGCGCCTGACCGACTCACTCGATGAGGAGATCGGCGGGGGGAGCGGGTACAACGACGAAGGCGAGGCGGCCAGCGATGCAAACGCCGAACTCGACCGCCGCGATCGCCCCTTGGAGACCCGGCAGCCCAAAGGCCATGACGCCGCCCGCCTGGCGCGGACGATCACCGAGATCGATGCGATCGTACAGAGCGAAGCGGAGAGTCTGTCCGCGACGGCGAAGCTGGCGCGACGGGCGGTCATTGCTGCGCGAGAGCAGGCCAGTGGAGAGCTTTGGGGCCTGCTTGGCGATCTGGCGAGTGTGCTCAACACGCTGAGCTACCAGGCCGGGAGTCTGGCGGACACGGTTAACGGCGAGGTGAATGCCGTGGCTTGCAACCACGCCCAGCTTTTTGCTCTGTTCGCTGACTGTGGCGAGGAGCAGGCGTCATGACCGACAAGATTCTGGTCACTGCCGTGGAAGGCGCCGGCATGCTGTCGATGGGCCGTTCCACGTTCTGGCGCGCTGTCGGCGCCGGCGTGCTGCCCCCACCCGTGCGGATCGGCGGGCTCACCCGCTGGCGAGTGGCGGATCTGATGCGTGCCATCGATCCCGCCAGTCCGCCCGTCAGTCCATCGACTGCCGGCGCGCAGCGCGAATAGAGCCCCCACGAGCGCGGCAGTGCTTGCAGCTTGCGCCTCGCGCATCGCTGCGCGCGCCCGTTCCAGTCAAACACATCACGCCAGTTGCGCCAACCTCGTGCAACACGCGCCCGAATCTGGGAAGGCACGCCGATTGCGGCCTTCTACCTGAAAGGAATTTTTATGCCAATGCATACCCAAACCGCCTCGTCGAATGCATCGACCGGCACCGCACGCGGCGCAGCGCGCCGGGCCAAGCTGCCCGAGGGTTTCGATCCGCTGATGCGCTTCACTGCTGTATGCGCAGCCACCGCCCTGAGCCGCACGACGATTTACAAGCTTGTACGCGAGGGCAAATTCCCCATGCCCCTGCACCTGGGGCAGCGCGGCCAAGGCTTCGAGATGGCCTGGCCGGAGTCGGAAATACGGGCCTGGATCGACTCCCGCAAGGCCGAGCGCGACGAACGCGCTCGCCAGTTGCTCGCGTCGGCAGCGATCGCTGACGCGCAGGGGGTGTGACATGGCCCAACGCGTCACATTCGCCGAAGCGGCAGTACCGCCCCACCTGGACTTTGTGCTCCCCGGCATGCTCGCGGGCACCGTTGGCCTCATCGTCGGGCAAGGCGCGGTCGGCAAAAGCTTTCTGGCCCTGCATATCGGCATCTCTGTCGCACTGGGCAAGGCCGCTTGTACGGGCATGGGCGATGCGCTCTGGCCGGCCCCGGCCAGTGGTCCTGTTGCCATCGTCATGGGCGAAGACATTCCCAAGGTGGTCCAGTATCGATTGAACGAGTTACGGGCGGCGCTGAGCCTCGACGATCTCGCGCAAATCGATGCAGAGCTCGACGTGCAGAGCTGGACCGACGAGCAGGATGACCTGCGAGTGATCCAGCGGCAGCCCGGCGGAGTTATCGGGCATGGGCCGTTCTACGCCAAGCTGCGGGCCCTCGCTGAGGGGCGCCGGCTGGTCATTCTCGATCCCCTGGCGTTCTTGCACGACTGCGACGAGAACAACAACGGCGACATGACGACGCTCATGCGCGCCCTGGGCGGCATCGCGCGGGCCACGGGATGCGCCATCCTGGTTCTGCACCACATCGGCAAATCCAAGGACGGGGACGACTGGGAGCGGTCGCGCGGGGCGTCCAGCCTGACCACCGCGGTGCGCCTGCAGCTCAACCTGACCGTCATGAGCGCGTCGGAGGCGGACGAGTACGGCATTGCCGACGACCTCGAACGGCGTTTTTACATCCGTCTGGCGCAGGTCAAGGCCAACAACGGTAAGCCGATCGACTCCAAGTGGCTCAGAAAGCAGCCCGGCGGGCGGCTCATGGCCTATGCGCTGCAAAAACCGGGCATCGCGGACCACCGAGCTATGAAGGAGCGGCGCAATGGCGCGATCTGACCTCTCACCAGCAGCGCGCCGGGCGATGGATGCGCGTGCGGGCATTGCGCGGCAGGACATGCCGTTAGGTTTGTCGGGGCTGGTCAAGCCAGTCGTCCGCCTCAAGAAGGGCAAGGACGGCAAGCCGGCGCGTAGGGGGTACATCGAGAACCTGCGTCAATCCTGGAACGGCGGCGAGATCATTCTCAACGGCCCGGAGATCGACGCGCAGGATCTGGGCGTGCTGCTGGCGTGCGCGGCCCTGGCCCTGCGCGACGCGGACCGGCATGCCGATTTGAAACAGAGCGTGGACATCGAGGACCTGCTTGCCACTCCCCCTAAAAATCAGCCAAACGCCGCCGCCGACAAACTCACGTTTACCCTGGAAACGACCTTGGCGGCCCTTTGCCGGGAGATCGGGCGCGACCCGGAAGACGGACGGGCGCACCAGATGATCCGGGACAGCTTCGTGCGCTTGTCCAGCATCGTCACCACCGCCACAAGCGGCGCGTGCGGCGCGTTCACCCACCTGATTAAAGGCGGCGCCTGGGAAGGCCGCAACGCGGTCAGCGTGACCCTGAACTACAGACTCACGCGGGCCATGCTCGGTGAGGGTTCGTTCGGCCGCGTGCGCATGCAGGTCTTCCGCAATCTGTCGCCAGTCGGCCAGGTGCTGTACCACTGGCTCGCCTGCTGGCGCCCCGGGTACGGCACCTGCCCCCCGATTGGGCTGGACACGCTCGCAAGGCACGTCTGGGGCGAGGACGCAAAAGGGGCGACAGCAAGGGAGCGCCGCCAGCAGTTGCGCAAGGCGCTGGCCGAGCTACCGACGGACGAGTGGAGCGTCGGAATCGACCGCCAGCTTGTACGCATTGAGCGAAAAAACATTGAATTCAGCCCGGAACCCGTGTTCTTGGCTACGCCAACCCGTGTTCTTGACTACGCCTCTCCCTCGGAAAACCGGGGGCGTATAAAGCTCCCCCATGAAAGGGGGGAGAGAGAGCCGGGCTGCGCTGATGGCTCGCCCGCCTCTCCGACACACCCAACCCCTGCACCGAACCCGCCCCTGCCGGGGCTGGTCACCGCAGCATGCCCCGCACCTGCCGGCGCTCTGGCTTTTGGCCGACAACACGATGGCGATCAGACATCCGTTGCTGAAACTGGCACTGTTGCTGGCGACGAGGAAAATCGCCCGCACATCTTCGCTGGCTCCATATGCGGAAGGCCAACGTCGAAGAACAGCCTCCTGACGGGGTTGATTGCGCGGACTGTCACCTCGACACTACCGACGACTCGAAAATCCTCCACAGACGAGTCTGACGCGTATGCGGGGCATTCAAGCACCTGGGTAACGCATGGCTAACACGCTCACCTTGATCCAGGCCGCCGAAATGCTGCACATCTGCCCCGAAACTGTGGTGAACCACATCCGCCATCACGGTCTGCCGGCGGCAAAGCTGGGGCGCAGCTACACGTTGATCGATGATGACGTGATCGAATGGGTTCGCACACAATATCTCAACGGGAAAAAGCAGGAGAACGCACCATGCGTGTCTATCGGCGTGGACAGAGCCTTACTTGGTACATCGACATCACCGTCGATGGCGAGCGCATTAAGCGAAGCGCTGGCACCACAGAAAGAGCGCAGGCGGAGGAATATGCCGCCCAGGTTGCGAGTGACCTCTGGCGGGTCAAGCGACTTGGACAAGCCCCGTCCGTAACCTGGGATGCTGCCGTCGTGGCCTGGCTGCAGGAGTTCGGCCATCGGCGCTCCATCGAGGACATCAAGCTCAAGTTGACGTGGCTGACCTACCAGGGCGGACTCCAGGGCGTGGCGCTCAAGGACATCGACGCGCAGCGCGTGCGGCAGATCATGGCCGCGCGCCGCGACTGTCCGGTGAACCGGCGTGCCATCGAGCGTGCCATCGCCGCAGGCGAGAAACCGCCTGCGCCCAAGCCAGCGGCGGCCGGCACCGTCAACCTGCACATGGCCGAGCTGTCCAAAATCCTGCACTACGCGCACAAGCGGGGATGGATCGACCGCGTGCCGCCGATCATCAAGCAACCGCAGCCCGCCAAACGCATGACCTGGCTCACGCCTGAGCAGGCCGACATCTTGCTGGCCGAGCTGCCCGCGCATCTGCGCCAGATGGCCCGCTTCGCCCTGTCAACAGGCCTGCGTGAAACCAACGTGCGCATGCTGACCTGGACTCAGGTCGACATGGAGCGCGGCACGGCCTGGATTCACGCCGACCAGGCCAAGGCCGGTAAGAACATTCCGGTGCCGCTAAACGCCGATGCGTTGGACGTTCTCCGCGAGCAGAGAGGCCAGCACCGGCGCTGGGTGTTTCCGGTCTACCGCCGCGACACGAAAACGGCCGATGCGCCCACGGGGAAGATCTGCAATCACGCCTGGCGCAAGGCATGCATCAGGGCGGGAGTGCCCGAGCTACGCTTCCACGATCTGCGCCATACTTGGGCAAGTTGGCACACGATGGCGGGCACACCTGCCATGGTGCTGAAGGAACTTGGGGGATGGGCCAGTCTGGCGATGGTGGAGCGTTACACCCACCTGAGTCCCGGTCATCTGGCCGCCTGGGCCGACCGGGTCTCTGTCTCAAATCTGGAACAAGTGCCAGAACTTGGCGCAGAATCAACGCAGCGCGATGTTGGTAAGTCCGCGCAAGTTCAGAAGAAATCTTTGGGGTGGCTGATGGGACTCGAACCCACGACAACAGGAATCACAATCCTGGACTCTACCAACTGAGCTACAGCCACCGCAGAACAACTTGTCATTATAGGCAGGACATGGATGCGACCGTGCCCTCGCGAAGCTGTTTCAGGAATTGGCCAGAGGCGGAACTTTGTACAGCATCTCGACGCCGTAGCGTTTTTTCAGACTGTCGATATAGGCCTCGGTCACGCCTTGGGACAGCAACTGACTCATGGCGCCTTGCTGCGCGCGCAGTTGCTCGGCATCAGGTTTGGCCTTGCTCACACTGTCGACCGAGACGATGGCGTAGCCAGCCTGCCCCGGCAGCGTCAGGCCTGTCAATGCCGGCAGCTTTGCCACTGGAAGCTGGAAGGCTGCCGCGACCGCCGCAGCGGGGACACCGGCCGTGGCCGGTGTTTGGGATTGGGAAATTTCAACCGGCGCACCCCATGCCGGCATGGCCTTGCCTTGTCGGGCGGCAGCCAGTGCCTGTTCGCCGGCCTTGACGGCCAATGCGGCGGCCTGCTGTGCGACCAGTAAAGCGCGCACCTTGTCCTGCGCCTGGGCGAACGTCAGCGTGCTTGCCGGCTGATATTTCAAGATACGGGCCGAGGCCAGGGTGTTGGGCGCTATCTCGACCGCAGAGATGTTGCGTTTGTCGCGGATGCTGTTGCTGCTGAAGACGGCCTTGAGGAAGGCGGCATTGGCGAGCGGATCGGTCCTGCTGTCGCCTGACGCCTTGGGCGTTGGGCTGACACCCTCGGCAGTCTGCACCTCGAGGTGATACTTTGCGGCGACCTGAGCAAAACTGCGACTGTCTTCGTAAACGAGACTGCTGAACTTGTCGGCCATCTCGGGAAAACGCTTCTGTGCCTCCTGATTCTGCAATTGCGCCTGAATGCTGCTTTGAACCTGTGCAAACGGCTTTTGCTCGGCCGGCTTGATGCCCGTCAGCTCGATGATGTGAAAGCCGTATGGGGACAGCACAGGCCCAACAATGTCACCCACCTTCTTCATGGCGAACACGGCGTCAGCGAAGGACTTGACCATGGCGTTTTGCGTGAAATAACCGAGGTTGCCGCCTTGCGCCGAGGAGCCAGGGTCTTGCGAGTCGCGCTTGGCAATTTCGGCGAACTGGGCAGGATCCTTGCGTACCTCGGCCAGGATGGCCTCCGCTTTCGTCTTGGCCGCCTGCACCTGCGCCGGAGTGGGGTTGGGCGGCAGCGTGATCAGGATGTGGCTGGCCTTGCGCTCCTGCGGTGTACTGAACTCGGCGATGTGCTGGGTGTAATAAGCCTGCGCCTGCGCCGGGGTGATGACGATGCCCTGGCGCACGGCGTTCAGGCTCAGCACCACATACTGAATGTCGGCACTTTGCGGCGACTGGAACAGCGCGGTGTGGTCCTTGTAAAACGCTTCGATTTGCGCGGCGCTTGGCTGCACCTGGGATGTGTAATCCTGCGTGTTGAACAGCGCCAGACGCACCTGGCGCTTCTGGTTTTGCCAGTCGTAAAGCTGGCCGGCGATGGTTTTGCTTTCAATCACCGGCTCGGCGATGCCGTCCACGGCCTGCTGCTGCAGCAGTTGCTCGCGCACCTGGCCTTCGAACTGCGCCGTGGTCATGCCTTGCGCCGCGATGAGTTGCCGATAAGCCTCCTCGTCAAAGCTGCCATCGGGTTTGCGCAGCGCGGCGATCTGGGGAATTTGCAGAATGGCCTGCTGCACCTGGCTGTCGCTCACCGCCAGGTGCTGTTTGCGCACAGCCACCTGCAGCAAGGTCTGCCGGATCAGGCCGTCGAGGGTGCGCAGCTTGGCCTCGGGCGTGTCCAGGCTCTTGATGTCGGCCGACGCGCCCAGCGTCTGCTGCATGCGCGCAATCTCGCTGCGCTGGGCGTTGTCGAGTTGCTGCATGCTGATGGGAATGCCATCGACCTTGGCCGCGAGACTGCCGTTGTTGTTGAAGCTGTCATAGCCCTGGATGCCGAACAACACGAAGGACGGGAAGATGAGCAGGAACAAAAGAACCTGCAGCAGCTTGGTGTGCTTGCGGACGAAATCAAACATGGGGTGGCTCGTCGTGTGCGATCAACTCGCAGCTATGAATGGGAACGTCAAAAAAGAAAAGGCGAACAACCGTTGTTCGCCTTGGTATGCCGATCAAACTGCGTGACAGGCCAGCTCGATCTGGTGGGTGCTGAGGGGTTCGAACCCCCGACCTACGCCTTGTAAGGGCGCCGCTCTACCAACTGAGCTAAGCACCCGAAACCTTGGCAGCCAAGCGGCTGGTGGGCTGCATGACCGCGTTCAGCGAACATGGCTTGCCAATCCACGGTTCAGTTCAACGCGTCCTTCAAGCCCTTGCCCGGACGGAACTTCGGAACCTTGGCGGCCTTGATCTTGATGGCTGCGCCGGTGCGCGGATTACGACCGGTACGAGCCGGACGCTTGGTGACGGCAAAGGTGCCGAAACCGATGAGGGTGACCGTGCCACCTTTTTTGAGCGTGACCTTCACACCCTCGATCATCGAGTCAAGCGCGCGCGTGGCAGCGGCCTTGGAGATGTCGGATTTTTTGGCGATGTGTTCGATCAATTCTGTTTTATTCACTCTAGCCCCCTCGGAAGGATGGTTCAAAGACAGGATGTGCCGGCTTTCGAAACGGCGCAAGCCGACGCTGTAAGCGCAAGGCGCACGCAGGCGCAATGGTGATGGGTGATCGCTGGGTTAGCAGCCGCCGTGATTTTAAGAGCAGCCGCCGATTGCATTAGAACGATGCCACTCCACCGTGTCAATTCAGATTAACTGCAGCGCACGGCCTGCGCAATGGCATTGCCCAGATCCTGCGTCCTGTTCTTGCCCCCGAGGTCTGGCGTAAGCGGCGCACCGCTGCCGGGCGCGAGCACGGCTTCAATGGCGGCAACAATGGCGGCAGCGGCCTCGGGATGGTCGAGAAAATCGAGCATCAGCGCCGCGCTCCAGATCTGGCCAATGGGGTTGGCGATGCCTCGCCCGGCGATGTCCGGAGCCGAGCCATGCACCGGCTCGAACAGCGATGGAAATTTGCGCTCGGGATTGAGATTGGCCGAAGGCGCGATGCCGAGCGTGCCGCACAGCGCCGGGGCGAGGTCGCTCAGGATGTCGCCGAACAAATTGCTGCCGACGATGACGTCGAAGTCCTGCGGACGCTGCACCAGGCGGGCGCACAGCGCGTCGATGTGGAACTGGTTCCAGCGCACCAGCGTGTGTTCGGCCGCCACCGCATGCACGCGCTCGTCCCAGAAGGGCATGGTGATGGAGATGCCGTTGGACTTGGTGGCCGAGGTCAACAGCCGGCGCGGGCGCTTTGCCGCCTGCTCGAAGGCGAAGTGCAGCACGCGGTCCACACCGTGACGCGTCATCACGGTTTCCTGCAACGCCATTTCGCGCGCGGTGCCGGCGAACATGCGCCCGCCGGCATTGGAGTATTCGCCCTCGGTGTTCTCGCGCACGATGAGCAGGTCGACATCGCCCGGCGCCAAACCCGCGAGTGGCGAGCGCAGGCCGGGCATGAGACGCGCCGGGCGCAGGTTGACGTACTGATCGAATTCGCGGCGGAATTGCAGCAGTGAACCCCACAGGGAGACATGGTCTGGCACCTTTTCGGGGCAGCCCACAGCGCCGAAAAAGATGGCATCGAAGCTGGTGAGTTGTTCCTTCCAGTCGTCCGGCAGCATGCGGCCGTGGCGCAGGTAGTAGTCGCACGAGGCGAAGTCGAAATGGCGCAAGTCCAGCTTGAGATCAAAACGCTGCGCTGCGGCTGCGAGCACCCGCAGCCCCTCGGGAATCACCTCCAGACCAATGCCATCGCCGGGAATCACGGCAATGCGCAAGGGTTTCGATGGCTGCTTGTGTTGTGCATCGGACGGCATGGATCAATCTCCTCGGTCAAATCGTGAATGACGTCCGCGACATGCGGCGTCACGCCCTGGAACGCGTCACCGCCAGCACCCCGGCGGCCACCAGCGCCATGCCGGTCCAGGTGGTTGGCCCCAGGCGCTCGTCGAACAACCACCAGCTCATGAGCGCCGTGACGGGTGGCACCCAGTAGATGAGGCTGGTGACCTGCACCGCCGCACCGCGCTGAATCAACAGGTAAAGCAGGGAACTCGCGCCCAGCGTGAGGGCCAGCACCGACCAGGCCAGGGCACCGATGAGTTGCATATTGAACACCACCGGCTCGGCCTCAAGCCCCGCGAACGGCAGGCTGACCAACAAGGCCGCGCCAATCTGCACCGCAGCCGCCGTCCACACCGGCGTGGTGACTACATAGCGCTTTTGCCACAGGGTTCCGGCGCTGATGCAGCACAGGGCGAACAGTGCCAGCCCCAGATTGGTGCCCGAGAGTGTGCCCTGCTCCAGTTGCCGCGCCACCACCAGGCCCAGCCCGGCGAAGCCCAGCAACAGGCCGAACCACTGCAGCGCCCGCACCCTGTGACCGGCCAGCGACACGAGCAGGGCCGTGAGCAAGGGCTGCAGGCCGACGATCAGCGCCACCGTCCCAGGACCGATGCCATGCTTGACAGCCGCCCAGACCCCGCCGAGGTAGCCGGCCTGCATCAGCAAACCCACGATGGCCAGATGCAGCCACTGGCGGCGCGACTGTGGCCAGCGCACGCGCAGACCCGAAGCCACGAGCAGCAACAGGGCCAGCGAGGCGCCGTAGCGCAGGCAGAGAAATTTCAGCGGCGGGGCATACGGCATGCCATAGCGCGCGACGATGAAGCCGGTGCTCCAGATGACGACGAAGACCCAGGGCATGAGGCGCAGGGCAAAGCTTGCCCACGGCGCGGCTGCATCCCGAGGCGGGATGTCCAGTACGGCTTTCATTCCGACAGCTTGATGCCGGCGAGCGCCAGCTTGAAGTAATACAGCATGGACCAGAGCGTGAGCGCCGCGGCAATGTCCAGCAGCCAGGTTCCCCACACGGACGTGGGAATGAGGCCGAACAGGCGGCCGTCGTAGAGCAGGAATGGAATGGCCACCATCTGCGTGGCCGTCTTCACCTTGCCCAGCCAGTTCACCGCCACCTTGCGCGACTGGCCGATGCGCGCCATCCATTCGCGCAGCGCGGAGATGGCGATTTCGCGGCCGATGATGATGAGCGCCACCAGCGCACCGATGCGCGAGAGTTCCAGCAGCACCAGCAGCGTGGCCGACACCATCAGCTTGTCGGCCACCGGGTCGAGGAAGGCGCCGAAGGCGGAAGTCTGGTTCCAGCGGCGTGCGAGGAAGCCGTCGAACCAGTCGGTGATGGCGCTCAGGATGAAGAGCACCGTGGCGATCAGGTTGCGGTCCGGCGGCGCCAGCCAGCCATGCGGCAGCGCATACACACCGAGGATGAGCGGAATGGCTGCCACCCGCAGCCAGGTCAGGAAGGTCGGCACTGTCATGGTGCAAGCATTATTCCACCGGGCTCATGGATGAGCCCGGTGGGTGGCTGCAAACCCGCGAAACCTGCACCTTGACGGCGGCGTCGGCATTGTCAAGCGGACTGAAGGCCGGCGGGGTCTTGCCTCCAGACCGAGCCGGATGCGCAACCCTTGTCGAGGCTTTGGAGAATGGCCGCGTGGGCTTGCAACTCGGTGTCGTCGGCCAGTTGCACGGGAAGGACAAAGCCGCTTAGGTCGACCGGATCGGACTCGGCAAGCAGCTCGGGGCCGTCGAGTTCCATCACGAGGCTGTCCTGGCCTCGCGTGAGCCAGACATAAACCTCGGCCAGAAGCTCGGCGTCCAGCAAGGCTCCGTGCAAGGTCCGCCTGGTGTTGTCCACGCCGAAACGCTTGCACAGGGCGTCGAGACTGTTGAATTTGCCGGGGAATTGGGTGCGCGCCAAGGTGAGCGAATCGGTGATGCTGCCGCAATGCTGGGCGAAGGGCGGCAGGCCCAGGCGATCGAACTCGGCGTCGAGAAAACCGACGTCGAAGGCGGCGTTGTGGATGATGACTTCGGCGTCGCGCACGAAGTCGAGCAGATCGGCCACCACCTGCCCGAACAGGGGCTTGTCCGCCAGAAATTCCTCGGTCAGACCATGCACGCGCAAGGCGTCCGGATGGCTGGGGCGCTGCGGGTTGACGTAGCGCTGGAAATGCGCCCCGGACCTGCGGCGCTTGAACAGTTCGACCGCCGCCACCTCGATGATGCGGTCGCCGGATGCCGGATTGAGCCCGGTGGTTTCGGTGTCGAGAACGATTTGACGTGTCATGGCGGGTCCTTGAAAGAGCGAGCGATCAGGGCCGTTTCAGGCCGCGCGTAACACGCTGTCCACACCCCGATTGGCCAAGGCGTCGGCGGCTTCGTTACCCGCGTCGCCGTTGTGCCCACGCACCCAGACCCACTGCACGGTATGCGGCGCCAGCGCCTGCTCCAGCCGCTGCCAGAGATCGACATTTTTCACCGGCTTGCGGTCCGCCGTTTTCCAGCCGCGCGCCTTCCAGCCCGGCAGCCATTCGGTCATGCCCTTGAGCACATATTGCGAATCGGTGAACAACTGCACCTCGCAGGGTTTGCGCAGCGACTCGAGTGCCATGATGGCGGCCATCAATTCCATGCGGTTGTTCGTGGTCAGCGCCTCGCCGCCGAACAGCTCCTTGCGGGCGCCCGCGGCTTGCAGCAGCACACCCCAGCCACCCGGACCCGGGTTGCCTTTGCAGGCGCCATCGGTATAGGCATGGACGGTTTTGTCAGAGGATGTGCTCATGGTGTCGGGGGGTTGATTCAGGATGCTGGAGCGAACCCAGCGCGTCGCGTCCATGCGCAACGGGTTGCGTGGCGCGAGCCTTTTCGCGCGGCGACTTCCACACCTTGCCGACCAGGCGCATGGAGCGCACGCGCTTGGTGGCCACGAGCATGTACACCGCGCCCAGCATGGGCCACCAGCGGTCGCCGGCCTTCTCCATGAAGCGCCAGCGGTCCAGCCAGGGCTGGGTGCAGGCAGCGGGGCGGTAGCAGCCGTAACGCCCCGCCGTGACCTCGAAGCTGAGCAGGCGCAGCCAGTCGCGCACGCGTCGTGGCGAGATGAATTCGCCCTGCTGCGGCAGGTAGAGCGGGCCGCCGAGGCGGCCAAGGGCCTGGCGTGCGCCCCACAGGCTCAAGGCATTGAAGCCGGTAATCACGACTTGCCCGCCGGCGACCATCACGCGGTCGACTTCGCGCAGGCAGGCGTGCGGGTCGGAGACCACTTCAAGCGCATGCGGCAGCACGACCAGATCCAGGCTTTGCGTGGCGAATGGCAGGTCGGTGAATTCGCACACCAGGGCCTCGGTCCTGCGACCGGCAGGCACCACTTGCGCCAGCTCGGCCGCAGCCTGGCCGGGTCCGGGCTGTGCCGCGGCAGCCGTGATGAATTGCGGATCGGTGTAGATGGGCGATGGCTCGGCCTGGAGCAAATCCTGGCAGAGCAGCGGCCTGTTGCGAAGCAACTGCTGGCCGTTGGGTGCCCCCTGAACCAGCCAGCGATGCGGCATGCGGTTGTGGGACAGCGCATGCAGCGGAGCCAACCCGAGCTGCACCGCATGAAAGCCGAAGATGTCTGCCACGACGCGGTCCAGCTGCCCCTGCTCCCAGCTCAGCGCATAGCGCCCGCTCGGGGTTTTCAACCACGAGTCGAGACTTATACTCGCGCTGACTTCGGGATTCACATGCATATCGTCGCGCTGCCAGCCTTTCGGGATAACTACATCTGGATGATCCACGACACGCATCGCGCGCTGGTGGTGGACCCGGGCGATGCCGGCCCGGTCGAGGCGGCCTGCAAGGCGCAAGGGTTGGAACTCGCTGGCATTCTAGTCACCCACCACCATGCGGATCACACCGGCGGCATCGTCGATCTGCTGCGCGCCAGGCAGCTTCCGGTGTGGGGTCCGGCAGCCGAAACCATCCCCGGCATGACCCACCCGCTGCACGATGGCGACCGCATCGCCCCGCCTGGTTTTCATCTCGAGTTCGAGATCCTGCAGGTGCCGGGGCACACCCTCGGGCACGTCGCCTACTTCGCCGATGGTGGTCCGGGCAAGCGTTTGCTGTTCTGTGGCGACACCCTGTTTTCGGCCGGATGCGGCCGCTTGTTCGAGGGCACGCCCAGCCAGATGCTGCATTCGCTCGACCGTCTGAGCAGCCTGCCCGCCGATAGCCGCGTGTTCTGCAGCCATGAATACACCCTGGGCAACTTACAATTCGCGCGGCACGTCGAGCCCGGCAATACGGCGATGCAGGATTACACGCAGTGGTGCCTCAGGCAGCGCGCAGAACACCAACCGACCCTGCCCAGCACGCTGGAGCGGGAATTGCATGTCAACCCCTTCTTGCGCGTCAGCGAGCCCGAAGTCCAGGCCCAGCTCACGGCGCATGCTGGGCACAAGCCGGCCGACCGCATCGAAGCTTTCACACTGATGCGGCAGTGGAAAAACGATTTCTGAGGACGACAGGATGCACCGATTGAGACGACTGAAATTCTGGGCCCTGGCTGCCGTGGTTGTGATGGCAGCCGGTTGCGCCGCCGTCCCGCCATCATCCAATTCCTCAGCCTCCTCTTCCTGGTCGACCGACGCCTCGGCCACGGCACTCGGACAAAACCCCTCCGCCATCCAGCAAGCACCGCTGGCCACGCCGCCGGACGTGGCGCAAATCGCCCGCGACGATGCGATGGAAATGCAGGCCGCCAAACAGGCAGCCGACCATGCCGATGTGCTCTACACCAACATCTGGCAGCGCATTCGCGCCGGCTTCGCCATTCCCGACATGGACGGCCCGGCCATGGTCCCCTACGTCAACCAGGCCGTGCAGTGGTACAGCACCCGGCCCGACTATGTCGCCCGCATGACCGAGCGCTCGCGCAAATACCTCTACTACATCGTGCAGGAAGTCGAGCGCCGTCACTTGCCCACCGAGCTTGCACTGCTGCCTTTCGTCGAAAGCGCCTTCAACCCCGATGCCATGTCCTCGGCCCAGGCCTCGGGCATGTGGCAGTTCATCCCCTCCACGGGCAAGCATTTCAAGCTGAAGCAAACCCTGTTCCAGGACGATCGGCGCGACGTCATGGCCTCGACCAAGGCCGCGCTGGACTACCTCACCAAGTTGCACACCATGTTCGGCAACTGGCAACTCGCTCTGGCGGCCTACAACTGGGGCGAAGGTGGGGTGCAGCGCGCCATGACCTACAACCAGGCCAAGGGCCTTCCGGTGAGTTATGGCGCGCTGAACATGCCGATCGAGACGCGCAACTATTACCCGAAGTTGCAAGCGGTGAAAGACATCATCGCCGACCCGGCGAAGTACGGCATCACCCTGCCGGACGTGCCCGATCACCCCTATTTCAAACCCGTCATCATCACCCAGGACATCGACGTGGATCTGGCGGCCAAACTCGCCAACATGACAGTGCGCGAATTCCGCTCGCTCAACCCTTCCTACAACAAGCCCGTGATCCTGGCCGCGACCAAGCCGAAGATTCTGCTGCCCTACGACAACGCCACGGCGTTCGAGCAGGCAGTTGCCGATTACCAGGGTCCGCTGTCCACCTGGACCACCTATGTCGTGCGCTCCACCGCCACCCCGTTCCAGTTGGCACGCAACCTGCGCCTGACCGAGGCCACGCTGCGCGATGTCAACAACATTCCGCTGCGCACGCTGGTGAAGGCGGGCTCGACGCTGCTGATTCCAAAACCGCCGCAGGACGACCAGAACGTCAGCAAGCATGCGGTGGAAAACGCCGTGCTGGCCTTGGCGCCGGACATTCCCCCAGGGCGCAGGCAGCGCCTGATCGCCGGACCGAACGACACGCCCTTCACCGTGGCGCACCGCTATGGCTTGAGCCCGGCCGAGGTGGCGCAGTGGAACCACATTGCCGAAGGCGGGCGGTTTCGGCCACGCTCCATCATCGTGGTGTATTCGCGCCGGCCGGTGTTCAAGCAGCATGAGATCATTCTGGCGCAGCGTGACAAACGCCGCATCGTGCGGGTGGCCGATCGACGCAAAATCACACACACGACCAAGCGCTCGCTGCGCTACTCCATCCACACCTCGTTCCGGCATGACTTGAAGGTGGCGCAGCGCTAAGCGCCGCCTCCGGCTCCGCTCTGCAGCCGCGCCTCTTGCGCGGCAGGTTGGGCCTGTCTTCAGCCCCCGGCTGTGCCGAAACCCCCGCCTCCGGGGGTTTCGATGACGAACACGTCCCCCGCTTGCATCTCCACGCTGGCCGTGGGCCCCAGCCGCTGTATCAGCCCGCCCGCCCGCTCGACGCGGTTGATGCCCAGGGCCCCTGGCTGACCGCCCGCCATGCCGAAAGCCGCCACCTCCCGGCCATTCGACAGGATGGAAGCGGTCATCGGCTCCAGGAAGCGGATGCGCCGCACGCCGCCGTCTCCGCCCCTCCAGCGCCCCGCGCCGCCCGAACCCTCGCGGATGGTGAAGCTCTCCAATCGCACCGGATAGCGGAACTCCAGCACCTCGGGGTCGGTCAGGCGCGAGTTGGTCATATGGGTCTGCACCACCGCCGTGCCGTCGAAGCCGCCCGTGAGCCGGCCCTGGGCGTCGAACACGCCGCCGGCGCCGGAGCCGCCGGCGATGGTTTCGTAATACTGGTGGCGGGCGTTGCCGAAGGTGAAGTTGTTCATCGTGCACTGGCTGGCTGCCTGCACGCCGAGGGCGCCGAACAGGGCGTTGGTGATGCACATCGAGGTTTCCACATTGCCGGCCACGACCGAGGCCGGTGATGCGGGCGCCAGCATCGAGCCCTCGGGAATGAGGACCTGCAGCGGCTTGAGGCAACCGGCGTTGAGCGGAATGTCGTCGTCCACCAGGCAACGGAAGACGTAGAGCACCGCCGCCATGGTCACGGCCCTTGGTGCGTTGAAGTTGTTGGCCTGCTGCGGCGAGGTGCCGGTGAAATCGATGACGGCGCTGCGCGCTGCCTGGTCCACGCGTATCGCCACCGCGATGCGCGCGCCGTTGTCCAGATCGAGCGCGAAGCTGCCGTCGTGCAAGGCGCCGATCACGCGGCGCACGGCCTGCTCGGCGTTGTCCTGCACATGGCGCATATAGGCCTGCACCACCGCCAGGCCGTAGTCCGCCACCAGTTGCTGCAGCTCCTGCGCGCCTTTCGCATTGGCCGCGATCTGCGCCTTGAGGTCGGCGAGGTTCTGCTGCGGATTGCGCGCCGGGTTGTTGCCGCTCGCCAGCAAGGCCAGGATCTCGGCTTCACGCAAGCGCCCTTGCGCCACCAGCTTGAAGTTGTCGATCACCACGCCCTCCTCCTCGATGCTGCGGGAGAACGGCGGCATGGAGCCGGGGGTGGTGCCGCCGATGTCGGCGTGGTGACCACGCGAGGCGACGAAGAACAGCACGCTGCGGCCAGTGGCATCGAACACCGGCGTGACCACGGTCACATCGGGCAGATGCGTGCCGCCGTGGTAGGGGTCGTTGAGCATGAACACATCGCCGGGTCGCAGGCTGCCGGCGTTGCGCTGGATCACGGTGCGTATGCTCTCGCCCATGGACCCCAGGTGCACCGGCATGTGCGGCGCGTTGGCGATGAGGTTGCCTTCGGCGTCGAACAACGCGCAGGAAAAGTCCAGCCGCTCCTTGATGTTCACCGACACCGCCGTGTTCTGCAGTTGCGCACCCATCTGTTCGGCGATGTTCATGAACAGGTTGTTGAAGACTTCCAGTTGCACCGGATCGGCCTCGGTCTCCAGGCGGCGGGAGCTGGGCCGCGGCTCGCTGCGCTGCAGTTCGAGATGGTTCAAGGCCGTGATGCGCGCGCGCCAACCTGGTTCGATCACCGTGGTGGTGTTGGCCTCGGCAACGATGGCCGGACCATGGATGACCTGCCCGGCGCGGCAGGCCATGCGCATCACCAGCGCCGCCTCGTGCCAGGAGCCGCCGCTGTAGAACCGCAGCTTGCCCTGTGCAGGCGCATCGCCAGTCGGCAGCGCCGCTTGTTGGTACGTTGTTCCGTGCGTCGTCTCGTTCGCTGCCTCGCGGGGCATAGGGAGCCCCGTTTCGTCCACCGGCTCGCCTCCACCCACCGCTTCGGCCGACACGGCCTCGACCACCAGCGCGCGCCGGGGCATGGTGTGGGCGAATTGCCGGCCGTAAGCCTGCTCGAACGCGGCATGCATGGCTTGCGGCGTGTCGAAGTCCACCAGAATGGCCGAGTCCGTGCCCTGGTAGCGCAGATGCACGCGCTGCAGCAGGCGCATGGCCTGGAGGGCGACGCCCTGTTCCGCCAACTGCGTCTGCGCGGCTGCGGCCAGTTCGGCCAGAACGCCGCGGATGGCGGGCATTGCGGCTTCGCCCAGCATCACTTCGACACTGCGTTCGCGCATCACCGTTTGCTCTGCCAGGCCCATGCCGTAAGCCGAGAGCACGCCAGCCAGAGGATGGATGAACACGCGCTCCATGCCCAAGGCATCGGCCACGCGGCAGGCGTGCTGCGCCCCGGCGCCGCCAAAGCATTGCAGGGTGTAGCGCGTGACGTCGTGCCCGCGCGCCACCGAAATGCGCTTGATCGCCCCCGCCATGGCCTGCACCGCAATGTCCACATAGCCTTCGGCCACGCCCTCCGGGGTCTGCACGATGCCCGTCTGGCGGGCGATGTCCGCAGCCAGCTCGGCAAAGCGCGCCCGCACCACGTCGGCGTCCAGCGGGGCATCGCCGTGGGGGCCGAATACGGCGGGGAAATGCGCCGGGCTGATCTTGCCCAGCATCAGGTTGGCGTCGGTGATGGTCAGCGGGCCGCCGCGGCGGTAGCAGGCTGGGCCGGGATTGGCACCGGCCGAGTCCGGGCCCACGCGCATGCGTGCGCCATCGAAGTGCAGCACCGAGCCGCCTCCTGCCGCCACCGTGTGGATGCTGAGCATGGGCGCACGCATGCGCACACCCGCCACCTGGGTCTCGAAGGCGCGCTCGAAGCCGCCGGCGTAATGCGACACATCGGTGGAGGTGCCGCCCATGTCGAAGCCGATCACCCGTTGGTGGCCTGCCATTTCCGCCGTGCGCGCCATGCCGACGATGCCGCCCGCCGGCCCCGACAGGATGGCGTCCTTGCCGCGAAACGCATGCGCCTCGGTCAGACCGCCGCTGGACTGCATGAACAGCAGCCGCACCCCCGGCATCTCGACCGCGACCCGGTCCACGTAGCGCCGCAGGATGGGCGAGAGATAGGCGTCCACCATGGTGGTGTCGCCGCGCGAGACGAACTTCATCAGCGGGCTGGTTTCATGCGACGTGCTGATCTGGGTGAAGCCGACATCTCGCGCCAGGCGCGCTGCCGCCTGCTCGTGCGCCACATAGCGCCAGCCATGCATGAACACGATGGCCGCCGCGCGCAAGCCGGCGTCGTACGCCGCCTGCAGTTGTTCGCGCAGCGCTGGCTCGTCGAGTGCTTGCAGCACCTCGCCACCTGCGCCCACGCGCTCGTGCACTTCGATCACGCGCTGATAGAGCAACTCGGGCAGCACGATGCGGCGGTCGAACAAACGGGGCCGGTTCTGGTAGGCGATGCGCAACGCATCGCGAAAGCCCCGCGTCGTCACCAGCGCCACCGGCTCGCCCTTGCGTTCCAGCAGCGCGTTCGTCGCCACGGTCGTGCCCATCTTCACGCACTCCACCCGATCCGGCGTGATCGGCGCATCGGACGCCAGGCTCAGCAGTTGCCGGATGCCCGCCACGGCCGCATCGCGGTACTGCTCCGGGTTCTCCGACAGCAGCTTGTGGGCGAGAAGAGTCCCATCAGGCTTGCGCGCCACGATATCGGTGAAGGTGCCGCCACGGTCGACCCAGAATTGCCAACGCTCGGATGTGCTCATGTGGTTGTCATTCATGATTGCCTAAGGGATGTTGTCTCTGATTGATGTTGTCTATTTGGTGGCGTGCATCGCGACGCTCTATGCCGCACAGCTTCAGAGTGAACTCGCAGCGCGCGCCGCTTGGTCATAGAGGCCGCTCATGGTCCGGAGCATGCGCGCGGCTTCACCGAGATCCTGGTTCATCTGCACATCCAGGTTGGCGATCAAACACTGCTCCCGCACCTCTCGGTATTTGTTCACAGCATCTTCGCCCGCAGATGTCGGGCTGTAGAACACCTCCTTGCCGATCTTCTCGGTCTGTGCAAGGCCGGCGGCAACCAACTTCTTAAGGGCGTAGGCCACCACATGGACGTCCTCATAGTTGAGGACAAAGCAGATGTCGGCCAACTTCTTGTTGCGGGCGCGGTGGTTGATGTGATGCAGCAGCAATACGTCCGTGATGGTGAGATCGCGATAGCCTGCAGCCGCCATACAGCGGACCACCCAGCGCGAAAACGCATTCCAGCTAACGATCAGGCCGAACTCGAATTCGGAGGCAGCCAGGCCACGTGGAGAAGCCAGATGGGACGACGAGACGATCCCAGTGNGCGCTGTGATGCGCGCCCGCCAACCGGGTTCAACGGCAATCGTGGTATTGGCATCGGCAATGACCGCTGGCCCATCAATTCGCTGGCCGGGCGCACCGATGTTGCGCAATACGAGCGCGGCGTCATGCCAAACGCCGCCACTGTAGAGCTGGATACGATCCCGGATCGGCATCGCATCCTCTACGGCATCTTCGAGCTGACTCTCGCGTATGACGTCGCCGCCGCCAGCGGCTTCCACCGATACTGACTCCACCACAAGCGGACGCGAAGGCAGCAGGTGTGCGAAGCGCTGTTGATAGCTTTGTTCGAAGCGCTGCGTGATTTCTTTGAGACTGCCCGCGTCAACCGCCAGCACGGAATCTGTGCCCTGGTAGCGCACATGCACGCGCTGCAGTACATGGATGCGATCGAGTGCTACCCCCTGCCCGAGTAACTGCTCGCGGGCTGCGACGGACAAGCCCCGGAGCGCTTCGTCGATGTGCGCTCCCGCTTCAGCATCGAGTTCAACCTCCACGCTGCGCTCCAGTATCACCGTTTGTTCGGCCAGCCCCATGCCGTAGGCCGACAGCACACCGGCCAGGGGATGGATGAACACGCGCTCCATGCCCAACGCATCGGCCACACGGCAGGCGTGCTGCGCCCCGGCGCCGCCAAAGCATTGCAGGGTGTAGCGCGTGACGTCGTGCCCGCGCGCCACCGAGATGCGCTTGATGGCCCCCGCCATGGCCTGCACCGCAATGTTCACGAAGCCCTCGGCCACGCCCTCGGGCGTCTGGGCGCGGCCCGTGTCTCGCGCGATCCGCGCCGCAAGTTCGGTGAAGTGGCGGTGCACGGTCTCGGCATCCAGCGGCTGATTGCCCTGCGGACCGAACACGGAGGGGAAATGCGCCGGCTGGATGGTGCCCAGCATCACATTGGCGTCGGTCACGGTGAGGGGTCCTCCGCGCCGGTAGCAGGCCGGCCCGGGGTTGGCCCCAGCCGAATCGGGCCCCACGCGCATACGCGCGCCGTCGAAGTGCGGCATCGAGCCCCCGCCAGCCGCCACCGTGTGGATGCTCATCATGGGCGCGCGCACGCGCACCCCGGCCACCTGGGTCTCGAAGGCGCGCTCGAAGCTACCGGCGTAATGCGACACATCGGTGGAGGTGCCGCCCATGTCGAAGCCGATCACCCGTTGGTGGCCTGCCATTTCCGCCGTGCGCGCCATGCCGACGATGCCGCCCGCCGGCCCCGACAGGATGGCGTCCTTGCCGCGAAACGCATGCGCCTCGGTCAGACCGCCGCTGGACTGCATGAACAGCAGCCGCACCCCCGGCATCTCGGCCGCGACCTGGTCCACATAGCGCCGCAGGATGGGCGAGAGATAGGCGTCCACCACGGTGGTGTCGCCGCGCGAGACAAACTTCATCAGCGGGTTGGTTTCGTGCGAGGTGCTGACTTGTGTGAACCCGATGTCGCGGGAGATCTTCCCTGCCACCTGCTCATGGACAGCGTAGCGATAGCCATGCATGAATACGATGGCCACCGCGCGCAAGCCGGCGTCGAACGCCTCTTGCAACCGCGTGCGCAGGTCCCCTTCATCCAGCGCGCGCACGACCTCGCCGTCAGCACCCAGGCGTTCGTCAGCCTCGATGACGTGCTGGTACAGCAACTCGGGCAGCACGATATGGCGGTCGAATAGCCGCGGCCGGTTCTGGTAGGCGATGCGCAAGGCATCGCGAAAGCCCCGCGTCGTCACCAGCGCCACCGGCTCGCCCTTGCGTTCCAGCAGCGCGTTGGTCGCCACGGTCGTGCCCATCTTCACGCACTCCACCCGATCCGGCGTGATCGACGCATCAGGCGCCAGGCCCAGCAGTTGCCGGATGCCCGCCACTGCTGCGTCGCGGTACTGCTCCGGATTCTCCGAAAGCAGCTTGTGGGCGAGAAGAGTCCCATCAGGCTTGCGCGCCACGATATCGGTGAAGGTGCCGCCACGGTCGACCCAGAATTGCCAGCGCCCGGATGTGCTCAGGTTGTTGTCTTGCATGTTGCTCATCGGAATGTTGATGGTTTTGGTAGGGAGTATCGAGTGACTCTCTCAAGTAAGTCGCTGGAGATGCGCAGTGTTTCCTGGTCCCAAGGGACGGACTTCGCTGCGACGTCCAAGGTGCCCACTCAACTAAAACTGCATCAGAGTGAACTAGCAGCGCGCGCCGCTTGGTCATAAAGGCCGCTCATGGTCCGGAGCATGCGCGCGACTTCTCCGAGATCCTGGTTCATCTGCGCATCAAGATTGGCGATCAGACACTGCTCCCGCACCTCTCGGTATTTGTACACGGCCTCTTCGCCCGCAGATGTCGGGCTGTAGAACACCTCCTTGCCGATCTTCTCGGTCTGTGCAAGGCCGGCGGCAACCAACTTCTTAAGGGCGTAGGCCACCACATGGACGTCCTCATAGTTGAGGACAAAGCAGATGTCGGCCAACTTCTTGTTGCGGGCGCGGTGGTTGATGTGATGCAGCAGCAATACGTCCGTGATGGTGAGATCGCGATAGCCTGCAGCCGCCATACAGCGGACCACCCAGCGCGAAAACGCATTCCAGCTAACGATCAGGCCGAACTCGAATTCGGAGGCAGCCAGGCCACGTGGAGAAGCCAGATGGGACGACGAGACGATCCCAGTGCTTTGCCCACTTACCGTTCCAGGGGGAGTGCTCATGAGGGTTTCCACCTATTGCGCGGGAAATTTAGGAGAACACAATGAGTTTTCGATGGCGTTTCATTGATATTTTATCGACATTTCGTTGCAAGTGCAAACGGCGCCAGACGATCGGGTTTAGCCTAAATCCATCAATAGAAGCGGCTCTTCATCTGATGCTGTGCTGTCGTGCGCCCTCCAACACAGTGGTAAAAAATCCGGGCGATGTAATCGTAGCTTTGTGCCCGGATACTCAGAATTTGAAAAGCAAAAAAACCAATAATCGCCGAGTTCGATTTATGCCTTGGAGGCAGAACAAGCCAATAAACCCCCTCTAAGGTTGCCTATTAATGCAATGCAGAATAGCTTTACCCGGGGTTTTTTATAAATAAAATCGCCTCTACTCTAGGTCGATTTATTTTGACTTTCGCAAATTGGAGAAGTAATGATGAGCGACAATTCCACGACGATGCCCATGGATCCCGTAGCAAGTAGCAGCCTTTCAAGCTTCTACAGAAACATGACTACTACAGAGCGACGTACATTCTGGGCCTGCGCTGGAGGGTGGGGTCTTGATGGATTGGATTTCATGATCTATCCGTTAATCATTGTTACGATTATGCATCAGTGGTCAGTCGGTGCGGGGCAGGCCGGATTTGCAGCAACTCTGACATTACTTGCTTCAGCCGTTGGCGGTTGGGCCGCAGGCTTGCTTTCTGACCGCATCGGACGTGTGAAGACGCTCCAGATCACCATTCTATGGTTTTCACTCTTCAGCTTTCTATGTGCATTTGCACAAAACTTCGATCAACTCATGGTGCTGAGAGCCTTGCTTGGATTTGGATTTGGCGGAGAATGGGCTGCTGGCGCAGTTCTGATGGGAGAAACAATTCGGCCCCAATTCCGCGGTCGGGCCGTGGGTAGTGTCCAATCCGCCTGGGCTATTGGATGGGGTATCGCTGTTATTGCGCAAGCAATCATCTATTCAGCATTGCCAGCAGAAACTGCGTGGCGAGCAATGTTTGCCATCGGAGTTATTCCAGCACTGATGGTTCTATTTATTCGGAGAAACGTGCCTGAACCAGAAATTGCAGTTGCGGCGCGCAAAAAGGCTGTGCGCCCAAGCATTCTTGCCATCTTTGATCCTGCCGTATTACGGACAACGATCCTGGCCTCTCTTCTCTCCGTTGGCGCACAGGGCGGCTATTATGCAGTTATTTTTTGGCTGCCAGCATTTCTTCACGCTGATAAGCATCTCAGCGTCGTCGGCAGCACCCCATACCTTGCCATCCTCATCATCGGCAGCTTTATTGGCTATTTGAGTGGCGCTTGGTTAGCCGACAGGCTTGGCCGTCGCATGTTGTTCCTCCTTTTTTCCCTTGGGGCCATTGCCACCATTCTTGCTTACACGCAACTCCCCATCCCCAATGAAGTAACTTTTATTTTGGGATTCCCACTGGGCTTCTTTGCGAGTGGATATTTTTCAGGAATGGGCCCGTTCTTAACAGAGCTTTTTCCAACAAGTATTCGCGGCTCAGGGCAAGGGTTCACGTATAATTTTGGCCGTGCCATTGGTGCACTATTCCCGGCACTCATCGGCTACATCAAGTATTCGGTAGGATTTGGGAATGCCATTGCGATATTCGCTGTTGGCGCCTATGCACTCTTCTTCATTGCCGCATTTGCTCTGCCCGAAACGAAAGACCGCGTGTTGACAGCTTGAATTAGAGGTTTGCTGATCTTCAGGGATTGCAGGCCGTTGAGATGGGACTGGCTCAGTGTGGAAGTACTAACTATTGCGCTGTTGCGTCCCCCAATGCATCGGTTGGATGCGGTTGAGTTGTGCCCAGGCACTCTCGGGGGGATTGCTTGGCATTGGCGGCGGGCTTCAGGCACATGCGCATGCATGATGCGGTACAGCATCCGATCGAAGAAACAGATCAGCGCATGAGCCTGGATGCGGTTGGATAGACGCTGCGGCCATTGGGATCATTGGCTACGGTGACTTTTGGGGGATTTTGCTGCGCAAATGAGGGCGGCGGCTGTTCACCCCAGGTGGGAGAAATACGGTCCTTCCGTACCGTGGTTCGAATCCCACCCTTTCCGCCAAGTCATGAAATCAAGCTGTCTCGTGCGGCTTGATTCTGGTCCGTAAGTTGTTGAATGAACGGAAATTTATAGGATTTCTCGTCTCGCATGGATCCGGTGCGTTTTGCGGCGCTGTCCCGAACCCTGTTGAAAGTGGCCAGGTGACGGCTCCCGGTTGGAGAGGCTACGCGGCCTTGGCTTTTGCTCCGGAATCGACTTCGGCCGGCCACTCCGCATGAGCTTGCAAGACGGCGCGCAGGAGTTGCATGTCGCGGTACCCGCGCAGCTTTCGGAAACGATCCTTGGCGTCGCTCCATGCTGCGGCCACCCGGCGCATCAACATCTGCCCGTCGCGCCAGCGCTGGACGTTGCGCGTGAAGGTGGCGATGTGGCCGTTGAGATTCTCGATCGGATGGGTCGTATGCAGCGTGCGGTACAGCGCCCCGGGGATCCCCAAACGCTGCACCGTGAGTGTTGCATCGAGCCCCTCGCGCAAGCTGGTGGCTGCTCCCGGATGCTTGGCTTGCAAGGACGCCGCCAGGCGCTGCAGTTGCCGTCTGGTCAACTCGGCATGGCGACTGTCCCAGGTGTCGCGCAGCGCACGGCCTACGCTGGCATGCGGCGCCTCGGGCAGACCTGGTTGCTCGTCGCCCTGGCATTGTTCTACATCGTGCTGGGCATGTTCCTCGACGGTATTTCCATGGTGGTGCTCACGATCGGCGTGATCCTGCCAACCGTGCAGCATGCCAACATCGACCTCATCTGGTTTGGTATTTTCATCGTGTTGGTGGTCGAGATGGCGCAGATCACCCCGCCGGTCGGATTCAACCTGTTCGTGCTGCAAGGCATGACCGGGCGCGAACTCCCCTGGCTTGCCCGCAAGGCCCTTCCCATGTTCTTTCTGATGATCCTCGCGCTGGCCATGCTGTACGTTTTCCCCGGTCTCGCGACCTGGCTCCCGCAGAATATGTGAGCCGGCCGCAGCGCGACCCATCTGGGCGCCTGACGGATATCGTCACGTCTGTTGGACAATTCGACATCCCCCATCGAATTGGCGCCCATGCACACCGAAGTTCGCAACTACCTGCTCGACCTGCAATCCCGCATCCTTCACGCCCTCGAAGCGCTGGATGGCAAGAGCTTTCGGCGCGACGCCTGGACCCGCCCAGCCGGTGGGCCGCTGGAAGGCGATGGGGCGACGAGCCTGATCGAGGACGGCGGGCTGTTCGAGCGTGGTGGCTGCAACTTCTCGCATGTGCGCGGCGCGAAGCTGCCGCCATCGGCCACGCAGCATCGGCCCGAGCTGGCGGGGGCGCCGTTCGAGGCCATGGGGGTGTCGCTGGTGCTGCACCCGCGCAACCCCTATGTGCCCACCGTGCACATGAACGTGCGCATGCTGGTGGCGCAGCCCGCGGGCAAGCCGGAGGTGGCCTGGTTCGGCGGCGGCATGGACCTGACGCCCTACTACGGCTTCGAGGACGATGCGATGCACTTTCACCAGACCTGCAAGCAGGCGCTGGACGCGCTCGACCCAGGCTATTTCCCGCGCTTCAAAACCTGGTGCGACGACTATTTTTTCCTCAAGCACCGCAATGAGCCACGCGGCGTCGGCGGGGTGTTTTTCGACGACTTTGCCGACGGCGGCTTCGACCGCGGCTTCGCCCTCATGCGTGCGGTGGGCGATGCCTTTCTCGGCGCCTATCTGCCCATCGTCGAACGCCGTCGCGCGCTTGCGTACGGCGAGCGCGAGCGCGACTTCCAGGCTTACCGGCGCGGACGCTATGTCGAGTTCAATCTGGTGTGGGACCGCGGCACCCTGTTCGGCCTGCAATCGGGCGGGCGCACCGAGTCCATCCTCATGTCCATGCCGCCCATCGTGAAGTGGCGCTACGACTGGCACCCCGCACCCGGCACACCCGAAGCGCGGCTGTACGAGGTGTTCCTCAAGCCACGCGACTGGGCCGCGGCGTGAGCGACGCCACCATCGCCACCGTGGCAAAGCCACCGCGCATCGGCCTGCTTGGCGGCAGCTTCGACCCCATCCACACCGCCCACCTGCAACTGGCCCTCAGCGCCCGGCGCGAACTTGCGCTCGACACCGTGTGGCTCATTCCCGCCGGCCAGCCCTGGCAGCGCGACCCGCTGGCCGCCAGCCAGGCCGACCGCTGGGCCATGCTCGATCTCGCCATCGCCGGCCACGCCGGGCTGCGCGGCTGCGACATCGAACTCAAACGCCAGGGCCCCAGCTACACCATCGACACCCTGCGCGCCTTGCAAACCGCACACCCCGACACCGCCTTCACCTTCATCCTCGGCGCCGACCAGTTGCGTAACCTGACGAGCTGGAACGGCTGGGAAGACATCGCCGCCTGCGTCGATCTGGCCGTGGCCCGCCGCCCGGGCCATTCCGACGCCGCTCCGCCCGAGCTGCTGCACGCCCTGGCCCGTGCCGGCCATGTGCTGCACCGACTCGCCATGGACGAAATCGACCTCTCCGCCACCCGCGTGCGCGAATGCGTTGCGCGCGGCGTGCCGCTCGGCGCGCTCATGCCCGCGCCCGTGGCGCGCTATATTGAAGACCACCATCTTTACTCCACACCCACCCCGCATGGACATTCGTAAGCTGCAGCGCACCATCGTCGACGCCCTGGAAGACGTCAAGGCGCAAGACATCCAGGTCTTCAACACCGAGGCCCTGACCAGCCTGTTCGACCGCGTCATCGTCGCCAGCGGCAGCTCCAACCGGCAGACCCGGGCCCTGGCCGCCAGCGTGCGCGATCAGGTCCGCGCCGCCGGTGGCGCCGTGAAAAACCCGGAAGGTGAAGGCAGCGGCGAATGGGTGCTGGTGGACTGCGGCGATGCCGTAGTCCACATCATGCAGCCCGTCATCCGCGCCTATTACAAGCTGGAAGACATCTGGGGTGGCAAGAGCGTGCATCTCAAAGCCAAGCAGGACGCAGCGGCCATCGCCGCCACCACGGCTGCGCGCAGCGCCAGCCCTGGCGCGGCACGCAGCACCAAAGCCAGTTCCGCCGCGGCTGCGAAGCGCGTAGCTCCCGCCAAAAAACCTGCGGCCAAACGCGCTGGCGCAAACCCCGCACCCACCCGCAACGCGGCAAGCAAGGTGCCCGCCAAGCGCAGCCCCTGGCCCGGCAAGACCAAGGCCGACACCGGCTACACCACGGACGCTGCGCCAGCAGCCAAACCACGCGCCAAAAGCCCGGCCAAGACCGCCGGCAGCTCGGGGGCCAAGCCCCGGGCAACGAGCAAGACGGTTGCCAGCGCCACGCCCGCGCCGCGCAAGCGTGCTGCGAGTCGTGCCACCAGCGGCGCCATCAGCGGCAGCAAAAGCAGCGCGACAATCAGCTCAGCCTCGGCCAGCTCAACGGCGCGCAATGCGAGCAAACCGGCGGTGACGCGCCGCACCGCCGCGAAAAAAACGCCAAGCTGAAAGCCTGGCCCGCAGCACGACAAGGCTCGGTCCGCTTCACGCTTCACCTGTCTGTCCATGACCACGCACGGCGCCGCATGACAAACGCATGGCCGCCCCATGTTTTCTCGCCCCCACCGAAGGGCCGCAGCCGCAAGGCGGCAGCCTGAGGTCAGCGCCCCCAGCAGTCCGCAAACGGATTCCCCCGAGGAGGTCAAGACAACTCGGGAGCGGCCCTGCGTTTCCTTGAGAGCCCCATGAAAATCTGGTTGCTGGCGGTCGGGCAGCGCATGCCGCATTGGGTGGATGAAGCCTATGCGGACTACGCCAAGCGCCTGCCCGCCGAAACCCCGCTGGTGCTCAAGGAGATTCGCGCCGAGGCGCGCAGCTCCAGCCTCAGCGCCGAGGCGGTGATGGAGCGCGAAGCGCAGCGCATCGAGGCCGCGCTGCCGCAAAGCTGCCGCCTCATCGCCCTGGACGAGCATGGCCAGCACCACACCACGGCCAGCCTGGCCACCGAACTGCAACGCTGGCGTCAGGAAGGGCGCGACGTCGCCCTGCTCATCGGCGGTGCCGACGGCCTGGCGCCGCGCATCAAGCAACGTGCCGACGCCCTGCTGCGCCTGTCCGACCTCACCCTGCCCCACGGCCTGGCCCGCGTGCTGCTGGCCGAGCAAATCTATCGCGCCCACAGCCTGCTGTCCGGGCATCCCTACCACCGGGCTTGACGCCGCTCACCCTCAAGCCAGTGTCGTCATGCACCGCGCCACGGCCGCCGCTCGGCTGGCCCGTCAGTTGCTCGGCCTGTTGGGGCCGCGCCCTGTTCCGTGCTGGGCCTGCTGCTCGTGCTGCCAGCCTGTGCCCTGGGCATTTCTCCTGTCTGCTGGGATATGCAGCAAGGAAGATACCGCCTCTGCGTCGGGTAGACTGCCTGTAAGAATCTCCGAACGGCCTGCGCTACAGGGCCCCCACGCGAACATGGACAACTGCAATGATGGCCGGTAGCTGGTTCGCGACCTTAGGCGCGTTGGTTGGCGGGTTCATCGGCTTCCTCATGAGACCATCGGTGCCGCTCATCGGCCAACTCCCCTTCAGGGACGTGATATCGAGGGGCGCCGATCTGCAAGGCCTGGATGCGGTACTTCTTCGCAATGTGGCCCAGCAGTCATTCAACTATGTTTTGGCCGGTGCGATTGTCGGCGCTGTGGGCGGCTACGTTCTGTACCTGATCAGCAAAAAGAACTGAATCGGGCTCATCATTGGACTGTGCACGTCGCAGCATCTCGGGCACGACGATGTTCTGGAGATCTCACGCAATCGTTCGTTCGCTTCGGCAGTCGTGAAAAAACGGACGGAGCCTCCGGGGAACCCCATGCTCGGACGGCGTCAGCCGCGTGGCGGGGCGCCATCGCCGATCTTGAACACTGATGGATCGACACGTCGATACACCCGCTCAAACCGCGCCCCTTCCACCACCCCATAATCCCCCGGCGCGTATTGCAGCAGCCAGTCGCCCGCTTTGCCGTGCAGCAGGTCGCCGCCGACGCTGCGGGCGATGCGGAATGGGGTTGGCATTTGCCGGGCCAGCACGGGCAGGGGTTTGTTGATGTAGAGGCTGTCTTGCCCATCTCGTGTTGGGGCGACGGTCTGGTAGCGAGCGTCGAAGCGATCGCGGGACACGCTCCAGCGATCGCCGGTGGAGCCGGTGATGAGGGCGTCGCCCACGGTGTAGCGGTTGGGGCCTTCACGGCTGATGAGTTCGCCCGGCGCGGTGGCGAATTGCACCTGCACGGTTTCATGTTTGACGTATTGCGCGGCTTGCGGGTCGGTGCGCAGGTCGATGTTGTCGAGGGGTTCGGAGGCTTGCATCGCCGAGGGCGTGGGTTGGGTCATGGGGCTTCCAGGGCTTCCCAGCGTTCGAGGGCCTGGAGCAGCTCGTCCTCGATCTGGGCGAAGCGTTGCTGCATCGCGCTCAGCCGCTCTGGTGCGGACTTGTAGGTTTCCGAGTCAGCCAATTGCTCGGACAGTGCTTTTTGCTCGACCTCCAGCGCGGCGATGCGGCCGGGCAGATCCTGTAGTTCGCGCTGTTCCTTGTAGCTGAGCTTGCGCCGTGGCGTGGCGCCCGCGCCCGCATGCGCTGGCTGGCCCCCGAGAGCGCCGCCCCCGACTTGGGATGATGCAGCGGCGGTGGTGGGCTTGGGCTGCGCGGGCCCCGCGGCGCTGCTGCGCTCTGCACGGTCTGCCCGTTTCGCCGCAGCCGGAGTGCCGGCCTGCTGCAGGCTGCGGGCGCGCTGCGATTGCGTCAGCCAATCGCTCACGCCGCCTTCGTATTCGCGCCAGCGACCGGGGTGGCCGGGGGCGGATTCGGCGACGATGGTGCTGGTGACGACATTGTCGAGAAAGCGGCGGTCGTGGCTGACGAGGAACACGGTGCCGTCGAACTCCTGCAGCAGTTGTTCCAGCAACTCCAGCGTGTCGATGTCGAGGTCGTTGGTGGGCTCGTCCAGCACCAGCACGTTGGCGGGTCGGGCGAACAGGCGCGCGAGCAACAGGCGGTTGCGCTCGCCGCCCGAAAGCGACTTCACCGGTGAATTGGCCCGCGCCGGGGCGAACAGGAAGTCGCCCAGATAGCTCATCACATGTTTGCGGGAGCCGCCGATTTCAATCCACTCGCTCCCCGGGCTGATGGTGTCGGCCAGCGTGGCCTCGGGGTCGAGCGCGGTGCGCATCTGGTCGAAGTAGGCCACGGTGAGGCGCGTGCCCTGGCGCACGCTGCCGCTGTCGGGCGCCAGTTCGCCGAGGATCAATTTCAGCAGCGTGGTCTTGCCGGCGCCATTGGGGCCGATGATGCCGACCTTGTCGCCGCGCAGGATGGTGGCGGAAAAATCCTGCACCACGATGCGCTCGCCAAAGCGCTTGCCCACCACCTCCAGCGCGGCGACGATGCGCCCGCTGGATTGGCCCCCGTCCACCTCCAGCTTCACGCGCCCCAGGGTTTCGCGCCGCGCCTGGCGCTGCGCGCGCAAGGCTTCCAGGCGGTTGATGCGGCTGACGCTGCGGGTGCGCCGCGCCTCCACGCCCTTGCGGATCCACACCTCTTCCTGCGCCAGCAGCTTGTCGGCACGGGCTGCGGACACGGTCTCGTCGGCCAGCTCCTGCGCCTTGCGCGCCTCGTAGGCGCTGAAGTTGCCGGGGTAGCTGCGCAACTGGCCGCGGTCGAGTTCGACGATGCGGGTGGCGACGTTGTCGAGAAAGCTGCGGTCGTGGGTGATGAGCACGACGCTGCCGCGAAAGCCGATGAGCAGGCCTTCGAGCCAGGTGATGGCGTCGAGGTCGAGATGGTTGGTGGGCTCGTCGAGCAGCAGCACGTCGGGCGCGGCCACCAGCGCCTGCGCCAGCGCCACGCGCTTTTGCATGCCGCCGGACAGGCTGCCGATGCGCGCCTCGGCCTGCAGTTCCAGGCGCTGCAGGGTCTGGTCCACGCGCTGCTCCCAGGTCCAGCCGTCGAGCAGTTCGATGCGCGTCTGGATCGCGTCCAGGTCATCGTCCGGCGAGTGCGCCTCGTAGCGCGCCCGCAGGTCGCGCGCTTCGGCCACGCCATGGGCCACGGTGTCGAACACCGTGGCCTCGGCCGGAAACGCTGCTTCCTGCGGCACATACACCTGACGCAAACCCTGCTGCACCTGCACCAGGCCGTCATCGGGCTGCTCCAGGCCGGCGATGATTTTCAGCAGCGACGATTTGCCGGTGCCGTTGCGGCCGATGAGGCCGACACGCTCGCCCGCCTCCAGCGCCATGGCGGCATGGTCGAGCAGGGGAACGTGGCCGAAAGCCAGGCTGAGGTCGGAGATGGAGAGAACGGCCATGGGGAGCGATGAAGGCCGGCGGAATGACGGCGCGCGGGCATTGTGCCACCGGGCTGCGCGGCGCTGCTCGCGGTGGCCATGCCCGGTATGATCGGCCGTCCCCAACCCCTGGCTCGCCAGTGCCGCAGACGCACTCCGCAATGCACGCTCCCAAGCACGCCAAGCCCTTCGTCTACCTCGCCTCCGCCAGCCCCAGACGGCAGGAATTGCTGCGCCAGATCGGGGTGGACTTCGTGCTGCTGGCCCCCGACGCCAAGGAGGATGCCGAGACGCTGGAACGGGTGCGGCCAGGCGAGTCGGCCCGCGCCTATGTGACGCGCGTCACGCGGCTCAAGCTGCAGGCCGCGGTCGCGCGCCTGGCGCATCGCGGCCTGCCGCCAGCGCCCATTCTGTGTGCCGACACCACCGTGGCGCTGGGCCGGCGAATCGTCGGCAAACCGTCCGATGCCGCCGAGGCCGCGGCCATGCTCAAGCTGCTGGCCGGCCACACCCACCGGGTGCTGACGGCCGTGGCGCCGCAATGGGCCGATGCGCCAAGCTCGCAGACCTCGGGCCCGCACAAGGCGGGCTCACACAGACGCGAAGCGCTGAGCACCAGCCGAGTGCAATTCGCAGCGCTGTCCGACGCGCAGCTCGCGGCCTATGTGGCCAGCGGCGAGCCCTTCGGCAAGGCTGGCGCCTACGGCGTGCAGGGCCGGGCGGCGGCGTTCATTCAACACATCGGCGGCAGCTACTCGGGCATCATGGGGCTGCCGCTGTTCGAAACCACCCAATTGCTGCGACAAGCTGGAATCCCGCTATGAACAACCCCGGTCTGCAGGAAGACTTGCTGATCAACATCACGCCGCAGGAAACCCGCGTGGCCCTCATCGCCCACGCGGCGGTGCAAGAGCTTCACATCGAGCGCACGCTGGAGCGCGGCCTGGCCGGCAATGTCTATCTGGGCCGCGTGGTGCGGGTGCTGCCAGGCATGCAGTCGGCCTTCATCGACATCGGCCTGGAACGCGCCGCTTTCCTGCATGTGGCCGACCTGTGGCAGCGCATGCTGGGCAGCAACGGCGAGGGGCGGCAGAACGCGCCGCCGGTTCCCATCGAGAAACTGGTGTTCGAAGGCCAGTCGCTGCTGGTGCAGGTGATCAAGGACCCGATCGGCGCCAAGGGCGCGAGACTGTCCTCGCAGATCAGCCTGGCCGGGCGGCTGCTGGTGCATTTGCCGCAAGACGAACATATTGGCATTTCGCAAAAAATCGAGGACCCCGCGCTGCGCGACGCGCTGCGTCAGCGCCTGACCGCGCAGGCCCAGGCGCACGACCCCAACGCCAGCCTGGGCTTCATCGTGCGCACCAACGCCGAGGATGCGAGCGACGCCGAGCTGCTCGACGACATCAGCTATCTGCGCAAGACCTGGAGCACGATCGACGCCCGCATGCGTCAGGCGCAATCCCCCGCCCTGCTCTACCAGGAACTGAGCCTGGCGCAGCGCGTGCTGCGCGACCTCGTCACCGACGCCACGCGCAGCATTCAAATCGACTCGCGCGAGAACTTCGAGCGCCTGCAGGCTTTCGCCGCGGAGTACATGCCGCGTGTGGCCGGCCTGCTGCAGCTCTACCGCGGCGAGCGCCCGCTGTTCGAGCTGTACAACGTGGACGCCGAAATCGAAAAAGCCCTGGGCCGGCGCGTGGACCTCAAATCCGGCGGCTATCTCATCATCGACCAGACCGAGGCCATGACCACGGTGGACGTGAACACCGGCGGCTTCGTCGGCGCGCGCAACTTCGACGACACCATTTTCAAGACCAATCTGGAAGCCGCGCAGGCCATCGCCCGGCAACTGCGCCTGCGCAATCTGGGCGGCATCATCCTGCTCGACTTCATCGACATGGGCAGCGCCCAGCACCGCGCCGCCGTGCTCGACGAGCTGAAAAAATCGCTGGCGCGCGACCGCGTGAAAGTGTCGGTCAACGGCTTCTCGCAACTCGGCCTGGTGGAAATGACGCGCAAGCGCACCCGCGAATCCCTCGCCCACCAGCTGTGCGAACCCTGCCCCATCTGCGCCGGCCAGGGCCAGGTGAAAACCGCACGCACCGCCTGCTACGACATCCTGCGCGAAATCCTGCGCGAGGCCAAGCAGTTCAGCCCGCGCGAATTCCGCATCGTCGCCTCCAACGCCGTGGTCGATCTCTTCCTCGAAGAGGAAAGCGCCCACCTCGCCGAACTGTCCGACTTCATCGGCAAACCCATCGCCCTGCAAGTCGAACCCGGCTACGTCCAGCACCAGTTCGACATCGTGCTGCTGTAGGGCCCATCAAGGGGTTCGGGGCACCCGCCCCAGCATGTAGAACTCGGCGTTGGGCATCATGCCGGTGAGTCCGGCCATGCGGTTGGAAAGTGCGAAGAAGGCTGCGATGGCGCCGATGTCCCAGATGTCTTCCTGGCTGAAGCCTGCGGCATAGAGGGCCTCGTCATCGGCCGCGTCCACCGTGTTGGCCTGCTGCGCCACCTTCAGGGCGAACGCCAGCATCGCGCGCTGGCGCGCAGTGAGCGCAGCCCGGGTCCAGTCGGTCGCGAGTTGGTCGGCAAGCAGCGGCGCTTTCTCGTGGATGCGCAAAATCGCACCATGGGCGACGACGCAATACAGGCAGTGGTTGGCGGCGCTGGTGGCGACGACGATCATCTCGCGTTCACCCTTGCTCAGACCCGAGGGCTTGAGCATCAAGGCGTCGTGATAAGCGAAGAAAGCGCGAAATTCATCGGGCCGATGCGCCAGGGCGAGAAACACGCTGGGCACGAAGCCGCTGCGCTCCTGCACGGCGAGAATGCGCTGGCGGATATCGTCCGGCAGGTCGGCGAGTTCGGGGACGGGGAAACGGCTGATGCGCTCGGTCATGACGGGACTCAGGTCTGAGGAAATCTTGATTGAAGCCCTTGCGCCGGCTGAACGCAAGGGCTCTGCAGACGCAAAAAAGCCCGCACGAAGCGGGCTTTTCGGTGCCTGAAATCAGACCGCCGCTTATTGCGCCAAGCTGGTCTGCGTGGCTCCGGCCGGACAGGTTGCCGCGTCGCCAGCGACCTTGCCGACATTGAGCAGGAAGCTCTCGAACGGTTTGATCGCACGCATGGCCACCAACTTCGGGCCCTGGAACTCGAGCTTGCCGCTCATCATGGCCCACATGGGCCCCGGGTCGCCTTTGCCCATGGCTTCCCAGTTCTTGGTGCTGGCGTGCATCAAAAAGTCCACGTCGAAGTTGGCCGGTGTGTTGGGGACGCCGCCGTAGGTGCAAAAGGCCTTGCCATCCTTCGGCACGATCTTGAGTTCCACCATCGAGCCTTTGCCGCAATCGGTCCGGTACAACTCCACCACCTTGTAGCCACGGCCCTTGTCATCGCGCAGCCATTCGCCGGCCAGGCCCTCGGTGAGTTGGGTGGTCTGGTTCCAGGTCTGGCAGAAGTTGGCCGTCCATTGCGGTGACATGAGCACGGGAGCGGCAGCCTGGGCTGCCACGGTGGCGGTCGTGAACAGGGTGGCCAGGGCCAAGCGCACCAGGGTTTGACGGTGGTTTGCAGTGATGCGATGCATGGGTATTGTCTCCTCGGTTGTGAAACGGGCGCAATGGCCCGGGCAAAAAGGGGATGCAGGCAGACGGCTTGATTCAGCCCAAGGCGGAATCAGCCTGAATGGAAGGTTCAGCCCTGCGCCGAAAATCGGTGGTTCTTTTCATCGGTGAACAAGCCAACGCTCATCACCGCAACGACCGCCGCATTGATGAAAAACGGCGGGTCGATTTCCACGCCCATGCTGACTCCTCCAGGTTGTCCATTTAGTTCCGGGAGTATGCAGTTGTCAGCGCATCTTGCCACTGGGGACTTTCCAGAATAAGCACGGGATGGATGACCGTGAAACCACGGCTGTTGACGCCATGCCCCCTCTTGGGCGCACGGCTGGCCACGCCCTGCAGCAAGGCAAGGCATGACGCCTGCGGCAGGACCACACCGCAGGGCGCTGGCGTCGCCCATGCCGGGCGCACCAACCCGGTGGTATCGCCCCGAGACTCTTGCGTCAGGCGTATTGCGCCAGGGTTTGGCGCATTTTTTTCATGGCCTGAACTTCGATCTGGCGAATGCGCTCGGCCGACACGCTGAACT
Organism: Thiomonas sp. X19; assembly: GCF_900089495.1. NCBI lineage: Bacteria > Pseudomonadati > Pseudomonadota > Betaproteobacteria > Burkholderiales > Thiomonas > Thiomonas sp. X19. The sequence goes on along the minus strand of NZ_LT605203.1, from coordinate 1,750,644 downwards.
CGGCGGCCAGGTCGTGCAGGGTCTTGCCGCCGGTGCCGTCGTCGTTCACCGCCAGCCAGCGTTGCTCGACGATGCGGCGGCTGCGTGCATCCAGGGTTTCCAGAGCCTGCTCCAGGCCTTGCACCTGCAGGCGCTCGCGGCTGCGAGCTTCCAGCACGGCATCGGGTTCGTGGCTGCGGTCCGAGAGGTAGGCGCCGGGGCCGAATGACTCTTCGCCATCGTCACCCACGGGCTGCAGTGAGACTTCGCTGCCGCCCATGCGTTGCTCCATCTCGATGACGTCGGAGCGCTTGACCTGCAAGGTCTTTGCCACCGCATCGATCTCGGCGTCGTGAAAGCTCTCGAAGCCCTGCTTCATCGAGCGCAGGTTGAAGAACAGCTTGCGCTGCGCCTTGGTGGTGGCCACCTTGACCAAGCGCCAGTTGCGCAGGATGTATTCGTGGATTTCCGCCTTGATCCAGTGCAGCGCGTAGCTGACCAGACGCACGCCTTGCGACGGGTCGAAGCGGCGAACCGCTTTCATCAGGCCGATATTGCCTTCCTGGATCAGGTCGGCATGCGGCAGGCCGTAACCGAGATAGTGGCGGGCGACCGAGACCACCACACGCAGGTGCGACATCACCAGTTTCCCGGCGGCGTCGCGGTCTTCGCGCTCACGCCAGGCCAGCGCCAGCGAGCGCTCTTCTTCAAGGCTCAGCATGGGCATGCGGTTGGCGGCGGCGATGTAGGACTCCAGATTGCCCAAGCTGGGCACCTGGGCGGGAAATCCGACGGCGAAAGAGGCCCCCGCCACAGGGGCCATCCCCCGTGTAGGTTGCAGGGCAAGGGCATTGGTGCGGGCCATATGCATACTCCTCTGTCTATTCAGGATTGGAATTTTAGCACTCAGGCCATCAGAGTGCTAAGCGCCTGCCGGAGTTCCGCATCAGGCCCCGCACTGGGCCATCATCAAACCTGCGCGGCTGCAGGATGGGACGACGCGAGCGCCGGCTGGGTGAGCGTGCCCAGGGCCTGGCGCTGCCGGCCTTGGGCATCGAAATTGGCGGCATCCAGCCATTGGACATAAGCCCGCCGCAGGGCTGGCCATTCGCGGTCGAGCATGGCGTACCAGGCGGTATCGCGGTTGCGCCCTTTGACCACCGCCGCTTGACGGAACAAACCCTCGAAGCTGAAGCCCAGGCGCTGCGCCGCCCGGCGCGAGGGGGCATTGAGGGCATTGCACTTCCACTCCACGCGCCGGTATCCCAGCGCAAAAGCGTGGTCGAGCATGAGGAACAGCGCCTCGGTGGCGACCGGGGTGCGCTGCAGGCGCGGCGCGAAGGCCAGATGGCCGATCTCGATGCAGCCGTTGTTCGGGTCGATGCGCAAGTAGGCGGCCACGCCCGAAGCCTGGCCGGTTGCGGCCGCGACGATGGCGAAGAAGAGCGGATCGCGCGAGGCCTGGCTTTCCCGCACCCAGTCGGCGTAGGCCGCGGCGTCGGCAAACGGGCCGTAGGGTAGATAGATCCACATCCGCCCAGCGCTGTCTTCGGCGTTGGCCGCGTGCAAGGAAACGGCGTGGTCTGCCATGTCCAAGGGCTCCAGCCTTGCGCGCAGGCCGGCAAGTGGCGTGTGTGCGGGCGACGGCGGCGGCTTCCAAGCCGACACCACGGGGCCAAGCGGCAAGTCTGGCGCATCGGCCACGGTGCTGGATGGGCTGGTGTGCGGGGCGGTCTGCATGGTCGTGAAGGATGGCTGCGCGCGATTCGGGGAAGAAAAGAGCAGTCGGGGCGAGGCAGCCGCCTCAACCCACCAGCGCCTGGGCAAAGGCGCGGGCGTCGAAAGGCTGCAGGTCGTCGAGCGATTCGCCCACGCCGATGAAGTAGATGGGCACCGGGCGCTCGCGCGCGATGGCCGCGATCACCCCGCCCTTGGCGCTGCCATCGAGCTTGGTGAGGATGATGCCGCTCAGTCCCAGGGTCTCGTCGAAGGCGCGGAGTTGCGCCAGCGCGTTCTGGCCGTTGGTGGCGTCGATCACCAGAATGGCTTCGTGCGGCGCACCCTCCATCGCTTTGGCCGTCACGCGCTTGACCTTCTTCAACTCGTCCATCAGGTGCAACTGCGTGGGCAGGCGGCCGGCGGTATCGACGATGACCACGTCCATGCCGCGCGCGCGGCCGGCGGTCACGGCGTCGAAAGCCACCGCAGCCGGATCGCCGCCCTGCTGGGCGATGACCTGCACCGCGTTGCGCTCGCCCCAGGCTGCGAGTTGTTCGCGCGCGGCGGCGCGGAAGGTGTCGCCCGCCGCCAGCAGAACCTTGCAGCCGGCCTGCTGCAAATGCCGCGTGAGCTTGCCGATGGTGGTGGTCTTGCCCGCACCGTTCACGCCCACGAGCATGATGACCGTGGGCGTTGTTTTGCCGATGTCGAGCGGCCGCTCCAGTGGCTGAAGCAACTCGGCCAGCACATCGCGCAGCAGCTCCTTGACCTGCAGCGGCGTCTCGGCGCGCGCGGTGCGCACCTTCTTGCGCAACTGTTCCAGCACGAACTGCGTCGCCGGCATGCCGGCGTCAGCCAGGATCAGCGCCGTCTCCAGTTCCTCGTACAGCGCCTCGTCGACGCGACTGCCGCCGAACAGGACGGAAATGCCCGAACCGGTCTTGCGCAAGCCCTGGCGCAAACGCGAAAACCAGCCGGACGCAGCCTCGGCGTCGGCACCGCCTCCCGCTGGACCGATCAACTCCGGGGCAGGCTGGGCCGCGCCCGGGTTCGCTTCATCGTCGCGCCTGACGGCGCCCTGCTCCACCCTGCTTGCGGACAAGGGGCCTTCGACCACGGGAACGGGCGCTGCAGCTGGCGCGGCCAGCTGCGCTTCCTGCGGATGGGCCTGGGCGGATTCGGGCGCTGCGGGCTTGCGTTTGAAAAAACGGAACATGGACGAAGAAGGTTCGGTGGTGGCATGCGCCCGCATGCGGGCGCATGCGGTGGGCCTTATTGTCGCCTGCCACCGTCAGCCCGTGCCAACCCCGAGCGCATGCGGCTATGCTCCCCGGCGCCAACCTTTGTTCGGACACACCGCCATGCCCGGAAAACCTTCATCTGCACCCAAACCCCGCAGCCCGCAGCCCAACCGTGGGCCGGGTGAGGTCCGCATCATTGGCGGCCGCCTCAAGCGCAGCAAGCTGGTGGTCGCCCATCACCCCGGGCTGCGCCCCACGCCCGACCGCGTGCGCGAAACCCTGTTCAATTGGCTGGGCCAGGATCTCACCGGGCTGCGTTGCCTCGATCTGTTCGCCGGCAGCGGCGCGCTGGGCCTGGAGGCGGCGTCGCGCGGCGCGGCCTGGGTCGATCTGGTCGAGCGCGATGCCCAGCTCGCCAAGGCCTTGACCGGGGCCTGCGCCCGGCTCGGCGTGGCCGCGGCTCGCGTCCATGCACAAGACGCGCTGCAGTTCGCCGCGCGCTGCGCCAGGGGCAGCTATGACATCGTGTTCATCGACCCGCCGTTCGCGCTGGCCGCCAGCGGCCTGCACGCCGCCGCGCTGGCTGCTGCTTCGCGCCTGCTGCCCGCTGGCGGCATGGCCTACATCGAAGCGCCTGATGCGCGCCAGCTGGCCGCCTGGACCGACGGCGGCGTCTGGAGCGTGTACCGCCAGGACCGCGCCGGTCAGGTGCATTACGCCGTGCTGCAGCGCAAGGCCGAAGCCGGCGCCGCGGAATAAACTGCCGCCGTGCACCAACCCTGGAGTTCACCATGCTGACGGCCGTCTACCCCGGCACTTTCGACCCCTTCACCCGTGGGCATGAAGACCTGGTGCGTCGCGCCAGCAAACTCTGCGACCGGCTGATCGTCGCCGTGGCTGGCGGACACCACAAGAACCCGCTCTTCAGCCTGGACGAACGCCTGGACTTGGCGCGCGCCATCCTCACGCCCTACAAGAACGTGGAGATCGAGGGCTTCTCCGGCCTGCTGCGCAACTTCGTGCTGGAGCGTGAAGCCGGGGTGGTGATACGCGGCCTGCGCGCGGTCAGCGACTTCGAGTACGAGTTCCAGATGGCGGGCATGAACCGCCAACTCATGCCCGACGTGGAAACCATCTTCATGACCCCCGCCGATCAGTACCAGTTCGTATCCGGGACGTTCGTGCGGGAAATTGCCGTGCTCGGTGGCGACGTGAGCAAATTCGTGGTCCCCTTGGTGACCGAGCGCCTGGCCGTGAAGCTAGCCGGGCGTTTGCCGAACTGAGGTCTCTGCCATGGCTTTGTGGATCACCGACGAGTGCATCAACTGCGATGTCTGCGAGCCCGAGTGCCCGAATCAGGCCATTTCGATGGGACCGGACATCTACGAAATCAACCCCGACCGCTGCACCGAATGCGTCGGGCATTTCGACACCCCGCAATGCGTGCAAGTATGCCCGGTCGATTGCATCCCCGTTCGCCCCGACCGCGTGGAAAGCCGCGACGTGCTGATGGTGAGGTACCGCAGCCTGGTGGGGCTTCAGCCGCCGCGAACCGTGGCGGCCGAAGCAGGCGTCTCAAGCCCGCAGACCGACTGACCCGAACTTGCGGCCATGGCGGCGCAAACTCGCTTTCAGCTGCCGATTTGACGCCTCAGGACGCGGAAATGCCGCTCACCGCCTTGCGCGTGTCGTGTTTGCGCGCCGCCTTGCGAGCGCGCTCCTGCCGGAGCCAGGCACGATGCTGGGCAAGCGCGTGTTTGCGAGCCTGCAGGGCTTCCTGCTTCAAGGCCTTGCGCCGCGCCGCTTCACGTTCGGCGTTTTCACGGTGGAGTTGGTCGGCAAGACGCTGGTCGCGCGCGGTCTGGGCGCGTGCCTGCTCGACTTGGGCGGGCTCGCGCGGGTCGGCCACATCGACTGGCTTGCCCTGGGGACACGGGGCATGGGAATAGGTGCTGCCGCAGCGATACACCGACTGCGCGAAGGCCGCGCCACCCTGCTGCAGCATCCAGGCGAAGAGCGGCAGCAACAGCGCCATACGAGCCAGGTGAAAGCCGGTGATGATCATCATGACAACTCCTTGTTTGCGCCCTTCGGTGGCACTGGACTCGGCCCAGGCGGTGGCGCATTGCCGCGATGCAGGTGCATCATCGCCGCCTCGAATTCGCCGCGCAAAAGCCGCGGCAGTTCGTCCAGGCCGCGCTGCAGGGTCTGTTCGATGCGATCGAGCTCGCTGCGCGGCGGCCGGCCCAGGACGAAGCCGATGACCTCGGAGCGGTCGCCCGGATGGCCAATACCGATGCGCAAGCGCCAGAACTGCGGCGTGCCGAGCTGCGCGGCGATGTCGCGCAAGCCGTTGTGCCCGGCATGGCCGCCAGCCAGCTTGAGCTTGATCTGCCCCGGCGGCAAGTCGAGTTCGTCGTGCGCCACCAGAATGTCCTCGGGCGGAATTTTGTAGAACCGCGCCATGGCGGCAACGGCGTGGCCCGAGCGGTTCATATAGGTGGTCGGCTCCAGCAGCCAGACGTCGCCTTCCGGGCCGCGCAGGCGGGCGATGTCGCCGAAAAAACCGCGCTCCGCCCGCAGGCTCAGACCCTCGCGCTGCACGATCTGATCGAGCCACCAGAAGCCGGCGTTGTGACGCTGCTGCGCATGTTCCGGCCCGGGGTTGCCAAGGCCAACGATGAGCCGGATCACGCCTGCGCTCCGGGCTTGGTCGGCATCTCGACCGTGGGCGCAGACGTGGCCCCAGCCTCGGGCTGCGGCTCGCGCGCCAGCAGGGTGCGCAGCGCATCCGTCGCGCTGCAGCGCCCACCGAGCAAATCGGCCACGGCCGCGGTGATGGGCATGGCCACACCTCGGCTGTGTGCCAGCTCCAGCACGGTTTGCGCGGTGGGCACGCCTTCGGCGACATGCCCGAGTTCGGCCACGATTCTGTCCAGCGTCTTGCCCGCCGCCAATTGCAGTCCGACACGACGGTTGCGCGACAACTCCCCGGTGCAGGTGAGCACCAGGTCACCCAGGCCGCTCAGGCCCATGAAGGTTTCCATCTGCGCTCCCAGTGCCAGACCCAGGCGGGACATTTCTGCCAGGCCACGGGTGATGAGCGCGGCGCGGGCGTTGTGCCCCTGGCCCAGGCCGTCGCTCACGCCGCAGGCGATGGCCAGCACGTTCTTCACCGCCCCACCCACTTCCACGCCGATCAAGTCGCCGCTGGCGTAAATGCGCATGCCACCACCATGCAGGGCCTGCACGGCATGGTGCATGAGACCGGCATCGGCGCTGGCAACGGTAAGCGCCACCGGCAGGCCGCGCGCCACTTCCTGGGCGAAGCTCGGGCCGGAGAGCACGCCAATGGCCGGCCGGCCCGCCCAGCCTGCGAACATCTGCTCCAGCACCGCATGGGGCAGCAGGCCGCTGCCCCGCTCGAAGCCCTTGGCCAGGATCAACACCTGTTCGACGCCGCCCGCAACCGGATGCACGGCTGCGGCGTTTGCCTGCGCATGCTCGCGCATGGCCTGCGCCACGCTGCGCAAGCCGGCCACCGGCGTGGCCAGCACCAACAGCCCTGAACCTCCTGGAGCGCCGGCATGCGCCAAGGCTGCCCCCAGGTCGGACGTGAGGCCCAGCGTCTCGGGCAAGGCGATACCGGGCAGATAGCGGGTGTTCTCGCCGCGCGTGCGCAAGCCTTGCATCAGCACCGCGTCGCGCCCCCAGAGTTGCACGACATGGCGACTTGCCGCGTGGCAGGCCAGGGCTGTGCCCCAGGCGCCGGCACCGAGAATGGTGATGTTCATACGCATGCAGGACGGGCCGGGACCGGGCGGGTCAGCGAGCCCCGGAAAACGCTGGGCCGATCATGGCAGACACCGTGGCAGCAACGCCTGCCAGGCGATTCGAAAAGGCGACGAGGCTCAGTTCAGCGCCGAGCCGTCGGGCGCGATCAGGCCGCTCGGGGCCTGGCCGGCTTGCTGGGCTTGCTGGCTTTCGTACATCGCCTGGAAGTTGATTTCGGCCAGGTGCACCGGCGGAAAACCGGCGCGGGTGATGGTGTCGGCCAGGTTGGCGCGCAGGTAGGGGTAAACCGTTTGCGGGCAGGCGATGCCCAGCAACAAGTCGGCGTGTTCCTGCGGGATGTTGCGCAGCTCGAAAATACCGGCCTGCTTGCCCTCGACCAGGAACAGGGTCTGGTCGTTGACGCGGGCGGTGATGGTCGCGGTGATGGCCACTTCGAAAATGCCCTCGACCACGGCCTGCGATTCCACGTTCATCTGCACATCCACCGTCGGCTGGGCCTGCTCCAGCAGGATTTTCGGCGCATTGGGCTGCTCCAGCGACAGGTCTTTGAGGTAGCAGCGCTGCAACATGAAGACCGGCGACTGATCGGCAACCGCGTTATTCGAGGGGGTGCTCATGCAAAAAGGCTCCAGAGGGTGGGCCCGCCTCAATGGGCGGATGAAAGCAAGGACGGAAACAGGAATCCGGCATTGTAGGAGCCGCCCGCTCACGCTTGAGCCGAAGCGAGCCGCATCAGCCCACGGCTTGCAGCAGCGCCGCCAACCCTCCGCGGGTATCGAGCGCGTACAGGTCGTCGTAGCCGCCCACATGGGTCTGGCCAATGAAGATTTGCGGCACGGTGCGCCGGCCGGTGCTCTCCATCATGTGCAGACGGGCCTGGTGGTCGAGATCGACCCGGATTTCCTCGATATGCTGCACGCCGCGCTTGAGCAACAAGGCTTTGGCGCGAACGCAGTAGGGGCACACCGCGGTGGTGTACATGCGAACCTGAGACATGAAAACTCCAGAAACTTGGCCGAGTCATCCACCGACGAGCCCAGGCCAGGACGCGGCGCAACCCCAACAAACAGGATGGCGTTCGCGATCGACAACAACAACAACGATAGGGCAGCGAAGCGCGCCCCGGCCCGCGCTGAAGCAGCCCCGAATCAACGCGAACTCAGCCTTTTTCCACCGGCAAGCCAGCGTCACGCCAGGCACGCAGGCCGCCAGCAACCGCCGTGGCACGGGTATAGCCCAGCTTGCGCAGGGTGTTGGCAGCGCGACTGGCACGCGTGCCGCTCTGGCACATCAGCAAAACCGGGGTTTCCTTGTTCTTGGGCAGGTCGGACAAGCGCTGTTCGAGCTGGCCAAGCGGCACGTTGCGCGAACCGACGCTGTGGCCGGCCGCATGCTCCTGCGGCTCGCAGACATCAATCAAGACACCTTTCTCGCGGTTGACCAGGCGCACAGCCTCGGCGGCAGTCACGCCACCGCCACCACTGCCCGAAAAGGTGGTCCACAGCAACATGCCGCCGGAAACCAGGGCAATGGCGATGAGTGACAGGTTTTCCATGACGAACTTCAAAATGCCAACTCCCAATCGGATGAAGCCGCAATTTTAGGAACATCAGCCGGAATGAATATTGCTGCGCCCGCAAGCGATTGAATGCGCAGGGTTATTACGGCCCTCGGCGCGGGTCCGTCGCACCCCTGCAACGGCAGGTTGGCATCATGATCGTGTTATCAGGCTCCACTACGATAAGGGTTCGATTCAACTGTTGAACCCCACTCCCAAGCGCAATCGACGCCCCACCATGCACAAGCTCGTACTGATTCGCCATGGCGAATCCACCTGGAACCAGGAAAACCGCTTCACCGGCTGGGTCGACGTGGACCTGACCGACAAGGGCGTGGCCGAAGCCAGGCAAGCCGGCCAGTTGCTCAAAGCGCATGGGCTGGACTTCGACATCACCTACACCTCGGTGCTCAAGCGCGCGGTGCGCACCCTGTGGCTGACGCTGGACGAGTTGGATCGCATGTGGCTGCCCACGGTGCATAGCTGGCGGCTCAACGAGCGCCACTACGGTGCGCTGCAGGGCCTGAACAAGGCTGAAACCGCCGTCAAGTACGGCGACGAGCAAGTGCTCATCTGGCGCCGCAGCTACGACGTGCCGCCGCCGCCGATGGACGAGTCGCATCGCCACGAACTGGCGGCCGACCCGCGCTACAGCCGGGTCAATGCCCAAGACCTGCCGCTGACCGAATGCCTGAAAGACACGGTGCGCCGCGTGTTGCCGCTGTGGGAAGAATCGCTGGCACCGGCCATCCGTGCCGGCAAGCGGGTGCTGGCGGTGTCGCATGGCAATTCCATGCGCGCCATCATCAAACATCTCGACGGCATTTCCGACACCGACATCGTCGGCCTGAACATCCCCAACGGCGCGCCGCTGGTGTACGAACTGGATGCGGCGCTCAAACCCATGCGCCGCTACTACCTCGACGCCCCAACTGCCGCCGCAGCCTGATCGCTCTCGCGTGGGTTGCTGGAGCCAGCGACGCGGCCAGATGGCCGGCAGGCTGGCTCCTCCGCAGCCCAACAGACCCGCGCGCCCTGGGGGCGATGTCCCGAATCTATACTGTTCCCTCTTCGAGGAATCACGCATGGCTGGCAAATTCAAAATCGCGGCTTGGGTCACGGCCGGTGTGCTCACCGGCGCCCTGGCAACCCTGCAATTGCAGGCCATGGCGCGCAGCGCCGTGTCGCCGCTGCCGCTGGAAGAACTGCAGCAATTCGCTGCGGTTTACGGCCTGATCAAGGCTGACTTTTTCGAGCCGGTCGAGGGCAAGAAACTGGTCGAAAATGCCATCAACGGCATGGTGAACAACCTCGACCCGCATTCGGAATATCTGGACAAGAAGAACTTCAAGGAATTCCGCGAAAGCACCAGTGGCAAGTTCGTCGGCGTGGGCATTGAAATCTCGGCCGAAGACGGGCTGGTGAAAGTGGTCTCCCCGATCGAGGGCTCGCCCGCGGCGCGTGCCGGCATTCAGGCCGGCGACCTCATCACCCGCATCGACGACACCCCGGTGAAGGGCCTGCCGCTGAGCCAGGCGGTCAAGCTCATGCGTGGCAAGCCCGGCACCAAGGTCGTGCTCACCATCCTGCGCAAGAGCGAGAACCGCACCTTCAACGTGACGGTCACGCGCGAGGAAATCCATGTGCAGAGCGTGCGCGGCAAGATCGTCGCTCCCGGCTATGCCTGGGTGCGCATCACCCAGTTCCAGTCCGACACCCTGGCCGACTTCATGAAGAAGATCGACGAGTTCTACAAGCAGGATCCCAAGCTCAAAGGCATGGTGCTCGACTTGCGCAACGACCCCGGCGGCCTGCTGGAAAGCGCCGTGGGCGTGGCCTCGGTGTTCCTGCCGCCGGATGTCGTCATCGTCTCCACCCGCGGCCAGATTCCCGAAGCCAATGTGAGCTACCGCAACACCCCGAGCGACTACTCCCGCATCCCCGGTGACAACCCCCTGTCCAGCCTGCCGGCCGCGGTCAAAACGCTGCCCCTCGTCGTCTTGGTCAACGGCGGGTCGGCCTCGGCCTCGGAGATCGTCACCGGCGCCTTGAAGGACTACAAGCGAGCGGTGGTGATGGGCACCCAGACCTTCGGCAAGGGCTCGGTGCAGACCGTGCTGCCGCTGGGTCCGGACACGGCGCTCAAGCTCACCACGGCGCGCTACTACACGCCCAACGGCGAGTCCATCCAGGCCAAGGGCATCACGCCCAACTACTTCGTCGATCCGCTGCCCACCGGCGACCCCTACGCCGCGCTGCGCATGCGCGAGGTGGATTACAAGAACCAGATCGGCACGGGCGTCGAATCGGCCGATTCCACCGGCATCAAGGACGAGTTGCGCAAGCAGGAGGATGCCCGCCGCTTGCTGGAAGCTGAAATCGAGAAAGACCCGAACAAATTCCCGAAATTGCCCGAGTACGGCAGCAAGGATGACTGGCAGCTCGAACAGGCGTTGAACGAACTGCAGGGCAAGCCCGTCGTGACAACCAAGCTTCTGGCCAAGGCTGACGAAAAATCCGCCAGACCCACTCCCACCGCACCAACTTCGGCCACCGTCCCTGCGTCCAAGCCCGCGAACTCCTTGGTGCCGGCCAAGAAATGAACAGGGCTTCCAGGAGCCGCAGGGCATGACCTGCCGCCCCCGGACGCCAAGGCCCGCACCCGTTGCGGGCCTTGGCGTCCGGGGGCGGCGCCGAGCCGTTGCGTTTCGCGTGGCCGGCATGCCAGGCGCTGGGATCAGAAATCGTGCTCGACCATCAACCAAGTCGACCATTGCGGCTGCGACTGGCCTTGCTGGATGGCAGCCTGCTCGCCGATGGCCAACAGCCACTGCTGCGTCAGGTGATAGGCGAATTGCGGCATCACACTGCCTTCGATCCCGCGGTGTCCGTCATCCAGAGTGCGTTGGTTGTCCACTTCGACTTCCAACTGCACGGCATCAGCCGCGCCAAGGGCATGGCCCAGACTGGCGTTGACGAACCAGCCGCTGGTGACTCCTGAGCGCCCCCACGGTCGGCTCGCCGACCCGCCCCCCGTGGGGGTCAAGGAAATTTGGGGCGGCCCTGCGTTTCCTTGAGAGCCGATGCGCCGGGTGTAGCCCGCCTCCCCCTGCGTGAACCAGGGATACCAGAGCTGCGCCCACATCACCTGGGCCGTCACCGCATTGCCCTCCCCCGGCAGCACGCTCGGGCGCGGATGAGCCCAGTACTGGCCTTCCACCTCCACAGTCAGCAGGCTGACGCGGCCTTCGCTCAGATTGCAGGTGTGCAGGGCGGCGAACTTCAAGCCCGCCGCCACGGGGCCGAAGGCGCCCTGCCCTTGCCCGAGAGGTTCGTTGGCGGTGTAGGCGGGAAGGCCCAGTTCCATGCCGAGACGCTCGCTGAACTTGCCCTCGAACTCGGGCGAGAGTGTCAGCGAACGCGGCGAGCCGTTGTTGTCGGCCTGGGCGAACCAATAGGCTGCGTTTTCCAGCCAGGGCTCCTCGATGCCGATGGCCTTGGTGATGTAGTCGTCCACATCGCAGGGCTGCACTGGCCATGGTTGAGCTTGCGCCTGCGTTCCAAACAGCATGCCGGCGAAACCTGTCGTGGCCATGATCCAACGCTTGATTCGCATCATTTCTCCAAATACGAATCATTCTTATTGATATTTGTCGGATGGGCAAGCGAGTCCATGTATCCATGCGTAACGCTGCCTTGCCGGCGCCCATGGATCTGCACGCAAGCCGATGGTGTGCGCAGCGGGCACGCCGCTTATATTTGATGCCATGAACGATGCCGAATTGCTGCGCTACTCCCGCCACATCCTGCTCGACGACATCGGCGTCGAAGGTCAGGAGCGCATCGCGGCGAGCCATGCTCTGGTGCTGGGCGCGGGCGGGCTGGGTTCGCCGGTGGCGCTCTATCTGGCCAGCGCCGGGGTGGGCCGCATCACTTTGGTGGACGACGATGTCGTCGACCTCACCAATCTGCAACGCCAGATTGCGCACACCGAGGCGCGCGTGGGTCAGTTGAAGGTCGAGTCGGCGCGTGAGGCCATGCTCCAGATCAACCCTCGGGCACAGGTGGACATGGTGCCGCACCGTGCCGACGCCGCGCTGCTGGGCGCGCTGGTCGCGCAGGCCACGGTGGCCATCGACTGCAGCGACAACTTCGCCACCCGCCATGCGCTCAACGCGGCCTGCGTGCGTCACGACATGCCGCTGGTGAGCGGTGCGGCCATCCGTTTCGACGGCCAGGTGAGCGTGTTCGACCCGCGTGCGCGCGCTGACGGTGAGCGCGCGCCCTGCTACGCCTGTCTGTTCCCGCCGGATGTGCCGGTGGAGGAAGTGCGCTGCGCCGTGATGGGCGTGTTCGCGCCGCTGGTGGGCATCGTCGGCAGCCTGCAAGCCGCCGAGGCGCTCAAGCTCATGGCCGGCGCCGGCCGCAGCCTGGCGGGCCGCCTGCTGCTGATCGACGCGCTCGACATGGACATCCACACCATCCGCATCGCCCGCAACCCGCAATGCCCGGTGTGCGGCGATGCCGCGCGGGCCCAGGGCTCGGCGGCCTCATCCTTGACCACCGCTGGCGGCTGCGGCGCCAGCCCGCAGCGCAGTTGAAGCCGCGCCGGCGCCGCCGTGACGGCAACGCCGGGCGCCCTCAAACCTCGCGCATCATCCAACCCGCCAGCGCCGTCACCACCGGGCGCGGGGTGAAGCGCACGCTGGCCGCCAGCATGCGGTTGAGCAGGCCATACACCGCCACACGCTGGCCGCGCTCCATCGCCAACACGCCGTAACGTGCCACATCGCGCGCCGTCGCCATGCGCCCGTGAAACAGAGCTGAACGCTGCTCGCCCTGGGCGCGCGCGCCGAAACCGGTTTCGGTCGCCCCCGGGCACAGCGCGGTGACGCTGATGCCGCGCCAGCGCAACTCCGCGTCCAGCGCCTCGCTGAGCGACAGCACATAGGCCTTGCTGGCGAAATACACCGCCATGCCCGGGCCGGGTTGGAAGGCCGCAGTACTCGCCACGTTGAGGATGCGGCCACGGCCTTGCCGCAGCATCGCAGGCAGCAGCAGCGCCGTCAGCCGCGTGAGCGCGCTGATGTTGAGGTCGATCATGCCCTGGGTCTGCGCGACGTCCGCCTCGGCGAAACGGCCGTAGACCCCGAAGCCGGCGTTGTTCACCAGCACCGTGGGCTCCACGCCCGCCTCGGCGACGCGCCGCGTCAGCGTCTCCGGCCCGTCTGCTGCCCCAAGGTCCAGCGCCATGCACAGGCAGCGTGTGCCATGCTGCGCTCGCAACTCCTCGGCCAAGGTCTGCAGCTTGTCATCGCTGCGCGCGCTCAGCACGAGCGCATAACCCGTCGCGGCCAACTCGCGTGCGATCTCCAGGCCGATGCCGCCCGAAGCGCCCGTGACCAATGCCCACTTGTCCATGAATGGCTCTCCTGTTGAAGGATGGGTTGAGATGGATGGATGGCGTCATTCAAGCCCCAACCGCGCGAAACCGCCAGCTAGCGCAGTGCGCAGATGCTCCACCACCAGTTGCACCGCGCGGGGCGCGCTTGGGCTCCAGGGGCGGATGGCGTAGATGCTGTCGCCGAAAAACCCCACCGGCTTCCAGTCAGGCAGGACCTGTTGGAGCCGCTGCATGTTGCGCGGCTTGGCCACGCTGAAGTCGGGAACCAGGGCGATGCCCAGGCCGGCCAGCAGGGCCTCGCGCAGAACCTCGGTGGTGTTGGCGCGCAGCGACCCACGCACCGTGACGCGCACCCGCTCGGGCGGCCGTTCGGGCTGCCCCTCGGTTTGTGATGTGCCACCGGCTTCGTTCGTGCGCTCGAACATCCACACCGCCGCGCCCGGTCGCAGATAGGTGAGGCAATCATGCCCGGCCAGATCGTCCGGATGTTGCGGCGTGCCGCGCCTGCGCAAATAGCCGTTCGCGGCCACCAGCAGCGAGCGCGTGGCGCACAGCTTCCAGGCCACGGTGCTGTCGGGCGGCGCGGCGACATGGCGGATCGCCAGATCGAAGCCCTCTTGCGGCAGGTTGACCAGCCGGTCCGACAGTTCCAGCTCGACGCGAATGTCGGGATAGCGCCGCAGGAAGTCCAGCAGATGCGGGGCGATATGCTGCCGCCCCAGCGCCACCGGGGCGGTCACGCGTACCAGCCCGCGCGGCGCCTGCGCCAGTTCGTGCGCCGCGGCCACGCCATGGGCGATCTGCGCGAAGGCTGGCACGGTGTCGTCCACCAGGCCCTGGCCGGCTTCGGTCAGGCGCAGGGCGCGGGTGGTGCGCCGCACCAACGGCACCCCCACCCGGCGCTCCAGCAGGGCGAGATGCTGGCTCACGGCGGCCTTGGACACGCCCAGGCGCTGCGCCGCCGCCGTCAGGCTGCCGGCGCTGGCAATGACGCCAAGCCAATGCACCTGCTGCCACAGCAGGTCGTCGCGGGGAGGAATGGGAGAGGTCATCGGCCCATGGATGCAGTCATCGGCCCATTGTTCACGAATTTGAACAATGTTGTCACTCCATATGGCTGTTCAGGCTCGGAGCCGAGGCCTACGATTGGCTGATTGCAAATTCAGTCCAGGAGACTCGCATGGGTGCCCCAGAAGCCTTTACCGCCACGGCCACGGTCGGCCATTTCATTCAGGGCCACGCCACGACGGGCGCCAGCGGCCGCAGCCAGCCGATCTACAACCCGGCCACCGGCCAGGTGGCGCGCCAGGTCGCCCTGGCCGATGCCAGCGATGTCGGCACCGCGGTGGCCGCTGCGCAAGCGGCGTTTCCGAAGTGGGCCGACACCCCGCCGCTGCGCCGCGCGCGGGTGCTGTTCAAGTTTCTGGAGCTGATGAACCAGCACCGCGACACCCTCGCGGCGATGATCACCGCCGAGCATGGCAAGGTGTTCACCGACGCCCAGGGCGAGGTCACGCGCGGCATCGAAATCATCGAGTTCGCCTGCGGCATTCCGCAACTGCTCAAGGGCGACTACACCGAGCAAGTGTCCACCGGCATCGACAACTGGACCATGCGCCAGCCGCTGGGCGTGGTCGCCGGGGTCACGCCGTTCAACTTCCCCTGCATGGTGCCGTGCTGGATGTTCCCGGTGGCCATCGCCGCGGGCAACACCTTCGTGCTCAAGCCCAGCCCGCTCGACCCCTCCCCCAGCCTGCTCATGGCCGAGCTGTTCAAGCAGGCTGGCCTGCCCGACGGCGTGTTCAACGTGGTGCAGGGCGACAAGGCGGCGGTGGATGCGCTGCTGGAGCACCCGGACGTGCGCGCCATCAGTTTCGTCGGCTCCACGCCGGTGGCGCATCGCATCGCGCAGGAGGCGGCGCGCTTCGGCAAGCGGGCGCAGGCACTGGGCGGAGCGAAGAACCACATGGTGGTGATGCCCGACGCCGACCTCGACCAGGTGGTCGATGCGCTCATCGGCAGCGCTTTTGGCTCGGCCGGCGAACGCTGCATGGCCATTTCGGTGGGCGTGCTGGTGCGCGGCGTGGCCGACAAGATCATGCCCAGGCTGATCGAGCGCACGCAGCAGCTCAAGGTGAAGAACGGCATGGAACTGGACGCCGAGATGGGCCCCATCGTCACCGCCGCGGCGCGCGAGCGCATCAGCGGCATGATCGCCTCCGGCGTGCAGCAGGGCGCGAAACTGCTGGTCGATGGCCGCAACTTCACCATTGCTGGGCACAAGCCAGCGAACGGGGGCCCAGAATCTCAGGGCTTCTGGCTCGGCGGCACCCTGTTCGACCAGGTCACCCCCGACATGCGCATCTACCAGGACGAAATTTTCGGCCCGGTGCTGAGCTGCGTGCGCGTGCCCGACTTCACCGCCGCGCTCGATCTGGTGAACGCCCACGCCTTCGGCAACGGCGTGGCCTGCTTCACCCGCGACGGCCATGTGGCGCGCGAATTCGCCCGCCGCGTCCAGGTGGGCATGGTGGGCATCAACGTGCCCATTCCGGTGCCCATGGCCTGGCATGGCTTCGGCGGCTGGAAGGCCAGCCTGTTCGGCGACATGCACGCCTACGGCGAAGAAGGCGTGCGCTTCTACACCAAGCAAAAAAGCATCATGCAGCGCTGGCCGGAGAGCACGCCCAAGGGCGCCGAGTTCGCCATGCCGACGGCGAAGTAAAGCAAGCGCCGAACAGTACCTCCCCCAGTCCCCCACCCCAGCCCTCCCCACTCGTGGGGAGGGCGTGTTCTCACCTCCCCCGCGCGATGGGGGAGGTCGGGAGGGCGATGGTGGCGAGGGGGCTCGACCCAAAGGCTCCTCGAGCATTGCGCGACAAGCCTTGATGGCATGCGATGATGTTGACCACCATGCGCGACACCACCTTCGATTTCATCGTCATCGGCGCCGGCACCGCAGGCAGCCTGCTCGCCAACCGGCTGAGCGCCGACCCGAGCAAAAGCGTGCTGCTGATCGAGGCCGGCGGCAAGGACGACTACCACTGGATTCACATTCCGGTGGGCTATCTCTATTGCATCGGCAACCCGCGCACCGACTGGCTCTACCGGACCGAGCCGGACGCGGGCCTGAACGGCCGCACCCTGCGCTACCCGCGCGGCAAAGTGCTGGGCGGGTGCAGCAGCATCAACGGCATGATCTACATGCGCGGCCAGGCGCGCGACTACGACGCCTGGGCGCAGCAACTCGGCGACGAGTCCTGGAACTGGAACGCCTGCCTGCCCGACTTCATCGCCCACGAAAATCACTGGCGCGGCGACGACCCGGCCGAGGCCGACCCCGACTTCGCCCGATGGCACGGCCACGGCGGCGAATGGCGCGTGGAGCAGCAGCGCCTGCGCTGGGACGTTCTCGACGCCTTCGCCCGGGCCGCGCAGCAAGCCGGCATTCCCGCCACCGACGACTTCAACCGCGGCACGAACGAGGGCGTGAGCTACTTCGAGGTCAACCAGAAGGCGGGCTGGCGCTGGAACGCCGCCAAGGCGTTTCTGCGCCCCACCTGCTACGGCCGGCCCAACTTCGAGCTGTGGACCTCGGCGCAGGTTTCGCGCCTGCGCATCGACACCCAGCCCGACGGCAGCCTGCGTTGCAGCGGCGTGGAGGTGTGGACCGGCCAGGAGATGGTGACGGCGCACGCCAAGGGCGAAGTCATCCTCAGCGCCGGGGCGATCGGCTCGCCGCAAATCCTGCAACTCTCGGGCATCGGCCCGGCCGCCCTGCTGCGGCAGCATGGCATTGCGCCCGTGGCCGATCTGCCCGGGGTGGGCGCCAATCTGCAAGACCATCTGCAGATTCGCGCCGTGTTCAAGGTGCAGGGCACGCGCACCCTCAACACCCGCGCCGCCAGCGCCTGGGGCAAGGCCGCCATCGCGCTGGAATACGCGCTCAAGCGCAGCGGGCCGATGAGCATGGCGCCCAGCCAGCTCGGCGTGTTCACCCGCAGCAGCGCGCAGTACACGCACCCCAACATCCAGTATCACGTCCAGCCGCTGAGCCTGGATGCCTTCGGTGAACCGCTCCACGGCTTCGACGCCTTCACCGCCAGCGTCTGCAACCTCAACCCCGGCAGCCGCGGCACGGTGCGCATCACCAGTCCGCGCTTCGAAGACGCCCCGGCCATCGCGCCCAACTACCTGAGCACCGAGGCCGACCGGCAAGTGGCCGCCGACAGCCTGCGCCTCACCCGCCGCATCGTCGCCCAGCCGGCGCTGGCGCAGTACCAGCCGGAGGAATTCAAGCCCGGGGTTCAGTTCCGGACGGACGAAGAACTGGCGCGCCTGGCCGGCGACATCGCCACCACCATCTTCCACCCCGCCGGCACCACCGCGATGGGCCGCTTGGACGATCCGCAAGCCGTGGTCGACACCCGCCTGCGTCTGCGCGACGGACGCGGGAGCACCATCGAAGGCCTGCGCGTGGTGGATGCGGGCGTGATGCCCGTCATTCCCAGCGGCAACATCAACAGCCCGACGCTGATGATTGCGGAAAAGGCTGCGCGGTGGATCCGGGTCGCGTCATCCGGGACCTGACCCGGTTGTCGCGCAAATGCCAAACACGGCTTTCAACAAGGCGCTGTCACCCAATCGTGCTGGTGACCGGCATGCCGATGGCTTCGAGCAAGCGTTGGCTCGGGCTTGCGATCTCAGTGCACGGGCATCGACAACGATTCAGACCAGGACCACAACGTCGCTGTGCTTGGCCAGCATCGCGTCGACAGTGACCAACCTGAGCGGCTCGACCCGTGCTTGGGCCATCAGGAGCCGGTCGAATGGGTCGTTGTGGTGAAGCGCAAGCTGGGCCACGCCGGCAGCATGCGTCGCTCTGACGGGAAGTTCCAGGAACCCGCTCGCCTCGATGGCTGCCGCCAACGCGTGCGGGTCTGTCTCGATCTTTCCCAGGCGGGCCTTGATGGCGACCTCCCAGATGGAGGCTGCCGAGACGTAGACCTCGTCGGCGGACTCGATGAGGCGGCGGGCTGGGGCTTTGAGCAGCGGTGACCCCGCAACGGCCCACAAGAAGATGTGCGTGTCCAGCAGCAGGCGCATCAGCGTCCCTCGAAGCCGGCCAGCACATCGTCGGGCAAAGGCGCGTCGAAGTCTGTCGGGACGGTCAGCTTGCCCTTCAGGAGGCCAAACTTGATGCGACGCTTCGGCTCTTGCAGCCGAGTGATGCGGACCAGGGGCTTGCCGTTGCGGCAGACCACCACATCCTCTCCCGAGGCGGCCTTGTCGACCAGTTGGGACAGCCGGGTCTTGGCGTCGTAGATGTTCACGGTTTGCACGGCAGGAGCCTCCACTCGGGATTGCATTCAGACCAAGTCTAGTCTAAGGCGACGCTGAACAAGTTCCCGTGATGCAGCGCGCCGCGCATCGGGGTGGGATGCAAGGCGCAAACCACAGCCATAGCCCAAGCTATGGCGCGGATTTGCAACGCCGCAGACCGCCCGAGGCGCGGATGCGATGCGCACGAGGGACTTGTTCAGCGTCGCCCTAACAGTATTTTCTAATTCAGGAATGAGCCTGAAGCCAGGTTGAGTTGGGTTCTTTGAAGTCGGGTTGATCGAAGTTGAAAGGGTCAGTGTAAAGAGGGTTGGGTTGTGGCTTGGACCTTTGATTGGAAGGCCCCTGCCAGGCCGCCGGAGGCCCCCCTCCAGTCTTGCTGCAAGCACTGCCCACGCGCGCCGTCTTTTCTGTTTGGATCTGAGCGGGTTGGGATGGATCCGTTCCCCGCGGCGCAGAGTGGCCCCCTGTCAGGCCTGTTGCCGTGGCGCGTTGAACCGCGCAAAGAGCGCCGCCTTGGCCTGCTGCATGGCCTGAGCGGCGGCCAGATCGGTTTGCGCAGCCGCCTGAGCCTGCAAAGCGTCTAGCGTGATGCCTGCCTTGAAGCGCACCAAGCCCTGCGCACTGAGCTGCGCCAGGCAAGCCAGGGGCGTCTTCACATCGGCGTGGGCGTAGCGCTTGACGATCTTGCCCTTGGGGCTGGTGATCTCCGTGGCAAACAAGCACGGACGATGCCCATTGAGCCAAGGGTTGAAGACCGTTTGGTAGAAGGCATTGATCCTCTGGGCATACTGCTGCGGGATGTGGCTGTACCCCATGTGTTTGCGCACCACGCTGGCGTTCTTGCTCTCGGCCAGCGCGTTATCGTTGCTGTGGCGGGAGCGGGACTTGGTCTGCTCGATCCGCAGCTTCTCCAGCATCTTGGTCACGCGGGCGTTGATGTATTCCGAGCCGTTGTCCGAATGAAAGCCTGCGATCTCGAAAGGAAACTGGGCGATGACCAGGGCCAGCACGGGCAACAGATACGCCTCGCTGATGCCCTGCACGCAAGCCTGCACCTGCCATTGGCTGACCGCATCCACGCAGGTGATGTGATACACCCCCTTGATGCCGTCCTGGTCGCCCTGGTGCACGGTATCGNGAGACGGAAAGGTCGAGCACGCTAAGGTTTGAATACCCGCGGTCAAGCAAGTCGTCCACGAGCGTGGAGGCACCCCCGCCGACATCGATGATTGATGCGGCAAATGGAACACCGGACGCCTGGATGAGCCAAACCGACTGCTCGGCATGCTCTTGGAACCAACTGACCGTGTTGGTCGGTTTTGTTGCGTAAACGTGCTCCCAGTGTTTCTTGAGTTCCATGGTGATTCCTCATTCGGTGGTGGAGGGTCAACTCGTGTTGTGGGGGGCGCCACGCCTTGTCACCCTAATCTGGCGGCAAGGGCGCCATAAAACCAGACCAATTGCGCCATTCGGCCTGGTTTTTCGGATTCCGCTCCGGGCTGGGAGGCGCTCGTGGTGAGCTTATCGAGTTTTCACGACGTTGGGTGCCACGCGGCGCCACCCTTCCACGCAGGGTTCAGTCTGGAGCTTTCTTGCGGATGCCTTCGCGCCCCAGCGTGCGACGGCATAGCCATCACGCCCCACAAACAGAACCGTTCCGCTCACTCGAGGGGTGTGGCGGAGTATTTTCTAATTCAGGAATGAGCCTGAAGCCAGGTTGAGTTGGGTTCTTTGAAGTCGGGTTGATCGAAGTTGAAAGGGTCAGTGTAAAGAGGGTTGGGTTGTGGCTTGGACCTTTGATTGGAAGGCCCCTGCCAGGCCGCCGGAGGCCCCCCTCCAGTCTTGCTGCAAGCACTGCCCACGCGCGCCGTCTTTTCTGTTTGGATCTGAGCGGGTTGGGATGGATCCGTTCCCCGCGGCGCAGAGTGGCCCCCTGTCAGGCCTGTTGCCGTGGCGCGTTGAACCGCGCAAAGAGCGCCGCCTTGGCCTGCTGCATGGCCTGAGCGGCGGCCAGATCGGTTTGCGCAGCCGCCTGAGCCTGCAAAGCGTCTAGCGTGATGCCTGCCTTGAAGCGCACCAAGCCCTGCGCACTGAGCTGCGCCAGGCAAGCCAGGGGCGTCTTCACATCGGCGTGGGCGTAGCGCTTGACGATCTTGCCCTTGGGGCTGGTGATCTCCGTGGCAAACAAGCACGGACGATGCCCATTGAGCCAAGGGTTGAAGACCGTTTGGTAGAAGGCATTGATCCTCTGGGCATACTGCTGCGGGATGTGGCTGTACCCCATGTGTTTGCGCACCACGCTGGCGTTCTTGCTCTCGGCCAGCGCGTTATCGTTGCTGTGGCGGGAGCGGGACTTGGTCTGCTCGATCCGCAGCTTCTCCAGCATCTTGGTCACGCGGGCGTTGATGTATTCCGAGCCGTTGTCCGAATGAAAGCCTGCGATCTCGAAAGGAAACTGGGCGATGACCAGGGCCAGCACGGGCAACAGATACGCCTCGCTGATGCCCTGCACGCAAGCCTGCACCTGCCATTGGCTGACCGCATCCACGCAGGTGATGTGATACACCCCCTTGATGCCGTCCTGGTCGCCCTGGTGCACGGTATCGATGCGCACAAAGCCTGCGCGTCCCTGGGGTTGCGGTGCGCGCCGCGTGCCAATGGGGTTGTTCACCGGGCGGGTCTTGGTGACATGCAGGCGCTGGGCGCGGTAGCCAGCGCTCTTGCGCAGGTTGTACAGGTGCGAGACTGACAGCGTGGCCAGGCGGGCATAGCGCGCGTCGCCATAGACGTGGTAGGCCCGCTGCAGCAGGTGCGCGATGGCCGGGCCGCAGACATCCTCATGGGCGCGGTCCATCTCCACGAGCAGCGTCACATCGCCGGGCGTGAACTTGCGGGCAAAGGGGGCTGCCGGGGCGCCGTAACGCTTGACCAGCGGCTCTGCGGCCAGGCGGTTGGCCTGCCACCGGCGCACCAGGCGCGTGAGTTGCGCGCGGCTGTAACCGCTGGTGTGACGCAAATAGGCCAGCACCACCCCGCGTTCACACTTGGTGCGTCGGGGGTAGTCAAGCCGCCGCAGAACCCGACTGATGTGGGCGTAGCGCTGCGCATCGTCGCCGTGCGGTGAAAACGCAACTTGTGCATTGGCGCTGAGAAATTGCTCGAGTTGCGCGATTGTGGTCAGTCGCGTGTCGTCCATGTTGATCACCATCCTGTGGATGATCAACCCGCTTGAAACTCAGACCCGAACCCGCCTTCAGGCTCATCCCTCGATGGAAAGACGCGCCTCGCTCAGGCTCATTCCACGTTGGACAAGGCTCTAACTTGACTGGACGGGCCACTCCATTTAATCTTGCGCACAAGCGGCTGCGTGGCGTCCAGCTCCAGAGCCTGCAGATGGGCACGGGCGGCGGCGGACAGGTTGGGACGCGGCGCCGTTTCGCCCAGCAAGGTGGCGCGCAACAGCATGGGAATGCCGCGTGCCACTGTCTTGCAGGTTGAGGCCGGTGGCAAGGTGGGTGAGGTAAGCCGGCTCGGGAATGCCCTTGCGCCTGCGCCCGGTGGTGAACAGCCAGAGGTTGCCCTCGAACACCTGCTCCACCAGGTCGCTGCGCTTCTCGGCCAGCAGCTTGGTCTGTGCATGCCAATACACCCAGCGGTGATCGAAGGTGCGGTAGGCGTAGCGCAGCAGGCGGCCGCTGGCGGTAACCCAAGGGGAGCAAGGTGGCGCGGATGGTGGCGACGTCGACCTGGTTGAGGGCAGTGTCGTAGGAGGCCTCGTCCACCCCGCCGGCGCTGTCGCGCACGTGACGGGCAGCGATGAGAAAGTCGGCCAGCCGTCGGGTCATGGGGCGTGAGCGCTGAGCTGGGAGATGCGCTTCAGAGGGCTTCGGCGCTGTAGCGCACCGCCAGGACGTGGGCCTCGCCGGGCTGCAGGGTGAGCGCGTTGTCGGCGGCGTTGGCGGATTCCACGCACAGCATGCTGCGCCAGCCCTCGGCGGTGTAGTCGCCCATCGCCGCGGCCTTCTGGCCCCAAGGCGTCCACACCACGGTGGAGGCGGAGCCTTGCTTGGCGATGTGGATGCGGCGGCGCAGGCGGGCGTCGTCGATCATGCAGGTGGACCGGGTGTCGACATACACGCGATCGGTCTCGGCGGCGAAGCGCAGCGGACCGCTCTGCTGCTTGCGCGCGAAGGCTTCGGTCTTGTCGAGGTAGGCGCAGCCGTCGAGGCCTCGGAGTTCGACCTCGGCGATGTCGCCAACGTGGAAATAGCTGTGCAGCGCCTCGCCGAGCGGCACGGGCGCTTCGCCGGCGTTGAGGGTGGTGAGTTCCAGGTCCAGCGCATCGGCCACGCTGATGCGCAGTTCCACCGGGGTATCGTGCGGCCACTGCGCGTGCGTGGCGTCGCTGAACACCAGGCGCAGGGTGATGGTGGTGGCGCCATCGGCGCTGCCGCTGTCCACCACCTCCCAGGGCACGGTGCGGGCGAAGCCGTGCGCGGGGAAGGTGGGTTCGCTGGCGTGCGGCCCGAACCACGGCCAGCACACCGGCACGCCGCCGCGTATGGACTTGCCCGCCGCAAAGCGTGCCTTCTCCGACAGCCACACCACCGGCTCGCGCTGGGCCTTGGGCCGAAAGCTGGTGAGATGCGCGCCCTGCAGGGCGATGCTCGCGCTGCCGTCGGGGTTGTCGATGTCGGCGAACACCAGACCACCTGGGCCAGCGCGAAAGCTCAGTTGGCCGGGGATGGCGAAGGCGCGGAGGGAGGAGAGGTCTTGCATGGCGCGAGGCGGAAGGTCGATGACCGCGCCATTCTGCCAGCCGAACTCGCCCGGAAACGGGGAGCGATCTCCGGGCTTGGTGCCCGAGGTCACAACTCCACGCGCGGCACGCGGGTGGACGCCCACGCGGCGACGAGCGTGAGCACGCCGGCGGCGATGAAGGCGAGGTGGAAGGCATGCGTGACTTGCAGCGTGGCCGCCTCGCTGCCGCCGTGCAACGCGGCTTGCAACTCGGCGCTGGACGCCAGGCCGAACACCAGTGCACCGAACACGGCCGTGCCGACCGAGGCGCCGATGGAGCGGGCCAGCGACACGGTGGCCGCAGCCGCACCCAGCCGGGTGCGCCCGGCCACGGTCTGGATGACGAGCTGGGACGTGGGCGTGACGGTGCCGAAACCCAGGCCGGCGAGCACACCCAGCAGCCCCACCGTCCAGCTCCCGCCGGGCAGCAGCCCGAGCAGCATCAACGCCAGTGCCGCCAGCGTCAGCCCATAGCGCGGCGGCTGGTCGGGCCGCCCGGTTTTGGCCACCAGGCGGCCGGTGAGGTTGGAACCGAGCACCAGCCCGCCGGTGAGTGGCAACAGCAGCAGCCCGGCATGCGCGGCATCGCCGTGGTTGCCCAGTTGCAGATACACCGGCAGGAAGAACACCAGCGCGAACATGCTGGCGGCGAACAGCGTGACGGTGAGGCCGGTCCAGGCAATCGCCGGCAGGCGCAGCAGTTCCAGCGGCAGGAAGGGATGCTCCTGGGCGCGCTCGCGCCGCGCCAGCAACACCCCCAGCAGCAGGGCCGTGCCGGCCATGGCCAGGCTGGGGATGGACAGCCAGGCGAAGCGGTGGCCAGCCAGGGTCAGCCACAGCAGGGCCAGCCCGGCCATGGCGGCGAACAGCAGCACGCCGGGGACGTCGTGGCTTTGGCCCTGGGCGGCATGGCGCGGGCTTTCGGACAGGCGCAGCACGCGCCACGCGGCAATCGCCGCCAGCGGCAGGTTGACGATGAACAGCCAGCGCCAGTTGAAGCTGCTGACCACCAGCCCGCCCATGACCGGGCCGGTGACGCTGGCGAGCACGAACACCACGCCGAAATAGGCCTGGAAGCGCGGGCGCTGGCGCGGCGGCACGACCTCGCCGATGAGGGCCTGGCTCATCACCATCAAGCCGCCGCCGCCCAGCCCTTGCAGCATGCGCGCGGCGATCAGCCACCACATGCCTTGGGCTGCGGCGCAGGCGGCCGAGCCGAGGGCGAACAGGCCGAGCGCCGCGACCAGCGCGTCGCGCCGGCCGTAGCGGTCGCCCAGCCGTCCGTACAGCGGCGCCATGATGGTGGAGGCGAGCAGATAGCCCACGGCGATCCAGGCGCTGTCGCGCAGGTCGCCGAGGTCGCGGGCGATGGCCGGCGTGGCGGTGGCCAGCAGGGTCTGGTCGATGGCCGCGAGAAAGATGGGCAGCATCACCGCGGTGAACAACTGCACGAAGCGGCCGAAGGGAACCGGACCGTCGGGCGCATGGGCTGCGGCTGGCGGCGCGGCGGCAGCCGCAGGAGGGGATGGCTCGGGGAGTTCCATGCCGAATCAGTTTAGGTTGGCCGGGCGCGGAACGACGCGGGATCACCAAGAAACCTGACAGCGCCCTTTGGCGGTTGGCGCCCTGCCCTGCGCTCAATCCCCCGCAGCGGAAGCCGGCAGCGGGCCGATGGCGGTTTGGCCCGTCTCGCCCCAGCCGCCGCCCAGTGCCTGGATCAGCGCCACGCTGGCGGCGTAGCGGCGGTTCAGCAGGGTGAGTTCAGCGTTGCGTGCGCTGGTGGCGGTGGTCTGCGCGGTGATGACGTTGAGGTAGGGCGCGATGCCGGCCTTGTACTGGTTTTCGGCCAGGCGCAACGACACCTCGGCGGCCTGCACCACGGCGGCCTGCTGCTGCGCCTCTTGCGCCAGGATGGACTGGGCGGCGAGGTTGTCCTGCACCTGCTGCAGGGCGGTGAGCACGTCTTGCCGGTAGTTGGCCACGGTCTGGCGGTAGGCGGCCTTGCTGGACTCGACCTGGGCGCGGCGCAGACCGCCGTCGAACAAGGTGGCGGCGAGGCTGGGGCCGATGGACCAGAACAGCGAAGGCGCGGTGAACAACTCGGCAATGCGCGTGGCCTGGCTCCCGCCCTGCGCCGACAGCGTGAGGTTGGGCAGCCAGGCGGTTTGGGCCACGCCGATCTGCGCATTGGCCGCCTGCACCTGCGCGGCGGCGGCGGCCAGGTCGGGCCGGCGCTGCAGCAACTGCACGGGAATGCCGGGCGGTATGGCAGGCACCGTGGGCAGTGCGTTCACCGCCGGCAGTGTGAAGTCGCCGGGGGCCTGGCCCACCAGCACGGCAATGGCGTTTTGCAACTGCACCCGGGTCACGCCCAGATCGGTGGCGCTGGTCTGCGCCTGCAGCAACTGGGTGCGGGCCTGGGCCACGCCGGCGGCGGTATCGACCCCGGCCTTGTAGCGGTTCTCGGTGAGTTGCAAGGCACGCGCGTAGGCCGCCACCGTGTCTTGCGCCAGGAGCACTTGCGCATCCACCGTGCGCAGTTGCAAATAGCTCTGCGCCAGCGTGCCTTGCAGGCTGAGCTGGGTGAATCGCAGGGTGGCGGCGCTGGCCGCGGCGCTGGCCTCGCCAGCCCGCACCTGCAGGCGCACCTTGCCCCACAGGTCGGGCGCCCAGCTGGCGCTGACCGAGGTGCTGACGCTGTTGAAAATGCGCCCTGGCTGCGCCACGCTGGTGCTGGCCGAGGCTGATTTGGAACGCGTCGCCGAAGCGCCCGCCGACAGCGTCGGGTAGTACGCCGCCTGGGCCTGGGCAATGGCCGCCTCGGCCTGCTCGTAGGCGGCGAGTTGCGCGGCCAGAGTCTGGTTGTGTTGCGCCACCCGGCCTTCCAGACCGCTCAGCACCGGGTCGTCGAACACGCTCCACCAGGGCCCGGCGGGCATCGCGGCGGCGCTTTGCAGCGGCGTCCAGCCCTGGCCGGCATGGGCATAGTCGAGCGGCAGCGCCACCTTGAGCGGCGGCTCGGGTGGCTGCGCGGCGCAAGCGCCGAGCAGCAGCGCCAGCGAAGCCATGATCAAGATTCGAGGCGATGGGTTTGGGGTCATGGTGTTCAGGCCGGAGTGTCGAGCGGAACCGGATTGCCGCTGCGGCCGAATTTGCGCAGGGTCCATTGCCGCAGGCGGTCGAGTTCGAGGTAGATGACCGGGGTGGTGTAGAGCGTCAGCGCCTGGCTGACGACGAGCCCGCCGGCGATGGAGATGCCCAGCGGCTGGCGCAGCTCGGCGCCGTTGCCGCTGATGAAGGCCAGCGGCAGCGCGGTGAACAGCGCCGCCAGCGTGGTCATGAGGATGGGGCGCAGGCGCAGGGTGGCAGCCTGGAAGATGGCGTCGCGCGGTCCGGCGCCATGCTCGCGCTCGGCCTGCAGGGCGAAGTCCACCATCAGGATGGCGTTCTTTTTGACGATGCCGATGAGCAGGAACACGCCGATCAGGGCGATGATGGAAAACTCGGTGTGGGTGATCAAAAGCGCCAGCACCGCGCCCACGCCCGCGGGGGGCAGGGTGGAGAGAATGGTGAGCGGGTGCAGCGTGCTTTCGTACAGGATGCCGAGCACGATGTAGATGGCGAAGATGGCCGCCATGATGAACAGCGGCTGGTTTTTCAGCGTGTCGGAGAACAGCTTGGCGGTGCCCTGGAACCCGCCGTGAACCTCGGACGGCAGGCCGATCTCGGCCATGGCCTGGTCGATCTTGCCCTGCATCTGCCCGAGTGCAATGCCCTTGTCGAGATTGAAGGAAAGGGTGGCCGAGACGAACAGCCCCTGGTGGTTCACCGCCAGCGGAGTGTTCGTCAGCTCGTAATGCGCCAGGGCCGCGAGCGGCACGCGCTGGCCCTTGCTGCCCACCAGGAAAAGATCTTGCAGCGCCGAGGCGCTTTGCTGGTACTGCTGCGCCGCCTCCATCACCACGCGGTACTGGTTGAGCGGGGCGTAGATGGTGGAGACCAGGCGCTGGCCGAAGGCGTCGTTCAGGGTCTGGTCGATGGTGGCTATGGAAATGCCGTAGCGCGCCGCGGCCGCGCGGTCGAGCACCAGGGAGAGCTGCAGGCCGCTGGCCTGCTGGTCGGTGTTGACATCGTTCATGCCGGGAATGCGCTTGAACGCCGCCAGCACCTTGGGCTCCCAGGTGCGCAGGGTGTCCAGGTCGGAGGCCTGCAGGGTGTACTCGTACAGCGCCGCCGAGGGCCGGCCGCCGGCGCGAATGTCCTGCACCGGAAACATGAAGGTCTGCGCCCCCGGCACGCTCGAGAGCGCCTTGCGCAATTGCGCGATGATGGTCTGCACCCCCCGGCGCTGGTCCAGCGGCTTGAGCTGCATGAACATGAAGCCGCTGTTGGCGGTGCTCCCGCCGGTGAACGCCAGCACGTTCTGCACGCCTTCGTTCTTGCGCACGATGGCGACGATCTGCTCCAGCTTCTTGCTCATGCCCTGAAAGGAAATGGACTGATCGGCCTGCACCGAACCGACCAACAAGCCGGTGTCCTGCGTCGGGAAAAAACCCTTGGGGACGATGGCGTAGAGATACACGCTCAGACCGATGGTGGCGAAGAACAGCAGCAGCATGAGCGTGGGATGCGCCAGCGCCCCGCGCAGGCTGCGGGCGTAGCCGCCGTGAATGGCGTTCCACACGCGCTCCAGACGCGACACGCGGGCAACACTCCCCCTCCCGGCCTCCCCCACGGGTGGGGGAGGTGAAGTCACTCCCTCCCCACTGATGGGGAGGGTTGGGGCGGGGAGGGGTTTCGCGCGCAGCCAGCGCGACGCGAGCATGGGCGTGACGGTGAGGGAGACCAGCAGCGAAATGCCGATGGCCACCGACAGCGTGACGGCGAACTCGTGGAACAGCCGGCCGACGATGCCGCCCATGAACAGCACCGGCAGGAACACGGCCACCAGCGACAGGCTCATGGACAGCACGGTGAAGCCCACTTCGCGCGCACCCTTGAGCGCCGCGTCCAGCGGCGCCATGCCGGCCTCGACATGGCGCATGATGTTTTCGAGCACGACGATGGCGTCGTCCACGACGAAGCCGGTGGCGACGATCAGCGCCATCAGCGACAGGTTGTCGAGGCTGTAGCCCAGCAGCCACATGGCGGCGAAGGTACCCACCAGCGACAGCGGCACGGCCAGTGCCGGAATGAGGGTGGCGCGCCAGTCGCGCAGGAACAGCCAGACCACGCCGATGACCAGCATGACGGCGAGCAGCAGGGTGTTCTCCACCTCTTGCAGCGAGGCGCGGATGGTGGAGGTACGGTCGGACATGATGCGCACGTCGATGCCTGCCGGAATGGAGGCTTCGAGCTGCGGCAGCGCCGCCTTCACGCCTTCCACGGCGCTGATGATGTTGGCCCCGGGCTGGCGAAAAATGATGAGCAGCACCGCCGGCTCGCCGTTCGCCAGGCCCATGTGCTGGTCGTTCTGCAGCCCTTCCCGGACCTGCGCCACTTCATCCAGCCGGATGGGCGCGCCGTTCTTGTAGCCCACGACGATGCGCCGGTACTGCGCCGGCGTGGTCATCTGGTCGTTGGCGCCCACCTGCCAGCGGCGGTCCGCGCTGTCCACCGCGCCTTTCGGCGTGTCCACATTGGCGCTGGCGATGGCCTGGCGAATCTGCTCCAGCCCCAGGCCCATGCCGTTGATGCGCGGCAGGTCCAGTTCCACCCGCACCGCCGGCAGCGCGGAGCCGCCCACGGTGACCGAGCCGATGCCGGCGACCTGCGAGATCTTCTGCGCCAGGATGGTGGAGGCGGCGTCGTACATCTGCCCGCGCGTCAGGCTCTTGGAGGTGAGCGCGAGGATCATGATCGGCGCATCCGCCGGGTTCACCTTGCGGTAGGTCGGGTTGCCGGTGAGCCCCGTGGGCAGCAGCGGCCGCGCGGCGTTGATGGCGGCCTGCACCTGGCGCGCGGCGCTGTTGATGTCCTTGCTCAGATCGAACTGAAGAATGATGCGGCTGGACCCCTGCGTGCTGCTGGAGGTCATTTGCGAAATGCCGGCAATCGTCCCCAGGCTGCGCTCCAGCGGCGTGGCCACCGTGGCGGCCATCACCGCCGGGCTGGCGCCGGCCATATTGGCCTGCACCGTGATGGTCGGAAAATCCACCTGCGGCAGCGGCGCCACCGGCAGCAGGCGAAAGGCCATGACGCCCGCCAGCAGCACCGCCAGCGCCAGCAACGTGGTGCCCACCGGGCGACGAATGAAGGGGGCGGAAAGATTCACGGCTTCCCCTCCCCGTCCGTGGAGGATGTCGGCGGGGGCACGCCTGAAGATCGCGCGGCGCCGCCCCCACCTGTGGGGGCGGCTGGGAGAGGGAGGTTCCGCCCGCCCCCCGGACCGGAACCGAAGGTGCGCGTCCGCCATGCCGCGGCGCGCGTGGCCAGGCGGTCGAAGGCGAGATAAATGACGGGCGTGGTGAACAGCGTGAGCAGCTGCGACAGCAGCAGCCCGCCCACCATGGTGATGCCCAGCGGCTGGCGCAGCTCGGCGCCCATGCCGCCGCCCACCACCAGCGGCACGGCGCCGAACAGCGCGGCGAACGTCGTCATCAAAATCGGGCGCAAGCGCAGGCGCGCGGCTTGCAGCATGGCGGCCTCGGGCGCAAGCCCCTGGTGGCGCTGGGCGTCGAGGGCGAAGTCCACCATCAGGATGGCGTTCTTCTGCACGATGCCGATGAGCAGGACGATGCCGATGATGGCGATGACGGTGAGGTTGTGCCCCGTGCCCATCAGCGCCAGCAAGGCGCCGATGCCGGCCGATGGCAGCGTGGACAAAATGGTGATGGGGTGGATGTAGCTCTCGTACAGCACGCCCAGCACGATGTACATGGTGGCCACCGCCGCCAGCAGCAGCCAGAGCTGGTTGGAGAGCGCCGCCTGGAAGGCGCTGGCCGCGCCCTGGAAGGCGATGACCACCGAAGGCGGCAGCGCGGCGTCCGCGGCCACCTGCTGAATGGCATCGACCGCCGCGCCGAGCGAGGCGCCAGGGGCGAGCTGGAAGGAAATGAGCGCCGCCGGGAACTGGCCGAGATGATCCACCGCCAGCGGCGTGGCGCGTTGCTCGACATGGGCGATGGCCGACAGCGGCACCGGCCGCCCGCTGCTGCTGGCGAGGTAGATGTTGTCGAACGCCGCCAGCCCCCCGCCACCGCCGGGCCGCCCCAAGGCGGCAGGCACCCCCTCGGACAGCAGCGAAGGCGATGCCGTTGAAGCGTGGGGATTCTGCGCCCCACCGCCGGTCGTGCTGACCCCCAGCACCACGCGGTACTGCGCCGACTGGGTGAAGATGGTGGACACCAGGCGCTGGCCGAAGGCGCTGTAGAGCGCGCTATCCACCGCGCTCATGGTGATGCCCAGACGCGAGGCGGCGCTGCGGTCCACGTCCACATAGGCCTGCAGGCCCTGGTCCTGCAGGTCGCTGGTGACGCCGGCGAGCTGCGGCAGGGTCTTGAGCTTGGCCATCAGCGCCGCGTTGGCGCTGGAAAGCTCGGCCTGGCTGGTGGCCGAGAGGCTGAACTGGTAGGGATAGCGGCTGGCGATGTCGTCGATGGTCAGGTCCTGCACCGGCTGCAGGAAGGCGCGTATGCCTTCGACCTTCGCGGCGCGCGCGTCGAGCCGAGAAATGACCGGCTGCACCCGCAGCACGCGTGCGCTCAAGGGCTTGAGGCTGATGAGCAGGCGCCCGGTGTTCATCGTCGTGTTGGTGCCGTCGATGCCGACCACCGAAGACACACTGGCCACCGCCGGGTCTTGCAGCAGCGCGTCGACCAGCGTCTGTTGCCGCTGGCTCATCGCGGCGAACGACACGTCCTGCGGCGCCACGGTGGTGGCCTGAATCAGGCCGGTGTCCTGCACCGGAAAGAAGCCCTTGGGAATGGCGATGTAGAGAAACACCGTGAGCACCAGCGTCGCCAGCGCCGCCAGCAGCACCAGCGGCTGGTGGCGCAGCACCCAGCCGAGCGCCCGGGTGTAGCCCTCGGTCAGGCGCTCGAAGGCATGGCCGGTGGCGCGGAACAGGCGGCCCTGTTCGTGCTCGGGCACATGGCGCAGCAGCCGCGCCGACAGCATGGGGGTGAAGGTGAGCGACACCGCCGCCGAAATGACGATGGCCACCGCCAGGGTGATGGCGAATTCGCGGAACAGCCGCCCCACCACATCGCCCATGAACAGCAGCGGGATGAGCACGGCGATGAGCGAGAAGGTGAGCGAGATGATGGTGAAGCCGATCTGCGCCGCGCCCTTGAGCGCCGCTTGCAGCGGCGGCTCGCCGGCCTCGATGTAGCGGGAGATGTTCTCGATCATGACGATGGCGTCGTCCACCACGAAGCCGGTGGCAATCGTCAGCGCCATGAGCGTGAGGGTGTTGATGGAAAAGCCGAACAGATACATCGCGCCGAAGGTTCCCACCAGCGCCAGCGGCACGGCCGTGGCGGGAATGAAGGTGGCGCGCGCGCTGCGCAAGAAGACGAAGATGACCAGCACCACCAGGGCCACGGCGAGCAGGAGTTCGAACTTGACGTCGCTGATGGCGGCGCGAATGGTGACGGTGCGGTCCGACAGCACCGAGAGCCGCGCCGCGGCGGGCAGTTGCTGCTGCAGGCTGGGCAGCAGCTGCTGAATGCTGTCGACCACGGCGATGACGTTGGCGCCAGGCTGGCGCTGCACGTTGATGACGATGCCAGGTTTGCCATTGACCAGGGCCGCCTGCCAGGCGTTCTCGGGGCCGGTGTCGATGGTGGCGACATCGCCCAGGCGCACCGGCGCGCCGTTGTTGTAGGCGATGATCATCTGCCGGTATTGCTCGGGCGACTGCAACTGGTCGTTGGCGTCGATGGTGAAGGATTGCCGGCTTCCGCTGATGCTGCCCTTGGGGCTGTTGACGTTGGCCCCGGTGATGGCGGTGCGAATGCTGTCCAGGCTCAAGCCCAGCGCCGCCAGGGCCTGCGCGTTGACCGTGACGCGCACGGCAGGCTTGTGGCCGCCGGACAGCGTGACCAGGCCCACGCCCGAGACCTGCGAGAGCTTCTGGCTCAAGCGCGTGTCGGCCAGGTCGTAGAGCGTGGTGAGGGGCAGCGAGTCCGAGGTCAGCCCCAGGGTGATGACGGGCGCGTCCGCCGGGTTGACCTTGGCGTAGATGGGCGGCTGCGGCAGGTCGGTGGGCAGCAGGCTGCCGGCGGCGTTGATCGCCGCCTGCACCTCCTGCTCGGCCACGTCGAGCGACAGCGACAAATCGAAACGCAGGGTGATGACCGACGCCCCGCCGGAGCTCACCGACCACATTTGCGCCAGCCCCGGCATCTGCCCGAACTGCTGCTCAAGCGGCGCGGTGACGGAGGATGTCATCACATTCGGGCTGGCCCCGGGGTAGAGGGTGGTGACCTGGATGGTGGGGTAGTCCACCTCCGGCAGCGCCGCCTGCGGCAGCAGCTTGTAGCCGACGAAACCGGCCACCAGCACCGCGATCATCAGCAGCGTGGTGGCGATGGGCCGCAGGATGAACAGCCGCGACGGACTGGGGCGGTCGGCGCCAGCCCCCCCCTCCCGGCCTCCCCCTCCAGTGGGGGAGGTGAAAGCTGCGCTGCGCGAAGCTTCTGGATGCCCCTCCCCGCCTTCCCCGCGCTGTGTGGGAGGGGTTGGCTCCCTCCCCGCCTGCGATGAGGGCTGGGGTGGGGAGTCGTCGGTCTGCTGCCCGCTCATGCTCAGCGCGCTCCGCTGGCCGCAGCCTTGGCATGCTCGCCCGGCTTTGTCTTTCCCTTTTGCGACGTCGGCGAAGCCTCCGCAGTGCGCGCCTGCACCACCTTCACTTCACGGCCATCGCGCAGGCGGTCCAGACCATCGGTGACGACCCGTTCACCGGGCTTCAGGCCGGAGACGATTTGCGTCAGGTCGCCGTCGGTCGCCCCCGTCGTCACCTTGCGCAACATCACCTTGTCGCCAGCGCCGATCACATACACATAGGTGCCAGGCGCCCCCACGGCCACGGCGGTGGTCGGCACCACCACCGCATCGGGAATGGTGCGCACCAGCAGACGAACGTTGACGAACTGGTTGGGAAACAGCGCCAGGTTCTTGTTGTCGAACTCGGCGCGCAGGTTGAGCGTGCCGGTCGCGGTGTTGATCTGGTTGTCGGCCGCCACCAGCTTGCCGCTCGCCAGCAGCCGGGTGTTGCGCGCGTCCCAGGCCTGGGCTTCGAGCTGCTTGCCGGACATGCGAGCCGTGCCGGGGCGCCCCAGGCGTGTGCCTCCCCCTTGGGGGACAAAATCCGCTTGCGGATTTGCCGGGGCACCCAGCAACCGCCCGACCACCTCGCCGATCTGCTGCTGCGGCAAGGCGAAGGTCACGTCCACCGGCTGCACCTGGGCGATGGTGGCGATCGGCGTCACGCTGCCGCCTGTGGTGCTGCTGGAACCGTTGCCCGCGCCCACCGCGCCCGAGGTGGTCACCATATTGCCCGCATCCACCGGCCGCAGGCCGGCCAGGCCGGCCACCGGGGCGGTGATGCGGGTCCAGCTGAGTTGCAGTTTGGCGTTGTCGAGCGCGGCCTTGTTGGCGTCGAGCGTGGCCTTGTACTGCGCCACGGTGGCGCGCTGGTCCGACACCTGCTGCGCGGAAATCGAGTCCTGCTTGAGCAGGGTTTCATAACGCACCAGGTCGCTCTGCGCCCCGCTCAGTTGCGCCCGGGTCTGCTCGACCTGGGCTTGCGTCTGCTCCACCGCGATCTGGAACGGACGCGGGTCGATCTGCGCCAGCAACTGCCCGGCCCTGACCATCTGCCCCTGCTTGTAATCCACGCTTTGCAGCAGGCCCGCCACGCGCGGCATGACGTTCACCAGGCTGCGCGGCGTCACCGTGCCCAGGGCACTGAGCCACACCGGTAACGGCTGCGCGCGGGCGACGGCCGCCGTCACCGGCTGCGGTGGCTGCTTGCCGGACATGCCGGGCGGACCTTTCTGGGTGTTGCTCACATCGCCCACGCGCCACCACAGCATGGCTCCTGCCGCCAGGATGGCCAACGGCAGCAACCAGGGCCAGCGACGCCCGGCCGGCCGGGCAACGGAGGTCGGAGCAGGATCGGGGCGTGGGCCGGATGGGGTCATGGGCAGGGTTCGGATGAAAGGCGAGACACAAGCAAGGCATGGTGGCCGGCCAAGGCATGGTGGCCGGCTGACCGCAGCGCGGTTGGCGCATTGTCCAATCGTTCCCGGCCCGCATGCCTCCTGGGGGTATGTGCAGACCACATTGTGAACAGGCCGCATCATGCCCGAGCCGCATGAACGCCGCGTGAGGCGTTTGTGTTGAAGTTTTGCTGGCAGGAAACCACCAGCCAAGTGGTCACGCCATGCGGCAAGAGCCGGACCTACTCGATTGATGTTTCCCCGGTCCGTGGCCGTCCGAATTCATCCCCTCCCCAACCCTCCCCACGCATGGGGAGGGGGCGGGCTCCTCCCCCGCGAGGTGGCGGAGGCCAGGAGGGGCATCCAGAAGCTTCGCGCAGCGCAGCTTTCACCTCCCCCACTGGTGGGGGAGGCCAGGAGGGAAAGCTCGGTGCGCTGCTTCGAGTCTCTCGCCTGTTCTGGAAAGCTCACTAGGAGGCTGTCGGACTTGAACCCGAGCGAATCCGATTGATCAGTGCGACGCGTTTTTTTTGACAGCGGCGCGCTGATCGAACGCTCTCGATGGTTGGCGAGACACTGTGAGGGCACATGGGGCGGCCTGGGGACTCGGTTTTGGCGTGGTCGGGGCGCACTATTGCCCTCACGCGGCTCGCAGGACGTGCATGCGCTTGATGTTCCAAGCCATGGTCACCAAGCTCCATTCGCCTTGTGCCTTGGCCAGCCCGCGCATGCTCATCTGGCGCCAACCCATCACTTGCTTGATGATGCCGAACACCGGCTCCACTGTCTGCTTGCGCAGGCCGTACAGGGCTCGGCCTGCTTGCGTGCCCAGGCGGTGTGCCATCTGCACGAGCGGATCCGTCGTCTGGGGCTCGGGCACATCGGGTGCAAAGCGCCCCATCACCGGCGTGTGATGCGACTCCCGCTTGAGCGCCAGCAGCGGCTCGATACCCGCGTCGTTGCACGCGATCACGTTGGCTTGGCTGAAGAAGCCGTTGTCCGTGATGAGCGTGTGCACCTCGCCCAGCACCGCGGGTAACGCTTGGATCTGCTGCAGCGTAGGCACAACTTCGCGCTTGTCGTTGGATGCCTGGCTCACATGCTGGGTGATCACCATCATCGTCGCGATGTCCACGCCGGCTTGTGCGTTGTAGCTTTGCTCGAAGCCCCCACCCGACACGGGCATGATGCGCGACTCTTCATCCGTGAGGTTGACCTGATCGCTGCTCCGGGGGCCGGCCTCTGGCGGCTCAGGGTCCTTGCCGCGCGGCTTCTTGCCCGCCTCGCGCTGGGCTTGGCGCTTGGCGGTCTTGGCCTCGTACTCCTGCTGCTCGACCTGATGGCGTTCGCTGGCGCGCTGCTCGATCTTGGCCTTGGCCTGCGCGATTGCGCTCAAGCGATCTGCACGCAGGGCGATCTCCGCCGGCACATCCATGCCGTCGGGTACCGTCGCGCGGTCGCTGTTCTCTGCCAGCGCCAGCAGCGTTTGTACTTCCTGGCGCAGCTGCGCCTCGATCTTGTTGGCATGAGCCCACGACAAGGCCTTGTGCTTGCTGGCGTTGGCGTCGATCTTGGTGCCATCCAGCGCGATGTGTCCGAGCTTGAGCAGCTTCATCTCGCGCGCCAGAACCAGCACCTGCACGAACAGTGCCTCCACCTCCTTCAAGAAGCGGCGGCGGAACGTCGCCAGCGTGTCGTGATCGGGGTGGGTATTGGCCGCAACAAAGCGGAACGCCACCGAGTCGTAGGTCGCCCGCTCGATCTTGCGGCTGGAGTGCACGCCGTTGGCGTAGCCGTAGATCAGCAGGCCCAGCAGCACCGCCGGATGGTGCGCCGCCGAGCCCCGGCCTGCGTACTGTCGGGCCAGATCGCCCAGATCAAGCTGCTCGATGACTTCGACCACGAAGCGCGCCAAGTGATCAGTGGGCAGCCATTCGTCCACCGACGGTGGCAACAGATATGCGGTGTCTCGGTCAACAGGGACGAAGCGGCTCATCGGCTCGGGCTCTCGGTTGTGCAGCAGCAATTGTCTCGGATAGCGTCTTCATCCGGAAGACCGCAAAGTCCGACAGTCTCCTAGGGCCTGGCCTTGCGTTCGTGTTTCCAGTACACCTCGGTGCTGCCTTCGGCTCCGGCGCGGTTGAGGCTGCGCGCCAGCACGAACAACAGGTCCGACAAGCGGTTGAGGTATTGCAAGGGGCGGGCGAGGTCGGCAAGCGCCGCTGGCGTGGCCGTGGCAGCGCCAGCCTGCGGCTGGACAGCGCGCATCACCGCCACCACCGCCCGCTCGGCGCGCCGCGCCACGGTGCGGCACACATGGGCGAGGCTGGCGGCGCGCGTGCCGCCGGGCAGGATGAATTCCTTCAGCGGCGGCAGCAGCGGGTTGTAGCGCGCCAGCGCCGCGTCCAGGCGCCGCACATGGGCGTCCTGCACCAGGGTCATGCCCGGCACCGCGAGTTCGCCGCCGAGGTCGAACAAGTCGTGCTGCACCTGCAGCAGCAGTTCGCGAATCGCGTCGTCCATCGGCTCGGTGAGCAGCAGGCCGATGTGGGAGTTCAGTTCATCCACCTCGCCCAGGGCGTGGATGCGGTCGTCGGCCTTGGAGCGTCGGCTGCCGTCGCCCAGGCCGGTGGTGCCGGCGTCGCCGGTGCGGGTGGTGATGGCGGTGAGGCGGTGTCCCATGGTTGCTTCCCTTTCAAGTCGGCGCCGCTGACGGCAACAGCGTATTCTTGTCCAAGGTGACGTTGAATGCGTCGTCGTGAGTACGCGGGCCTCGGTTTGGAATGCCATGCAGGGCGTCCAAACCAGGCAGACACGGATGCGTGCGGCGCGAGGAACCCGTTCGGCGTTGCCCTCGACAATCAGACTGCCTCGAAGGAGACCATGATGAACGCACCGGCTACGTCCCAAACGCTCACCCGCCCCACCCCACCCGCCCTGCTCGACGCCCTGGCCATGCGTTTCGGTGCGCAACTCTCCACCGCGCTGGCCGTGCGCGAGCAGCATGGGCGCGACGAGTCGCCCTTCGACGTGCCGCCGCCTTCCGCCGTGGTGTTCTGCGAAAGCACCGCCGACGCGGCCGACGCGGTGAAGCTCGCCGCCGCGCACGGCGTGCCGGTCATCGCCTTCGGCGCGGGCTCCTCGCTCGAAGGCCAGTTGCTCGCGGTGCAGGGCGGCATCAGCCTCGACCTCACCAGCATGAACCGCGTGCTCGATGTCGCCGCCGCCGACATGCTGGTCAAGGTGCAGGCCGGGGTGACGCGCATGCAGTTGAACGAGGAGTTGCGCCACACCGGGCTGTTCTTCCCCATCGACCCCGGTGCCGACGCGACCCTGGGCGGCATGACCGCGACGCGCGCCTCGGGCACCAACGCCGTGCGCTACGGCACCATGCGCGAGAACGTGCTGGCGCTCACCGTGGTGCTGGCCGATGGCCGCGTGGTGCGCACCGGCACGCTGGCGCGCAAGAGCAGCGCGGGCTACGACCTCACGCGCCTGTTCGTCGGCAGCGAGGGCACGCTGGGCATCGTCACCGAGGTCACGCTGCGGCTGTATCCCC
Organism: Thiomonas sp. X19; assembly: GCF_900089495.1. Lineage (NCBI taxonomy): Bacteria > Pseudomonadati > Pseudomonadota > Betaproteobacteria > Burkholderiales > Thiomonas > Thiomonas sp. X19. The sequence goes on along the minus strand of NZ_LT605203.1, from coordinate 1,712,081 downwards.
AGCCCGAGGCCGTGGCCGCCGCCGTGTGCTCCTTCCCCGACGTGGCGCAGGCGGTGGACTGCACCATCGCCATCATCCAGGCCGGCATCCCCATCGCCCGCGTCGAGCTGATGGACCCCGGCGCGGTGCGCGCCGTCAACGCCCACGACCACCTCGGCCTGCCCGAGCAACCCTTGCTGCTGATGGAATTCCACGGCTCGCCCGCAGGCGTGCGCGAGCAGGCCCAGAGCGTGCAGGGCATCGCCGCGGATTATGGCGGCTCCGACTTCGCCTGGGCCGACACGCCGGAAGAACGCACCCGCTTGTGGAAGGCGCGGCATCACGCCTACTTCTCCGCGTTGCAAACCAAGCCCGGCTGCCGCTGCGTCACCACCGACACCTGCGTGCCCATCTCGCGCCTGGCCGAGAGCATCAACGCCACCATCGCCGAGGCCGAAGCAGCTGGCCTGCCCTACTTCGTCGTCGGCCATGTGGGCGACGGCAACTACCACATCGGCTACCTGCTCGACCCGGCCAAACCCGAAGAACGCGAATTGGCCGAACGCCTCAATGCGCAGTTGGTGCGCCGGGCGCTGAAACTCGGCGGCACCTGCAGCGGCGAACACGGCATCGGCCTGCACAAACAGGAGTTCCTGCGCGAAGAAGCGGGCGACGACGCGCTGGACGTGATGCGCGCCATCAAGCAGGCCCTCGACCCGAATGGCATCTTGAATCCGGGGAAGATTTTTGCGTGAGCAACCACCACGATCAACCCTGGTCAGACCGAAGAACGTTTTTACTGCTTCGGCAAAGTTGGCAGTGGCATCCTCACCCGGTGCGGTTCACCCACCGCAACCATGTCATTCGCATCATTGGCGCTGGTGTTATTGGCGCAAAGGAAAAGCTCTTTATGCGCAGGAAAATTCATTGCACCGATGAGCCTCTCGGCGAGGTGCGGATCATTCCTGATTTTTTGCCACCGCCCGCGCAACTTGGCCTGCGTGACGAAGGCGTCAAAGTCACCCTGGCCCTGAGCAAGAAGAGTGTGGAGTTCTTCAAACTTGAAGCGCCCCGAAATCACACGCAGTATCAACGCATGATCCGCCACTTGCTCGACGCCTATGTCGATCGGCACAGCGCAGCCATCCCCACGCAGTCACCACGCAAGAGCATGGCGAAAAGCGGCGCAGTGAAATCCAACTGATTGCACCCCATGTTCACCTACCTCATGCTCGGCACCAACGATCTGGCCCGGGCCGTGCGCTTCTACGATCCGGTGATGGCTGCGCTCGGCCATGCGCGTTGTGACACGGGGAACGATGCGTCCGATGACGAAGCCGGTTGGGGCACCTATCTCGACGACGGGCGGCAGGAACTGGCGTTGTGGCTGTGCCAGCCCTTCAACGGCCAGCCCGCGAGCGCCGGCAACGGCACCATGGTGGCGCTGGCCGCGCGCACGCGGGCGCAGGTGGATGCCTTTCACGCCGCAGCCCTCGCCCAAGGCGGCACGAACGAAGGCGCGCCCGGCCTGCGCCCGCATTACGGCCCCGACTTCTACGCCGCCTACGTGCGCGACCCCGACGGCAACAAGCTCGCCGCCGTGTGCCGCGCGGCGCCGAGCGCGTCGGGGCTTGGGGCGTAAGCAGCCAGGGCCGGCCCGCTTCGACACCACCCGATGTCCATGTCCCTGTCCTGCACGGCCCAAGCCACCCTGCCCTGCAGCGCCGAGGCCGCGTTCGATCTCTCGGCCGACCCGGTGCGTTTTCCACCCCTGTTTCGCGGCTACGGGCTGATTCCGTCCATCCGCTCCATCACCCTGCTGTCGCCACTGGCCCTGGGGTGCGAGCGGCGCGTTGCCAACAGCGACGGCTCGGTGCTCACCGAACGCGTCACCGCCCTGCAACGCCCTCACCTGCATGCCTACACCCTGAGCGGCTTTCGCCCGCCCTTCTCCTGGCTGGTGCGCCAAGGCGTTGCCAGCTGGACCTTCGCCCACACCACCGATGCCACCGGCGCCGCCCGCGGCTGCGCGGTGGAATGGCGCTACACCTTCACCCCGCGCGCGGCGCTGTCACAGCCCTTCGTTGCCTTGCTGCTGCGCTGCTGCATGCAGCCCGCCATGCAGCGCAGCCTGGATGCGATGGCGCGTGCATGCGCCGCAAGTCTCGCCACCACGCCGGTTTAGAGCCGAACTCAACACCGCATGGACAACCCCATCCTGCTCTTGCTCGGCCCGGTCTTCCTCGGCTTCATCGCCTGGGAAGCCTGGCATTTCAGGCGCATGGGCCGCAGCAACTACACCTGGGCGGACACCACCTCCAACGCCGCCCTGGCGCTGATGCACCAGGCCTCGGACGCGGTGGCCTGGCTGCTCACCTTCGGCCTGTTCGTCGGGCTCTGGCAGCATCGTCTGTTCAACATTCCCGCCACCTGGTGGAGTGTGGTTTTGCTCGTCGTCGCCCAGGACTTTTTCTACTATTGGTTTCACCGCACCAGCCACCGCGTGCGCTGGCTGTGGGCCTCGCATGTCACTCACCATTCGTCGGAGCGGCTCAACCTCTCCACCGCGTTCCGCCAGAGCCTCGCCTACCCCATCTCGGGCATGTGGCTGTTCTGGCTGCCGCTGGCGTGGATCGGCTTCGCCCCTGCGCACATCGTCGCCGTGGTCGCCATCAATCTGGCCTTCCAGTTCTTCGTCCACACCGAGGCGGTGGGCCAGCTCGGCTGGCTGGAGCATGTGTTCAACACCCCTTCGCACCACCGCGTGCACCACGCCCGCAACCCGCAATACCTCGACCGCAACTACGCGGGCGTGTTCATCGTGTGGGACAAGCTGTTCGGCAGCTTCACGCCGGAAGATCCGGCCCATCCCTGCGTCTACGGCATCGTCCATCCGATCCGCAGCCATAACCCCATCACCCTCACCTTTCACGAATGGATCGCCATGCTGCGCGACGCTGCACGCGCACGCGGGCTGCGCCAGCGGCTGGTGCAACTGTTCGGTCCACCCGACCGGGCGCTGGCGGATCAGGAGTCTGCGCCTTTGCCACGATCGAACAGCATCGGCACGACCATGCAGCCCCCTCCATAGCGCCCCCAGCAGCCCGCAAGCGGCCCCCCCGGGGAGGGGTCAAGAAAACTCGGGAACCGCCCTTCGTTGCCTTGGGAGCGGAGAGTTGGGCAGGACGTTTGCCTCGCGGTGTTGGCGGATGTCCGTCGAAGGCCTGTCAGGGCGATGCCATGGCGCCCCCGGCATCCACAGGGCTCACGCCTCGGTGCCGAGGTCGGGAATGCGGTTGAAGGCGATGCGCATGGGCGCGCTGTCGCGGGCGCGGTGGGCGCTGCCGCAATAGACGGTGTGCTTGCCATAGCGCAGGTTCAGCGCATCCACCGCCTGCCACAGGCCGCTGCGGCGGCTGTCGTCATCGAACAGGCCGGCGCTGCTTTGCGCCAGCGGCAGCAAGTCGTGCAGCACCATGCCGACCTTGAATGGCGGCGGCAGCCGCGGCGGCAAACCCGCCCAGAGCGCGGCCAGGGTGTGCAGCAGGGTCTGGGTGTCCTGCGTGTGCGCCATGCGTGCGGCCTGTTCCCAACGCTGCGATGCCTGGCCGCGGGCGGCGCAGCGCAGGCCCACGCTCATGGCGCCGGCCACCAGGCCTTCGCGGCGCAGGCGCATGGCGGCTTTTTGCGTCAGTCGGTCGAGCACGGCGCAGGCGTCGTCGCGGTTGCGCTGCTCGGGTGGCAGCACGTGGCTGTGGCTCAGGGTGCGGCGCGGGCTGGCCAGGCGTTGCACCGGCAGGCCGTGGAGCTGGTCGTGGAAGTCGTCGCCACCGACACCGCCCCAGATGGTGTGGAGTTGCTCGCGCCGCGCGCGCCACAGCTGCGCCACCGTGGTCAGCCCATGCGCGTGCAGCCGCGCCAGCATGCCGCGGTTGATGCCGGTGAGGTCGTCGAGCTTCATGCGCAACAGCGGGCCGGGCAGGTCGGTGTCGTCCAGCACCACCAGGCCGTCGGGCTTTTGCAGGTTCGACGCCTGTTTCGCCAGGAATACATTGGGCGCAATGCCCACCGACACGCGCAGGCATTCACCCAGCGCCTCGCGCAGCCCGGCCTTGATGCGCAGCGCCAGCGCGGTGGCGCGCTCGCGGCTGCTCCAGCCCATGGGCAGGCCGCAGGCCATCTCGTCGATGGACAGCACCCGCTCCACCGGCGCCACCCGGTCCACCGCGGCGATGGCGCGGTGGTGGAACTCCACGTACAGCGCATGCCGCGCCTCGACGAACACCATGCCGGGGCAGAGCTTGCGCGCCTCGGTCACCTGGGTGCCGGTCTTCACGCCGAAGGCCTTGGCCTCGTAGCTGGCGGCGATGCAGCAGGTGGTGTCGGCCATCATCGGCACCACCCCCACCGGCCGCCCGCGCAGCTCCGGCCGCGCCTGCTGCTCCACCGAGGCGAAGTAGGCATTGAAATCGACGAGCAGACAACGCAACATGGCCAGCACCCCAAACCCCGGCGCACCTGCCACGGCCCGCCATGGGCGTGGCGTTGAGCAGCCGGAAGGCCATGTTAACTGTTTTTATATACAGTCTTTAGCGGGTGCCCTGCCTCTTTGAGCGCCCCCAGGGTCGGCTCGCCGATCACGCCCCACGTAGGGGTCAAGGAAACTTGGGGCGGCCCTGCGTTTCCTTGAGAGGCCGCATCAACCATGCGCGGTGGAATTTCGCGTCCCAAAGCCCGACAAATGGCACCGTGGAGCCTGCCTTGCAGTCCGTTCATGCTCCGGCGGCGTCAGCAGAGCGGTCAGGCCGTCGCGGTTGGCGATGCGGACCTGGCGCTGCATCACCTCCAGGAGCCCATCGCGATGGAGGTGCGTCATCAACCTGCTGACCGTCTCCAGCTTCAAACCCAGATAGCTGGCGATGTCTTGCCGCGTCATGCTCAACACGAAGGCATCGGGCGAGAGCCCGCGCGCCCTGTAGCGTTGGGACAGATCGAGAAGGAAGCGCACCAGCCGCTCCTCGGCATGCATGCTGCCCAGGGCGAACTGGTTTTGCTGGGCGTTCGCCAGCCGGTTGCCGATCAGGCGATGAATCTGGTGCTGCAGGGCCGGCGATGAGGCGGCGTGCCGTTCCAGGATGCCGACATCGATTTCGCAGGCCTCGCTGTCTTCCAGCGCCACGCCATCGGTCGCGAAGGTTTTCATGGCGAAGCTCTCCAGCCCCATCAACTCTCCCGCGACGTGAAAGCCAACGATCTGTTGGCGTCCATCGGGGCTGCTGACCACCGGCTTGAACGAGCCCGCATGCACCGAGTAGAGTTTGTTGACCGGCTGGCCCGCCTTGAACAGCGCCTCGCCCTTGTGCATGCGCACCGTGGCTTGCATGATGTCGCGCATGCATGCCGATTCATCTTGAGGCAGTGCGATGGGCAGACAGAACCGGCTCTGGAAGCACTGCTCGCAAGGATGCGCTGCCGCGTTGCGACGACTGGGCGCAGGCATGATTTTCATCGGTGGCTCCCTGGCTGGACGGGAACGAACATCGCACAACTTGAATGTGATGTCCATCGTCGCCCATCCAGAAAGGACCGTGACGTCGGGCTGAACCATGGCGAATCCGCCGGCGCACGGTGTCCTATTCGCGCATCGTCGCCGTCGCCATGTCAGGCACTACGGCTTACAGCCCTTCGGGCCGGCGGCCGCATCGCACTTTCTTGGTTCTGCCTCACTTTGGCGTGGCCGAATCGCAGCCACCCGTCCCGCGCGATGCCCGCGGCACTCATTTGATCAACGCGAACGCCACCGTCGGCCATGCAACGCCCAGGCCGATGAAGATTCCGGCCAGCACATCGGTCGGATAGTGGTGGCCCGCGATGATCCGGCATACCGCGAGCAGCGCGACACCCAAGGTTGCCAGCGGCCACAGCCACGGCGCGTTGTGAACGATCGGCACAACGACGCAGGTCAGCGTCATGCAATGACCACTTGGAAACGCATAGCGGCCGAGTACACGCGTTCGCGCCGCAAGCGCCGGGTCGCGGTCGAAGGGGCGCGGGCGTTTCAGTCCGTGCTTCAGCAGGACATGCACGATGTGCGCAAGCAGCGTCGCCAAAACCGCTTGGCCGATCATCTGCCAGGCATTCCCACGCGCCAGCAGGTAGACCGCCACCGCGATCGGGAGATAGATCCAACCGTCGGCCAAGACGTTGACCATGCCGACGCCGAACCGCACCCAGCGCCATCGCCCCAGCGCAGCGAAGCGCCTGACGACCGGCAGTTCAAGGGTGTCGAGACGGTTCCAGCGTGGAGGCAATAAATAAGCATTCATGTTGGCGCGCACCCATGCTAGTTGAACCCAACCCATCGGCGCGGCCGCTGGAAAGCTATCCGTTCACACCCTTGATGTCACCGCCAGGTTGGGGCTCAATCAGAAACGTCCAGTGATTCGATGAACGGCTGCGCAGTGCGCCGTCAAGGACCGGCATTGCTTGACATGGGGGGGAAGCCCTTGTAGTTCAAGCAACCGGACCTGCGCGGCTTTTCGCGCAGGTCCGGTTGACCGTAGGGTTGGGCACCATCGGCACCTCACAACCGTAGATGGTCGCCATTTTTCAATCCATTGCGGACGACTGGCTCCCATTGTTTCTCGTTTCGTCTGCTTGCGGCGGAGATTGCAAAGGGCACAAGGTTCTTGAACAGAGGGAAGGGATCTGGGGTATTCATGACTTGGAAATGAAGATGAGGCTGAAGTGAAGACCCCGAATTTCCAACTTTGCCCAAAAGATCACCGTTGCGCGCGATGTCGCCGGGACGTACGCAGACGGAACCTTTCTTCAGATGTGCATAGAGCGGGTAGACGTCGCCGCATTTCAGAATGACGTAATTTCCTCCCAAGGCTGAGAATGGTGGAACCATTTTCGGACCAAATAGCATGAGCCGAAACAAGTCTCTGACCATACTGATGCGCTCCCTATCCGGTGCGCCATCGCTTGCCGCGACTACAGTTCCGTCCATGACCGAGAAAACAGGTTGATCCCATGCCAGAGTATTCTCGACTGTAATGGTGGAGGTAACGTGGCGGAGCAGACTCACATCTTTGTACGGCGACTTATTGTCATCAACAGCCAAGAAGTCAAACGCGAGTTTCGCGTGGCCTGGTGGGTTCATTATTGCCCATTGTCCATGCACAGGAGGATTGAGGACAAGAGACTGGCGCATCTTATGGTGTCCGACGTTCAAATTGAGGGACGCGCCGCTTTTGGCGCGTCCCTCTCGAATGCACGGTTAGCCGCCGCCATGACGAAAGCAGAAAAAATAACGATGTCCTGCAAGAAATGGATGAACCATGCCCAAAAAATACCATTTGTTTCGATCATCGACTTTGCCAGCAACCAGCCAAGAAACCCCGCCATTAATGCACCAACTATACCGTTAGGCATGCCACGAAGGTGCGGCGCGCCAAAGGCCGCAGCCGAAAAGAGGAGAATGTAGTTGGTATCAACGGAACCAACGAGCGGAACAATAATTCCGAGACGGTAAACCACCTCTTCCGAGAATGAATTAGTGAGGGAAAACAGTAGAACCCACGGCAGATAGGGAAGGGCTTGTTTTAGACCTTCTCCAGATTTACGGAACTGCAAATAGACGAAGGTCGATGTAGCGAGAGTGATAAAAAACGAGAGACTGGCTCCTACGCTAGCCCATGACTGATTATCCGAGATTCCCAGCCATGGCACTCCCTTGGCAGGTGCGGCAATTTTACCCGGTGTAAGGAACGACCAAAGATTTGCAGCATTCACGGAATAGAGGCAAAACAAAACCACCCCAGCCACGCTCAATAGTAGAGCTTGATATTTAGATTGGGTATTGATGTATTCCAGGACGCTTACAGAATATGGCGACTTGTTCGCGAAACGACCGAGGTTGAGGATAACTGCTGTAGCCCCAAGGACAATAACAGACGCAAGGGTGACTTCCATCCTTTTCTTCCTCCCTAGCGGCTAACGAATGAAAGGGACTTCCCCGTCCCGAACTGGGCGCCTTGCGGCAACCGGCAACTGAGTGCCACGATGGGAAGCGCTGTTTCTCATCAACGCATCCGGAAGGGGAAGACCATGGTGATTCTGAGCGTTGGCATTGATCTTGCCAAGTCTGTTTTTGCGGTGCACGGGGTCAACGAGGCTGGCAAAGCCGAACTACTGCGTCCGGCCGTGCCGCGCGACAAGCTGCATGAGCTGATCGCGGCGCTGCCGCCTTGCGTGATTGGCATGGAAGCCTGCTCGGGCGCGCACCACTGGGCCCGGCTGTTTCAGGCGTCGGGCCACACCGTGCGTCTGATCGCGCCGAAGTTCGTCACGCCCTACCGCATGAGCGGCAAGCGGGGCAAGAACGATGCGGCCGATGCTGCGGCGATCTGCGAAGCTGTGCGGCGCCCGCACATGCGCTTTGTGCCGATCAAGACCCTGGAACAGCAGTCTCTGCTGATGGTGCACCGGGCCCGGCAAGGCTTTGTCGAGCAGCGCACAGCCACACTCAACCGCATTCGCGGCTGCTTGAGCGAGTTCGGCATCGTGCTGCCGCTCAAGGCCGCCACCGTGCGCCGGCGTGCCTGCGACTGTCTGGAGGACCTGCCGGGTTACGCCAACATCGTCATTGGCGATCTCCTCAGCGAGGTCACCCGACTGGACGAGCGCATCACGCAGTACGACCAACACATCAAGGCCATGGCCAAGGAGGACGTGCGGGCCAAGCGCCTGATGCAACTCAGCGGTGTAGGCGAGACCACGGCAACCTGCATGTTGGCCATGATCGGCAACGGGCACGACTTCGATTGCGGTCGGCAGTTCGCCGCCTGGCTGGGTTTGGCGCCGGGCCAATACAGCTCGGGAGGCAAGACCCGGCTGGGGCGCATCACCAAAGCGGCGGACAGCGACTTGCGCATGCTGCTGATCCTGGGGGCTAGAGCCATGCTGGCGGCGGCCAAGAACAAGACCGATGCCACCAGCCGATGGGCTGTGGCCCTGGAGGCACGACGCGGCTACTGGAAGGCGGTGGTGGCCATTGCGGCGAAGAACGCACGCATGGCCTGGGCGGTGTTGCGTCAGGGCGAAGGCTTCGCGCTGCCGTCTTGAGCGCCGGGCCAGACAACGTGTCACGATGACATCAACTTCAGGAGAATTGCTTTCGACCGCCGCGTGACGGCAGGCGTTGATGACAACAGGTTTGGACCTGCGCGGGGCGTGACCGATGAACTCAAGGGCGGCCAGATTGCCGACTAACGAATGGGTCCCCCGCGTGCGGTTCTCATCAGGGTCCGTGGCAAATGACATGCCACACGAATGACCGTTTGTAGTTTGGCCAGTCCGCACCTTGTTGTTCCTCTTCGTCCCCTATGCCCGGCTGGTTGGCTTTGAATCAAGATGGAAAGATGGCCCGCTGCGCGGGCCACACCTCAACTTTTGCTTGACGTATGGGGAAGCCCTTGTAGTTTGATGCTAATCGTGCTCGGCTGGCTTTGAGCGCATCGAACGCGGTGTTTGCTGGCGATTTTTGTATCGAACTGTTTCGCGCCAGGCATGGGCTTCCCGCGATGCATGCGGCGTTTTTGCCGCGCCCGCACCGCCGCGCCACGCGCTTTACCCCCATCCCGATCAAGACAGCTTTGCCCGGCGTTCACGCCTGCGTCGGGTTTGTCCCTCATGCACTGCAACATGGGCTGCGCTATGGTTTGAAACAATCCATAAAACCAACTTGCGTTCACAAGCCCGCAACCATGAATGCCCCCATCCCCCAAGACCTCGCCGCGCGCGCGAGGCGCCAAGCCGAGGTGGTGGCCGCCCTGACGGACGTGCTGCCTGCCTCCTGCCTGCTGTGGCAGCGCGAGGATGTAACCCCCTACGAATGCGACGGCCTGTCCGTCTACCGGCAGAAGCCGATGGTCGTGGCGCTGCCGGAGACCGAGGCCCAGGTGGCCGCGGTGTTGCGCGTTTGCCACCACCTGCACGTGCCCGTGGTGGCGCGCGGCGCGGGCACCGGGCTGTCGGGCGGGGCGCTGCCGCATGCCGAGGGCGTGCTGCTGGCGCTCTCGCGCTTCAACCGCATCAAGGCCATCGACAAGCTGGCGCGCACGGCCACGGTGGAATGCGGCGTGCGCAACCTGGCCATTTCCGAAGCCGCCGCGCCCCACGGCCTGTACTATGCGCCCGACCCCTCCAGCCAGATCGCCTGCACCATCGGTGGCAACGTGGCGGAGAACTCCGGCGGCGTGCATTGCCTGAAATACGGCCTCACCGTGCACAACGTGCTGCAAGTGCGCGGCTACACCGTGGAGGGCGAGCCCATCACGGTGGGCAATCTGGCCGGCGACTGCGCGGGGCCGGATCTTCTGGCCGTGGTCATCGGCAGCGAGGGCATGCTGATGGTCGTCACCGAAGTCACCGTCAAGCTCATTCCGAAGCCTGTGCTGGCGCGCTGCATCATGGCCAGCTTCGACGATCTGCGCAAGGCCGGCGACGCCGTGGCCAGCCTGATCGCCGACGGCATCATCCCGGCCGGGCTGGAGATGATGGACAAGCCCATGACGGCGGCGGTCGAGTCCTTCGTCCACGCCGGCTACGACCTGGACGCCGCCGCCATTCTGCTGTGCGAGTCCGACGGCACGCCGGAGGAGGTGGAGGAGGAAATCGGCCGCATGCTCGCCGTGCTGCAAGGCTGCGGCGCCACGGCCCTGACCATCAGCCGCGACGAGGCCGAGCGCCTGCGCTTCTGGAGCGGGCGCAAGAACGCCTTCCCCGCCTCGGGCCGCATCTCGCCCGACTACTACTGCATGGACGGCACCATCCCGCGCAAGCGCATCGCCGACATGTTGCTGGCCATCCAGGGCATGGAGCGCGAGTTCGCGCTGCGCTGCGTCAACGTGTTCCATGCCGGCGACGGCAATTTGCACCCGCTGATCTTGTTCGACGCCAACCAGACCGGCGAACTGGAGCGCGCCGAGGCCTTCGGCGCGAAAATCCTGGAGGCCTGCGTCGAGATGGGCGGCTCCATCACCGGCGAGCATGGCGTGGGGCTGGAAAAAATCAACTCCATGTGCGTGCAGTTCAGCCCCGAGGAACTCGAACAGTTCCTGGCCATGCGCCGCGCCTTCGACCCCGCCGAGCACCTCAACCCGGGCAAGAACATCCCCAGCCACGCGCGTTGCGCCGAGTACGGCAAGATGCATGTGCGCGGCGGGCGCGTGGCGTTTCCGGAGCTGCCACGCTTTTGAGCCGCGCACTCACCCCGCCCGGAGCGCTTCTGTTTCTCCTCCACAAACTGCGGTGGACGGAAAGGGACCGTGATGGCAACCAGCACGTCGCGCAGCGCTGTTCTCACCTCCCCCACTGGTGGGGGAGGCCGGGAGGGGGAGCCGCGATGCGCAACAACCCTCCCTTCCCCAACCCTCCCCACGCCGTGTGGAGGGCGTGAACCCCAGGACTCGATCCACCCTTTCATCGCCTGAACCCGTGAACCCATCCGACACACTCGCCACCCTGCAAGAGCAGGTGCGGCAGGCAGCAGCCAACCACACCCCGCTTGCCGTACGCGGCGGCGGCAGCAAATCCTGGCTCAACCCTGCCTCGCGCCAAGCGCGCACCGGCACCATGCTGGACCTGCATGCCTACGCCGGCATCGTCAGCTACGAGCCCACCGAACTCGTCGTCACCGCCCGCGCCGGCACACCGCTGGCCGAGCTGGAAGCCCTGCTTGCGACCCAAGGCCAATGCCTGCCGTTCGACCCGCCCCATTTCGCCCACACCGGCGCCCGCGCCACGGTGGGCGGCATGGTGGCGGCAGGGCTTGCCGGTCCCGCCCGCCAGGGCGCCGGCGCGGTGCGCGACTATGTGCTGGGCGCGGTGCTGCTGAGCGGCCGCGCCGAGGTGCTGCATTTCGGCGGCCAGGTGATGAAGAACGTCGCCGGCTTCGACGTCTCGCGCCTGCTGGTGGGGTCGATGGGCTCGCTCGGCGCCATTCTGGAAGTCTCGCTCAAGGTGCTGCCGCGCGCCCCGGCCGACGCCACGCTGGTGTTCGAGATGAGCAAGGAGCGCGCGATCGAGCAGGTCAACCTCTGGGGCGGCCAGCCGCTGCCCATCGCCGCCAGCGCCTGGTGCTGTGGCGGCGATGGCTCCGATCACCACCTCCACCTGCGCCTGCGCGGCGCACAGGCTGCAGTGGCCGCCGCCTGCGCCCGTCTGGGTGGGCAGCGCGTGGACGATGCCGCGGCAGCCGCGTTGTGGCAAGGCCTGCGCGAGCAAACCCTGCCCTGGTTCGCCACCACCTGGGCGCAACCCGGAGCCGCCGGCGAAGCCCTGTGGCGCCTGGCGGTGCCGCCCACCACACCGCCCATGCGCCTGCAGGGCGATCTGCTCATCGAATGGGGCGGCGCCCAGCGCTGGCTCAAAACCGCACTGCCCGCCGCCGTGATGCGCGAAGCCGCCGCACGGGCCGGTGGCCACGCCACGCGCTTTCGCGGCGGCGACCCGGACACGCCGGTGTTCACCCCGCCAGCGCCGCCGCTGGACCGCATCCACCGCGAGATCAAGCGCGCCTTCGATCCTCACGGCATCTTTCCGACGGTGATGGCCGGCTGAACCCAGCGCCGACGACCTCCCGCCCTTCGCGTCTCACCGCCCCCGCCTCACCGCCTCCGCCTCACCGACCCCTCCTTCCTGCCTTCATGGAAACCCGACTCTCCCCCGAATTCGCCGGCACGCCCGACGGCCAGCAGGCCCAGAGCATCCTGCGCGCCTGCGTGCATTGCGGTTTTTGCACCGCCACCTGCCCCACCTACCAGTTGCTGGGCGACGAACTGGATGGCCCGCGCGGACGCATCTACCTCATCAAGCAGGTGCTCGAAGGCGCCGCGCCCACGCGCAGCACCCAGCAGCATCTGGACCGCTGCCTCACCTGCCGCAATTGCGAAACCGCCTGCCCCTCCGGCGTGGCCTACGGCCAGTTGGTGGACATCGGCCGCCGTGTGGTGGACGCCAAGGTGCAGCGCCCAATGGCTGAACGCGCCAAACGCTGGGCGCTGAAAGAAGGCCTCACCTCGCCGCTGTTCGGCACGGCGATGAAGCTCGGCCAGGCGCTCAAGCCGCTGGTGCCCAAATCGCTGAGAGAGAAGGTGCCGCCGGCGACACCGGCCAGCGCCTGGCCGACGCGCGAACACGCGCGCAAGGTGCTGATGCTGGCCGGCTGCGTGCAACCGGCCATGGCGCCGAACATCAACGCCGCCACCGCCCGCGTGCTCGACGCCCTGGGGGTGCAGGCGCTGGTGGCCGAAGGTGCCGGCTGCTGCGGCGCCATCCGCCAGCACCTGAGCGACCACGACGGGGCGCTGGCCGACATGCGCCGCAACATCGACGCCTGGTGGCCACAAGTCGAGCGTGGCATGGTCGAGGCCATCGTCGTCAATGCCTCAGGCTGCGGCGTGCTGGTGAAGGACTACGGCCGTGAACTGCGGCACGATCCGGCCTATGCCGACAAGGCCGCACGCATCTCCGCACTCGCACGCGACCCGATCGAATTCCTCGCCGCGCACGGCGAGCACATCGCCGCCAAGCTCCGGCACAAGCCGGCCGAAAACCTGGCCTGGCACCCGCCCTGCACCTTGCAACATGGCCAGCGCCTGGGCGGGCAGGTGGAAGCGCTGCTGCGCGGCCTGGGTTTCAGCGTCAGCCTGCCGGCGGAGAGCCACCTGTGCTGCGGCTCGGCCGGCACCTACTCCGTGCTGCAGGCGGATTTGTCGAAACAGTTGCGCGAGCGCAAGCTCAAGCACCTGGCGCATGTGGCGCCGCAGCGCATCCTCAGCGCCAACATCGGCTGCATCCAACACTTGCAAGCCGGCACCACCATGCCGGTGCAGCACTGGCTGGAGTTCCTCGACGAAGCCTTGCGGAACTGAGAGCGGGCCGAACCGTGTCGAACTGGACCGACCCTGGCCGGATCAACCGGCAGCCACGGGTGCCGACACAGGGTTGTCCAGCGCGATCTCGATGTCGGCCCGCAGCGCATCCGGCTGGGTCTGCGGCGCGTAGCGGCGGATCACCTGACCGTCGCGGCCAACCAGGAATTTGGTGAAATTCCATTTGACGGCTTCGGTGCCGAGCACGCCGCTGGCCTGGTCCTTGAGCCAGCGCCACAGCGGGTGGGTATGGGCGCCGTTGACATCGATCTTGTCGAACAGCGGAAATTCGACGCCGTAGTTGATGCTGCAAAACTGGGCGATCTGTTCCGGCGTGCCCGGCTCCTGCGCGCCAAACTGGTTGCAGGGAAAGGCCAGAACCTCGAAGCCCCGGTCGCGGTAGGCGTGGTGCAGCGCCTGCAGCCCGGCGTATTGCGGCGTGAAGCCGCAGGCGCTGGCGGTGTTGACGATGAGCAGCACCTTGCCGCGCCATTGCGCCAGCGACTGCGCCTGGCCGTGGATGTCGGTGGCGCTGAAGTCGAACACGCTGGGTGTTGCAGGTTTCGTGGTGATATCGGTGTCGGCGGCGCTCATATCGGAGTCTCCCGGGGCGAATGTTGCTGCGGTGGCTGCGGCGGCAGCGCCGGTTGGCGCCAGGCCGCGAGCAGGATGGCCAGCAAAATGAGGCTACCACCGATCAGCGCCTGCACGCTGAGTTGCTCGGCCCCCAGCAGCACCGCGCTGCCGCTGGCGAAGACGATCTCCACCGTCATCACCACCGCCGTGAGGCTGGACGGCAGGCGCTCCGCGCCATATTGCAGGCCGAGGTTGGCGGCGAGAAAGGCCAGCGCCAACAAGCCCACGGCCAACACCAGTGGCAGCGTCGGCACGGGCAGGCCGCTGGCCACGCCAGCGGCCGCCAGCGCCGACGCCAAGCCACCGGCCACCAGCGTGCCGCCGGCGAACATCGCCAAGCCGCGCGCCTCCGGCGGCGTATGCGCATACTTGCGCAACAGCACGTTGTTGAGGGCGAAGGTCATGCCGCCCACCACGCCCAGCCAGTCGGCCGGATGCTGCGGCAGCGGCAAGCCGCCGCCCGGCGGCCACAGCACCACCATCGCCCCGGCCAAGGCCAGCACCAGCCGCAACCCCACCAGCGGCGTGAGCCGCTCCTGCAGCAGCCAGCGCGCCAGCAGCGTCGCCCACACCGGCATGAGGTAGAACAGCAGCACCACCCGCACCACATCTCCTTCGGTCACGCCCCAGTTGAACGCGGCGTTGGTCGCGCCCGAAGACAACAGAATCAGCCACAGCGCAGGGTTGCGCAGCAGCGCGCCCAAAACCCGAGGCCGCGCCAACAGAATGGCTGCCGTGCTCAGCCCATAGATCGCCGCCGTTGCCCACAAGGGATTCAAGCCCAGCGCCCGGAGGTCGCGAAACGGCCACCACGACACGCCCCAAACGAAGGCGTTGAGCATCAGGCCGCTGATGGCGGCCAGGGTTTGGCGGGACGTGTGCATACAGAGAAGTGGAGTCCGCTCGGTGAGCGGAGAAAACATGCAGATCGGTGGGTGGGCAACGTCTTGTTTCGTCCTCCTGCCGCAAGGCGAAGCAAGGTCGCGCACCACCAGCAAGCTTAGGGCAACGCTGAACAAGTCCCTCGTGCGCATCGCGTCCGCGCCTCGGGCGGTCTGCGGCGTTGCAAATCCGCGCCATAGCTTGGGCTATGGCTGTGGTTTGCGCCTTGCATCCCATCCCGATGCAAGGCGAGTTGCATCACGGGAACTTGTTCAGCATCGCCTTAGGTGAAGGACGTCTTAGTTCCCGCCCAGTTCCGCAATACCCTGCTGCAGCGTCGCGGCCGACAGTTCGCCGATATGCATGCGCTGCACCTTGCCGTCTGCGGCGATGAACAGAGTGGTGGGCAGGCCGGGGGACTGGTAGTACGACAGCAGGCGGCTGTCGGGGTCGAGCAGCACCTCGGAGGGCGCGAGTTTTTCGCGGCGCAGGAAGTCGGCGACGCGCTGTGCCGATTCGCCCTCGTTCACCAGCACGATGCGCACGTTGTGTTCCTGCCGCGCGGCCTGCACCAGGGTGGGCAGTTCGCGCCGGCAGGGCGGGCACCAGGTGGCCCAGAGGTTGAGCACCAGCGGCTTGCCTTCCAGGCTTCGCAGCGCGACCTCGCCGCCGGGGCGCGCCAGGGCGAGAGCAGCCCCCTCAGGCGCATTCCCCGCCTCGCCGCCCAAGCGCTGCAGACTGAGCTGCGGCAGTGGCGGCCGGGGTGGCTGCACCGCCTGCAACAAGGCACCGGCTGCCAGGATGACGGCCGCACCGGTTGCCGCGCTCATCGGCAGGCTGCGCCGTAGCGTGGGCCGGCGCCAGGCCCAGAACGCCACGCCAAGCACGGCAGCCGCCCAGCCCGCCACAGGCGTGAAGCCGCGGTCGCGGATGTCCAGCATGGACAGCATCGTGGGGTAGTTCGCCAGGTGCTGCGCAACGAAGACCGCGCGCGCCGCCACCAGGGCCAGCACCAGCAGGGGCAGCAAAGCCGGCTCCGCATGGCCCTGGCCTTTGCGCTGCGCCGCGCCGGCCACAAACACCGCCACGGTGTAGCCCAGCACCAGGATGAGCGGTCCCCAGGGCAGCACCAGGGGGCCGATGCGTAGCGCGTCCATCAGGTGGCGGCAGTTGGGTTCAACCGTGAGGATGATGGGCTCAATGCCCGGACTCGTGGCGCGGCTCGCCGATGATCTGGGTCCAGTCGCGCTCGCGCATATTGCGCTTGTTCCACTGCATCACCAGCCACATGGCGCCGACCACGAACACGCCGAACAGGCCGATGATCCACTGGATATGCAGGTTCAGTTTGATGAGCAGGGCGTACACCGACAGCATGACCAGCACGCTGACGTTCTCGTTGAAGTTCTGCACCGCAATCGAATGCCCGGCCGACAACAGCACATAGCCGCGGTGCTGCAGCAGCGCGTTCATCGGCACCACGAAGTAACCGGCCATGGCGCCGATGGCGACCATGAACACGCCGGCCAGCACCAGATAGAGCGGCAGATGCAGGCTGCCGACGCTGAACTGCAGGTCGGGTACCAGGCTGCGCGTATACAGCGACAGCACCATGCACAGAATGCCCATGCCCATGCCCATGGGCAGCACGGTCAGGCTCTTTTTCAGCGGCACGCGGGTGGCGGCCAGTATGGCGCCTGCCGCCACGCCGAATGCCACGGTGGCTTGCAGCGTGGCGGCTTTGCTCAGGTCCAGCCCCAGGGCGTACTCGGCCCACTTGATGACGATGAATTGCAGCGTGGCGCCTGCGCCCCAGAACAGCGTGGTCACGGCCATGGAAATCTGCCCCAGCTTGTCGGTCCACAGCACCTTGGTGCAGTGGATGAACTCGACCAGTTGCTTCGCCGGGTTGGCGGTCTGGTGCGGGTAGCGGGCGCCGGTGTCGGGAATTTTCAGATTGCACAGCGCGGCGATGATGTAGACAAAGACGATGACCCCAAGCGCCGCCTCGGCCGCGGTGTTGATGCCCAGGTGCGCGAGACCCGGCAGACCCAGCAGATAACGGCTGGCCATCTGGCTCACCAGAAAGCCGCCGAACACGGTGCCGAGAATGATGGAGCCCACCGTGGTGCCCTCGATCCAGCCATTGGCCGCCACCAGTTGTTGCGGTGGCAGCAACTCGGTGAGGATGCCGTACTTGGCCGGCGAGTAGGCTGCGGCGCCGAGGCCGACCACGCCGTAAGCCAGCAACGGGTGGACGCTGGCGAGCATGAGCATGAGTCCGACGACCTTCACCAGATTGGTGATGAACATGACCCTGCCCTTCATCATCGAGTCGGCGAAGGCGCCGACGAACGGCGCCAGCACCACGTAGGACACGGTGAAAAAAAACTTCAGCAGCGGCGTCATCCAGCCCGGAGCCTGCAGTTGCAGCAGCAAGGCGATGGAGGCGATGAGCAACGCGTTGTCGGCCAGCGACGAAAAGAACTGCGCGGCCATGATCCAGTAAAAGCCTTTTTTCATTATCTCGATCGCAGTTGCATCACGGGTGTCGCCGGTCGCGCGGGCGGCCCTGCGCTTGTCTCCCCCAGCCTGTTGCTCGCTGCCGCCAGGCTGCGGCTTTCGAGAAAACGGAGTGCCCCGAAATTTTCTCGATCCCCACGGGGCGGCTGCGCTAAGTTGCAGGTCTGGGGGCGGTTTATAGCACAGCGGTCGAGCCAGGATTTCTGCCAAACTACACTGCGCTTCCACCTCCCGCACACCCCCTGCACGCCTCCTGGTCACCACCTGCACGACCCCATCACGAGCACGGCAACGCCCTGCGCCCCCCATGCCACGCCCCATTCAAGCCACCATCCACCCCGAGGCCCTGACCCATAACCTGGCGCGCGCGCGCCTGGCGGCGCCGCAGGCGAAGGTGTGGGCGGTGGTGAAGGCCAATGCCTATGGGCATGGCATCGAGCGCGCGTTCGCGGCCTTGCGCGCGGCCGACGGCTTTGCCCTGCTCGACCTGGCCGAGGCCGAAGCCCTGCGCGCCCTGGGCTGGGGCGGTCCCATCCTGCTGCTGGAAGGCTGTTTCGGCGCGGACGACCTGCAGCTTTGCGAGCGCCTCAACCTGTGGCATGTGGTGCACGACGTGGCCCAGCTCAACTGGCTGGCGGCTCGGCGCAAACCCCGCGCGCACCGCGTGTATCTCAAGATGAACACGGGCATGAACCGGCTGGGCTTCACGCCCGCGCAGTACCGCGCCGCGTGGGAGCGGCTGCAGCAATGCCCGGCCGTGGGCGAGATCACCCACATGACCCATTTCGCCACCGCCGACGGCCCGCAAGGCACGGCCGATGCGTTCGACTTGTTCCAGCGCTGCATGGGCGACCTGCCGGGCGAGCGCAGCCTGTGCAATTCGGCAGCGTTGTTGCGCCATGGTCAGGGGCGCCGCCCGGCGGATGGGGTGCTCAAGCTCGCCGCGCATGCCACCCGCACCGCAAGCACCGCACAAGCCGCCGAACAAGAAGCGCCCCAAGCCGCCATTCTGGGCGACTGGGTTCGTCCCGGCATCATGCTCTACGGCGGCTCGCCCACCGGCCTGGCGTCCGATGCGAAGGCCTGGGATCTGCACCCGGCCATGAGCCTCGTCACCCGCATCGTCGGCGTGCAGCAGATTCCCGCCGGTGCCAGCGTGGGCTACGGCGCCGCCTTCACCTCCGAGCAGCCGATGCGCATCGGCGCGGCCGCCGTGGGCTATGCCGACGGCTACCCGCGCCATGCGCCCACCGGCACGCCCATCGTGGTGGACGGCATCCGCACCCGCATCGTCGGCCGCGTGTCGATGGACATGGTCACCGTGGACCTCGACCCCGTGCGCGCCGCCGGACGCGCCGCCGACGTCGGCAGCCCGGTGCTGTGCTGGGGCCGCCACAACGGCGTCGAGTTGCCCATCGACGAAGTCGCCGCCGCCGCTGGAACCCTGGGCTACGAATTGATGTGCGCCCTGGCCTTGCGCGTACCCGTGCAAGTGGAGTGAGGGGCATGGTCACGCCGCATCATGGCTAAACCCCAAACCGTCTACGTCTGCTCCGAATGCGGCGGCAAGAACGCCAAGTGGCAGGGCCGCTGCTCGCATTGCGAGGCCTGGAACACGCTGGTGGAAACGGTGGAGAGCGCGGCGTCCGGCCCCCGCCCCGGCGCGCGGCATGGCGCGGCGGCAGCGCAGTTCGCCGCACGCGGCGGGCTGGCCGTCCCCAGCGGGCCCATTCTGCTCACCGAGGTGCAGGCCGAGCGCCATCGCCACCAGCCCAGCGGCATCGATGAACTCGACCGCGTGCTCGGCGGCGGCCTCGTGCCCGGCGGCGTGCTGCTGCTGGGCGGCGACCCGGGCATCGGCAAGTCCACGCTGCTGCTGCAGGTTCTCGCGGGGCTGGCGACCACCTTGCCGGTGCTCTATATCAGTGGCGAAGAATCCGCCGCGCAAGTCGCGCTGCGGGCGCAGCGCCTGGGGCTGAAAGACGCCCCGGTGCGACTGATGGCCGAAACGCAGTTGGAGGTCATGCTCGACACCCTGGCGAATGAACGCCCCGCCGTGGCGGTGATTGACTCCATCCAGACCGTCTACACCGAGGCCTTGTCATCCGCCCCCGGCTCCGTCTCGCAGGTGCGTGAATGCGCGGCGCAGCTCACCCGCGCCGCCAAAACCAGCGGCATCACCCTGGTGTTCGTCGGCCACGTCACCAAGGAAGGCGCGCTCGCCGGGCCGCGCGTGCTGGAGCACATGGTCGATACCGTGCTGTATTTCGAGGGCGACACGCAGTCGCGCTTCCGCCTCATTCGCGCCATCAAAAACCGCTTCGGCGCGGTGAACGAACTCGGCGTGTTCGCCATGACCGAGCATGGTCTCAAAGGCGTGTCCAACCCCTCGGCCATCTTTCTCTCCACCCATGCCGAACCCGTGCCCGGCACCTGCGTGCTCGCCACGCTGGAAGGCACGCGCCCGCTGCTGGTGGAAGTGCAGGCGCTGGTGGACAGCGCCGCCGCGCCCAGCCCGAGGCGCCTGTGCGTCGGCCTGGACGCCGCGCGCCTGGCCATGCTGCTCGCCGTGCTGCACCGCCACGCCGGCGTGGCCAGCGGCGATCAGGACGTGTTCGTCAACGCCGTGGGTGGCGTGCGCATCACCGAACCCGCCGCCGACCTCGCCGTGCTGCTCGCCATCCAGAGTTCGCTACGCAACCGCCCCCTGCCCCGCGGCCTGCTCGCCTTCGGCGAAGTGGGCCTGGCCGGCGAAATCCGCCCCGCCCCCCGCGGCCAGGAACGCCTGCGCGAAGCCGCCAAGCTCGGCTTCTCCATCGCCATCATCCCGGCAGCGAATGCACCCAAGGGCGCGGGCAGACAGTTCGAGGGGCTGGAACTGCACCCGGTGTCGCGCATCGATGAGGCGCTGGAGGTGGTGCGGGGGTTGCAGGGGTAACAACGCGACAGCTCCCAAAAGCGCTTCGTACCGAGTTCGGCAGTGCTCCTTGCCATCGGGAAACTAGAGGGTTTTCACCATGAGCGTTGACCACTACACCTATCGCGTCGCCTGGTCGCCGGAGGATGGCGTGCATGTCGGCTTGTGCGCCGAGTTTCCTTCCCTCTCCTGGCTGGCTTCGACGCCCGAAGCGGCCTTGAAAGGGATCGGCAAGTTGTGGCCGAAGCCGTGGCCGATCTGCTAGCCAGCGGCGAAGACATTCCGGCTCCGCTTGCCGAGAAGCATGACAGCGGCGAGTTCCGGGTTCGCATTCCGCCGGAAGTTCACCGCGCCTTGGCCTTGCAAGCTGCTGAACAGCACGTCAGCCTGAACCGCCTCGCCAGCGCGAAACTGGCGGCTTAAAGATTTTTGGCTTGGTTGGACGCATTGGTGCACACACAGATACGGCGTCGTCCCGCTGTGGATTCAAGCTCGAACCCATCCCGGCTACAGCAGCCCCGCTGCGACATACGCGGCCAATCCCAACAGGCAGAGCGCCACGAAACCATCAAGGATGCGCCAGACGGCGGTCGAGGTCACCCAGGCGCTCGCCCTGCTTGCGCCCCAGACCAGCAGGCTGAACCACAGTGCGGAAGCCAGTACAGCACCGAGCGTGAATGCCGGGCGCTGCGGCGCTGGCAATGCGGCACCCACCGTACCCAGGATGAACAAGGTGTCGAGCCACGCCACCGGATTGAGCAGGGAAGCAGCGAGCAGCTCCGGCCAGCCATTGCCGCGCGGGGCTGTGCGTTCTGCAGGTTCAGTGGCTTGCCACTTCGCCACCTCGGCATCGCCACGCAACGCGGCGCGTGCCGCGCGCTGGCCGTGCCATGACATGACGACCACGCCAATCCATAGCGCCGTGTGTTGCAGTGGGGAAGATTGCTGCAGCATGGCCGACACACCCGCCATGCCGATAGTGATGAGCAGTGCGTCGCTAAAGGCGCCGATGGCGACCAGCCCGGGCGGCCAGCGTCCGGCCAGGGCCATGCGGAGAACAACGATGTCTTTCGGACCGGGATAGATGAAAACGCCCAGGCCAAGGAGCAGGCCTTGCGACAAGGCGGAGGTTGTGGTCATGGTGCATGCCGACAACCTCCGAAGCTGGACCGGCTCAGGTCAGAAACGAGGAGATCATAGCCACGGCGCGTGATGATTCCAATGCGCTCCTGTCATTGCGTCCCCTTGCTGCACTCCCACTGGCTTTCAAAATCGAAAGGGAGTTGCAGGTGGTGCCTGATGGACAACAGATGGATTGTCGAGTCGATGCGGGCGTAGAGCAGCAGGTAGCGAGGAAGGAGGTATTCGCGCAGCTCGCCGTCCTTTGCAATGGCCTCGGGTTTGCGGTGCAAACCGTCGATGCCGTTGCTGGCTTCGACGGAGCGGGTTGGGCGGCCAAAGAACCGCCTGCCCATGCCGGGAAAGCGTTCCAGGTTCGGGATCAGGGTGTCGGTCAGTTCGATCAGCGGGGCATCGAATGCCTGGAGCGCATCGGCCTCCAGCAAGAAGCGCTCGACCTCTTTGACATTGCCCGCGAAGTTCGCCGTGAGCTTGACGCGGGGCCCCTGGCCCGACGCCAAGCCGGTGGCGCCTCAGTTGCACCCCGTGGCCATCGCCCCCAGGCCGGAGCCCACCGCCGCTGCCGCGACGCGGCCGTTGCCGTGGCCGACCATGGAGCCGATCAGGCCGCCAGCCACGGCTCCCAGCGCCTGGTTGACGCTGGGGCCGCCCGGGCAGTTCTGCGTGGCGATGGCGCCGATGCCGGCACCGGCTGCGGCGGCTGCGACCCGTCCGTTGCCATTGCCGATGGCCGAGCCGGCCAAGCCGCCGGCCACGGCCCCCAGCGCGGGGTTGATGGCCGGGGCGGCGTAGCTCGGAGCCGGCGCGTAACCGGGTGCGGGCGCATAGATGGGCGCCTGGTTGTTGTAGCCGTAAGCCGGTGCCGGCTGTGCCGCATAGGCGGGTTGTTGCGCATAACTCGGCTGTTGCCCATAGACCGGCGGGGGGGCGTAGGCGGGCTGCGGGGCGTAGCCATAGCCGGGCTGGGTGGGGTATTGAGCGCAGCCGGCAAGAGCGGCGAAAGCCGGCAGCATGATGGCCAGGGCCAATGAACGGACACGCATCGCAGTTCTCCTTCCTGAGGATGTTGGTTGTCGTATTTAACGAACCAGGACGAATTTTGCGGACAGCTGACGCGAACGGATGTAGCGGGTTGTGACGCCGGGTGCGAATCTGCCTACACTTCGGCAACCGCGGCGCATGTCGCCAAGCTCGCGCGGCGCATGGCGAGCCTTCATCCACGCAGCCGGCGCGGCCACGACCGCAAACCGCCGGCCAACACCCAGGAGATTCGGATGCAAGACGCACTAGGAGCCCTGTTGATTGCCATTGGCCGCGTGTTGATGGCCGCTGTTTTCATCCACGCCGGCCTGTCGAAAATCGACGGCTACGCCCAGACCGCCGGCTTCATGCAGTCGCACGGGGTGCCGGGCGGGCTGCTGCCGCTGGTCATCCTGCTGGAATTGGGCGGCGGCATCGCCTTGGCGCTTGGCCTGTTCACCCGTTTCATGGCTGCGGCGCTGGCGCTGTTTTCCATTGCGGCAATCCTGATCTTCGCGCTGCCGCCGGCCGGGCGCATGGGTGTGATCGTGATGTATGCCGAAATCGCCATGGTCGGCGGGCTGATTCACTATGCGGTGCGCGGCGGTGGCGGGCTCAGCATCGACCAACTGCGGCAGACCAAGAAAAGGCGGCGTTCGAGCGGCTTCGGGTATTGAGCGCAGGCACCGCCCGTGGCTGGGTGCGCGTGATCTGGCGCGCATGGGTCGACCGCAAACCCTACGATCCCGCACTGCACGGCGGGCGGCAAGGCCTGCGCCAAACAGCGGAGGGTTGACACAGGGTGTCTCATGAGCGCCCCAGGGCCGGGCTGCGCCCAACCCGCCCCCCGTGGGGTTCAAGAAAACTTGGGGCGGCCCTGCGTTTTCTTGAGAGCAAACGTCGGGCCGCCCCGGGTTTTCTCATCCCGCTCGGGGGGCTGCTCTCAACCCAACTTGGGCGTGCAGCAGGTGGGCCAGGCCAGTGGCCAGTCGCCAGTCGCCAGTCGCGTCAAGCCCCTGCCAGCGCCCAATCGCCCGACTCGCTCGCGGCCCGGGTTTCGGCCAACTGCGGAGTGTGTGACACCAGGTGGCCCGGCTCGCCTTCGCCACCGGCCTTGACCAACAGAATCTGCCGGTGAAAATGCACCACCCCGGGCCGGTGCGCCACGCTCACCAAGGTGGTATGCGGCAACTCGCGCTGCAGCAGTTCGTACATCGCGGCTTCGGTGGGTGGGTCGAGCGCGCTGGTGGCTTCGTCCAGGAACAGCCAGTCGGGCGCGGCCAGCAAGGCGCGTGCAATCGCCAGGCGCTGTTGCTCGCCGGGCGAGAGGCGCTGCATCCAGGTGTCGGCCTGGTCGATGGACGCGAACAGATACGGCACGCGGGCCTGGGTCAGCACCACTTGCAAACGGGCATCGTCAAACTGCTCTGTCGGCATGGGATAAGTGAGCGCCTGGCGCAGCGTGCCGATGGGCAAATACGGCTTTTGTGGCAGGAACAGGCTGCGCCCCGCAGGCAGGCGGTAATGCGTGCCTTCGGCATACGGCCAGATGCCGGCGAGCCAGCGCACCAGGGTGCTCTTGCCCAGGCCCGAGGGGCCGACGAACAGGGTGTGCTGCATGGGCTGGATGCGCTGGCCGTCGGCCTGGAGCAGCGGCCGGCCGTCGGGCGTGGCGACGCGCAGATCGCCGAGCTCGATGGCGAGCACGGCTCCGCCACTGCTGCCGCCACTGCCGGGGCCTTGCGGCAGCAGCCCGCCGGCCGCAGGCGCTCCGGGCAACTGCCCATCCATCAAGTCTGAAATCGGCACATGGCGCACCGCCTCGACCGACTGCACGAAGGTGTAGAGCCGCTCGACCGTGGCGCGCCAGTCGACGATGCGGCCATACGCGTCGATGAACCATGACAAGGCGCCCTGCACCTGGCCGAAGGCACTGGCGGTTTGCGTCAGCCCGCCAAGCTGGATCTGCCCGGCAAAGTAGCGCGGAGCGGCCACCAGGATGGGGAAGATGATGGCGAGCTGGCCGTAGAACGAGCTGTACCAGGTGAACAACTTCTGCCGCTTCATGATGCCCCACCAGTTGCTCCACACATTGGCGAAGCGGCTGTTGTGGCCTTCCATCTCGCGGTCTTCGCCACGGTAGAGAGCGATGCCCTCGTTGTGTTCGCGCGTGCGCGCCAGGCCGAAGCGGAAGTCAGCCTCGTAGCGCTGCTGGTTGAAGTTCAGTTTGATGAGCGGCTTGCCCACCTTGTGCGCGAAATAGCTGCCGATGCCGGCGTAGGCGATGGCGACCCACACCATGTAGCCGGGAATGCTGTAGCCCAGAAGCGTGAAGGCGCCCGACAGGGTCCACAAGATGGTGAGGAAGGACAGCAGCGTGACCAGGGACGAGATGAAGCCAAAGAACAGGCTGAGCGAATCGTTGACGAAGCTGCGAATGTCATCGGCAATCCGCTGGTCGGGGTTGTCGGAGTTGCCCTGGCGCAGCGACATGCGGTAATGCGCACCGCCCACCAGCCAGTCTTTCAGGAACACCTCGGTGACCCAGCGCCGCCAGCGGATCTGCAGCATTTGCAGGAAGTATTGCGAATACACCGCCAGCACGATGTAGAGCAGCGCATAGCCGCTGAAGACCAGCAGCAGGTGCTTGAAGTCCGGAAAATTCTTGGCCTGAATCGAGTTGTAGAACGCCGCATTCCAGAAGTTGAGCCGCACGTTCACCCAGACGAGGGCCAGGTTCATCGCCAGGATGACGAGCAGCAGTGCCCAGCCCTTTTTCTTGTCGTCGGAGACCCAATAGGGCTTGGCGAGCTGGATGAAATCACGGAACGCGAAACGGTAGGGCTTGGGCTGGGTGTCGGACATGGTGGCCATGGCGGCAAGGAATGGGGAACAGCGGGCGTGCCGACGCGGGCGGGCGGGCAGAAAATCGTCCACAGCATAGCCACAGGTGCTGAAACCTGTCTGAATCCGGGTCTGCGCTGGGGCTGTTCCTGCGTCAGCTCGGACGCCTGCGGGGAGTTGCTCGCCTGGCCAAGCGCCAGGGCGCCGACAGGCTCCTAGAATGATCCGTTCGACCCGACTATCCCTGGAGACTTTGCATCATGGCCCTGCCCACATCCATGTCCGACCGCGACGGCAAAATCTGGATGGACGGCCAGTTCGTCGAATGGCGCGACGCCAAAATTCACGTGCTGACCCACACCCTGCATTACGGCTGCGGCGCTTTCGAAGGCGTGCGCGCCTACAAGACCGACAAGGGCACGGCCATCTTCCGCCTGCGCGACCACACCGATCGCCTGTTCAACAGCGCCAAGATTTTGCGCATGGAGATCCCCTTCACCCTCGAGCAGGCGATGCAGGCGCAACTCGACGTGGTGCGGCTCAACGGCTTCGACTCCTGCTACATCCGCCCCCTCACCTGGATTGGCGACAAGAAGCTGGGGATCTCGCCGCGCGGCAACACCATTCACCTGATGGTCGCCGCGTGGCCCTGGGGCGCGTATCTCGGCGAAGAGGGCCTCAAGCGCGGCATCCGCGTCAAGACCAGCAGCTTCACCCGCCATCATGTGAACATCACCATGTGCAATGCCAAGGCGGTGAGCAACTACACCAACTCCATCATGGCGAACATGGAAGTGACCGCCGATGGCTACGACGAGGCGCTGCTGCTCGACCCGCAGGGGTTCGTGAGCGAAGGCGCGGGCGAGAATATTTTCGTGGTGCGCGAAGGCGTGCTCTACACCCCGGACCTGTCGTCCGGCGCGCTCAACGGCATCACCCGCAAGACGGTGTTCGCCATTTGCGAAGACCTGGGCCTGACGGTGAAGGAAAAGCGCATCACCCGCGACGAGGTGTATATCTGCGACGAAGCCTTCTTCACCGGGACCGCGGCGGAAGTCACGCCGATTCGCGAACTCGACGGCATCACCCTCGGCCACGGCCATCGCGGCCCGATCACCGAGCGCATCCAGAACGCCTTCTTCGACATCGTCGGCGGTCGCAACCCGAAATACGCGGGTTGGCTGTCGATGGTTTGAACATGCGTCCATCCTTCAACGACTGAGGTCTTACCCATGAGCGCCATTCCCAAGCCCGACATGCCCGTGGTCGAACTCAAGGCCAAGGATCTGCCCGCCTACTGCCCCAATCCGAACATGCCCATCTGGAGCAGCCACCCGCGCGTGTTCATCGACATCAGCCACGGCGAAGCCGCCTGCCCCTACTGCGGCACGCGTTACCGCCTGGCCGAAGGCGAAGTGGCGCACGGGCATTGAGGCGGCGTCCCGCATGACCCGCGTCCTGCTGATCGCCCCGCAGTGGATCGGCGACGCGGTGATGGCGCAGCCGCTGGTGGCGCTGCTCGCGGCGCGCGGCGAGCAGGTCACCGCGCTGGGCCTGCCCGGTGTTGCGCCGGTTCTGCGCGCCATGCCGGGTGTGGTGGACGTGATCGAAGCGCCGTTCGCGCATGGCAAGCTCGACTTCCCCGCCCGCCGCCGCCTCGCGGCGCAGTTGCGCGAGCGAGGTTACGAGCGCGCCTACATCCTCGGCAACAACGTCAAGTCGCGGCTGGTGCCATGGCTGGCGCGCATTCCGCAACGCATCGGTTATCGGGGCGAAGCGCGCGGGCTGCTGCTGACCCACGCCGCGCATGCGCCAGACTCCGCCCATGCGTCCAGCGCCACGCACCCGGTCGAACCGCTTGCCATCTCGCCCATTGCCGGCCGCATTCCGCGCGAAGCCGCAGCTAGCAAGCTGGCCAATGCCGGGCAAGCCGGCGCTTCGCGCAGCGACATGCGGCGCCACTACGCGGCACTTGCAGCCTGCGCTCAGCCTGGCGCCGCCACCGCTGGGGCTGCCTCAGCAGCAGCAACGAGCCCAGCGCCGATTCTCGAACCCACGCTGCACATCGCGGCCAGCATGGCTGCCGCCGCCCGCCAGCGATTCGGCCTGCCCGAACGCTGGGTCGCACTCTGCCCCGGTGCCGAATACGGCCCCGCCAAACAATGGCCAGTGGAGCACTATGCGGCGCTGGCCCGGCTGGCGCAGCAGCAGGGCTATACCGTTGCCGTGCTTGGAGCGCCGCGTGATGCGGCCATGGGTGAGGCCATCGCCACGCAGGCAGCGGGAAGCGTCAACCTCTGCGGCAAAACCCGTGTGGAGCAAGTCATCGCCCTGCTCGCCAGCAGCCAAGGCGCGGTCAGCAACGACTCCGGCCTGATGCACGTCGCCGCCGCGCTGGGCCGCGCCACCGTCGGCCTCTACGGCTCCACCGACCCGCGCCACACCCCGCCGGCTGCGCACCGTAGCGCCACCATCTGGCTGCAACTCGACTGCAGCCCCTGCTTCCAGCGCACCTGCCCGCTGGGCCACCTGAACTGCCTGCGCGGCATCACCCCCGAGCAGACATGGGCGCAATTGCGTGGGTTGATGCAGGGGCCGTAGATCTTCGCCGCAGGCCTTCGCTTGCGCATGGCGGCTGGTGGTTCGAAGCAACTTGCCGCGAGCATCGGGCTGGCGTGCAAAGACAAAGGGCGAGGGCCGCAGCTGCGGCCCTCGCCCTTTGTTCTTGTTGATCGGGCTCTCGCGGACCTTGGTTCCGTTCCGCGAGAGCCCGTTCGAGCTTAGGGCGACGCTGAACAAGTCCCTCGTGCGCATCGCATCACGGGAACGGATTCAGCGTCGCCTCAGCGCCCGCCGTCGCGCCTGGGGGCGCCCGACGAACCACGCCGGCCAGCATCGCGGCGCGGTGCGCCAGAACCTGCAGCGGCACCGTCACGGCGGCCGCTGCCATGGGCGTGGCTGGTGGCATCGCTACGGCCATGGCCATGACCCGCGGCGGCGCGCGACGCGCCTTCGCCACGGCGCTGGCCACCACCGCCGCCGGCTGGCTTGCCACCCCCGCCAATGGTGGTGCGACCGACGCGAATGGGTTGCGCACGCTCTTTCGGATCGGGCTCGAAGCCGGTGATGAGCTTGCGGTCGATGGGCTTGCCGATGAGATTCTCGATGTCGCGCAGGAAGCGCAGCTCGTCCACGCACACCAGCGAGATGGCCTGGCCTTCGGCGCCTGCGCGGCCGGTGCGGCCAATGCGGTGGACGTAGTCCTCGGGCACGTTGGGCAGCTCGTAGTTCACCACCATGGGCAACTGGTCGATGTCGATGCCGCGCGCGGCGATGTCGGTGGCCACCAGCACCTGCAGCTTGCCGCTCTTGAACGAGGCCAGCGCGCGGGTGCGTGCGCCCTGGCTCTTGTTGCCGTGAATGGCGTCGGCGCCGATGCCGTCGGTGTTGAGCTGTTCGGCCAGGCGGTTGGCGCCATGCTTGGTCCGCATGAACACCAGCACCTGGTACCAGTTGCTTTCGCGGATGAGGTGGGAGAGCAGTTCGCGCTTGCGCTCACGGCCCACCGGGTGCACGGTCTGCTGCACCGTGGCAGCGGTGGCGTTGCGGCGCGCCACTTCGATCACCGCCGGCTTGTTCAGCAGCCCGTTGGCCAGGCCCTTGATCTCGTCGGAGAACGTGGCCGAGAACAGCAGGTTCTGACGCTGCTTGGGCAGCAGGGCGAGGACGCGCTTGATGTCGTGGATGAAGCCCATGTCGAGCATGCGGTCGGCCTCATCCAACACCAGGGTGTCGATGCCGGAGAGGTTGAGCGAGCGCTGGCCGTGGTGGTCGAGCATGCGGCCGGGCGTGGCGACGACGATGTCCACGCCGCGCTTGAGCGCGTCGAGCTGCGGCTGCATGCCCACGCCGCCGTACATCACCATGCTGCGCAGCTTGAGGTTCTTGCCGTAGTCGCGCACGCTCTCGGCCACTTGCGCGGCGAGTTCTCGCGTGGGCACCAGCACCAGCACGCGGGGAATGACGCGGCCCTGGGCGTCGTGCGCCTGCTCGGTCTGGCTCAGGCGATGCAGGATGGGCAGGGTGAAGGCGGCCGTCTTGCCGGTGCCGGTTTGCGCGGCGGCCAGCAAATCGCCGCCCTTGAGCACCGCGGGAATGGCCTGAGCCTGAATGGGCGTGGGCGTGGTGTAGCCCTGCTCGATCACGGCGCGCAGGATAGGCTCGGCAAGTCCGAGTTGATCAAAGTTCATGGAAGCTTTCGAAGCCGCATGGCGCAAGCCTTGTGCGGCAAGTGTCTTGCAACCGTTCAACCGGGAGGCCGAACACCAGCTTGTTGCAAGACGGAGCCGGAGAGTTCCGGCAGGATGTCAGATTGACAGGGTGCGCAGAACTGGGCAGCACACCGCAGCCGCACACTATAGCAGTGCTGGCCGCTCGCCGCAGGCAACCGACGTTTCGATGCAACGCTGAGGCCACTTGGCCATAGCGGATGCGGCTTGCCGTTCCGACGGGCGGCAGTTCCGCGTCACGCCAGTTCGATCTGCGATCGACTCCCGTCCAGGGACAGGTGCCGGTCAAGCATCAAACAGCCCGGCGACGGTTTTCATGGGCAGGAACAGGCGGCGCGGCGGATGCTGCAGCGGCAGAAAGCTGAAATGCCGGTAAAAGGCGTCCGCCGCTTCGTCCTTGGCGTCAACCAGCACGGCCATCGCCGCGATGTTGGCGGCGGCTTCGAGGCTGCGGCGCAGGGCGTCCAGCAGCAGAAACGCTCCCAGACCCTTGCCCTTCATGCTTTGGTCAACGGCCAGACGACCGAGCAAGATCACCGGCAGCCGCGGATAGCGCGGCAGCTTCTTGGCCAGGGTGTCGGGCAGTTCGCTGGCGTTCACGTGCGACGCTGACAGCGTGTAGTAGCCGAGCACCCGCAGGGCGGGCGGTACGGTCATGGCAAAGGGCGCAGCGACGTTCTTGTCCGCGTCCTGCCGCGCCTGCTGGTGCAGGTAGCGATCGAGTGCGGCGCTGCCGCAGTCGATCGCGGCGCGGTCGTGGTTCTTGCCGAGTGCCTCGATCCGATACCGCGTGGCGGGCGCGGGCAATCACAGCCCCATCTGTTTGCGATACGCCTTGGCGGCTTGGCGCAGGCGCGCATTGGGCGCAGGGGGATTGAGCAAGGCACTGACGAAGGCAATCTGTTCGGCGCGGCTCAGGCGGATGGTCTCGTGTTCCTGGATGACGCGGCTGGCCGCTTCCTGGGCACTGGCGATGACGAATTCACTCAGGGTGCGCCCCGACAGGGCGGCGGCCTGCTGCAGCACGGCCTTCTGTTCGACCGAGATACGGGCTTCCAGGCGTGCGCCCCGTGACTTGCCGGTCGCATCCGGCGTGGTGGTCTGCATGGGGCTACTCCTCGGGTGCGGCACGGGTTGACTCCCGGCGCAGCTTCAATGTACGCCAAATGTACGGGCAATGTAAAAAGTTCCAGGGCACGTCCCCGCGCGTGACCGCCAGGAACCGGGTGCTGCGCGCAGACCAAAGACCGCGCCCAGACCGCCCGGACCTTCCGCACCGCCCGCAGCGAAAGCCTCCTCGGCGGAACAGGCCGCAGCGGCCCTGCGGCAGGTGTCGCGCGCCCGGATCAGACGCCGTACAGCTCCGCAGCTTCGGCGATGCGCAAGGCCAGGTCCCGCTGCAAGCTCTTGGGGGCGATGACCACGGCCTGATCGGCATGACTGAGCAGCCACCAGCGCAGCTGCCAGGTGTCCTGCACGGTGGCCGCAAGGTGCAGAACCCAAGGCGCGTGCTGCCGATGGCTTGATCCGCAGCCAGCGGCGTTTCGCGCAGCACCTGCGCCAGCGACTCCGCGATGCGGGCCTTGAGGCGGATGGATCTTCCCGCGCCAAACTGCATGGCACCCGAGGCGATGTAGGCATCCAGATCGAAGGCTTCCGGCGGCTGGGCGTGTTGATCCAGCACCGCCGCGCTGTGCATGCGATGCACGGCGTAGGTGCGAACGTCGGGATAGTCAAATACCGTCGCCACCAGATAGCTCATCATCCTCGCCGAGATCTGCGTCGTAGCCACGACGCATCAACTCCCGTAGCACATTGTGTATGGCATGGCGCAGCATCCAGAGCTTGACGATGGGCGGCACCAAGCGTGCCGTTTCGAAAAACTCGTGGTTTTCGTCGAGGACGTCGGACATGAACCGTCTCCATTTGCGATTGGAGCGATTGTTCGGCAGAGGTGCGACAGAATGGGGCGCATCAGAGCAAAGCAAGAACTGCGTCTGCACTGGCGCACCGCATGCTTGGCATCACACCAGCACAACTTGGCGCGGCCCATGCACAGCCTTGTCGCCTGCTCCCTGCTTATGCTTACGGCTTGGCGCCATCGCCCGTGTTTCTGGCCTTGAGCAGTGCCTGAATCAGCTTTCACCAGCTTGCAAATTCCACTCCTTTCACATCCGGAACCCCGCCATCATGTCCGACTCCATCTCCGCCACGCTGCAACAACTCGGCATCACCCTGCCGCAAGCCGTAACCCCGGCGGCCGCCTATGTGCCTTTCGTGCAGACCGGGAATCTGCTGTTTCTCTCGGGCCACATCAGCAAGCAAAACGGTGCGGTCTGGGCCGGTCAGCTCGGGCGGGAACTCACCACGGCGCAGGGGCGCGAAGCGGCGCATCTCGTGGCCATCGACCTGATGGGCACGCTGCAGGCCGCCACCGGCGATCTGGGGCGCATACGCCGCATCGTCAAGCTCATGGGCCTGGTGAACTCGGTGCCCGGCTTCACCGAGCAGCATCTGGTCATCAACGGCGCGTCGGAACTGCTCGGCCGGGTGTTCGGTGCCAAGGGCCAGCATGCGCGCAGCGCCTTCGGCGTGGCGCAGATTCCGCTGGGCGCTGCGGTGGAAATCGAGTTGATTGCCGAAGTGGATTGATGCCCGCCGGCCTCACGCTCCGTTTCGCGCTGCGCGGTGTTCACACCACCCGCAGGCCGGCGGGTTTGAAGCCCGGCCCCGCAACGGACTTGCCCTTGCGGGCGCGCTTGCCGGCGTAACCCTGCTGCGCGCGCGCCTGCAGGGTCTGGGTTTTGGGCGTGCCGCCACGGCCGGTTCCCAGGATGTCCAACGCGGCGCCGGGCAGCAGGGCGACGGCGGCCAGCACGGTTTCCTTCGACTCCAGCGCCATCAACGTGACGCCGCGACCGCCGCGCGGCAGTTGGCGCAATTCGTCCACGCCGAAGATCAACAAACGCCCGCTGCTTGCGAGCACGGCGATGCGCTCGGCCGCCACCACGACGCCCGCTTCGCCACGGGCCATGCGCAGGGCTTGCGGCGGCAACAGGGTTTCGCCGGCTTCGATGGCGAGGAAGGTTTTGCCGGCCTTCTGCCGGCTGTTCAGGCTTTCGGCCGGGGCGATCAAGCCGTAGCCGGCGCTGCTGGCGAGCAGCAGCGGCGTGTCGGCGGCGCCGGCCCAGTAGTGCGCGGGCGTGGTGCCCGAAGCCAGGTCGATGCAGCTGGTGACGGGTTGGCCATCGCCACGGCCGCCAGGCAATTGCGCGATGCCGATGCTGTAGGCGCGGCCATCGCTGCCCAGCACCCAGAGGGTGCCGGTGCTGCGACACTCGAAAGTGGCGAGCAAGGCGTCGCCCGGCTTGAAGCCGAGGTTGGCAAGCTCCAGGCCGTGGCCCTTTTGCGTGCGCAGCCAGCCCATTTGCGAGACGATGGCGGTGACGGGTTCATCCGGCACGCGCACGTCCAGCGTGGCCCGGCTCTCGGCCTGAATCAAGGTGCGGCGGGCATCGCCGAACTGCCTGGCATCGGCCTCGATCTCCTTGATGACCTTGCGTGTCAGCGCCCGGTCGTCGGCCAGCAGGGTTTGCAACTCGCCCTGTTCCGCCGTGAGTTTGTCGATCTCCTGCTCGATCTTGATGGCCTCGAGCCGCGCGAGTTGGCGCAGGCGGATGTCGAGAATGTCGTCGGCCTGGCGCTCGCTCAAGTCGAAGCGCTGCATCAGTGCGGCCTTGGGCTCGTCGCTTTCGCGGATGATGCGAATGACCTCGTCGATGTTCAGCAGGACGATGCGCCGGCCTTCGAGAATATGCAGGCGCTCCTGCACCTGCTCCAGCCGGTGGCGACTGCGGCGGCGCACTGTGGCCTGGCGGAAAGCGGTCCATTCGCGCAGGATGTCGAGCAGGCTTTTTTGCCGCGGCTTGCCGTCCGCCCCCACCACCACCAGATTGAGCGGCACGCTCTGCTCCAGGCTGGTGGTGGAGAGCAGCACGCTGACCAGTTCGTCCACCGGCACGCGCGAACTCTTCGGCTCGAACACCAGGCGCACGGCGGCGTCGCGCCCGGACTCGTCGCGCACGCCGTCGAGCACGGCCAGCACGGTCTGCTTGAGCTGTTGCTGCTCCGTGCTGATGGCCTTCTTGCCGGCCTTGGGCTTGGGGTCGGTGAGTTCCTCGATCTCCTGCAGCACGCGCTGCGCGCTGGCGCCGGGCGGCAGCTCGGTGACGATGAGTTGCCATTGCCCGCGCGCCAGTTCCTCAACGGTCCAGCGCGCGCGCACCTTGAGGCTGCCACGCCCGCTGGCGTAGGCCTCGCGGATGTCTTGCGGGCTGCTGATGATCTGCCCGGCGGTGGCGAAGTCCGGCCCCGGCACGATGCTCTGCAGTTCGTCCAGCGTGAGGCCGGGCTTGCGCAGCACGGCGACGCAGGCCGCCGCCACTTCGCGCAGGTTGTGCGCCGGAATTTCGGTGGCCAGGCCCACGGCAATGCCGCTGGCGCCGTTGAGCAGAACGAAAGGCAGGCGCGCCGGCAGCAGGCGCGGCTCGATGGTGGAGCCGTCGTAGTTGGGCACGAAGTCCACCGTGCCCATGTCCACTTCGTCGAGCAGCAGCCGGGCGATGGGCGTGAGCCGCGCCTCGGTGTAGCGCATGGCGGCGGCGCCGTCGCCGTCGCGGCTGCCGAAGTTGC
Organism: Thiomonas sp. X19; assembly: GCF_900089495.1. Taxonomy (NCBI): domain Bacteria; kingdom Pseudomonadati; phylum Pseudomonadota; class Betaproteobacteria; order Burkholderiales; genus Thiomonas; species Thiomonas sp. X19. Next base: position 1,677,219 of record NZ_LT605203.1, on the reverse strand, counting down.
CCTGGCCGTCGATCAGCGGGTAGCGCTGGGCGAAGTCCTGCGTCAGACGCACCAGGGCGTCGTAGGCGGCCTGGTCGCTGTGTGGGTGGAACTTGCCGAGCACGTCGCCCACCACGCGGGCGGACTTCACCGGTTTGGCGCCCGAGGCCAGGCCCATGCGGTCCATCGCGTACAGCAAGCGGCGCTGCACGGGCTTCAAGCCGTCGCAAACGTCCGGCAGGGCGCGGCCCTTGACCACGGAGATGGCGTAGTCGAGATAGGCCTGACGCGCGTAGTCGGCCAGCGAGGGGTTGTCGTCGTCAGCCACGTCCAGGGGTGTGGGCGGCTCGGCAGGCGGGGTCGAGAACAGATCAGGCGTGGGGTCGGCGGGTGTGGTCATGAGGCGGGGATGAAAACAGCAAGCGTGGGACCGCGAAGGACGCGAAGAAAAACACATAAAGCAAGACGAAGATCGAGCGGTGGGCGCTGCGCATTCGGGCGCGCAGCGCCTGCCCTAAACATCCACCTCGATCTGGTCGCCATAGGCCTCCATCAGGTTGCGCCGGGCCTGGGCTTCGCCCTTGCCCATGAGCTGCACGAACAGCTCGGTGGTAGCGGTCTCGCCGACCTGGCCGAGGTGCACGGGCATGAGGCGGCGGGTGTCGGGGTTGAGGGTTGTTTCCCAAAGTTGTTCGGCGCTCATCTCGCCCAGGCCCTTGAAGCGCGACACGCTCCAGGCGCCTTCGCGCACGCCGTCCTTGCGCAGGCGGTCGAGGATGGCGGTGAGCTCGCCTTCGTCCAGCGCATACAGCTTGGTTGCCGGTTTTTTGCCACGCGCCGGTGCGTCCACGCGGAACAGCGGCGGCCGCGCCACATGCACGTGGCGACGGGCGACGAGTTGCGGAAAGTGGCGGAAGAACAGTGTGAGCAGCAGCACCTGGATGTGCGAGCCGTCCACGTCGGCGTCGCTCAGGATGCAGACCTTGCCGTAGCGCAGCTGGGCGAAATCGACGACGTCGTTCGGCCCATGCGGATCGAGCCCGATGGCCACGGCGATGTCGTGAATTTCCTGATTGGCGAACAGCCGGTCGCGCTCCACCTCCCAGGCGTTGAGCACCTTGCCGCGCAGCGGCAGCACCGCCTGGAATTGCTTGTCGCGCCCCATCTTGGCCGAGCCTCCGGCCGAGTCGCCCTCCACCAGGAACACCTCGTTGCGCGCCACGTCGCGGCTTTCGCAATCGGTCAGTTTGCCCGGCAGCACGGCCATGCCCGAGCCCTTGCGCTTCTCCACTTTCTGCGCCGCGCGCTGGCGGCTCTGCGCCTGGGCAATCACCAGCTCCGCAAGCGCCTTGCCCTGCTCGACATGCTGGCTCATCCACAGCTCCAGCGCCGGGCGCACGAAGCCGGACACCAGGCGCACCGCATCGCGGCTGTTCAGGCGCTCTTTCATCTGGCCCTGGAACTGCGGGTCCAGCACCTTGGCCGAGAGCACGAAGGAAGCGCGCGAGAACACGTCTTCCGGCAGCAGCTTCACGCCCTTGGGGCAGAGCGCATGCAGTTCGATGAAACCCTTCACCGCCTGGAACAGCCCTTCGCGCAAGCCCGACTCATGCGTGCCGCCGGCAGGCGTGGGAATGAGGTTGACGTAGGACTCGCGCAGCACATTGCCTTCGCTGCTGAACGCCACGCACCAGGCCGCGCCCTCGCCTGCCGCGAAGCCTTCGGTCTGGCTGCCGGCGTGGCCTTCGCCTTCGAACTCGACCAGCACCGGCGTGTCGCCCAGGGCCTCGTGCAGATAGCCGCGCAGGCCTTCATCAAAACGCCAGGTCTGCGTCTCGCCGGTCTTCTCCTGCAGCAGACTCACCTCCAGGCCCGGCAGCAGTACGGCCTTGCTGCGCAGCAGGTGCAGCAGTTCGGCCTGGGGCAACTGCACGCCGTCGAAATACTTGGCGTCCGGCCACGTCCGCACGCGGGTACCGGTCTTCCATTCACCGCGCGTCAGCGGCCGCGTCTGCAGGGGCTCGACCGGGGCGCCGTGGGCAAAGGCGAGCGTGGCCGCCTGGCCGTCGCGGTGCACTTCGACTTCAAGGCGGGTGGCCAGCGCATTGGTCACGCTCACGCCCACGCCGTGGAGGCCGCCGGAGAAGCGGTAGGCGGCACCGGCGTCGAGTTTGTCGAACTTGCCACCGGCATGCAGCCGGGTGAAGACCAGTTCCACCACCGGCACGCCCTCCTCGGGATGCAGGCCGATGGGAATGCCGCGGCCGTCGTCCTGCACGCTGGTGCTGCCGTCCGCATGCTGCGTCAGTGTGATGTGTCGGGCATGGCCCGCCAGGGCTTCATCGGCGCTGTTGTCGATGACCTCCTGGATGACGTGCAGCGGGTTGACCGTGGAGGTGTACATGCCCGGCCGCTGCTGCACCGGCTCCAGGCCCTTGAGCACGCGGATGGAGGCTTCGCTGTAGACCGGAGGGGTTCGGGTTGCCATGGGGATTGTGGATAAGACGAGGACATTGTGGACAAGCGTCAGGGGTGTCCGGCTGGCCCTGCCGGTTGCGTTGGCGCAAAAACTTATCCCCACCTGATGGGGATAGAGCACCAGGCCGGAAGCCGAAAACCTTGATTCCATGCGGCTCGGCTCGGGCCTGCCCAAAAATTCAGCAGCGAGGGGCCGGCTGAAAAGACGTTAACAAGACTTGACAAGACCAAGCCGAGCCTGTCTTGATGACTTCAAGCGCCGGAATTCTAAGAGCCACGCCTGGCGGCTTGCCCGACTTGGGTTGGTGGAGGTTGGTGGGCGGCAAACCCGGGCCGGGCCGATTCTGCTTGAATGTCGCGACTCACTTCCCGCGCCGCACACCCATGACTCCGCCTTCCCACCATCCTGGCCTCGACGCAGCCGATGCACGACACGCGCAACTCGCGCCTTCGCCCTGGGTGCTGCGCTTTGCCCCGCTCATCGCACCCGCCGCCTCGGTGCTCGACGTGGCCTGCGGCAGTGGCCGCCATGTGCGCCTGCTGGCCGAGCGCGGCCATGCGGTGCACGCGGTGGATCGCGATGCCCAGGCCGTGGCGCCGCTGCGTGCCATCGCCCAGGTCCGTGTGGCGGACCTGGAAGCGGGTGACTGGCCCTATGCGACGCAGACCTTCGGCGGCGTGATCGTCGCCAACTACCTGTGGCGTGCGCTGCTGCCGCAGATCGTGGCGGCCGTGGCTCCGGGGGGTGTGCTCATCTATGAGACCTTCGCACTCGGCAATGCCAGCGTGGGCAAACCCAGCAACCCGGACTTCCTGCTGCGCCCCGGCGAGTTGCTGGACCTGGTGCGCCCTGCGCTGCGTGTGGTGGCCTATGAGGACGGCTATGTCGATGCGCCCAAACCCGCCTTCATCCAGCGGGTGTGCGCGGTGCGCGAGCCCGCGCCCCCGCACCACGCCGCGGCAGGCACTGCGGCGCTTCCCGCCAAGTACAATCTGTAGGCTTCATCTCCAGCGTGGCATGAACCCCGCATGAACCCAATCACCGGCAGTATCGTGGCCCTGGTCACACCCATGGGTGATGACGGCAGCGTCGATTTCGACGCCCTGCGCAAGCTCATCGACTGGCACATCGCCGAAGGCACCGATTGCATCGGCGTGGTCGGCACCACCGGCGAATCGCCCACGGTCAGCGTGAAAGAGCAGCGCGACATCATCCGCGTGGCGGTCGAACACGCCGCGGGGCGCGTGCCCATCATGGCCGGGGCCGGGGCCAATTCCACGGCCGAGGCCATCGAGCTGACGCGCTTCTGCAAGGACGTCGGCGCCGACTGCACGCTGCAGGTCGTGCCCTACTACAACAAGCCGACGCAGGAAGGCATCTACCGCCACTTCCGCGCCATCGCCGAAGCCGTGGACATCCCCATGGTGCTGTACAACGTGCCCGGCCGCACCGTCGCCGACATGCTGGCCGAGACCGTGCTGCGCCTGGCCGAGGTGCCGAACATCGTCGGCATCAAGGAAGCCACCGGCAATATCGACCGTGCGCTGCAAATCCTGCGCAGGCGCCCCCAAGGCTTTGCCGTGTACTCGGGCGACGACCCCACCGCCGTGGCGCTCATGCTGCTGGGCGGCCAGGGCAACGTCAGCGTCACCGCCAACGTCGCCCCGCGGTCGATGCACGCGTTGTGCATGGCCGCCATCGCCGGCCATGCCAGCGAGGCGGCGCAACTGCACTTCAAGCTCATGGAACTGAACCGTTTGCTGTTCATCGAACCCAACCCCATTCCCGTCAAGTGGGCACTCGCCGCCATGGGAAAAATGGGTGGCAGCTTGCGCCTGCCGCTCACGCCGCTGTCCAGCCATCAAGATGCCCTTCGTGCTGCCTTGGCCGACCTGGGCATCCCCGTCCACCACTGAAACGTCCACCATGCGTCGCACCCCTGTCCTGCATTTGTCCGCTCTCGCCCTGGCCCTGGCCTCGCTAGGTGGCTGTTCCTCGCTCAACACCGTCGTCACGGGCAAGAGTGTCGATTACGAAAGCGCCAAAGCCGGCCCCGACCTCGTGGTGCCGCCCGACCTCACGCAACTGGCGCGCGAGCAACGCTACACCATGCCCGAGGGCGGCACCAAGACCGGACCGGTGAGCGCCCTGGCCTACCAGAACGTCACCACGCAGCAAGCGCAAGTCGTCCAGAGCAATGCCGTGCTGCCGCAGTACCCCGGCATGCGCATCGAGCAGGCCGGCGGCCAGCGCTGGCTGGTGGTGGATACACCGCCCGACAAACTGTGGGATACGGTGAAGGAGTTCTGGCAGCAAAACGGCTTCTACCTCACCAAGGCCGATGCGACCACCGGCGAGATGGAAACCGACTGGGCCGAGAACCGCGCCAAGCTGCCGCAAGATTTCATTCGCAAATACCTCGGCAAGGTGTTCGACAGCATGTACGACACCGGCGAGCGCGACCGCTTCCGCACGGTGTTCGAACGCACGCCGGATGGCAAGGGCACCGAGATTTTCATCACCCACCAGACCATGGTGGAGGTCTACACCAACCAGGACAAGACCCAGACCACCTGGCAGCCCGGCACGCCCGACCCGACACTGGACACCGTGTTCCTGCGCAAACTCATGGTGCGCCTGGGCATGAATGAAGCCCAGGCCAAGGCCGCCGTGGCTGACGTGACGACTCCCGCAACAGCCCTGCATGCCAGCCTGATCGACAACGGGCGCGTCCTGCAGGTGCAGGACGGCTTCGACGAAGCCTGGCGCAAGGTGGGGCTGGCCATCAACACGGCCGGCTTCACGGTGACCGACCGCAATCGCACGGCTGGCGCGTATGACATTCGTTACGTCAATCCGGCGCAGGCCTTGAAGGCCGAGGAGAACAAAGGCGGTTTCCTCAGCAAGCTGTTCGGTGGCGACAAGACCGTGGTCAAGCCCGAGGACTTCCGCATCCTGGTGCAGCCCGCGGGCTCGGTATCACAAGTCACCGTGCAGGCGGTGAAGGCCGGCGCCGGCAGCCAGCAGTCCGCGCAGAACATCCTCAAGGTGTTGCAGCAACAATTGCAGTAACAGGCGCCGTGAACGGCGCGCCGGTCGTGGCGCCTGGCTCCCGGCAAAACGCGCTGTGTCGCCAGCCCTGCATCACATCAGGGACAAGATCAAACCTGATAGCTGCGCAGACGTAGCGACATGTTCTGCAGCGCCGCAATGCCGCTTTGCTCGGCGCGCTGGCACCAGTCCTGCAGGTGCAGGCGCACTTGCTCGGCAGAGGCCGAGGACTGCTCCCAAACGGCCTTGAGGTCTTCGCGCATGCGCAAGAGCTTGTCGATCACCGGGCTGTTCTGTGCAGCGGCGTCGACCACCGCAAGCGACTTCGCATCCAGGGTCTCGCGTTCGCGCGTGACGAGTTTGCGCGCGGCGCGCAGCGCCGCCCATTGCCCGCGCGAACCTGCGCCCTGCGAGCGGATACCGGCCTGGGCACGCAGCAGTTCGGCGTGCATCGCGCGCTTGATCTCGCGGGCGTAGCGTGCCATCAGGTCGTAACGGTTGGTGATGACGGTCTGCACCAGCGCCAGATCCACATGCGGCTGCAGCGCGCCGATTTTCGCCTGGGGCGGCAGCTTGCGTGCCTTGGCCAGGCCGAACCAGGAGAGCAGGCGGATATAGGCCCAGCCGATGTCGAACTCCCACCATTTGAGCGAGAGTTTGGCCGAGGTCGGATAGGTGTGGTGGTTGTTGTGCAGTTCCTCGCCACCGATGAGGATGCCCCAGGGGAAGACGTTGTGGCTGTTGTCGCGGCTGGCGTAATTGCGGTAACCCCACCAGTGGCCGAGGCCGTTGATGACGCCCGCGGCCCAGATCGGAATCCACAGCATCTGCACCGCCCAGATGGTGCCGCCGATGGCGCCGAACATGAGGACGTTGGCAATGAGGGTGATGCCCACGCCTTGCCAGACAAAGCGCGAATAGACGTTGCGCTCCAGCCAGTCGTCGGGCGTGCCACGGCCGAATTTGGCCAGGGTTTCCTGGTTTTTCGACTCGGCCCGGTACAACTCCGAGCCGCGCAACAGCACGGTGGAAATGCCGCGTGCGACGGGGCTGTGCGGGTCGTCCACGGTTTCGCATTTGGCGTGGTGCTTGCGGTGGATGGCGACCCATTCCTTGGTCACCATGCCGGTGGTGAGCCAGAGCCAGAGGCGGAAGAAATGCATCACCGCCGGGTGCAGTTCCAGGGCGCGGTGGGCCTGCGAGCGGTGCAGGAACACGGTGACGGCGATGATGGTGATGTGGGTCACCACCAGGGTGTAGAGCACGATCTGCCAGGCGCTTGCATGCAACACGCCATGCCCCGCCCAGTTCAGGAAACCATTCAACATTGTTCTTGCGATCCGTAAGACTTCAAACGTGAGGGTCGGCTCACAAAGCTGCGACACGGACTCGCGAGATGAAGCTGCGCGCGCCGTTATCCGATCTTTCTATTTTAGAGCCCAGACTGACCCGTCACGGAACAAGGCCATGCGCCTGAACCGAGCGGCGCTCCGGTGCGAAACCGCGCCGCAATGCCAGCATGGCGGCCGATGGTTGGCAGCGCACGCGGCCGGGGTTCAAGCGCGTTGCATCACCGCGGCAAAAAAGCCGTCGGTACCGTGCCGGTGGGGGAGCAATTCCAGCATCAGGTTGTCCGTTGCCGGCTCGAAGCTCACTTGCTGGTGGGCCAGCGTTTCGGCTGCATTGTGGAGCGTGAAGTCGGCCCGCTCACGCAGGAATTGCGCCACGATCTTCCAATTCTCGGCCGGCAACAGGCTGCAGGTGGCATAGACCAGGCGCCCGCCGGGTTTGAGCAGCGTGGCCGCCGATTTCAGGATGGACGCCTGCTGCGCCGCCAGCTTGGACACGTCGGCTTCGTTCAGGCGCCATTTCAAGTCGGGGTTGCGGCGCAGGGTTCCCGTGCCGGTGCAGGGAGCGTCCACCAGCACGCGGTCGAGTTTCCCGGCCAGGCGCTGGATGCGGTCGTCGCGCTCATGGGCAATGACCACCGGATACACGTTCGACAGGCCGCTGCGCGCCAGGCGCGGGCGCAGTTTGTCGAGGCGGTGCTCGGCCACGTCGAAGGCATAGAGCCGGCCGGTGTTGCGCATCATCGCGCCCAACGCCAGGGTCTTGCCGCCGGCGCCGGCGCAGAAGTCAGCCACCATCTCGCCGCGCCGGGGTGCGAGCAGCAGCGCCAGCAACTGGCTGCCTTCGTCCTGCACTTCGATCGCGCCTTCGGTGAACAGGGTCGAGCGGTTGAGCGCCGGCTTGCCCTGCACACGCAAGCCCCAGGGCGAATAACGCATGGTTTCGGAGGCGATGCCCAGGCTGCGCAGTTCGGCCAACGCTGCCTCGCGCGTGGTCTTGAGCAGGTTGACGCGCAAATCCAGCGGAGCCGGCTGCAGCAGGCTTTGGGCCAAGGCCTCGAATTCACCGCCGTCCAGGTCGCCACGGGCCTGCAGCGCCTGCGCCATCCAGTCTGGCTGGCTGTAGCGCAATTCAGGCGGCAAGGTGGACAAATCGAACCTGAGAATCCCCTCGCGCCAAGCCAGCAGCTCGGCTGGAAAGGCCTCGTCGAGCTGACCATGCGCGTCGCCCTGCCAGCCGAGCACGAGCAGGTGCAAGTCCTGCGCGCCGCTTGCGCCTTGCGCCAGGTGGCGGTAGAGGCGCAGATTGCGCACGATCTGGTAGATGCTCTCGGCCAGGACATGGCGATCGCGCTGGCCGAGCTGGGGATGGGCGCGGAAATAGCGCGAGATGACGACATCGGCCGGCAGGTCGAAGCGCAACACGATGCGCAACAACTCGCGCGCAGTACTGACCAGAACGCGGCGCTTCATACCGCCTCCTGCCGGGGCTGGGCGCACGGCGCGGGCAGCACCCGCACATGCAGGCCCTGGACCTGCAAGCGTCCTTCCACCAGGGCACGCACCGCTGCGGGATAGATGCGGTGCTCCTGGTCCAGCACGCGCGCGGCCAGGGATTCTTCGGTGTCGCCGTCCAGCACGGGCACGACGGCCTGGGCGACGATAGGGCCATGGTCCACATCGGGCGTGACCAGGTGCACCGTGGCGCCGTGCCACTTCACCCCGGCATCGAGCGCGCGCCGGTGCGTGCCCAGGCCCGCGAACGCGGGCAAGAGCGAGGGATGGATGTTGATCAGGCGGCCGGCATATCGGCGCACAAAGCCGGGCGTGAGCACGCGCATGAAACCGGCCAGCGCCACCGCCTTCGGTGCGTAAGCATCGATGCATGCGGCCAGCGCGGCGTCGAAGGCCTCGCGGTTCGACGCCTGGCAATGATCGACCACGTGTGTGGCAATGCCCAGCTCGCGCGCGAAGCCCAGTCCAGCGGCATCCGGTCGGTTGCTGATGACGGCAGCCACCCGCGCCGGCCAGGCTTCGGCCGTGCACGCGCGCACGATGGCCTGCATATTGGTGCCGCGGCCGGAGATGAGGATGACGATGGGGGCTTGAACTGCTTGCATGGGCGGCAGTGTAGCCGTGGGCTTGCGCGCCAACGGCACCAAGCGCCCTGCGGCGCGGCTGGAGCACTGCACGCAGGCGAACGCACGCAGCCGTGCGTTGTCTCCTCGTCGCCCTGGGTGCGGCCGCGGCAAAGCGGCTGCACCGGCTTGCTCACCAACAAGTGCTGACGGGCAGGGCACCACTCACCGTTTTCACGCCCAGCGCGTTGACCGAAAAATTGCCGCAACCGTCGTTCTGCTGGTCGCCTTGCGCCGTGGCCGTCGCCGTGAACGACGGCGGGCTGGTGGTGTTATCCACCGTGACGCTGAGTTGGAAGTCGTTGGTCGCGGCGTCGGGCACGGCGGCCGGCAGCGCGCTGTAGCCCAGGTCCGCGGCCGTGGCCGAGTAGGCGTTGTTGGTGGTGTAGAACCTTTCTTCGCGGCTGGCCAGGTCCAGCACCGCCGTCTTGGCCGCGGTGCGGCGCGACTTGCGCACCGAGTCCTGGTAGGCCGGCAGCGCAATGGCGCTCAGGATGGCGATCACCACCACCACGATCATGAGTTCGATGAGGGTGAATCCCCGCAGGGTTTGACCGCTGTTCATCATGCCTCCGGCTCAGCGCAGTTCAGTCCAGGTCAGGCGCTGGCCAGTGCCGTTGGGCGCCGGATTGACCTGCTGCACATTGGGATTGCCACTGTTGTCCTGGTTGATCATGTAAGGCTTGCCTTGATCGGTGACGAGACTCGGGGAGCCCACTGCGTTCAGGTACATGCCACTGACGATCTGACCGCCGATGGTGACGAAATTTCCAATGCTGTCGGCGAAGAAGGAGTTGGGCAAGGCGCCCCCATTGAGCGGGTTGATCGCCATGGTCCAGCCCCCTGGCGGCGCTGGCGCGTAGCAGCTCAGGCCTTGCGAATTGGGCGAGGGAATGGTGCTGTTGACGATAAAGGTGCCAAAGGCCAGCGTCGGGTTGTAGATGATGCTTTCGCCGGAACTGGGCAAGTCGAGATAGAAGCCCAACTGGTTGTTGTTGTTGGGGCAGGATGACGAATTCTTCCAGCACACGGTGTTGGTGGTGAGGGTCCGGTAGCCCGTTCCCGTGCCGGCAAACGCCTGGCCGCTGGTGTCATAAGCGCCTTGCACCGCTTGTTGCTGCATCACGCTGCGGGCAATGCTTTGGGTGCCGCTCAAGGATGTGTACTGCGCCTGGGACTGCGCATTCCAACCATTCATATCCCAGTCCCAGACGCCGTAGATGCTCTGCACGCCCGTGGGCGAGTTGTTCGGCAACTGGTCGGCGGTTTCGATATTCTTGCCCGTGCCGAACATCACTTCGATGCGCGGCTGCCCCACGCGCGAAGGCACCGAGAGCACTTGCACTTGCGTGGTGATGGGCTGGGCCGTGGACGTCGCGTTCTTGGCGGAAAACAGCGCTTTCGCCGACGTGCCGCCAAACTTCGAGACTGCCCATCCGCCCGAGGCCGTGCAGCCGGTGGTGGTCACGCCCGGGGGATTGCAGCTGCTCACGTCGAATCGCCAGAGGTTGCCGAACAGGTCGCCGGCGTACAAGTAGTCGACGACGTGGTCGCCGTCCAGATCGGCCGAGGTGACGTAGTTGATGCCGTTGGCACGATGCTGGCCGGTCGGGTCCGAACTGGGGCCCGCGCCCGTATCCAGTTCGTAAATGGCCCCTGTCTGGCCGTTCGGGTTGGTGCCCGAGGCGCCGTTCTTCACTGTGGCGATGAAAATGGCTGCGGTTCCCGTGCTGCTGTTGTAGCCGTTGCCGAAAATCACCGCCCAGTCGCCGTTGTGCATGCGGCGGACGATGGGCGTGCCATAGCTGTAGCCCAGGTCGTTCTTGCAGTTGGCATTGTTGGCGCAGGTGAGGTTGCTCAGGTTGAGCTCCTTCACCACCAGGGTCGACGCATTGCTCTGGCTGAAGTTGGCTGGATTCGTGATGTCGAGGGCATACACGCCCTGTCCGCCGCCGCCCAGCCCCCCCACCAGCCAGGTATGCCAGGCCCCGTTGTAATAAAGATCGCCCGTGCCCGGCGTGGCATCGACGAAATAGCGATGCGTGTAACCCGGGGCGGTGAAGTTGAAGTTGCGGTTGATCGGCGTGCCTGAGGGGTTGGTCGCAATCTGGCTGAGCACGGTGCTCGGCATATAGGCGATCAACTCCTTGCCGTTATTCGTCGTGGTGCTGAACGTTCCCGTCGAGGTGTACTTGCCTGCGGCGAAACCATGGACGAAGCCATCGTTGCTGCCAACGTAGACGACGTGCTGCCGGGTCTTGTTATTCGACACAAAGCTGCCGTAGCTATTGCTTGCTGCGTTTTCGGCCGGTGCCAGGCTCGTGTACAGCGCGTCTCCCCAGGATGTCGGGTAGCTCAAGTTCGGCGGCCCGACCCAAACCGGGCTGGAGCCGACGATGTCGCCGAGCACGCTGGTGCGGGTGCGAAATGGGCCGCCCTTGCTTTGCTCCTTGCTGCGGTCGCCACGCAGAAAATTCACCACGTCGGAACCAGTGAGTGACGTTCCGCTCAGCACCGGATCATGGTTCAGGGCCGCCTGCTGCGCACTGTTCAAGCTGCCGTAGGCGAAGGCAACGCCTTGGCTGCCGTTCCAGGTCAACATCGCGCGGCTGGTTGCGCTTTGCGCCCCTGACGAAAGATAGGCCGCGGCAGGAGTTGGGGGCGACAGGCAGGGGAACCCGGTCAGCTCACAAGCTGCGTCCCAGTTCGGTGTCGAGCCGGCGGCGAGCTTGCCATTGACATCGGCCCCAAGCGGGTAGGCGAACAACTGCCCCCACCAGTTCGCCGGGTGGTACTGGCCGAGGTAGATCTGGGTGGAGGCTTGAACCACCGCTCCCTTGACCGCGTTCACCCCAATGGAGTTGAGGGTCTGCGGAACCTGGGCCAGGTTCAGACTGGCCGTGGCCGGATTCGTGTTGATGGTTGACGCCAGGCTCGTGCTGTCGTTACTCGGATAGGCATCGGTGAACTCCGTCGTGCTGATCGTGGCCACGTTGCTGAGCGCACCGGTGGTGCCCGCCGGAACCTGCCCCTGAATGGTGAAGGTGGCATTGCCCACGAGGGCGAGCTTGATGCCGCTGACACTGAAGCTGCTGCCGGCGATCGTGCCCGCGCTTGCCGCTGCCGGGCAACTGGAGCCCGCGCTCGCCGTGCAAGACCAGGTCACGTTGGCCAGGGCGCTGGGGAGGACGTTCGTGAGGGTGGCGTTGTTGGCCGGGGTGGAGCCGATGTTCGCGGCGGTGACGACATAGGTGACCGTGCTGCCTGCGGCGACCGTGCTGGGGCCGGACTGGGTCACGCTCAAATCCGGCAGGCCCTCGGTGAAATACACATCTCGGACTTCGTGGTAATTGGTCGCCCCGCCGGTGGAGCCGGCAAAGCCGAACTTCACGGTTGGCGGCAATGGGGTCCAGTTCGATGGAATCGTGAAGTCCGGCGCCTTGTTACCGGCGGCGGGGGGCGTATTGCCTGCTGGATAGGGCGCACGCATCATCTGTGTGAAGGCGCCATTCGGTGTGGTCGCCCAATACAGCGTGACGGTGTAGCCGTTTTGCGGATTCGCCGGATCCGTCGGAGAAATATTCAGCCGGACGCGACGGTAGAACAGCGCATCGGTCGGCCGCACGCTGGTGGACGGTGTGTAGAACGTCGAAAAAGGCCCGACCGAGGCCGGCACGTTTTTCTGGTTGACGTCGGCCAACCATTTGTAGCCATTGCTGCCATTGCCCGGACCGCGGATCCCCAGCGCAGTGTAATAACCTGAGCTGTGGCCCTGAGGCTCACCGCCATTCTGGCAACGGTCGTAGCCATTCTCGAAATTGCCATAGTCGTCGATGCCGACGCCGATCACGGCGTTGCTCAGGCCTCCCGGAGTATTGCCATAGCCGGCGCAATAGCCGAGCGCACCGCCGAAGTCGCCCTGCACGAATTTCGTGGTCGCGCCATCGAACAAATACATGCTGATGCCGTCGGCGCCGGTACCGCCCCAAGCGGTGTAGGTGAACTCCACCTGAATGCCCAGACTGCTGACGTTGATGGGCAGGTTGTAATAGGCCGAACCCTTCTGGTTGTTCGTATTGTCGGTCAGCCGCAGCCAACCCTGGCCTGCCGCGTCGACGCCCGTTGCCGCCGTCAGCGAGGAGTTCTTCCCGGTATAGGCCACCCCAGGGCTTGCAGCGCTGGCGTAGGTCCAGCCGCTGGCGCCGGCATCGCGAAAGCATTGCGAAACCGGCTGGAAACTGGCCGATGTGGCGGGCTTTTCTTCGTCAGCTTGCGAGGCGCAGGCGAACAAGACCGAGCTCGCCGCAAACAGCACCCGGTACACAGTGCTGCGGTAACGAATTGGATTGAATCGAGCCATGGTGCTTGCCCCTGGGAATGGTGTTTGATGTGCCGGGTCGATGCGTTGTCCGCCTCAAGGTCCGGTGAGGTCTTTGATCGACGTGAAGGCGTACGTGCTCTGCACCACGGCAACGGCATTGGCGTTGCCGCCATACCCCAGCGCCGTGATGAGATAGACGGTGGCGTTCTTGGTGGCGTCGGGCCCGAGGTACTGGATGTGGAACTTGGGGCTGGCGTAGTAGGTGCCAGCGCCTCCCGAGGTGGACACCGTGGCTGATGGCAAGGCGTAGGTGGTGGCCTTCGTCCAGTTGGATAAGACTGCTGGGCTGCTGAGCTGGTTGGTGCACACGCGCGCCGTATCGACGGGCGAAGGCGCGCCGGAGCATGCGGCCCCGGTGCCGGCGTTGTTCTGGTTCAGCCACCACTCGGCATAGCTCAAGGCACTGTTGGCGGCTTCGAGGGCACGTGTTTTTTCGCGCAAGTTGCCGGCCATGCGCTCTTGCATGCCGAAGCTGCGAAACATGGCCACCGCAATCACGGTGAGCACCACCAGAATGAGCAGACTGGCGATGAGCACGAAGCCCGAATGCCGTGGACGATGGGACTTGCAGGCCAGTGCCTGCATGGCGATTGGCGACGGCCTTGTCATAGTTGCCCCAGGATGTCGATGACCCGCGTGAAGTTCACGGTTGCCGGCTGCCCCGGCTGTCCGGCGAGCGGGTTGCTGAAGGTCAAGGCGACCTTGACGCTCTTGACGCTCGACCAGTTGCTCACGCTGGCCGCCGAGAGGTATTGATTGACCGAACCGCCGCCATTGGTGTCCACCCCGTACTGCAAGGTCATGGCGGTCACGCCGTCCGAGTGCAGCGTGCCGGCCAGATTGCTGCCGACGAGAGCCTGGGTCTGGCCGCCAGTCCCGCTGGTTGCGGTGCTGACGGTGCAACGCAACGTGCCCCCGCTGAAGGAGTACGTGTTCAGGTAGGTGACGTTGGCCGTGGCCGTGGACGGATTCGTGTCGCCCAGACAGCTCATGGTGCCGTCGCCAGGGGCTGCCACCATACGCACGACGATGGCGTCCTGGCCATTGAGGGTGCCGCCGAAAACCGACTGGCCAGCCGCAAAAATTGCCGGCAAGGGGGCGGAAGCCGCGTTCTGCACCGGCAGCGCCGTCCCCGTGTTGGGGATCGGCGTTGGCGGCTGGGGGGTCGGGTAATAGCCCGCGCCATGGATGACCTCGCTCATCAGGGTCATGGCCAGACGCTCGTTGTCCTGCAAACCGGCAATGCCCTGCTGCGCGCTGAAGGTCTGGCGGGTGGTGTAGAAAATGGTGAACAAACCGCCGAGCAGAAACAGGGCAATCGCCATGGCGACGAGGACCTCGACCAGCCCCAAGCCGCGCTGCCTGAAATGCCCCGCCGGCTTCAGCGTGCGCTGAGGAATGCAACGGCGTGTTGTCATGGCTGCACCAGCAGGGTGTAGGTTTGTGTGGCCGAGGAACTCGGCGCCCCATTCAGCGCCACCGTCTTTTCGGACCAGGACACGCTCACCTGGCAGCTCACCGGATTGCCGGCTGCGCATTGCACCCGCCCGGTGCCGTTGGGCAATTGCTGCGCGATGGACAGGCCCCAGCTCTGCAAGTCGTAGGCGGCCATTTGCAGCGGTGCCGAGCACACGCTCGTTTCGCAGTCCGTCCCCTGGCTGCTCACGGAACCGCTCAATGTGGTTGACGACCACGAGGTTCCGGACAGCGAGCCCGTGACCGTGACGTCCACCGAAGACGCCGACTCCCAATAGCCCCGGTTGGCGCGCATCATCGAACCCATGCTGGCGGCCTGGATGGCGGCAAGACTGCGCTGGCGCGCCGTGCTGGTGTTGCTGAGGGCAAGAGCCTGCATGCCGGCGATGCCGAGCAGCCCGATGGCGATCACGAGCAGCGCGATCAGAACCTCGATCAAGCTGAACCCCGACTGGAACTTGTGAGTGCTCCAGGGGTGGCCCTGCGTTTTCTTGCGTGGCTTCATGGGCAGCCCGATCCTGAAAGTAATTGCACATAGCCAACCGTCGAAATCCTGACGCACTGGAGGCGATCGGCAGACCCTGCCGCGTCGTCAAGCTTGATGCTGCCGGCATTGCTGCTGAAACCGTTGCGATTGAAGGTCACGGCCAGAAGACTTGACGATGCCAGGGTGTCGGCGGAGCCGAGAGCGGGCTGAACCCGCAAAATCGGCTCTCCCGTATCGACTGTCCTATTGCCGTTGGCATCCGAAAAAATCAGCCACCCATTCGCCCAGTTCGTGGAGTTGCTGCATGCCGTGCCATTGATCGAAGCGCAAACCGTGACCGGCTGCCCCTGTTTCACCGCCTCGCCGCGGGCGTATTGCAGGTCGCCGATCAAGGCGTTCATTTCCGACGCCATGCGGTTGGTGGTGGTGATGCCCTGGTAGGACGGCAGGCCCACGATCAGCAGGATGGCCACCAGGGTCACCGTCACCAGAAGCTCGACCAGGGTCATGCCGGATGCAGTTTTCATGGGGGCAAGCCTAGCCAGTCTTCGTTTCCTTCAGTAACTTTTCGGGACGAACGGTATCAATTGGCCGATGAACGGTCAGTTGCGGCGAGGGTTTGCGACACTGGGTGCGTGGCTGCGCCGGTGCCTGCCTGGCGTTTGGCGCTTGACCCGGCGGCGGGGAATAATGCCGGTTGCGCCTCTTTGCGAACCCGCCATGAAATGTCCTTTCTGCCAGCATCCCGACACCCAGGTGGTGGAGACCCGTGAGGTGGAAGACGGCACGGCGCTGCGGCGCCGGCGGCGCTGCGCGGGTTGCGACAAGCGCTTCACCACCTATGAGCGCGCCGAGGTGAGTTTTCCCGCGGTGGTGAAAAAAGACGGCCGGCGGGTGGACTATTCGCGCGACAAGCTCCTCGCCTCGCTGACCCTGGCGCTGCGCAAGCGCCCGGTGGGGGCGGACGCGGTGGACGCCGCCATCGGCCGCATCGAGGAAAGCCTGCTGCAGACCGGCGCTCGCGAGCTGGATTCGGCCCAGATCGGCGAGTGGGTGATGGACGAGCTCAAGCGCCTGGACGACGTGGCGTATGTGCGCTTCGCCTCGGTCTACCGCAGCTTCAAGGATCCGGCGCAGTTCGTGCAGATCCTGGAAGAAATGGCGCGCAGCGGCAAGCCGATCCGCGCACCCCGCGCCAGGAAAACCTGACCCTCCCCAACCTGTCAGGCGCTGCCTGATCGACCAAGCACCGCGCATGACGATCCCCTCCACCCCCACCCATGCGGACTCCGCCGATGCAGCCTTCATGCGCCGCGCGCTGGAGCTGGCCGAAGGCGCGCTCTACCGCACCAGCCCCAATCCGCGCGTGGGCTGCGTCATCGTGCAGGGAGGGCGCGTCGTGGCCGAAGGCGCCACCGAGCCGGCCGGGCAGCGGCATGCGGAAATCGTCGCGCTCGACGCCGCAAGGGCGCAGGGCGTGGACGTGCGCGGCGCCAGCGTCTACGTCACGCTTGAGCCCTGCGCCCACTTCGGCCGCACCCCGCCCTGCGCCAACGCGCTGGTGGCGGCCGGCGTGGCCCGGGTGGTGGCCGCCGCGCGCGACCCCAACCCGCGGGTGGACGGCGGCGGCCTGGCGCGCCTGGCGGCCGCCGGCATCCGCACCGAGTGTGGCCTGCTGGAAAACGCGGCGCGTGAACTCAACCTCGGTTTTTTCTCGCGCTTCGAGCGCGGCCGGCCCTGGGTGCGGCTGAAAGCGGCGGCCTCGCTGGATGGCATCACCGCCCTGCCCAACGGCCAAAGCCAGTGGATCACCGGGCCCGCGGCGCGTGCCGACGGCCACCACTGGCGCGCACGCGCCTGCGCCGTGCTCACCGGCATGGGCACCGTGCGCGACGACGACCCGCAACTCACGGTGCGCCATGTGGCCACACAGCGCCAGCCGGTGCGCGTGGTGGTGGACAGCCGCCTGGAGTTGCCACCCACGGCCCGCCTGCTGCGGACCGAGCCGCACAAGGTTTGGGTGGCGCACGCGCTGCCGCCGGAGCAGGCCGAGCCGCGTGCACGCGTGCTGCGCGAGCTGGGCGTGCAACTCATCGCCCTGCCGGTGGACGCCGCCAAACCGGGCAAGACCGACCTGGACGCACTGCTGCGCGAACTGGCGGTGCGCGAAATTGGCGAACTGCATGTGGAAGCCGGCGCGCGGCTCAACGCCTCGCTGCTGAACGCCGGGCTGGTGGACGAGTTGCTGCTCTACCTCGCACCCAGGCTGCTGGGCCAGGGCGCGGGCATCGCGCCCTTCGGGCCGCTGCAGGCGGTGGCCGATGGCATCAAGCTGCAGCGCCTGCAGATCGAGCCGGTTGGCGAGGACTGGCGGGTGCGTGCGCGCTTGGGGTGAACGAGAACCGGCTCAGCCTGTGGCGCTGCGCCTGTTGCCACGGGCCAGGTAAGCGCCCAGCCGACCGGCTGCTTCGCGCAAGTTCTCCACGCTGTTGGCGTAGCTCAGGCGGAACCAGCGTTCGGGCTGCACGGTGGCGAAGTCCTTGCCCGGCACCAGCACCACGCCGGTCTCGCGCATCACGTCGAAGCAGAAGTCCCAGCTGTCGGCAGCGTGGCGCGAGCAATCGGCCCAGACATAGAAGGCGCCGTCGGGCAGCACCGGCACGTCCAGGCCGATGGCTTGCAGCGCAGGGACGATGACGTCGCGCCGGCGCTGGAATTCGGCGCGGCGGCGCTCGGCCTCGGCCAGGGTGGCTGGCGCGAAGCAGGCCAGCGCGGCATGTTGTGCCGGGGTGCTGGGGCAGATGTAGAGGTTGCCGGCCAGGCGGGTCAGCGGTTCCACGAGTTCCTGCGGCACCACCATCCAGCCGAGGCGCCAGCCGGTCATCTGGAAATACTTCGAGAAGCTGTTGATGCTGATGATCGATGCATCCAGCGCCAGCGCGGTGCGGCCGTAGGCGGGGTCGAAACCGAGTTCGAGATAGATCTCGTCCACCAGCAAAAAGCCGCCATGCTTGCGCACCACGGCGGCGATGCGCGCCAACTCATCCGGTGCAATCGACGTGCCGGTGGGGTTGGACGGCGAGGCCAGCAGCACGCCGCGCGTCGCCGGGCCCCAGGCGGCGTCGATCTGCGCGGCGGTGGGCTGGAAGCGCGTGGCCGCCGTGGTGGGCAGCAGGCGTGCGCTGCCGCCGGCCGCCGCCACGAAGTTCTTGTTGCACGGGTAGGTGGGGTCGGGCATCAGCACTTCGCTGCCCGGCTCGACCAGCAGCAGGCAGGCCAGGGTGAGCGCGCCGGAGGCGCCAGCGGTGATGAAGATGCGCTCGGGCGACACCGCCACGCCATGCTTGCCGGCGTAATGCTGGGCGATGGCTTCGCGCAGCGCCGGCAGGCCCGGGGCCAGGGTGTAGCCGCTGCGGCCCTCGCGCAACGCGACGATGCCGGCGTCCACCACCGGTTGCGGCGCGGTGAAGTCGGGTTCGCCGACGCTGAGGTGAATCATGCTGCGGCCCTGGTGCCTCCATTGCGCCTGCTGCTCCCAGGCGGCGCGCACCACATCCATCACATAAAACGGCTCGACCTGTTGAAGGCGGCTGGCGAGTTGCATGGCTTCAGGACTCCTCGGGTTTGCGCCTCGCGGCCGGTTTGCGCTGGGCCCAGACGTCGTCGGGTTTGGAAGCGGGCCGGGTTGCGGCTGCGGCGTCCTGCCCGGCGACAGCGCTGCGCGATGCCGCAGGACGACGCGGTGCACGCTCCGGCTCGCGGCGAGCGGACTCTCTGGGCTTGAAGCTCACCGGCACCTTGGCCGCAGGGTTGGCCGGCATGCCGCCCTCGTGCTCCTGGTAGGGCTGCGGCGTCAGCCGGTCGCCGGTTTCATCCGGGCGCAGGATGATGGCCAGACGGTCGAGCACGCCGTTGACGTACTTGAAGCCGTCGGTGCCGCCATAGACCTTGGCCAGATCCACCGCCTCGTTGATGATGACCTTGTACGGCACCTCCAGCATGAAGCGGAGTTCGTACGTGCCCAGCAGCAGCAGCGCATGCTCCACCGGCGACAGCTCGCGCGTGGGGCGGTCCAGATAGGGCTGGATGACGGCGTCGAGGCTGCCGGCCTCGCGCATGCAGCCATGCAGCACGGCCTGGAAATGCTCGGTGTCAAGCTTGATGGTGGGGTAGCGCTCGCGCAGAAAAGCCTCGATGGCGCCAGCCTCGCTGCCCGACACCAGCCACTCGAACACGCCCTGCAGGGCCAGTTCGCGCGACTTGCGCCGCGCACTCTTGGGATTGGCTGAATTCATGGTGTGGCTGGGCCTCAGGCGCCGACCTGCACCAGCAGATTGGCCATTTCCACCGCCACGCGAGCGCATTCGCCGCCCTTGTCGATGCGCACGATGGCCTGCGCTTCGGTGTCGACCGTGATGATGCCGTTGGCCACCGGCAGGCCGAAGTCCAGCGCCACCTGCTGCACGCCCACGGCGCTGGTGTTGCACACCAGCTCGAAGTGGTAGGTGTCGCCGCGAATGACGCAACCCAGGGCGATGAGCGCATCGAAACTGCCGCCCGCGGCCATGGCGGCCAGCGCCTGCGGCACTTCCAGCGCGCCGGGAACGGTGATGTGGCGAACGGCATCCGGCTCGACGCCGAGCCCGTGCAATTCAGCCAGACAGGCCTCGGCCATGCGGTCGGTGAGCTGCACGTTGAAGCGCGCCTGGACGATGCCGATGCGCAGATCGGTGCCATCGAGCAGGGCGGGGTTGTCGCGATGTTGGGCGTGTCGCATGAAAGGGCTGAGGTTAAGGATCGGATCGGCGTGCGGGAGCTTGCGGCTGCACGACAGAGATGGCCGTGGCGCCTGGCGTGGCGGGCGGGGGTTCGAAGCCTTCCACCTCCAGGCCGTAGCCGGTCATGCTCGGCATCTTGCGCGGCGCGGCCAGCAGGCGCATGCGGCGCACGCCGAGGTCGCGCAGGATTTGCGCGCCAATGCCATAGGTGCGCAAGGCGGCGGCCGCGCCGCGTGGCGGCACCGGCTGGTGCAAGGCGGCGAAATGCTGCAGCAGCCCGGAAGCGCTTTCGCCGGCGTTGAGCAGCACGGCCACCCCGGCCTCGGCCTGGGTGATGCGCGCCAGCGCCTGCGGCAAATTCCACGAATGGGTGGTGGCCTGGGCGTCGAGCAGGTCGAGCGCCGACAGCGGCTCGTGCACCCGCACCAGCACCGGCTCGCGCGCCTGGGCGGGCTCGCCATGCACCAGCGCGAGGTGCACGCCGCTGCCGGTGCGGTCGCGGTAAAGCAGGACTTGAAACGTGCCGAACGCGGTCTGCATCGGGCGCGCATCCACGCGCTCGATCAGGCTCTCGGTGCGGCTGCGGTATTCGATCAGGTCGGCAATCGCGCCAATCTTCAGGCCGTGATGCGCGGCGAAGCGTTCCAGGTCGGGCAGGCGGGCCATGGTGCCGTCGTCGTTCATGATCTCGCAGATCACGGCGGCTGGCTCCAAGCCAGCGAGGGCGGCGAGGTCGCAGCCGGCCTCGGTATGGCCGGCGCGCATCAACACGCCACCGTCCCGCGCCATCAGCGGAAACACATGGCCGGGCTGCACGATGTCGGCGGGCTTGGCATGCGGCGCCACGGCCACGCGCGTGGTGAGCGCGCGATCGGCAGCGGAAATACCGGTGCTCACGCCCTCCGCCGCTTCGATCGACACGGTGAACGCGGTGCCGTGGGAGGAGCCGTTGCGCTGCACCATGGGCTTGAGGCCGATCTGCTCGCAGCGCGCGCGCGTGAGGGTGAGGCAGATGAGCCCGCGGGCGTGCATCGCCATGAAATTGATGGCCTCGGGCGAGACATGCTGGGCGGCGAGCACCAGATCGCCCTCGTTCTCGCGGTCTTCCTCGTCGACGAGGATGACCATGCGGCCAGCCTGCATCTCGGCGACGATTTCGGGGATGGGGGATAAAGGCATGCGAAGGCTGCGCCCGGGAGGCGCGCTGGACTCAAAACGGCATTGTAGGAGGCCGGCTACAGCGATGTAGCCACGGAACACACGAGAAAACAGCGGTGCCGCCGCGAGGGCGATGGTTCTCCCCCGACCGCATGCTGCCGACGGCGGCAAACCGACTCAATCGAAACGGAAGGTGTAGAACAAGTCGACCGCGCTGTCGGCGCCGGACTGCAGGCGCAGGTAGAAGCGGTGGGTGAAGTCGTAGCGGATGTTGAACAGGCTGCCGGTGGCGCCCAGGCCGCGCTCCACACTGACCGAGAGCTTGGAGGTGATGCGTTTGCCCAGGGTGACGATGCTGTTTTGCAACCCGCCCTGACCGCTGAGCGAGAGCTGGTCCAGCCCCAGCGCACTGGCGATGCGGCTGGTGACGGGCGCGCCCTGCCCGGAGGCCAGCAGCGCTCCGGCAGCGGTTTGCAGCAGCGCCAGATTGTTGGGGCTGGCGCTGGCGAGGTCTTGCCCGAGCACCAGCCAGGACAGGATTTCGCTGTCGGGCATGACTGGCGTGGAGGTGAGCGTGACGATGGGCGCGCGCAGGGTGCCTGTCACTTGCACCCCCACCTGCACCGGCAGGCCGTCGCGCTGGGCGCTGAAGTTCAGCCCGGGGCTGTCGATCGGGCCGGAGAAATTCACCGCCCCGCCTCTCACCAGGGCGAGAGTCTGGCCGTAGGCGCTGTAAGTGCCTTCGCGCACTTCAATGCTGCCGAACGCGGCCAGCGGCCGGCCGGGCGCGGCGCGCAGGGTGAGCTGGCCGCCGAGCTTGGCGTTCAGGCCGTAGCCGGTGACATGCACTTCGCGCCCCAGATCAACCTCGACCACGGCCGCGATGTCGTAGCCGGCCGTGGGCGACGACGTGGGCGCAAGCGCCGGCCGGCCCACGACGACCACGTCGCTCGCCAGCTTGGGCGCACTGCCGCGCGGCAGCTCGAAGTCGGCGCTGTCCACGCTCAGTTTGCTGTTCAGCTGCACGCTATGGCCTTGCAGCGTGAGCGTGCCGCCGCCGCTGACCACCGCCTGGCGGTCGGGGCGGTTGAGCACCCGCAACTGCTGCGCGCTGAACTGCAGGCTGGCCTGCGGCTTGGCGTTGGCGAAGCTGGCGCTGCCGCTGGCCGTGAGCTTGCCCTGCCCGCCCTGCACGCTGAAGCTGGTGAGCTGCAGGGTGTCGCCGCTGAAGCTGGCGTCGAGCACACCGCCTTGCAAGTTGAGGCCTTCGTCGGGCAGGGCCACGGCCAGGGCGCGGCCGGTGAACGCGCCACGCAGTTCGGGCTTGGCCACGCTGCCGGCGGCTTTCATGTCCAGCAGCAGCGTGCCGCCCAGCTTGGCGGTGGGGCCGAGCAATGGCGCGGCCCAGGCGATGCTCGGCAAGTCGGCATGCAGGCTGCCGGCCAGCGGCGCTTCCCCGGCCACGCCCCAGGCCTGGCCGTGTTTGCTCACCTCGGTTTGCACCTCGGCGTGCAGGCTGCCGAGCAGGCTGCCGGCGGCGTCGAACCGGGCGGACACGGCATCGTCCTTCGCTTGCAGTTGCAGCCGCAGTTGCGACAAGCCCAGGCTCAAGCGCGGGTCGGTGGGCAGGTTCACATCGCCCGCGCTGCGCGCAACGACGACATGGCCCGACAGGGTGTTGGCGGCATGCAGCGACCAGTCGGCGTCGAACCGCAGGGTGGACTGCACGCCGCGCTGATGGACGCCGAACAAGGTCAGCCAGTAGGCCGGGTCCAGGCCCTGCGCGCTGCCCGTGGTGTCGAGTTGCCCGGCGTTCCACGCCGCGCTGGCGAGGTCGAGCGAGCCGCCGGCGCTGCGCAACCTGGCGTGCTGCAGCTCCACATGGTCTTTCGCCAGCAGCAATTGCGCCGGGGCCAGCAAGTCCACGGCGTAGCGCCCGCGGTTGCTGAACTGCTCGATGCTCCCCTTCCAACCCTGCGCGGCGGTGTAGCCGCCGGCCAGCGCGGCGCTCAAGTCGAGGTCGGCATTGCGCAGGCGCAGCGCGATGCGCTGCGCGTCCAGCCGGCCCGTCGCATCCACCTCGGCCTGCTGCAGCGTGAACGTGCCGGCGGTGATGCCGCTGCCCTTGAGGTGCAGCTTGAGCAGGCCCTGCGCTCCGGCTTGCAATTGGCCGCTGGCGTCCAGCGCCTGCACCCGCACCTTGCCGGGGGCGGCCAGTTGGCTGGCGCGCAAGGTGAACTGGCCCGACGGCGCCGCGGGCGTGCCGGCCAGGGTGCCGCTGCCCTGCGCCCGGCCGGCGAAAGCGGGGTCGATCTCGGCCAGCGCGGGCGCGGCCAGGGTCCAGTGCAGCAGGTCGCCGGCGCGGCCGAAATCGCCCCGCGCCTTGAGCGTGTTGCTGCCGAGCTTGAGGTCGGCCTCGAGGCCGCGCACCCCCGCCGGCGACACCTGGCCGCGCGCCGATCCGGAGAACACATGGCCGCGCCAGCGGCTGGGCTGCACCTGCAAATCCACCTGCGCGCTGCGTGCGGCGGCGTCGCCCCGGGCTTGCAGCTTGAGGTTGAGGTCGGCTGCGGGGTAGGCGCCGGGTGTGGCACCAAAGCGGCTGGGATCGAAGTGGTCGAGCACGGCATGCGCGGCGAAGCGTTGCGGCGCGCGCAAGTCCAGCGAGCCGCTGGCGTCCAGCTGCCCGCCCTGGGCCTGCAGATGGGCGCGGGCGATGTCGATGCGCTCGCCACGCCGGCTGGCGCGCAGCTCGGCCAGCCAGCCGGGCTGCGCCAGCCGCGCCTGCAAATCCTGCTGCTGCAGGCTGCCGCGCAGTTGCAGCGGGCCGCTCAGGCGCGTGGCCAGCAAGGAGGAGTCGAGGGCGCGCAAGTCGAGCTGGCTGGCCTGCAGGTCGAGGCGGAAGTGGCCCGGGGCCGCAGCATCGGCAGCGTGGCCATCAGCCCGAGCGACGGCGGTGCCGGCCGTGGGCTGCGTGCCTGGCCGGCTTGCGGGCTGGACGACAGGCGCTGCAGCCACGCCAGGCGCCGGCGTTGCCATGTCGTAGCTGGCGCTGCCGGCCAGGGTGCCGCCACCGGACAGGCGGGCCAAAAGCTGCTGGACCCGCACCCGCCCCGGCTGCAAGTCCAGCACCGCTTGCAGGCCGAGCAGTGGCAGACGCTTGGTGTTGATCGCGCCGGGGCGGGCGTTGCTCAGCTTCAAGCTGCCACGCACGCGCTGCGCGCTGGAAGGCTGCAGGTCGAGCTGCAGGTCGAGCAGGGCCGTGGGCAGCTTGGGGTCGATGCGCGCCGGGTCCACATGTTTGGCGTCGATCGTCGCGCTGCGCAGCGGCAGCGCGGCAAACGGCGCCAGCTCGGCGTTGAAACTGGCGCGGGTTTGCAAGGCGCTGGCTGTGCCCCGCAGGCGCAAGGCCTGCAGGCTGCCGGTGGATTGCACGTCGAGCTGCATCTGCGCTGGGACCCTTGCGCCCTGCAGGCGCAGCGTCGCCTGCAGGGCGCCCTGCACGGCGAACGGCCGCGCCGCGCCCAGCGTCAACTGCGTCCGGCCCTGGCCCCAGGGCGTGGTGGCTTCGGCATGAAGCCGCACCTGCCCTGCCCCGGTCTGCAGGCTGGCGTCGAGTCCGCCCAGGGTTTTGCGTGCGCCGGACGGGCCCAGGCGCAGGGTGCCGATGTGCAGCCGCGCCACGCGCAGGTCCAGTGGCAGCGCCAGGCTTTGCGGCAGCGTGGGCGGCCCGCTGCTCGGGCTGGGCGGCAGGGTCAAGTCGAGCGCGCTGACCGACAAGAGCCGCACGTCCACCAGCCCGGGCTGGTGCAACAGGGCGCGCGGGTTCCAGCGCAGGCGCAGATCGCGCGCATCCACATCCACCTTGGGGCTTTGCAGTTGCAGCCGGTCGATGCGCAAATCGCCCCAGACATCGCCCCGCACACCCTGCAGTTCCAGGTGGACGGCGCCGAACTGCAAGGGTTGGCTGCTGAGCCAGCGCAGGCCCGGACCGCTGCCCAGCCAGGCGAGCGCCGCCAGCGGCAGCGCGATGAGCAGCAGCAAAGCCGCAAGGCCGCGCCAGGCCCAAGACCATGGCCGGCGCCAGGCGCTGCGCCGACGTGGCGCGGGTGCCTCGGGCGCAGCGGAAGGGCTTGGATCCGGCGTCAGGGCCATCTCAGAAATTCACCCCGGCGTTGAACTGCAGGCGGTAGGACTGGGTGGCCTGGCCATAGGCCAGGTCGACGCTGATGATGCCGGCCGGGCTGCGCCAGCGTGCGCCGATGCCGTAACCGGCCACGGTCTTCAAGGCGCCGAAGCTGTTGGCAGCGTCGCCCCGGTCGTAGAACACCGAGGCGCCCCATTGCGGCGTGAGCCAATGCACCGCCTCGGCGCTGGCGGTGAGCAGGGCGCGGCCGCCGACGATGGCATCGCCCTCGGTCACGCCCAGGCTCTGGTAGGCGTAGCCGCGCACCGAGCCGATGCCGCCGGCGCGAAACAGCTCCTGCTGTGGAATGCCGTTGGCCGAAGGGCTGAGCACGCTGCCCACCTCGCCGCGCAGGATGAGCTGGTTGCGCGTGCCCAGCGGGATGTACTGCACCCCGCGCAGCACCAGGCGAATGAAGTTCTGGTCCGACAGGACAGCTTTGCTGCCAGCGCCGATCTGGGCGTTGACCAGGCTGCCGCTGCTGGGGTCGATCGGGTTGTCCAGGCGCCGCCGCGTCCAGGAATAGTTGGGCATGAGCGCCTGGGCGGTGGTGCTGCCGTAGCCGGCCACGTCCTGCCGCTCGGTGATGTACTGCAGCGACAGCACGGTGTCGATCGGCCCGTCCAGGCGCTGGCGCTGGCCGCCGAGAATCAGGCTGCGCGTGGTCAGGCCCTGGATGTTGGCGTGCTGCACATCGGCGCTCAGGCTGTAGCGCGAGCCGTTTGCCACCTGCGGGAAAGCCAGGCCCGCGCTCAAGGACTGCAGCAGGGTTTCCAGCTTCAGTGCACTGGTGAAACGCCAGGCGCGACCGAGGATGTTGAGGTTCTCGTAATCCACCTGGGTACGCGCCCCGGTGTTGCTGCTGTAACCCACGCCCAGCCCCAGTTTTTGCGGCCTGTATTCCACCACCTGCACCTGCACCGGCAGCGTGGTGCCCTGCGCCTCGGCCAGCGGCGCGGCCACCGTGGCCGTGCGGAAATAGCCGCTGCCCTGCAGCAGCTGCTGGTATTCCAGCAGCTTGGCCTGCGCATAAGGCTGGCCGGGCTGGAAGGGCGCCAGGCGCTGCACGATGGTCTCGGGGTAGCGCTTCAGGCCTTCAACCTGCACCGGGCCGAAGCTGTAGCCCGGCCCGGTGTCGAGCACCAGACTGAGCGCCGCGCCGTGCCGCCTCGGGTCCACCCGCGCCTGGCTTTGCGCGATGCGCGCCGCCGGGTAGCGCTGCGTCAGCAGGGTCAGCAGGGCATTGCTCTTGGCGGTTTCCCAGGCGGCGCTGCGAAACACCTGACCGTCGGCCAGCGACCAGTCGTGGCGCAGTTTGGCTGCCAGCGGCGCATCGGGCTGGCCGTCGGGGCCGTTCACCTGCAAATCCAGGCTGCTCACGCGTGTCGGCTCGCCGGCTTGGACCTGCACCTCCACCAGCGGCGGCCGCGCTGCCGCGTTCAATGCGGCCTTGACCTGTGGCGCGAAATAACCCTCGGCAGCAAGCAAGGCATCGGCCTGCTGCGGAATTTTGTCGACCAGACCGCGCAACTGGGTGGGCGTGATGCCGGGGAAAAAGCGCCAGCGCTCGATCTCCAGGTATTGCGCCAACATGCCGCGCAAGGCCTCGGGCGCGTCGATGCGGACGTCATAACTGGCCTGCATGCCGGGCTGCGATGCCGCAGCGGCGGACGGCCCTGCCGATGCACCCTCTGCGCCCGATGCCGCAGCCTGGGGCGCGGATGCGGCAAGGACCCCCGGCGCCGCCGATGCCCATGCGCCCGGCGCGGGCGCCGCCAGCGCCCAGAAGGCGCCAAACAGCAGTCCGGCCCACAGGCGCCGCCGCGCAGCAGCCCAAAGGCGGCGGATGGACGGGACGGCGGCGTACTGACGGGGCATGCAGTGAGTCTTGCGCCGCGCACGGGCGCAGCGTCTGGGCAGCGTTGGAAAAGGGTTGATTATGGCTGCGCCGCCAATTCGGCTGGGCGCAGTCGGTCAATCGGGAAAACCCGTCGCCCGCCGTCTATCGCGGCTGCATGGATTCGCGCCCAAGGCGCCATGCTCCATGGCTGCTGCGACGCGGCAAGATCCAAGTATGGACGATGATGGCACCGCAGCCCGGATCTCGGGGGGCCGAAAGCCCCAGAACCGCTTCAGGTCCTAGCTGCCAAATCCGCCCGCAAGCCCGGCAGCATGCGTTCCACATAGCGCGCGATCAGATCCACCTCCAGGTTCACCGCGCTGCCAGGCTTGAGGCTGTGCAGATTGGTGTGCCGCAGGGTGTGGGGGATGAGGTTGATGTGCACGCTGGACGAGGCGTCGTTGGCGTCGGTCACGCGGTTCACCGTCAGGCTCACGCCGTTCACGGTGATCGAGCCCTTGTCGGCAAAAAAACGCGCAAGCTCACTGG
This sequence comes from Thiomonas sp. X19, assembly GCF_900089495.1. Taxonomy (NCBI): domain Bacteria; kingdom Pseudomonadati; phylum Pseudomonadota; class Betaproteobacteria; order Burkholderiales; genus Thiomonas; species Thiomonas sp. X19. The sequence continues at coordinate 1,649,368 of NZ_LT605203.1, read as the reverse complement.
GCACGCGCAGCGCCAGATGCCAGGATTCGCCCACCGGCTCGAAGCGCTCCACCTGACCGATGCCGTCCACATGGCCGGTGACCAGGTGCCCGCCGAGCTTGGTGGCCAGGGTCAGCGACTGCTCCAGGTTCACCTCGGTCCCCGCCGCGTCGAGCCCGGTGGTCCGCGCCAGGCTCTCGGCCGAGATGTCGAAGGCAAAGTGCACTGCGCCCAGCTCCACGGCGGTCATGCAGGCGCCGCTCACGCAGATGCTGTCGCCCAGGCCCACGCCCTGCAGCCACGCTGCCGGCGCCCGCACCGTGACGCGCAAACCGCTGCCCTCGCCGGCTTGCAGCGGCACCACTTCGGAAATACGGCCAAGAGCCGTGACGAGACCTGTGAACATGGTGGAATGAACGCAATGAAAGGGTTGAAAGGATCGGAGATGTGGTTTTGGCGCTGCCGGCAAGGCTGGCCTGCGGCCCCGCCGAGCATAGCCGGCATCGGCCGCGCTGGTGCAAAGCCGCCCACGTTCAGCGCTGGTCAGATCGACGCGGGCGCAGCAATAGCGTGAACAGGCCCTCGGTGCGCCAGAAAATCAATAGACTCCCCGCATGAGCGCAACCCCATTCACCGCCCCTGCCACCGCGCCCGCCTTCATCTGGCCGGTGCGGACCTATTGGGAAGACACCGACGCCGGCGGCGTGGTGTATTACGCCAACTACCTCAAGTTCTGCGAGCGCGCGCGCACCGAATGGCTGCGCTCCCTGGGCCTGGATCAGCAACGCCTGGCCGAACGCGACGCGCTGCTGTTCGTCGTCAGCAGTGCGCAGGTGCGCTACCTCGCGCCGGCGCGGCTGGACGATCAACTCACCGTCAGCGTGACCGTGGTCGAGGTGGGCGGCGCCAGTCTGGAGTTGTTGCAGGAGGTGCGCCGCTGCGCGCCCGCGTCCGGCGCGTCGGACGCCGCGGCCGCCACCCTGCTGGCCAGCGTGCAAGTGCGCGTGGCCTGCGTGCAAGCCGGCAGCTTCAAGCCAAGGCGCCTGCCGGCCGCGGTGCTGCAAGCCATCATGGGATAGTCCCCAGGGCACCGCCAGCGCGGGCGCTACACAAAACGTCACGCGGGCACGGCTTGCAGCGGTGCAAAATAGCGGGCTTCAGGAGTCTGCCCGCACTCCCCGGGGAACCCGGCGCCGTCTGCGGGCTCTGCATCCATAGCGCCGCTCTTCCCGCCACTTCCAGCCTGGACTTTGCATGGACCAAAACTTTTCCATCATCTCACTCGTACTGGGTGCCAGCGCCGTCGTCCAGTTCGTCCTGGCGCTGCTCATGGCGGTGTCGCTCGCGAGTTGGACCGTCATCTTCCGCAAATACTTCGCCATCAAAAGCGCCCGCCTGAAGACCGACGATTTCGAGCAGGAGTTCTGGTCCGGCACCAGCTTGAACGACCTGTACCAGGCGGCCATCAACAGCGCGCGCCAGGGCAGCCCGCTGCAGCGCATCTTCGCCTCCGGCATGCGCGAATTCCTCAAGCTGCGCGAGCGCCGGCTCGACTCCACCACCCTGGTGGACGGCTCGCGCCGCGCCATGCGCGCCGCCTTTCAGCGCGAGATGGACGTGATCGAGTCCAACCTGTCCTTCCTCGCTTCGGTGGCGTCGGTGTCGCCCTACGTGGGCCTGTTCGGCACGGTCTGGGGCATCATGCACGCCTTCGTCGGCCTGTCCAACCTGCAGCAGGTGACGCTGGCCACGGTCGCCCCCGGCATCGCCGAGGCGCTGGTGGCCACGGCCATAGGCCTGTTCGCCGCCATTCCGGCCGTCATCGCCTACAACTTTTTCGCCCGCGACATCGATCGCCTGGCCATTCGCTTCGAGTCCTTCACCGAAGAGTTCTCCAACATCCTGCAGCGCCAGGTGGCACCGCACCCGCAAAGCGCGCCGGCGCAGGACGCCGGGCCCATGACCCGGCCCATGTCGGCTGCAACGGGAGCGCGCTGAATGGCCTCGATACAGCGCGGCAGCGGGCACCGGCGACGCGCGCTGGCCGAAATCAACGTCGTGCCGTATATCGACGTGATGCTGGTGCTGCTCATCATTTTCATGGTCACCGCCCCCCTCATCACCCCAAGCGCCGTGAAGCTGCCCAGCGTGGGCCAGGCCACGCGCGCGCCCGACACCGTGGTGGAAGTGGACATCAAGGCCGACAAGATTCTGAGCGTGCGCCTGCGCGACCCCAAGGCCAAACCCGGAACCACGGGCCTGAATCCGCAACCCACGAGCATGGCCGATTTGCAAAAGGCGGTGGCGCAACTCGCCCAGCAAAGCGGCTCCACCCTGGCCGCAATGCCGGTGCTGATCGCCGCCGACAAGGACGTGAAATACGACGACGTCATCAAGGTGCTCAACCGCCTGAAGGAAGGCGGCGTGCAGCGCGTCGGCCTGGCGGTGCAGGCGACTGGGCAAGCCGCACGTCAACCGTGAAGCCCAACGCGCCGTTTGTCCTGCATGCTGCAATCTCCACGCTTCTGCGCCGGCGCATGGGCCTGAACAGGCCTTGGCGCCTTCTGACATGAACACCTACAACCCCCCGGCCGACAAGCTGCGCCCACCGCCCGAAAAGGGCATTGGCCGCGCGTTGCTGTTCGCCGCCCTGATCCACCTGCTGCTCATCATCGTCATCGCGCTGGGCGTGCACTGGAAAAGCCACACCCCTGAAGCCATCGAGGCCGAGCTGTGGGCGCCCACGGCGCATCTGGCCGCGCCACGGCCACCCAAGGTCGAGCCCCAAGCGGTGCGGCCCGCACCCAAACCACAGCCTCAGCCGCAGCAGCAGCCAGCCCCACCACCGCTGGCCAAGGTGCAACCCACGCCTGACAACGCCGAGATCGCGCTGGAAAAAGCCCGCAAGCGCAAGCAGGAAGAAGAGAAGCGCCAAGCCGCCCTGCTCGCCCAGCAACAGGCCCAGCAACGCCTGGCGGACAAGCTGGCGGCGGAAAAACTGGCGCTGCAACAGCAGCGTCTGGCACAGGAAAAAGCCGCTGAGCAACGCAAACTCGCCGAGCAGAAGAAACAGCAGGAACTCAAGGCGCAGCAATTGGCGCAACAACAGGCCGAGAAAAAGGCGGAGCAACTGCGCAAGGCCGAGCAACAACGCGAACAACACCTCGCCAAACTGCAGCAACAGGCGCGCTCGGACTACATGAAAAACCTCATGTCCCAGGCCGGCACCGGCCCTGCGACCAGCACGGCTACGGCCGCCGCGAGCTCGGGCCCGTCTGGCGCCTACGCGGCGCGTCTGGCCACACTGGTGCGGCAGAACGTGATCTATCCGCAGATCGACCAGATTCAGGGCGACCCGAAAGTGATCATCACCGTCACGCTCGACCCGAACTCGGGCGAAGTCCTGGGCACGAAAATCGAACGCTCCAGCGGCGTGCCGAGCTGGGATCAGGCCGTGCTGCGCGCCGTCCAGCGCGTCGGCCGCTTCCCGGCGGACGGCGGTGGCCGGTGGTACACGCCGATGGAAATCAAGGCCGGGCCGCGCGACGCGGGTTGAACGCCATCCCATCTCGTCTTACCGACTTGCTGCCGGGCAAGGCGAGAACGGCAAAAGATCAGGCCCGGCTGGGTTGGACTCGTCTCGGCCCGGAAGCGACAGCGATTCACGCAGCCTGTGCCGCAGGCACCTCAATGCTGCATGCGCTGGGCCGTGGCTGAGTCGCTGCCGTCGTACACCACCTGCACCCGTCCATCCAGCGCCAGTGTGGCCAGTTCCGCGAGCACGTCGTCGCCGGGGCGCAGGCGCACGCGGTCGAGGCGCAGCAGGGCGGCGGCGCCGCTGCGTTCGACTTCGATGTCCAGCGGCAGGCCGTCTTCCTTGGCGGCAGCCCGGGTGCGGGCCAGCGCGATGAGCGGGGCGGCGTCGGCCAAGCCGTTGACGCGCAGGCGAATGCGCCGGCCCAGGCGCGCGCGGGTCTGCTCCAGGGTCCACACGGCGTCGACGTTGAAGCGCAGGCCGCCGCTGAAGCGGTCGGTCTGGGCGCGGCCTTGCAGCACCAGCAGTTCGTCGTCGCGCAGCAGAGCGCGCACGGTGTCGAGCAGGCGCTCGTTGACCACGGTTTCGAGCATGCCGGAGCGGTCTTCCAGAGTGACGATGGCCACCCGCCCGCGCTGGCCTTGCACCACGCGCACGGCGGCGACGATGCCGGCGACGATTTGCGGCTCGCGCGCATCGGCCAGCTCCGCCAGCGGGCGCGGGGCGAAGCGGCGCACCTCGTCGGCATGAGCGTCGAACAGATGGCCGCTGAGCACGAAGCCGATGGCGAGTTTTTCCTCGGACAGGCGTTTGCGCAAATCCCATGGCGGCTGCGGCTCGGGCGCGGGGGCGCTGGCGTCGTCGAACAGGCTGTCGAACAGTCCGCCTTGGGCCGCATGCTCGGCACATTGGGCGGCATGCTCCAGCGCCATGCCCACCGCCGCCATGAGGGTGGCGCGATTGGGGTCGATGGCGTCGAAGGCGCCAGCACGGATCAGGGCTTCGAGCACGCGGCGGTTGATGCGGGTGCGGTCCACGCGCGCGGCGAAATCCATCAGCGACGTGAAGGGTTTGTCGCCACGCGCCTCGACGATGCCTTCGATGGCCGCACGCCCGGTGCCCTTGATGGCGCCGAGCGCGTAGCGAATGGTGTGCGCGTCCACCGGGTCGAAGCGCCAGCCGCCGAGATTGATGTCGGGCGGCAGGAGCTTGAGGCCCAGATTGCGGGCGTCGTCCACCAGCACCTTGAGTTTGTCGGTGTCGTCCAGCGCGATGCTCATGTTGGCGGCCATGAATTCGGCCGGGTAATGCGCCTTCAGCCACGCCGTCTGTACCGCGAGCAAGGCGTAAGCGGCGGCGTGCGACTTGTTGAAACCGTAGCCGGCGAACTTCTCCATCAAGTCGAAGATTTCGTTGGCCTTGTCCGCGGCGATGCCGTTCTTCGCCGCGCCATCGGCGAAGATGCCGCGGTGCTTGGCCATCTCCTCGGGCTTCTTTTTACCCATGGCACGGCGCAGCAGGTCGGCGCCGCCGAGCGAGTAGCCGCCGATGACCTGCGCCACCTGCATCACCTGCTCCTGGTAGACCATGATGCCGTAGGTCTCCTGCAGCACCGAGGCCATGCGCGGGTCGGGGTAGACGATGGGCTCGCTCCCGTCCTTGCGGCGGCAGAAGCTGGGGATCAGGTCCATCGGCCCCGGGCGGTACAGCGCAACCAGGGCGATGATGTCCTCGAAGCGGTCGGGTTTGGCCTCGCGCAACATGCCCTGCATGCCGCGCGATTCCAGCTGGAACACCGCCACGGTGTCGCCGCGCGCCATCAGCCTGTAGCTGGCGGGGTCGTCCAGCGGAATGTCCTCCAGCTTGAAGTCGGCGCGCTCCGGGTGGTCGCGGCGAATGTGCTGGGCGGCAAGCTCCAGGATGGTGAGCGTGGCCAGGCCGAGGAAGTCGAACTTCACCAGGCCGATGGCCTCGACATCGTCCTTGTCGAACTGCGACACCGCATCGGTGCTGCCGGGCTGGGCGTAGAGCGGGCAGAAGTCGGTGAGCTTGCCGGGGGCGATGAGCACGCCGCCGGCGTGCATGCCCACGTTGCGCGGCAGGCCTTCGAGCTGCTGCGCCAGGGTCAGCAGGTGGCGCACTTCGTCCTCCTGTTCCATGCGCTCCTTGAGCTGCGGCTCGACCTCGATGGCCTGGGCGATGGTGATGTGCTGCCCCGGCTTGTTGGGAATGAGTTTGGCCAGCGCGTCGCAGAAGTTGTAGCCCAGCTCCTGCACCCGGCCCACGTCGCGCAGCGCGGCGCGCGCCGCCAGGGTGCCGAAGGTGGCGATTTGCGACACCGCACCTGCGCCGAATTTGTGCTTCACGTAGTCGATCACGCGGTCGCGGTTTTCCTGGCAGAAGTCGATGTCGAAGTCGGGCATCGACACCCGCTCCGGGTTGAGGAAACGCTCGAAGAGAAGGTTGTAGGCGAGCGGGTCGAGGTCGGTGATGCGCAGGCTGTAGGCCACCAGCGAGCCCGCCCCGGAACCCCGCCCCGGCCCCACCGGACAGCCGTTGTCCTTGGCCCAGTTGATGAAGTCGGCCACGATGAGGAAATAGCCCTCGAAGCCCATCTTGGCGATGGTGCCGAGCTCGAACTCCAGCCGCTCCACGTAACGCGCTCGCTGCGCCTCGCGCTTGGCGGCATCGGGGTAGAGCTGCTGCAGGCGCCGCTCCATCCCCTCGAAGGACTGCGTCCGGAAATAGGCCGCCATGGGCATGCCGTCCGGCGTGGGGAAATCGGGCAGTTGCGGCTTGCCCAGCGTGAGGGTGAGGTTGCAGCGCTTGGCAATTTCCACCGCGTTCGCCAGCGACGATGGGATGTCGGCGAACAGCGCCTGCATCTCGGCCTGGGTCTTGAAATATTGGTCGGCGGTGAAATGCCGCTGCCGCCGCGGATTGCCCAGGGTTTCGCCCTCGGCGATGCACACCCGCGCTTCATGCGCCTCGAAGTCGGTGGCCTGCAGAAATTGCACCGGATGCGTCGCCACCACCGGCAGGCCGAGGTCGGCGGCAAGCCGCACCGCGGCAGCCACATGGCGCGCGCACTCCGCATGGCCGCTGCGTTGCAGCTCCAGATAGAAACGGCCGGGAAAGACGCTGGCATGGCGCTGGGCGAGTAAGCGCGCACGCGCCCCGTCGCCCGCCAGCAGCGCCTGGCCGATGGCGCCCTGGCGTGCGCCGCACAAGGCGATGAGCCCGGCGCTCAAACCCTCGTGCTCCAGCCACGCCCACTGAACCTCCGCCTGGCCGTTGCGGTGGCCCTCGAGCCAGGCGCGGCTGAGCAGGGTGCAAAGGTTGAGATAGCCCTGCCGATTCGTGGCCAGGAGCAGCAAACCGGTGTTGGGCGCCTGGGGCGCTGGCTCGCTCGGAGCCACGCGAACATCGCAACCGATGATCGGCTTGACGCCTGCGCTGCGGGCCTCGGAATAAAAGCGCACGGCCGCGAACAGGTTGTTCAGATCGGTGATGGCCAGCGCCCCCTGGCCGTCAGCACGGGCCGCGGCAACGGCCGCATCGACCCGCAAACTGCCGTCGACGATGGAGAACTCGGTATGGGTGCGCAGGTGGACGTAGGACATGGCTGCATTCATTGTAGGAAGGCGGGGGCTCGCAGCCGCGCTTGACAAATGCCGAAAAGCTGAAATTGTGAGTGAACACTCTCATCCAGTAGCTCAGTTTTCATGAGGTTTGCAATTTTCCGGTGTTGAATGGGCGTGGCATGGCGGCTTCCTATAATCGTTTGGCTATCCGCGACGGCGCAGGCCGTCCGATGGCGCGTTGGTGGCCTCGATCCGGCGTCGATCTGACCGCGATCTGGCCTCGGTAACCCGCCATCAACGCGGTTCGCGCTCATCCCCGCGCCTTCGCCTTCGCCTGCGCCCTTGTCCGCCCCCCTCACGAGCCCCACGCCCGATGCCCGAATTCCACGTCCTGCCCCTGCTTGCGCTGCATGCCGACGGTGTGCTGTGGGTGGGCCTGGCGCTGGTGCTGGCCACGCTGATGGGGGAATCGGTCTTCCGCTTCCTGCGCTGGCCGCGACTCATCGGCTACACCGCCGCCGGGCTGGTCATCGCCGCCGGCGGCGGTGGCTTGCAGGCCCTGTCACTGCAGCCCAGCGCGCGCGCCATTGTGGACGCCGCGCTAGCGGTGCTGCTGTTCGAAATTGGCCACCGCGTCAATCTGCGCTGGCTGCGCGCCAATCCCTGGCTGGTGTTCATCAGCCTGGGGGAATGGGTGCTCAGCCTGGTGGCCATGTGGGTGGTGCTGGGGCTGCTGGGCCTGGGCGGGCTGCACGGCCTGGCCACTGCCGCCGCGCTGGCCTGCACCGCGCCCGCCGTGGCGCTGCGCCTGAGCGGGGAATTCAATGCGCGCGGCCAGGTGACCGAGCGCCTGCTGCTCATCTCCGCCCTCGGCACCATCCTGTCCATCCTGGCCGTGGGCGTGCTCACCGGCTGGCTGGGCGCGCAGGCCAGCGTGCAATGGTGGAACGCCCTGCTGCAGCAGGGCTACGCCATCGGCGGCGCGGTGCTGGCGGCAGCGATGCTGGCCTGGGCGGTGAACTGGGTGGAGCGCCATTTCGACTTCGCCGACGAAGGCGCCGCGCTGCTGCTGGTGGGACTGATCCTGCTGGTGCTATCCATCACCCGCATGCTGCATTGGTCCACCCTGCTCACGCCGCTGCTGGCCGGGTTGCTGCTGCGCGCCCGCAGCCAGCGCCCACGGGTCTGGCCGCGCCACTTCGGCACGGCCGGCGGCGTGCTGGTGGTGCTGCTGTTCCTCATTCTCGGCCTGAGCCTGAACTGGGCGGCGCTGGCCAGCGGCATGGCCATGGGGCTGGCGCTGGCCGGCGTGCGCGCGCTGGCCAAGCTGGCCGTGCCGCTGGCGCTGGGCAAACCCTCGGGCCTGAGCTGGCGGCAATCGACCGCGCTGGGGCTGGCGCTGAATCCGGCAGCCGGTGTGAGCTTCGTGCTGCTGCTCGACCTGGCGCAGGCCGTGCCGCAGTTTCCTCACTCGCTGATCGCCGCGGCCTTCGCCGCCATCGCCGTGCTGGAACTGGCCGGCACCTTGCTGGCACGCTGGGCGCTGGGGCGCTCGGGGGATATTGCAGCCGTGCGCAAGAAACCACAAGGATCGGCATGAGCCTGGGCCCGTTTTCGCAATCGGCGGCATTGAGCATCGGCATCGAGCTGGAGTTGCAGATCGTCAGCCGCCACAACTACGACCTCATGCCCTGTGCGCCCGACCTGCTGCGCCTGCTGGAAGGCCGCAAGCTGCCCGGGTTGGTGACGCCGGAGATGACCGAGAGCATGATCGAACTCTCCACCGGCATCTGCACCGGCTATGACGACGCGCTGGCCCAGCTCACCGAAATCCAGGGCGCGCTGGTAGAAGCGGCGAACAAGCTGGACGTGGGTCTGGCGGGCGGGGGCACCCATCCTTTCCAGCACTGGGCGCAGCAGCGCATCTTCGACAAGCCGCGCTTCCTGCAACTCTCCGAGCTGTACGGCTACCTCAGCAAGCAGTTCACCGTGTTCGGCCAGCATGTGCACCTGGGCTGCCCGGACGCCGACACCGCCCTCTACACCCTGCATTGCGTTTCGCGCTTCATTCCGCATTTCATCGCGCTGTCGGCCTCGTCGCCCTACGTGCAGGGCGAGGACACGGGCTTTCACTCGGCGCGGCTGAACTCGGTGTTCGCCTTCCCGCTCTCGGGCCGCGCGCCCTTCGCGCTGACCTGGGACGCATTCGAGCGCTACTTCGAGAAAATGACCGCAACCGGCGTGGTCAAGAGCATGAAGGATTTCTACTGGGACATCCGCCCCAAGCCCGAGTACGGCACCATCGAAGTGCGGGTGATGGACACGCCGCTGACCACACCGAAGGCCGCGCGCATCGCCGCCTACATCCAGACCCTGGGCCGCTACATCCAGACCGAGCGCCCCTTCACCCCGCAGGAAGACGACTACCTCGTCTACACCTTCAACCGCTTCCAGGCCTGCCGCTTCGGCTTCGACGGCACGTTCGTCGACCCCGCCACGCGCGAGCACCGCACCCTGCGCGAAGACCTGATCCGCACCATCGTCAAGCTCGAAGGCCACGCGGCGGAGCTGAAGTCCGACACCGCCCTGCGCGAACTGCTGGCCGACGTCGGCAACCGCGGCAACGACGCGCAATGGATCCGCGAAACCTTCAACCGCGAAAAGCACCTGCCCGAGGTGGTGCGGCAGCAATGCGGGCGGTGGATGGGCAGCGTCGGCTGATCCGCCGCGCCAGCACGCGAGCATCAGCCAAGGTCAATCGCGCCCGGCTGGCGTTGGCGCAGATGCTGGCGTTGGTGCCGACTGCGCAGCGAACTGCATGCGATGGAGTTGCGCATACAACCCTTCATGCGCCAACAGTTCGGCCTGCGTCCCAAGCTCCACCAAGCGCCCTTCGTCGAGCACGGCGATGCGGTCGCAATGGGCAATGGTGGCGAGGCGGTGGGCGATGACGATGGTGGTGCGGCCCTGCATCAGCCGGTCGAGCGCCTGCTGCACCAGGCGCTCGCTCTCGGCGTCGAGCGCGCTGGTGGCCTCATCCAGAATGAGCAGCGGCGAATCGCGGTACAGCGCGCGGGCGATGGACAGGCGCTGGCGCTGGCCGCCGGAGAACTGCGAGCCGTTATGCCCCACTTCGGCCCGCAGCCCGCCGGGCAGGCCACGCACGAAATCGGCCAGCGCGGCGGCCTCCAGCGCGGCCCAGGCACGGGCCGCGTCCACCGGCTCGCCGAAGCTGACGTTGATGCCCACGGAATCGTTCAGCAGCACCACGTCCTGGCCGACGTAGGCGATTTGCTGGCGCAGGCTGTGCAGGGTCCAGTCGCGCAGCGGCACGCCGTCGAGCAGCAAGCGGCCTTGGCTCGGCTCCAGCAGGCGCGGCACCAGGCGCATGAGTGTGGTCTTGCCGGCGCCGGAAGGCCCCACCAGTGCGAGGCTTTCACCCGCACGCACCCGCAGGCTGACGCCATCCAGCACCGGGCGGTCGAGCGCGCCGATGCGCACGGTCACGTCGTCGAACTCCAACTCGCCCTGCACCCGCTCCACCGCATGGCTGCCCGTGTCCAGTTCCTGCGGCGTATCGACGATGCCGCGCAGCCGCTCCAGCGAACTGAGCGCGCGCATCATCGGCTGCACGATGTCGGACACCCGCCGCAGCGGCGACAGCGTCATCAGCATGGCGGTGATGAAGGAGACGAAACTGCCGACGCTGTGCTGGCCCGAAACATCGCTTTGCCACATGGCGTAGACCATCACCACCGACACCGCCAGCGCCGACAGCCACTGCGACACCGGCGTGGTGGACGAGCCCGACACCAGCGTCTTCACCGTGGTGCGGCGCAGGTTCTGGTTGATGGCCTCGAAGCGCGAGGCGAACCCCTCCTGCGCGTTGTGCACGCGCACCACCGGGGCGGCCAACATGCCCTCCTCCAGCGCATACGACACCTCTTCGGCCGCGCCCTGCATCTGCGCATTCAGCCGTTTGGCACGGCGGCTGATGCCGCGCATGACGAACAACAGCGGCAGCAGCACCGCCAGGGTGAGCAGCGTGAGGCTCCAGTTCACCCACATCAAGTAGCCGAACAACGCCACCAGCGTCAAGCTGTCGCGCACCAGGGTGAGCAGCCCGGGGAAGATCATGCCCAGCGCCAGCTGCGCCTCGTACACCGCCGCGCCAATCAGGCTGCTGGCGCTTTCGCGCTGCAGCCCGGCAAGCTGCGCATGCACAATCTGCCCATACACCAGCGTGCGAACCCGCGCCAACACATTCTGCGTCAGCCACTGCGTGAGAAACTGCGAGGCCAACCACGCCAAGCCACGCACTGTGAACAGCCCGAGCAACACCGCCGGCACGGCCCACAGCGGAAAATCGCGCTTCGGCGTGAAGCCGACATCGAGCACATGCTTCATCAACGCCGGCAACACCGGCTCGGTCGCCGCGACGATGGCGGCGAACAACACGATGAGCAGTGCGGCCGAGCGGTTGCGAGGGTTGGCCGCAAAGAGGCGGCGAAGCAGATCCAAGGCGACTCGGTGATCCCACGGCGCCCTTTTGGCCAGGGGCGGATTGTTTGATTGCATAGAGTCTCGCGGTGATGGAAATACGCCCTTGCCCGGCCTTCGGGGCCATCTTTCTACCATACAGCCCATTGGCATCTTGATCCAGGCCCATGACCACCATCCAAGCCTTTCGTCCAGCGCAGCGCAGGTCTGGCACGGCACACCTTGACCCAGCCCTGATCGAGTGCTGCTGCACAGGCGAGTCCATCAGCATCCGACACTGAAAACGGCCCCTGGCAAGTTCCCATCCAACCCAAATCCTCCATGTTCAGCATCCTGATTCCGACTTGGAATAATCTTCCCTACCTGCAACTGTGCCTCGACAGCATTCGGCGGCACAGTTGCATGGAGCACGACATTCTGGTTCACGTCAATGACGGCTCCGACGGCACATTGGAGTGGGTTCGGGATCAGGGCATTGCGCACACGCATTCGACCGCCAACGTGGGCATCTGCCTCGCGGTCAATCAACTCGCCAGCATGGCGACTCGCCAGTGGTTGGTCTATCTCAACGACGACATGGTGTGTTGCCCCGGATGGGACGCGGCGCTGATCAACGCCATCGATCGCCAGCCGCACGATCTCGTCTATCTCTCGCCCACCATCATCGAGCCGCGCTCGAGCGTCAATCCACTCACCATCGTGCAGGACTTCGGTTCGACCGCGGAAACCTTCAATGAAGCCGCCATGGTGGAGCAGTTCGCATCCGATCCGCGTGGCGACAGACTCGGACAAGCTTCGCCGGTCAGCGTTGTGAGCAAGCGCTGGTGGCATATGGTCGGCGGCTACAGCATCGAATTCAGCCCAGGCATGGGTAGCGAAGACGACTTGATGATGAAATTCTGGGTTGCCGGTTGCCGCCACTATGCCGTGATTGGCGACAGCCGCATCTATCACTTTGCCTGCCGCAGCACGGGACGGGTGCGTCGCAACCACGGAGCGCGGACCTTTGTCACCAAGTGGGGCGTGACGCAGGGAGACTTCAAGCGCCGCTCGCTTTTACCCAGTGCGATCCCGCAAGTGCCTGCACAGCCCATGCCCCAGCCGACGCCGATGGGACGCCTCAAACGCGCCGTCTACGGCCTCGCTGGCAATTTCCCGCTGGGCGACCTTTCCGCCTGGGATGCGATGCCGGGCCAGCATCTTCAAGCTGAGCCCGCCCTCAGGACAACACCGATGGATGCCAGCTGATGCAGCCCTCAGACGTCAGCATCTCCGCCATCATCATCACGCGCAACGAGTCCAAAAATCTCGCTGACTGTCTGAGAGGACTCGGTTGGTGCGAGGAGATCATCGTGCTGGACAGCGGCAGCACGGACGACACACAGGAGCGTGCGCGAAGCCTGGGAGCACGCGTTGTCATGCGTGCGGACTGGCCCGGCTTCGGTCCGCAGAAAAACCGAGCGCTGGATCTTGCCCAATACGCGTGGGTCCTCTCGATTGATGCCGACGAGCGCGTGACGCCTGAACTGGCAGCTGAAATCCGCGCCATCATCGCCCGCCCTGACGCCGCGAATGCTTATTCACTACCCCGCCTGTCCAGCTATTGCGATCAGTTCATGCGCCATGGCGGCTGGTACCCGGATCGGGTGGTGCGTCTTTTCAGGCGCGGCACAGCGCGCTTTTCAGACGACATCGTCCATGAGTCCTTGCAAACCACAGGCAGGGTTGGCGAGTTGCGGCATGACCTCATCCACATCAGTTACCGATCGCTTGACGACGTCCTGGAAAAAATGAACCGCTACTCGACTGCGGGCGCTCACAAGGCTGCCGCAAAGGGCCGAACCGCAAGCTTGCTTTCGGCCTGGCTGCACAGTCGATGGGCCTTTTTACGCGCCTACGTTTTGCGCTTGGGTTTTCTCGATGGACGCCTGGGTTTTGTCCTGGCTTGCTCCATCGCCCATGAAACCTGGTACCGCCACCTCAAGCTCTGGCAGCTGACCAAGGAGAAGCCCCGCACTGTTGCTCCGAACACGCAATCTGAAACGCAAGATTGACCGCCTTGGGCCCTGCCTGTCGCCGACTCGCAGGGACAATCGTGGACGTATGCCTCCACACGACGCTCGGACCATCCCTTGGTGAAGCTCCGACTGGGGACTGTGCACAAGACCGCATGCGCTTTTCCCGGATTTCCAGTTGCATCCGATTACGCATCGCAGCCACAGGCCTACGTAAAATGCAATCGTCACCCTACGCCCGTGTTGCGACATTTGCGGCCTGCGCCTTTCACGACTGTCCAATGGCCCAGGCGCCAACACCCGATCACCCCGTCCGACACATGAAGCGATGAAGCGACGCCAATTCCTACTCAATAGCTTTTCCAGCCCCTGGTTGCGCTCCGTTGGTGCCACGGCTGCCACGCTGGGCCTGCCCGCGCTCGCCCAGGCCCAGTTCAAGATCGATGTTTCCGGCATCGGCGCCACGCAAATTCCCGTCGGGATTGCGCCGTTCAAAGGGCAGGACTCCTGCCCGCAGCCGATTGCCGACATCGTCCGCGCCGACCTCACGCGCAGTGGCCAGTTCCGCACCACCAACCTCGGCGGCGCCGTGCTCACCGAGCAGGGGCCGCCGAACTATGCGGCTTGGCGCACGCAGGCGCTGGAAGCCGTGGCCGGCGGCAGCATCACCCCCGAGGGGCCTAACCGCTGGATGATCCGCTTCCGCTTGTGGGACGCGGTGAAACAGGCCGACATGGGCGGCGAGATCTACCAGGTGGTCACGGGCGATCTGCGCCTGGCCGCGCATCGCATCGCCGACTTCATCTACCAGAAGCTCACGGGCCAGCGCGGCGTGTTCGCCACGCGCATTGCCTACATCAGCAAGGCCGGACAGCACAATTTCGCGCTGATCGTGGCCGATAGCGACGGCGAAAACGCCCGCACCGCGCTGCGCAGCCGCGAGCCGCTGCTCTCCCCTGCCTGGGCACCGGGCGGCGGCAGCCTGGCCTATGTGTCGTTCGAAACCGGCAAACCGGTCGTTTTCGTTCAAGACATTCGCAATGGCGCGCGCCGCATGCTGGCCAATTTCAAAGGCACGAACAGCGCTCCGGCGTTCTCGCCGGACGGCCGCACCATGGCCGTGGTGCTGACGCTCACCGGGCGTTCGCAAATCTACTTGATGCCGAGCTCGGGCGGCCAGCCGCGCCAGCTCATGCGCAGCGGATCCATCGACACCGAGCCGGTCTTCGCGCCCGATGGCAAGAGCATCTACTTCGTGAGCGACCGCGACGGCTCGCCGCAGATCTATGTGGTGGGTCTGGACGGCAGCGGCGTGCGTCGCCTCACGTTCAGCGGCGGCTACAACGTCAGCCCCGCCATCAGTGCTGACGGCAAGAATCTTGCTTACGTTTCGCAGCAGGGCAACAATTTCCAACTTTGGCTGCAAGACCTGGCTTCCGGCAACACCCGCCCCTTGGGCAACGGCACCGACGACGGGCACCCGAGTTTTGCCCCGAACGGGCAAATCCTGCTGTACTCTGCCCATGAAGGCGGGTCCGAGGTGCTGAAAACCGTGTCGCTGGACGGCAGCGTTCGCACCACGTTGGCCGCGGCAGGTCTGCAGGTTCGGGAGCCGTCCTGGGGTCCGTGGACGCCTGGCAATTGAAACCTCAAGCTCTGCGCGATCCGGTGCTGATCGATGTCTTGATGAGCGCACCCCCGCTTCGCCGCCCACCGTTGAATTCTTCCCGAATCCTCTGCAAAATTCATTGTTGCACCGCAGTTGTTGAACCACGTCTGACTCAAAACACCCTTTTCCATCACGCACAACCCTGACCTTTTGGAGAATCACGATGAACCAACGCTCTGCCCTTCTGCTCACGGCCCTCGCCGCAGCGCTCACCCTGGGCGGCTGCGCCTCGGGGGTGAAAATGCAACCGGCTCCTGTCGAATCCAAGACCGCTGCCCCAGTGAGCGGCACCGCGGGCGCCAACGCCCAGGGCGCCGGGCAAAGCCAAGTCGCTGCAGTGCAGGCACCGGCCGAAAACAACGCAGGCCCCGGCCCTGACGTGCCCAAGAGCGTGTTCTTCGCCTTCAACAGCTATGTGGTCGAGGGCAGATACCGCCCGGTGCTGGAAAACAATGCGCAGTACCTGACCGGCCACCCGGCCGCGCATGTGCAACTGCAAGGCAATACCGATGCCCGCGGCAGCCGTGAATACAACCTGGCGCTTGGCCAGAAACGTGCCGATGCGGTGATGAAGGGCATGGAACTGCTGGGCGTGAAACCCAGCCAGATGGAAGCCATCAGCTACGGCAAGGAAAAGCCCAAGGCGCTGGGCAACACCGAGGCTGATTACGCCGAAAACCGCCGTGTGGACATCGTCTACCAGAAATGATGCAGCACAACGCGATGGAAGCGCCCCGCCCTGCGGGGTTCGCCCGACTGCGCCGCGGGGCTCCGGCCCTGCTGCTCAGCCTTGGGCTCGGGCTGGCATGGCTGCCCCAGGCGCATGCCGACATGTTTCCCGACAACGAGGCGCGCCGCGCCATTCTGGATCTGCGCGGGCAGATTGCGCAAAACCAGCAGGCCAACCAGGCGCAATTGGCACAGCAAGCGCAGCAGATCCAGCAGATTCGCAGTTCGCTGCTCGATCTGGCGAATCAGATCGAGCAGCTCAAAACTGAAATCGCCCAGCTGCGTGGCCAGCAAGACACCACCACGCGCCAGCTCAACAACACCATCGCCAAGGTGGCCGCAAGCCAGAAAGACCTGAGCCAGCGCATGGCGCCGCTGGAACCGGTGGCGGTGCAGATCGGTGGCAAGAGCTACACCGTGCAGCCGGCTGAAAAGGCGGCTTACGAACAGGCGTTGGCGGCCTTCCGCAGTTCCGACTTTGCCGGGGCCGGTAGCCAATTCAAGTCGTTCCTGGCCCAGTATCCATCGAGCCCCTATGCCTCGGAGGCGCAGTATTGGCTGGCCAATTCCCTGTACGCGCAAAAGCAGTACAAGGATGCCGTCACGGCCTTCAACGGCCTCATCAACGGCTACCCGGGCAGCAGCCGCATACCCGAGTCCATGCTCGGATTGGCCAATTGCCAGGTGGAGTTGCGCGAAGTGCGTGCAGCCAGGCTCACGCTGCAAAAACTGGTGAACAACTACCCGCAGTCCGAAGCCGCGCAAGCCGCCAAGGACCGCTTGGCCAAGTTGCGCTGAAGGCGCATGGCTGAAGCAACAGCACCGGTGGCGGCCGGCACGCCCGCCGTGGTGTTGCTGTCGGGCGGCCTGGATTCAGCCACCGTGCTGGCCCAGGCGCGCGCCCAGGGCTTCAGCTGCTACGCCCTCTCCTTGCACTACGGCCAACGCCACAGCGCCGAGCTGGATGCGGCGCGGCGGGTGGCCCAGGCGCTGGGTGCGGCACGGCATGAAGTCATCCAACTCGATCTGGCGCGTTTCGGCGGCTCGGCCCTCACCGATACCGCGCTGCTGGTCCCCACTGAAGGCGCGCAGGGCGGCATTCCCATCACTTACGTGCCCGCGCGCAACACCGTGATGCTGGCGCTGGCCTTGTCGTGGGCCGAGGCGCTGGGGGCGCGCGATTTGTTCTACGGCGCCAACGCGGTCGATTATTCCGGCTACCCGGACTGCCGCCCCGAGTTCGTGGCCGCGTTCGAGCGTCTGGCCAACCTCGCGACCAAGGCCGGCGTGGAGGGCGGCCACATCCGCGTGCGTGCGCCCATCATCCGGTTGAGCAAGGCGCAAATCATCCGCGAAGGCCTGCGCCTGGGCGTTGACTACAGCCAGACCGTGAGCTGCTATCAGGCCGACGACCAGGGCCGCGCCTGCGGGCGGTGCGATTCCTGTCGCATCCGCGCCGCCGGCTTCGTCGAAGCCGGCGTGGCCGACCCCACACGCTACCAGTCTGCCGATCAACCCGCTCCACCTCGGTCCTGATCCTCACCAGCCTGCTGCTGCCTGAGGCGACGCTGAACAAGTTCCCGTGATGCAGCGCGCCTTGCATCGGGATGGGATGCAAGGCGCAAACCACAGCCATAGCCCAAGCTATGGCGCGGATGCGATGCGCACGAGGGACTTGTTCAGTGTCGCCCTAAGCCGATGCAGTCTTGAGTCGGGCTGAAACGGCAAAAGCATCCAGCCGGCATACCCTTGCAGACCCGAGTCGTTTCACCCGCATTGCAGCCGCGTGTGACAATTCCCGACTGCCATGCGGCAACGCAAGCAAACGGCCCCATCGCCACCCCGGATCATTCCGCACCCTTCATCAACATTGCCTTGCAAGACCTCTCCATCACCGCCCTCACCGCCACCGTACTGTGGTGGACGTTTTTCCTGAGCGTGGCCTTCGGTGCCGTCATGCACCGCACCCAGTTCTGCGCCATGGGCTCGGTTGCCGACATCGTCAATTTCGGCGACTGGACGCGCATGCGCATGTGGGCGCTGGCCATTGCCACGGCGCTGCTGGGCACCAATGTCCTGGCGGCTCTGGGTCTGATCAACACCGACCAGACCATCTACACCGCCAACCGCGTGCTGTGGCTCTCGGCCCTGCTGGGCGGGGTGATGTTCGGCTTCGGCATGGTGCTGGCTTCGGGCTGCGGCAGCAAGACCCTGGTGCGCCTGGGCGCGGGCAGCCTCAAGGCGCTGGTGGTCTTCGTCATGCTGGCCGTGGGAGCCTACGCCACGCTGCGCGGCATCACCGCCGAGTTGCGGGTCTATGGGCTTGATCGCGTCGCCGTGGCGCTGAATGGCGCGCAAGACCTGCCCTCGGTCCTGGCCCGGCATACCGCCATCGCCCGCCCCACCTGGCTGCTCGTCCTGGGCGTCGGCACGGCGTTGGCGCTCGGGGTATGGGCGCTGTGGCCGCGCGAGGCGCGCAGCCCGCGGCATCTGCTCGGGGGCATCGGCATCGGCGCGCTGGTCGTGGCTCTGTGGTGGGTGTCCGGCCACCTCGGCTTTGTGGCGGAAGATCCGCAAACGCTGCAGCACGCTTACGTTGGCAGCACCGGGAACCACATGGAGTCGTTCACCTTCGTCGCACCGCTGGCCTATACGCTGTACTGGTTCCTCATGTACAGCGACGCCAGCAATGTGCTGAGCATTGGCATCGTCTCGGTGTTCGGGGTCATCGCCGGCTCCGCGCTGCACGCGCTGGCCACCCGGCGTTTTCGCTGGGAAGGGCTGGCCGGAGTGGAGGACACGGCCAACCATATCGTCGGCGGCTTGCTCATGGGCATCGGCGGCGTCACCGCCATGGGCTGCACCATCGGCCAGGGCATCACCGGCGTGTCCACCCTGTCGATCACGAGCTGGATTGCCCTGGCCTCCATCATCGGCGGCGGGGTGCTGGGCGTGAAGTTCCAGGCCTGGCGGCTGGATCGGGCGTGTTGAACCACCCGCCTCGCTCGAAGCTGCGGCCCGTTATTCGCTGCGTTCATCCCTCCCATGTCAGCCCTGCCCTGCAGCGCCAATCTGCCCGACCCTGACCGCCGCTTCGGCGGCGTGGCGCGGCTTTACGGCGCGCAGGCCGCGGCCCGGATCCGCACGGCCCATATCGTCATCGTCGGCGTTGGCGGCGTTGGCTCCTGGGCTGCGGAGGCGCTGGCTCGCAGCGGCATCGGCGCGCTGACGTTGATCGATCTCGACCATGTTGCCGAGTCCAACATCAACCGCCAGATTCAAGCGCTCGACTCCACCCTCGGCATGGCCAAGGTCCGGGCGCTGGCATCCCGCATCGCCGACATCAACCCTGCGTGCAGGGTGCACGAAGTGGAAGACTTCGCCAGCCCCGACAACCTCGCCAGCCTCATCCCTGCGAACGCGCAAGCCCTGCTCGACTGCTGCGATCAGGCCCGCACCAAAGCCTCCCTGGCTGCACATGCGCTGCAGCACAAACTGGCCATCATCATGGCCGGCGCCGCAGGCGGCAAACGCCAACCACAGCAGGCGCAGGTTCTTGACCTGGCCGAGGTGCGCAACGACCCCCTGCTAGCCAAGGTGCGCTACCGCCTGCGCCGCGCCCATGGCGCACCGCGCAGTGGCCCCATGGGCGTGCCCTGCGTCTGCTCGGCCGAGCCCGCATTCATGGCAACGGCCGGCGATGGCAGTCAGGCCGGCCAGGCCCCGCAGGGCCTCAACTGCGCCGGCTACGGCTCCAGCGTCATGGTCACGGCCACTTTCGGCATGGTCGCTGCCAGCCTTGCGCTCGAAGCAGTCATGCAGCCGATGCGCCCTTTGAGTGAGCGCGCGTGAATTCCTCCATGCCAGACTTCCAAGAAACCGTCGCCTGGCCTTTGCTATGATTGATGGCTTTGGGTCGTTAGCTCAGTCGGTAGAGCAGCGGACTTTTAATCCGTTGGTCGCGTGTTCGAGTCACGCACGACCCACCAGTGAACATAGGCCTCTGGCATCATGCGTCAGGGGCTTTTTCATGCCCTTGTGCCGTAGATGTGCCGTCAAGAAGACCGGACAGTGCTTCGGCGTGGGGCGCTAGGTGCATTGGTGCAAGGTGCGCGTAACGACGAACCATGCTCGGAGTCTGCCAACCACCCATTTCCTGGAGGGCATAAAGCGGTGTTCCGCGTTGAGCGTGCCAACTGGCCCACGTGTGGCGCAAGTCGTGCCAGCGGAAATTCTCGATACCTGCACGCTTATAGATAAGGCCCCATAAAATATGAACTTTCTGCAAGCTTCTTGATCCATTGACCATGGAAAAAGAAAACGCAAGAAAGCAAACACTGGAGCAACTTCATGAGCGGCGCAAGCAAGTCGTGAGGTTGTACAAGCGGGGCATCAAGATCATGCAGATCGTGGACATGACGGGGCTGAGTTACCCGCCCGTTCGAGCGGCCATCGACTTGTACGAGGCCGGCGGCTGGAGCGCCATCCGACCGACTCGGCGGGGACGCGCCAGAGGCGACGGTCGGGTGCTCAGTCAAGCGCAAGAAGAGACGATCCAGCGCATGATCATTGACACGCGTCCTGAGCAACTCAAGATGGACTTTCACCTGTGGAGCCGCGCTGCGGTGATGCAACTCATTGAACAAGAGTTCGACATCAAACTGCAGGTGCGCAGCGTTGGAAAGTACCTCACCCGCTGGGGCTTTACGCCACAAAAGCCGATCAAGCGAGCCTACGAGCAAAGCCCCGCGGCGGTGCAGGCTTGGCTGGAGGGCGAATACCCCGCCATCGAGCAGCGCGCCAGGGCTGAGGGCGGGGAAATCCACTGGGGAGACGAAACCGCGCTGGTCAACACGGACGTGCGCGGCAGAAGCTTTGCCCCTGCGGGCAAAACACCGGTGGCGATGGCGGTGGGCGGGACGCGCCAGAAGCTCTCGATGATCGCCACGGTCACCAACCAGGGCAAGACCCGCTGGATGATCATCGACGAGGCGTTTGATGCCGACAAGCTGATCGAGTTCTTGCAGGCGTTGATCAAGGATGCAGGCAGGAAGGTGTTCCTGATTCTGGACAACCTGAGGGTGCATCACAGCAAGTTGGTGAAGGCTTGGGTGGCCTTGCATCACGCGCAGATCGAGCTGTTTTACCTGCCCAGTTACAGCCCCCAACTCAACCCTGAGGAGAGGCTCAACGCCGATCTCAAACAGGAAATGGGCAAACACGTGCCGGTGCGAACCAAGGCCAAATTACGCGAAGCTGCGAACGACCATATGGCGATGCTGGAACAAAACCCGCAGCGTGTGATGCGCTACTTCCAGGACCGGCGCGTTCGCTACGCTGCTTAATACTTCATAGGGCCGGAGCAATAACTGCTTCGCGCCATGCTCGGGTGTTGGCGTAGGCAATAGGTTCGCCGCGAAACGTGAACACTCTTTCAGGATGCTCGCCCTTGCAACGTTCCAGGATGCCCATTGCGTCGCCGTTCAGTGGCACGCCTATGCCCATCCCTGCCTTCGCCTCGTCGGGGTGAATCCAGGCCGTCTTGCGAGCCATATCGATCTGGTCCCACCGCAAGTCGCGCACGTTGGCCTGGCGCAACCCTGTCGCCAACGCAAACACGACCATATTGCGCTGATGCTCGGGCAGTTCAGCAAGCAGTCGCAGCGCCTGCTCCAGCGTGAGCCAGCGCACACGACGCTTAGGCTCAGGGTAAAGCGAAACCTTCGGGGCACGGTCGAGCCATTCCCACTCCAACCAGGCCTTGCGCAGAATCGCACGGATCAAAGCGAGGTAGCGATTAGCCGTCGAGTTGGATGACACGCCGGCCTTCTTGCCCGCAATCTCGGCGATTACTTCGCGGGTCAACGAGTCCAAACGTCGCATCGACAAGTGTGGCTGCAACCATCGCAGCTTGGCCTTGTCCTCAGCATAGGTGGCCTTGTGCGACGACTCTTCAAGCCATTTCAATGCGGCCTCATCCCAGGTGCGCACAGGCTTCTCGCCGAGCTTTGCAACGCGCCAGGCTTCCGCCTTCAGCTTGTCGTGCAGTTCTTGCGCCTGGGCTCTGTCTCCGCTGCAAGCAGACGTTCTAACGCGTTCGCCGCTTGGAGTGGTGAAATCGATCCACCAGATTTTTTTGCGTTTGTAGAGTGCCATGATTCGGGGCGGCGATAGCGCAGGGACGCCGAAACAGCCTGGGTTCGAGTTGGGTAAAGGGATCGCAGGTAGTCCGCCAGATCGGTTTCGATGAAGACCCATCGCCGCCCAACTTTGGCACCTGGAAGAATGCCAAGACGTGCGCGCTTGCTAACCTCCTGTGGGTGCAGTTTCAGGAAGCTGGATGCTTCGTCGAGCGACAAGGTCAGCATGCCGCACCGTGGAGCGCATCAAGGCGCGAATATGGGCCTGCGATGTCTAGGATGCCGCCTACGTAGCGGAATAATTCCGTTGCAACAAGACGGCCTCCGCTAAAGGACACCCGCCAGGGCGATTGCACGCAAACCCCCGTACTTCGTTCAACCAGTCCGACACGTTGGATTCGCACATACTGGTCGCCAATACCGGCGAAAGGCTTGAGCCATGCGGGCAGGTTGAACCACCGACGAACCTGGCGCCCGAATTGGTCAAGGCCGCCGCCGCCGTGAAGTCTGGCACCCTTCGGCAGCTGTGCATCAGAGTCGAACTTGCTGACGTACTTGACGAGGTAACCAACTGCGTTGCGCGCCCATTCGATCCGTGTGTGTCCATGAGGCCACCATCCTTGCTTGTCAGGTTTAGGGAGCGTGAGGCCACGTGGCAACCAAAGCAGCACGTGGTAATGAAGGGCGCCGCGCTGCTGGAGCTCAGCGACCCAGACATAGGGAAACGCATAGCCACGTCGTGCTAGCCAATGGCGGATGCGTTGAAGAAGGTCTGAGATATGACGCCGTTGCCAGCCATCCACGTCCCGATAGGTCAAAGTGAGCATGGCCGGTTTGAATCCGCGAGGACCAAGTTGGAACTGGATCATGCGTGCTGTAGTTAAAACAGACCGACGCATATGCTTCATGCGGCCCGCTTTCTCATCAATCTCAACAGACCGGAAAGCAGGCGTACCACTTGTTCCATAGTTGACAAGCCCAGGGGGCGGCGCCACGGCATGGTGCGAGAAGGCAACAGAAGAAGACCCGAAAAGAGCAGGAGAGAAGGCTCCGGCAGATGCCGAATGAACATCAAGAGGAAACGACCCCGCGCGAACGGGGGCGGTCGAGCCGCCCAGCGACCGCGCGGGGGTGGTCGGTGTGAACTCCGTCTGCTGGCTGCTGGAAGCCATCATGAGCACCCCTGCGAGTGTCCAAGCATGAGCCCCTGCAAGAGGGTGCGCTGCTGTGCTCCTAGCTCAATCTGTGGCACGAACCAGACGGAGCCGAGCTTGACGAAGGGCACGAACTGGAGACCGCCGAGCTCAACCATGGGCACAAGATCGTGACCGATGACATCGTGTAGCGGCACGAACTCCAACGCCATGAAATCGGCAAGAGAAAGCTGGTCAAGCTCGCCTGAGCCTGATGAGGCCACAGGCAGAAGCCGGTGTGCCCCTATGTCGAGTAGGAGAGAGAGCTGATGACCTCCAAGCTCAACTAGGTTCGCAAGCTCGATAGGGGCGCACTCAACCAGAGAAACAAGCACCTGTGATGAGATGTCGAACAGAGACACCAGGTGCAGATGAGCGTATGGTGCTGCGGATTCTGGAAATAGAGGGTTTTTCATGATCCCTCCACTTTAGAGGGATCATGAAACTACGTCAAGGGATTTCAATAACCCCTATTTGAGGGTGCGGCGCTGTTCTCTGGCTATATCCAGCTTTTGCGCTCCAGAAACAACCTTCCAGAAGTTGCTGAACGCCTGTGCAGCCAGGAAGGCCAAGGAACGATTTGACTCTGGACCAGCCTCGTCGAATGCCTCTCGAACCTTGATACCTAGGATCGCCTCATACTTGGCAACGGTCTTTTTTGTGTGTACCAGATACAGCACCTTCCAGCCAACGTGTCGCCCGAGAACGTACATGCCGATGGCCGATTCCAGTTCATCAAGCTGGCCGCTGAAACGGTGCACTGCACCGTCGAAGAGCTCAAGCATGCGCATGGCTTCATCCGCATCAAGAGAGGGGGCACGGGGGCGGGGTTTGGTCATGCACAAAGCATACCAAATAAGGGTCGATAAAAACCCCTCAGATTAGCGTGCGTATGCAGTTCTTGGCTGATGCGCTCAAGTAGGCCGACACCAATCGCTGTGCAGCTTGCGGGCCGCGCGGCCCGTAACAAAAGTACGGGATGCTGCCAAAGGCCGGCTAGCAAAAGGAAGATCTGCGGTAAGCGATGGTGTGCCGCCAATGTGACGCGCTGCACGGTCAAAGCCGATCACTCGCGGCGTCTCGCCACAGATGAAAAAAGCACCTCGGGTCATGAAACCCGTCTTTTAATCCGTTGGTCGCGTGTTCGAGTCACGCACGACCCACCAGATAACAACAAAACAAAAGCGGCTGCCGCAAGAGCTGAAGTGCGAAACCTCAGAGCAGCCGACCCCTGGTTTTCAACTGCCATGGTCAACAACACGCCATCGGCCTCGGCTGCTCGCTCGGCGCCCATCTTTTGCCGGGCTGATCTGGCAAAAGATGGGGAGAAACGCGCTATGATGTCTAGCTTTTCGGGGGTATAGCTCAGTTGGTAGAGCAGCTGACTCTTAATCAGTAGGTCCTGGGTTCGAATCCCTGTGCCCCCACCAAACTCTTATCGGCGAAGGCCGCATACGCTTGAGCAATCAACCGCATGCGGCCTTTTGTTTTGCGGACTGTGGTTTTGTTGACTTACATTTCACCGCATTCAGCGTTTTGAAAGACTTGTCCATGTCTGCAACCATCCTCGTCACCGGCGGTGCCGGCTACATCGGCTCGCACACCTGTGTCGCGCTCATCGAAGCTGGCTACACGCCGCTGGTGGTTGACAACCTGTGCAACAGCAGTGCGGAGTCGCTGGCGCGGGTGGAGCGCATCACCGGTGTCCGGCCTGTCTTCATCCAGGCTGATATTCGTGATGCCGCGGCGCTGGACGGCGCCTTCGCCGCACATGCCATTCAGGCCGTGATCCATTTCGCCGGGCTGAAGGCGGTGGGTGAATCGGTGGACAAGCCGCTGAGCTATTACGACAACAACGTGGGCGGGACGGTGGCGTTGCTGCAGGCCATGCAACGTGCGGGGGTGAGGAACATCATCTTCTCGTCCTCGGCCACGGTGTATGGCGATCCGGCCTCGGTGCCCATCCGCGAAGACTTTCCGCTCAGCGCGACCAATGCCTATGGCCGCAGCAAGCTGATGATCGAGGAGATTCTGGGCGATCTGCATCGCGCCGAGCCGCAGTGGCGCATCGCCCGGCTGCGCTATTTCAACCCGGTGGGGGCCCATGAAAGTGGGCTCATCGGCGAAGACCCTCGCGGCATTCCCAACAACCTCATGCCCTACGTCACGCAGGTGGCGGTGGGCCGCTTGCCGCGGCTGCGCATTTTCGGTGGCGACTGGCCGACGGTGGACGGCACCGGAGTACGCGACTACATCCATGTGATGGACTTGGCCGAGGGCCATGTGGCGGCATTGCGACATTTGCTCGCGCATGACGGCATGTTCACCGTGAACCTGGGCACGGGCCAGGGCTACTCGGTGTTGCAGATGGTGCAGGCTTTCGGCCGCAGCATCGGCCGCGAACTGCCGTATGAAATCGTCGCGCGACGGCCCGGCGACATCGCCGAATGCTGGGCCGACCCTGCCGCCGCTGAACAGTTGCTGGGCTGGAAGACCAGGCGCGGGCTGGACGCCATCTGCGCCGATGCCTGGCGCTGGCAACAGGGCAATCCGCAGGGCTACGGCGACTGAATGCCAAACGGGTGAGCGGCCGTCGTCGCCAACCCAACCGTCAAGCAGGCTGCGTTTGGGCAACACTGAACGAGGGTCGCGCACTCGCGAGAACCTGTTCAGCGTTGCCTCAGTTCATGCCCCGGCGGAATACACCGGATGGGCATCTGCCAGAGCCTTGACCGCGGCCTGCACCCGCGCCATCACGGCGGCGTCTTGCGGCGCGTCCAGCATGTCGGCAATGAGATGGGCGGTCTGCACCACCTGCGCCTCGCCAAACCCGCGCGTGGTCATGGCCGGAGTGCCGACGCGAATGCCGGAGGTGACCATGGGTTTTTGCGGGTCGTTCGGGATGGCGTTCTTGTTCACCGTGATGTGGGCCTGGCCGAGCAAGGCCTCGGCTTCCTTGCCGGTGATGCCCTTGGCGCGCAGGTCCACCAGCATGAGGTGGCTTTCAGTACGCCCGCTGACGATGCGCAAGCCGCGCTGCTGCAGCGCCTGCGCCATGGCTTGCGCGTTGGCGAGAACCTGCTGCTGATAGGTCTTGAACGCGGGGGTCAGCGCCTCTTTGAACGCCACCGCCTTGGCGGCGATCACATGCATCAGCGGCCCGCCCTGCAGGCCGGGGAAGATGGCGGAGTTGATGGCCTTCTCATGCTCGGCCTTCATGAGGATGATGCCGCCGCGCGGTCCGCGCAAGGTCTTGTGCGTGGTGGAGGTCACCACGTCGGCATGCGGCACGGGGTTGGGGTAGATGCCTGCGGCGATGAGGCCGGCGTAATGCGCCATGTCCACCATGAAGATGGCGCCCACGTCCTTGGCCACCTTGGCGAAACGGGCGAAGTCGATGCGCAGGCTGTAGGCCGAGGCGCCGGCGATGATGAGCTTGGGCTTGTGCTCGTGCGCCAGTGCTTCCATGCGGTCGTAGTCGATCTCTTCCTGCGCGTTCAGCCCGTAGGGCACGATCTTGAACCACTTGCCGCTCATGTTCAGCGCCATGCCGTGGGTGAGGTGACCGCCTTCGGCCAGGCTCATGCCCATGATGGTGTCGCCGGGCTTGAGGAAGGCGAGAAACACGGCTTCGTTGGCCGAGGCACCGCAATGCGGCTGCACATTGGCGGCCTCGGCGCCGAACAGTTGCCTGACGCGCTCGATGGCGAGCGTCTCGGCGACGTCGACGAATTCGCAACCGCCGTAGTAGCGGCGGCCGGGATAGCCCTCGGCGTATTTGTTGGTGAGCTGCGTGCCCTGCGCCTGCATCACCGCGGGCGAGGCGTAGTTCTCGGAGGCGATGAGTTCCAGATGCTCGTGCTGGCGCTGGTTCTCGCTTTGGATGGCCGTCCAGACTTCAGGATCGGTTTGGGCGATGGTGATGTTGCGGTCAAACATGGGAGACGTCCTTGCAGGCTGCTGGGGGATGCGCAGGCAGGCCCGTGAGCGGGCTGGCTTGCGTTGTGGAGCGCCCAGGCGAACGGCAGGAACCGCTGCGCTTCCCGGTGGTTCATCCACCTCGACGGGCCGTGGCAGCGTCAGAGCCGCCGTGCCGTCTTATCGCCAGTCGCGCAACGGAGAAATGGTAGCGCAGGCAAGCTGCGCCGCTGGGGCGTCGGCCCGATTCCCCGGCAGCGCAAAGAATGGCCAGGGACTGACGGCAAAGCACCACTGGGCCGTCGAAAACCTGACCGCCCGCTGCGGGCTTGGCCCGGGCGATGCAAACACCTCAAACGCTGCGCTTGGCGGGATGGGCCACCACGACGGCCTGGGCTGTTTGCTCGACCCTGGGCGCTGGTGGCTGGGGCTTGGCTGCGGGCGCGGCGGCCGTCATGGGTGCGTTGGGGGCGGGCTTGCTGCTGGCGACGATTTGCGCCAGGCGCGCCTGCTCGGCCATCACCTTGGCGGCGTAGCCACCTTCGGTCGCATCGCTGGTGGCGCCCACATACATGCGCAAGCCGGCCTGCAGGGAGCCGCCACGGGCGATGGCATCTTTCAACACCAGCGCGCCGACGCGCACATTGGCCATGGGGTCGATGCTGGCGCGCGGGCCGCCGTAGGGGGCGAACTTGTCGCGGTGCACATTGGCCATCACCTGCATCAAGCCGGTGGCGCCAACCGCGCTTTGCGCATAGGGGTTGAACGAGGACTCGACCGCCATCACCGCCAGAATGAGGGTGGGGTCCAGGTGCTCCTGCTTGCCCACCTGCCAGGCGCTGCTCACCAGCTCCTGCATGGCCAATGGGGCAATGCTGTAGCGGCGCGACAACCAGTTGGCCACGGCCATTTGCGTGTGGTTGAGTTGCGGGCCGACGGGCACGGCGACTTCAGCCACCGGCTCGGCCGCCGAGGCCTGCTGGCCCAGGGCCTGCAACTCCTCGACTGCGGCTTTGCGGGCAACCACCCATTGGGTGACGCCCTTTTCCAGCGACAGCACGGTTTGCGGGTGCATATAGAGATACGCACCGGCGGCAACCACGAAAAAACCCACCATCATCAGCGTGTGATGGGTCCACTCCAGGACTTCGGCGCCAAGGGTGCGCCAGCTCGGGGGCTGGGCTTGGGCCTGTGAGGCATTCGACATCTTGCTCTCCTGTGTCAAGTCGCATCGGTGTGGCAGGCCATGCTGGGAAGCACGACAGGTTGAACACCAATGCTGGGCACAGATCCGGAACGGGCCCTGGGGGGAGCCTCACGCCTAAGATGCGTTGACATCGCTGCCGGCTTGTCTCTTGCCGGTGGCTTTTCCGGGACGTTTTGTTGGCACGCCGCGCTATGTTGGCGGTCTGTTGTGCGCAACCAAGCTGAATTTTAGGGTTTGCTTATTTCTTGTCAATCTATAAGAACCATAATAACAAAACTAATCTGTCTATGAAATACCGCGATCTCCGGGATTTCCTGGGTGCCTTGCAAACGCAAGGCGAGCTGATGGAGGTGGACGAGCCAGTTTCACCGCACCTCGACATGACGGCCGTGTGCGACGCCATGCTGCAACGTGCAGGCCCCGCCCTGCTGTTCCGCCAGCCCACAGGCTATGCCATGCCGGTGCTCGGCAACCTGTTCGGCACGCCCAGGCGCGTGGCGCTGGGCATGGGGGTGGACGATGTGAGCGAGCTGCGCCGCATCGGCCAGGTGCTGGCGCGGCTCAAGCAGCCCGAGCCGCCACGCGGCCTGAAAGATGCGGGCGAGTTGCTCCACCTGGTGCGCGCGGTGTGGGACATGCGCCCGACCGAAGTGCGCAAGCCACCCTGCCAGCAAATCGTCATCGAGGGCAGCGAGGTGGACTTGAACGCCATGCCCTTGCAGACCTGCTGGCCGGGCGATGCCGCGCCCTTGCTCACCTGGGGCCTGGTGATCACACGCGGGCCGCACAAGACGCGGCAGAACCTGGGCATCTATCGCCAGCAGCGCATCGGCCGCTGGCGACTCATCATGCGCTGGCTGGCGCATCGCGGCGGCGCGCTCGATTTCCGCGACCATGCGGCCGCCCACCCCGGCGAGCCCTTCCCGATTGCCGTGGCGCTGGGGGCGGACCCGGCCACCATCCTCGGCGCGGTGACGCCGGTGCCGGATTCGCTGTCCGAATACCAGTTCGCCGGTCTCTTGCGCGGCGGGCGCACCGAGCTTGCGCGGTGCATCGGGCTCGACCTGCAAGTACCGGCGCATGCCGAAATCGTGCTCGAAGGCCAGATTCCGCCTGCCGCGCCCGGCTTTGTGGGCACGAGCGAAACCGGCGTGCGCCTGAAGGAAATCGGCGGCTACCTGCATGCGCTGGAAGGCCCGTTCGGCGACCACACCGGCTACTACAACGAGCAAGACTGGTTCCCGGTGTTCGAGGTGCGGCGCATCACCATGCGCGAGAACCCCATCTACCACTCCACCTACACCGGCAAGCCACCGGACGAGCCGGCCGTGCTCGGCGTGGCGCTGAACGAGGTGTTCGTGCCGCTGCTGCAGCAGCAGTTCCCGGAAATCACCGACTTCTACCTGCCGCCCGAAGGCTGCTCCTACCGCCTGGCGGTGGTGTCCATCCGCAAACAGTATGCCGGCCACGCCAAGCGGGTGATGTTCGGGGTGTGGAGTTTTCTGCGACAGTTCATGTACACCAAGTTCATCATCGTGACGGACGATGACATCGACATTCGCAACTGGCGCGACGTGATCTGGGCCGTGACCACCCGCATGGACCCGGTGCGCGACACCACGCTCATCGACCAGACCCCCATCGACTACCTGGATTTCGCCTCGCCCGAAAGCGGCCTGGGCGGCAAGATGGGCCTGGACGCGACCCACAAATGGCCCGGCGAGACACGGCGCGAATGGGGCCGCGCCATCGTGCCCGACGCTGCTGCCGCCACCCGGGCCGAAGCGCTGGTGGCGCGCTTGTGGCCGGGGGAAAACACGCCGGCTTGAGATCTCCTCCTGGCTGCTTCGCAACGGCCGCATCCCACCGGGAATGAGAGAACTTCGCCGGGCCGCGCGTTTCCTTGAGAAGTCAAGCTCATGGCCGCGAAGGTGCGCCGGCCCCTGCATGGCAGACGCGGCCATAATTCGGCCATGTCTGCCGCACGCTCCACAACATTGCGCCGCCTGCTCTGGCTCTTGCTCGGTCTGGTTCTGCTGCTGGTGCTGGCCTTTGTCACCACGCCGCTCACGGTCCCGGCGCTGCTGCGCGACAAGGCGGCGCAGTGGATCGAGCAGAGCACCGGGCGGCAGGCCAGCATCGGCGATATTGGCTTCAACCCCTGGAGCCTGCGCCTGCGCGTGGACGATCTGCAGTTGCGCAACGCCGCCAACACCGCCGACAGCCTGCGCCTGGGTAGCGCGCAAGTGCGCCTGGCGTGGAGCACGGTGTGGACCGGCAAGCCGCAGATCACCGCGCTCACGCTGGATGCGCCGCAACTGCGCATCGTGCGCGCGCCCTCGGGGCGGATGGACTTCGACGACATCCTCGCGCGCCTGGCCAAGAAGCCGAGCAGGCCGTCCAGCGGCACGCCCGCCTTCGCGCTGCACGACGCGCGCATCAGCAACGGCAGCGTGACCTTCGACGACCAGCTGGCGAAAGTCACGACCCACCTCACCGGGCTGAACGCCAGCCTGCCCGCGCTGTCCACCCTGGCGGGCAGCAAGGGGCGGATGCAGCTGAGTGCCAGTGCCAAGCTCAACGGTGCGCCGCTGCAACTCAGCGCCAGCGGCATGCCTTTCGCCACCAGCACGCCGCTGGCCATGACGGCGCAATTGCAACATCTGGCCCTGGCCGCCTTCGCGCCCTACCAGCCAGCCACGCTGCCCGCGCGCCTGCAAAGCGGCGACCTCAACACGCGCCTGCAACTCAGTCTCGTGCCGGCACACCTGGACAGCCTGACGCTGAGCGGCACGGCGCAAGTGCTGAACGGCGCCGTGAAAACCCCGACCGCGCCGCTGGCCGGCTGGAAGACACTGAAGCTCACCCTCGCTCAGGCGCGCCCGCTGGCACGGGTGGTGGAGGTGAGCGCGGTGCAGATCTCCGGCCTCTCGGCCGAGTTCAGCCGCAGCGCGCAAGGCCTGGTCGGCTTCGGCCAAGCGACAGGCCGGAAATCCGCCACGGCCGTCAGCGCACCGCCCGCCGCGCAGGGAGCGCATGCCGCGAGCCCCGCAAAGCGCGGCACCAACAACTGGAACGTCCACGTCGGCAGCGTGACGCTGACCGACAGCCATGTGCGCTGGCGCGACGCCACCGTGAAGCCTGCGGTGGACTGGAGCTTCGACGCGCCCAAGCTGGCGGTCAGCCACATCGCCTGGCCGCTGACGGCCCCGGCGTCCTTCATGGCCGACATCACCGGCCCGCAGGGCATGCAGTTGCAACTGCAAGGCCGGGGCGATTTGCAGCAGGCGCAAGCGTCGCTCACGGCCGCGCACATCGACCCGCAAATCGCCGCCGCCTACGCGGCACCGGCCCTGCATGGCATGGCACTGCCGCGCGGCCTGCTCACCACGCAGGCTGACTTGCAATGGCAGTCCAAGGACAACAGCGCCGTGATCAAGATGCATCGGGCGCACTGGACCGGTTTCGCCTTCGGCCCGGCCGGCGGCTTGCTGGCGCGCGACATTGCCGTGCGCGATGCCAGCCTGCACTGGGCCGCCGCGCCGCAAACCCTGACGCTGGACATCGGCCAGGCGCAGATCGACGGCTTCGCCGCAGGCCACAACGCCGCGCTGCGTGCCGCGCAACTGAGCGTGCGCCAGGCCAAGGTCGATTTGAACGCGCACTCGGCGCAGTTCGGCCTGGTGCAAGTGCTGAACCCGCAAGCCAGCGTCGCGCGCGACTCCACCGGGCAATGGTCATTCAAGCAATGGCTGCCGCCAGGACTGCTGCCGCCGCCCGGCAAAACCACGGTGCCCGCCCGGCGAGGCCAAACGGTCCAAGCTTCCGCCCCCTGGCGCCTGCAGGTGCGGCAGGCCGAGGTGAAGGGGGGACGTTTCTACCTTGCCGACGCCAGCCCGAAAAAGCCGGTGGTGGTGGCCATCACCGGCTTCAATCTCGGCCTGCGCAACGTCGCCTGGCCGCAGACCCAACCGACCGACGTGACCCTGACCGCGCAGATCAGCGACGAGTTGCCAGCCGATCTGGCCCAGGGGACAGCCACTGTGGCAGCCAACACCGCACGCAGACCACACAGCGCGACCGACACCGCCGTGGCCGCCATGCCGCCGCAGGCAAGCGCGGCACCGGGCAAAGTGGTCGCAGCATCCAGCAAGCCCGGTGAAACCACAGGCATGACGGCGACGAATGCGGGCTCGGAACTGATCCCCGTGGCAGGCTCGCTGCAGTTCACCGGCCAGGTGCAGGCCAGCCCCTTCAGCCTGCGCGGCAAGCTCGACGCGCGCAACCTGCCGGCGCAGATTGCCGACAACTACCTGCCGCCACGCGTGAACGCCGAAGTGCTGCGCGCCCCGGCCAGCGCATCGGGCAAGGCCACCCTGAGCCTGGGACCAGCCGGGCCCGCCTTCAGCTTCGACGGCAGCGCAGGCTTGAGCCATTTCGTCGCCGACACCCTGGAACCGCGCGAGCGCCTGCTGGGCTGGAACAGCCTGCAACTCAATGGCCTGCATATTGCGCACACTCCGCGCGCCGGCCTGAGCCCGATCACCAAAGTCGTGGTGGGCCAGGTGGCGCTGCGCGACTTCTATGCCCGCGTCATCCTGAGCAAAAATGCCAAGCTCAATCTCACCCAGGTGTTCAAGCCACTGCCGGCACCGGCCGCTGCGGCTGCGGCCAAACACATCGCCACGACCACGAGCTCTGGCGCATCCGCCACCAAGGGCGCCAACAATCTTGCGGCGGAAGGCACGGCCGGACGCAACGGCGCCGAGTGGCCGTTCGGTGGCAGCAGCAGCACGACGAAATCGGCCACGCCATCGGCCGCGCAGAATCTGGTGATCGACGTTGGCGGCATCACCCTCGCCGGTGGCCGGGTGGACTACACCGACCATTTCGTTCAGCCCAATTACTCCACCAGCCTTTCGGGCGTTGAAGGCAGCATCGGCGCCTTCGGCACGACCACGTCAAAACCTGCTTCAGTGGAACTGCGCGGCACGGCGGAGGGCACGGCAGCGGTGGTGCTGAGCGGCAATGCCAACCCGCTGTTGTCGCCGCCGCAGCTCGACCTGCACGGCAAGATGACCGACCTGCAGCTCGCGCCGCTCTCGCCCTATTCCGGGCGCTACGCCGGCTACGACATCAAGCGCGGCCTGCTGTCCATGGACGTGCACTACGACATCGACGCAAGCGGCCGGCTGACTGCGGACAACCAGCTCGTGCTCAACCAGCTCACCTTCGGCAAGCGGGTGGACAGCCCAACCGCCACCAAGCTGCCGGTGCTGCTGGCGGTGGAATTGCTGAAGGACCGCAACGGCAATATCAACGTCAACATCCCCATCTCCGGCTCGCTCAACAACCCCGAGTTCAGCCTCGGCTCGGTCATCGGCCGCGCCATCGTCAGCCTGCTGGTGCGCGCCGTCACCGCGCCGTTCAGCCTGCTCGGCAACCTGATCGGCAACGACGTGTCGGCCGAACAGCTCAGCCATGTGGCCTTCGTGCCGGGAACCGCCATCCTCCAACCCCAAGACCAAGCCAAGCTGGCCGACATCGCCAAAGCCCTGAAGGCCAAGTCCGAGCTCATCCTCACCATCACCGGCGAGGTGGATCCGGCCGCTGAACGCGAGCCCTACCGCGAAGCCCGCTTGAACCAGCAGATGCTGGCCCTGTGGAAGCGCGACCTGCCACACGCCGAGGCCTATGCCAACGCCAAGACCCAGGTCGTGCCGCAGACCGATTACGCCAAGGTGCTGGCCGCCGTCTACCGCCAAACCCCCTTGGCCAACAAGCCGCGTGACGCCATCGGGCTGCCCAAGACGTTGCCCGAGGCCGAGATGCAAAAGCTGCTGCTGCAGAACATTCCAGCGTCAGACGACCGCATGCAGGCATTGGCCATGGAGCGCGCGGTGAGCCTGCGCACCGCGCTCGACGCCCTGGGCGTGCCAGGGGCGCGCCAGTTCATTGCCGCGCCCGTGCTGCTGGACAAACCCGCTGCCGGCTGGACGCCGCAGGCCAGCCTGTCGCTGACCTTGCCCTGATGCGAGCGCCACGACCGCCACGCTTTGGCAGCCGATCCGTACGGCTCCATCAATCTGGATTCCAACGAGATGATGCAAAGCGCGCTGAATCAAGCGCTTGCGCGGCATGCAGCAGGCGCATCCCGCAATAACCCACCTGCCAGCATCAGTTTGGTTGACGCTGCGAGCGCCGCAGGCCTACATTGGGCCTGCCGAGGCGGTGCAGCCGCAACGGTGGCCGGACTGGGTGAAGCCCGGGCCGAAGTCCCCCCAAAATCCCTGCATCCCTGCGGGGTTGGCGCCAGGCAACAAACCCTCGTGCCGTGCTGAACCGGGCCGCGTCACCGCAAGGTACGCGGCCTTCTTCATGGATGTCGGCGAAGCACGGGCCGGCATCAAGCGCCAACCGCCGCGTCATACGCCTGCTTGGCCCGGTCCATCTTCTGGTCCCCCGTCGCGGGCGCAGAAATAGCGTGAACAGGCCCTTGTTGGGCACGCCCGGCGGCGCGCGCCGAAACTGCGCACAATGCTGCTTGTCCGCCCGCCCCCTCCGGAGCCCCATCATGCAAGCCGCCAACCTCAACCCCATCACGCCGCCAGGCGCTGCCATGCAGTTGTCCACCATCACCCTCGCCGGCGGCTGTTTCTGGTGCGTCGAGGCCGCGTTCGACGCGGTGGACGGCGTGCTCGAAGCCACCAGCGGCTATGCCCAGGGCCAGGTTCAGCAGCCAAGCTACGAGCAGGTTTGCGGCGGGCGCACCGGGCATGCCGAAGCGGTCCGCATCCGCTTCGATCCCGCCAAGCTCGGCCTGGATGTTGTCCTGGATCTGTTCTTCACCATCCACGACCCGACCACGCCCAACCGCCAGGGGGCGGACGTCGGCCCGCAATACCGCTCCGGCATCTACTTCGAGCAGCCCGAGCACGAAGCCGGGGTGCGTGCCTATATCGCCCAACTTGCCGCCAGCGGGCACTACGGCGCTGCGCCCATCGTCACTGAAATCGAGCCGCTGCGGGTGTTCTGGCCCGCCGAGCCCTACCATCAGCGCTATTTCGAACGCCACCCCGAGCAGGGCTATTGCCAGGCGGTGATCGCGCCCAAAATGCACAAGCTGCAGCATCGCTTCGCCGACAAGATGCGTGCTTGAGGCGGCGTTCCAATGCCTGGCTGCCCAGGAGGCTTCCAGGCCGATGGGGTCTGGTTCTGCCTGGCTGAAGGATTCTGGCGCCTTCAGCGCACCGAGCGCAGCACGCTGCTCAATTCGGCAGCCGACGGTACGCCGGTGAGCGATGCGGCGCGGCCGTCGACCTTGGTCCAAACCATCACCGGCACGCCGAACAACTTGTTGCCGTTGTAGACGGCCAGATTGCTCGCCAGTTCCTGCCGCACCTTCGGCGTGATGGTGGTGGCCGGCTCGATGCCGCCGCCGGGCTGGCCGTTGGCGGCAAAGTCGTAGTCATTCTCGTTTTTGTGAAAAGCCTGCAGCGGGTCCTTGGCCTGCAAAATGGCCGCCGCCTTGGACAGGCTGCTCGGGGTGAGCATGCCCAGCGGAATCCAGCGAAACTGCAAATCATCCTTGCCGACGTCGGCACGCAGCATGCCGTAAAGCTTGTGGCAGTAGGGACAGTTGGGGTCGAAAAAAATGTACAGCGCCCTCTTGCCCTGGCCTTCGGCAATCCACGTGGTCTTGTCGATTTGCGCCAGCACGCCCTCCGCCTGGCGCGCGCTTTGCGCCACAGCCGGCCCCGGCAGCGCCGCCAGCGCCAGCAGCGCCAAGGCGCGCAGGGTCAAACGTCGATTGGACCTGATGCTCGGGTGATTCTGCATGCTTGTCTCCCGTGTGATGCGGGTGGTTCAAGACGCGTGTGCACGCCCCCTGCGGATGTCGCACAAAGCGCCGTTCGGAATTTTCGCGCGCCGGGCGAAAGAGGTCGTCCGTCGCCACCCAATCCTGACACCATGACCTGGACCCGATCCACCCCGCTGCATGCCTGGGGCCGCCCCGATTTCGCCCAGGTGCCGCAAGATGAACCGCTGCGCTGCAATGCCCTGGCCGGGCCGACGTTCGCCTGCCGG
Source organism: Thiomonas sp. X19 (assembly GCF_900089495.1). Lineage (NCBI taxonomy): Bacteria > Pseudomonadati > Pseudomonadota > Betaproteobacteria > Burkholderiales > Thiomonas > Thiomonas sp. X19. The sequence goes on along the minus strand of NZ_LT605203.1, from coordinate 1,612,811 downwards.
ACGTTTGACGACCGCGATGCGGCGCGCAGCGCGCCGGGGCCGGTTCAAGGCGCCAGTCGCTGTCGCTGCCACGTCCCGTGTTGCTGCAGGCGATAAGCCAACCTGTCGTGCAGGCGCGAGCGGCGGCCCTGCCAGAACTCCCAGGCGTCCGGCACCAGGCGATAGCCGCCCCAGTGCGGCGGGCGTGGCGGATTCAGGCCGAACTTCAGACCATATTCGACGGCGCGCTTGACCAGCACGTCACGGCTGTCGATGACTTCGCTTTGCGGCGAAGCCCAGGCGCCAATGCGTGAGACCAAAGGCCGGCTGGCGAAGTAGGCGTCGGACTCATCCGCGCTCCCCCGCTCCACCCGGCCCTCGATGCGCACCACCCGCTCCAGTTCAACCCAATGAAACTGCAGCGCGGCAAAGGGATGCGCCGCCAGCTCGCGCCCCTTGCGGCTGGCGTAGTTGGTGTACCAGACGAGGCCGCGGGCATCGAAACCCTTGATCAGCACCACCCGGGTCGACGGCCTGCCATCCTCCCCGACCGTCGCCAGGGTCATGGCGTTGGGCTCGGGGACTTGCGCCTGCACCGCCTCGGACAGCCAGCGCTCGAACAGCTTGAACGGGTCGGCGTCGGCTTGCCGCTCGTCCAGTTCGGCACGGGCGTAATCCTTGCGTAAATCAGCGAGTGTCTGCATGGGTTCGAGTATAGGGAGGACCTGGATGCTGCTGCGTCGGCGGCCCTGGCGACAAGCCAACAACTCGGCGCCGTGTAGCGCCGCCCGCGTGCATTGAAATCTTCGGCTGCGCAGCCGACGCCAAGAAGGCGCCGTGCCAAGCGTCTACTTCACGCTGGCGAGAATGTCCTTCAACTGCTGGGCGTCCGGCGGGCCGACGACCAGCATGGCATGACCCGCCTTGTCGCGGTAGAGCAAGGTGGGCACGCCGGGAGATTTCGTGGCTTCGAACAGTGCGTTGTTGGCGTTGAGGATGGCGCTGGTCGCGGGCAGCACCTTGGTCGCCGGAGCGATGCCACCCCCCTGTCCGGTCGGGCCCTTGCCGTAGGTGTTCTCGTTGTCGTGGAAGGCCTTGAGCCGGTCGGGTGCTTGCAATATCGCCGCACCCTTGGTCACGCTCGTCGGGGTGAGAATGGCCACCGGCACCCAGCGCAACCGCAAGCCGCCCTTGCCCACCTCGGGGCGCAAGGCGGTGTAAAGCTCGTGGCAGTAAGGGCAGTTGGCGTCGAAGAAGATATCCAGCACGCGCGGCCCTTTGCCTTCGGTGATGGCCGTGGCCTTGCCCATCTCCCCCAGCACCTTGACGGCGTCTGGGTTCTGCGTCTGCTGCGCGGCGGCCAGCGGTGCCAGGCCGATGAGGCTGGCGCCGATTGCAGCGGCCAAGGCGGTGCGCAGCACGGCGCGTCGGTTCGAATGCATGCGGCAATCTCCTGTGTTGGTCGTGATGTCGAATGGGGCAACGCGCATCGGGCTGAGAAGTCCAGACGACGCCCAGCTTACGGCCCGACGGTCCGCAGCAACTCGGCCAGGGCCTTTTCGCCGCGCGGTGCGCCGAGCAGGAGTTGCGGCTGGCCTTCGCGGTTGCGGAACACGGCCAGCGGCACGCTGTAGTAGACCCCGGCGTGCTTGAGCACGGCGTCGTTGGTTTTCAAGGCCTGCCGCGTTTTGGCGCTGATCTGGCCGGCTGAGAGTTGGGCTGGTGCTGGCCGATTGGGGTCGAGCCCGTGGTCTTCCATCTCGCGAAAAGCCTGCAAGGGATCGGCGGACTGCAGGATGGCTGCGGCCTTGCCCGGGCTGGACGGAGCGAGGATGGCCACGGGCACCCAGCGCAACCGCAAATCGTCCTTGCCGACGAAGGGGCGCAGATCGCCGTAGAGCTGGCGGCAATAGGGGCAGTTGGGGTCGAAGAAGATGGTGAGCACGCGCGCGCCCTGGCCTTCGGTGATGGCTCTGGCCGCGCCCAGATGCTGCAGCACCTGGGCCGCCGCCAGCATGTCGGGCGACGGTTTGGCCACGGCCGCTGTTGCGCCTGGCTGTTGTGCCCCGGCGGGCTGGTCGGGTGGCAGCCCGGTCGCCAGCGCGGCGCAAAGCAGGAGGGCGGGTGCTGTGGGTTTCATGGCGTAGTCATGGCTTGCGCTGCTGGATTCATGGCAGCCAGCTTACGCGCGATGCCGGGTTTTCAGCCCATGATCGACCGCCCACATTCCCCGCACCCACGGCGGCGCCACGGTATTGACGACGCACAGTCCTATGGAAGAATGCGCTGAACCAGATGCCTCAGGTCTGCGTCACGGACCTCGCCCTGGCCGACTTCGCCTCCCCCATGCCCGCTGAGACCGCCGATACGCTTGCTGAACTGCACCGCCGCGTCGAGGCCCTGCGCCCGACGCTGCTGCGCCTGGCCGTGCGCATCCATTTCCTGGTGTGCAAGGCCTGTCCCATCTTCGCGCAGGAAGTGCAAACCATGCGACATGCGCTGGGCGGCTGGCGCCATTACAGTGAGCACGACGAAGACCAGCCCTTGAGCTGAGTGCTGCGGGCTGAGAGGTGCTCGGCCCTGCGCACCCCGCCATTTCGAGTTGCCGAAGGCCGTCCTGCATGCACCTGTGCTCGGCCCCAGGCAGTCCAACCGGAGCGACATCACCATGCCCCACGCAACACAAACCCAACCCCCGTTCCATTTGGCCTTCCCGGTGCATGACATCGCCGCGGCCAGGCGCTTCTACGGTGGCCTGCTCGGCTGCCCCGAGGGCCGCAGTGCGCCGGAATGGGTGGACTTCAACTTCTACGGCCATCAGATCGTGGCCCACCTGGCTCCCGGCGAATGCGGCCCCCGGGCAGCGCCTTCGGCAACCAGCACCGTGGACGACCACCAGGTGCCCGTGCGCCATTTCGGCGCCGTCCTTGACATGCCGCAGTGGCAGGAACTGGCCAAGACCCTGCAGGCCGCTGGCGTGCCATTCATCATCGAACCGCACATCCGCTTCCAGGGCGAAGTTGGCGAGCAAGCCACCATGTTCCTGCTCGACCCTTCCGGCAACGCGCTGGAGTTCAAGGCCTTCGCCGACATGAGCTCCTTGTTCGCGAAGTAGGCGATCTACCGTTACGGCGCCTCGTCGGGCCTGGAGATTTCCGCGGATGCCTGTGGATTCGCGGTGCGTCGTTTCAGGGCGGATACCCCCATCCATCCAGGCTTTGGGCTCGACAGGGTGATGCCCAGAAGCACGATCACACCGCCGACAAGCATGCTCGGCGTAATCGGCTCGCCCAGGAAAACGGCCCCCCAGAGCACGCCGAAAATCGGGACGAGCAAGGTGACGGACGCGGCATAAGCGGGACCAGCGCGCGCGATCAGCCTGAAGTAGAGAACATAGGCAAACCCCGTGCACACGATGCCCAGCGCGGCGGTACAGGCCCAGACCAGCGGCGTGACCGCATGGGTCGGCCACAACACCAAGGCCGCTGGCAGCAGAACGAGCGCTGCGAACGCCTGGCTACCGAAAGCAATGACCAAAGGCTGGACGCCCACGAGATGCCGTTTGCTGTAGTTCACTGCGAAGCCGTAGAACAAGGTGGCGAGCAGCGCGGCAGCCATGGCGTTGGGCACCCCCGCACCACCGGTGTCGAGCGTTTCCCACACCAGCACGAGAACACCCACAAAGCCGAGCAGCAGACCCATGACTTGCTGGCGGCCGAGAGCGACCTTGTAGCCTACGGCCATGATCAGCGCGGCCCATAGCGGCGTCATCGCATTCAGGATGGAGTCGAGGCCGGCGTGCAGGTACAGCGTGGAATAGGCGAACAGGCTGAACGGAATGGCGGAGTTGGTGACTCCGACCACGAACAGTGGCCATGCCTTGGCCCGGCATTGCTGTCGGGCCGCCGCAGAACGCAACACGGGCGCCAGGATGGCAGCCGCAATGGTGACGCGCAGCGCGATCAGCACAATCGGGCCGAGTTCAGGAACCGCCACCCGCATGAACAGAAAAGACGCGCCCCAAATGGCGGCCAGCAACAAGAGTTCGGCCAGGTTCATGGCTGTGGGCCGGCGCGGGTTTGGCGCGTTTGCGCGGGGCGCATGGCAGCCGCGCCGGCTTCCAGCGCGAGCAAGGCCTGTTTGCGGGCTACACCTCCCGCGTATCCGGTCAGTTGGCCGCTGGCACCGACAACGCGGTGGCACGGAACGATGACGCAGACCGGATTCCTGCCGATCGCCGCACCAACGGCGCGGGCATACCCCGCCGCCAAACCCAGCCGCTTGGCGATCGCACCGTAGGACGTGACGGTGCCATACGGAATGGCGGCAAGCTGCTGCCACACCGCGCGCTCGAACGCCGTTCCCTGCAACTGCAGCGGCAGGTCGAAGACCTGCCTGCGCCCGGCAAAATAAGCCTCGATCTGGGCTCGCGCCAACCGTGCCAGCAGTGGTGCATCGCTCCGCAGCGGATCGATGGGCATGGCGGGAAAGTATTTCTGCCCGACGAAAAACAAGCCGGTCAGGTGGTCATGCTCGATGCGCAGGGCGATGTCGCCCAGCGGACTGTTCAGCAGGTAGCCTTGCATGATGCGCGTGCCTCCTCGTGTAGGCGCCACAGGTGGAGCGTGGCGTATGCGCGCCACGGCTCCCACTGGCTGGCGCGTTGCCTGAGCGCGGCGGCGCTCGTGCAGCCCAGTTGTCGTTTCAGCACGGCGTCGCCTTCGGGAAAGGCGTTCGGCCAGGCCAGTGCGCGCATGGCAATGTATTGCGCCGTCCATGCGCCAATGCCGGGAATGCGCCGCAATGCGGCGAGCGTCTCGTCCAGCGGCGCCAGGGGCTCGGGCATGATGCGGCCGGCCGACACCTCCCGCGCAACCGCGATGATCGCTTGCGCGCGCATGCGGGTGATGCCGCAGGCCTGCAAGGCGGCGGGCGTCAAGCCGGCGAACACCGCTGCGCGGGGAAAGGTCGTGCGCAATGCTTCAGGGGCCGCACCGACCTGGATGCCGAAGCGCTGGGCCATGCGCGCCAAAATGCCCCGTGCGTTGACGACCGAGATTTGCTGCCCGACGATGGCGCGCACGATGATCTCGAAGCCGTCGAAGGCGCCGGGCACCCGCATGCCGGGTTGCCCGGCGGCCAGGATGCCGAGTTGCGCGTCGACAAGGTCCGGGTTGGCGCTCAAGTCGAGCAGGCGCCGCACGCGCGCGAGGATGGGGCCGACCACCGGGGCCAGGGAGGCTGACAGCGTGACGTCGACGGCGTAGCGCGCTGGCGCGTGGGTCACGCGCAGCCACCCGGCAACGTCGCGCCCGTTGTGCGTCAGTTCAAGGGTGCGCGCGTAGCTGGCGTGATCGATGGTCTCGACGCCATCGATACGGCGCTGCGCCAGAAAGTCGAGCAGAGCGGACCAGGCCAAGGGCGGGCGATAGCCAAGGGCGAAGGTCATGGTCTCGGCAGGTCTGGCGCCAGTTCGCACGCGCAGGCGGCGCGGGTTCAAGCCATAGCGCTGCAGAAACACGGCGTTGAAGCGCCGCACGCTGCCGAAGCCTGCCGTGAGCGCCGCCACCGTGATCGACAACTGCGTCTCGGTCAGCAAGCGCTTGGCCAGCAGCAGGCGCTGGGTCTGGGCAAAGTCGATCGGGGAGACGCCGAACTCCGTCAGAAAAATGCGCCGCAGATGCCGCTCGCTCACGCCGATGCGCGCCGCCAGTTGTGCAATGGTCGCGTGATTCAAAAACCCCTCCTCGATGCGCAGGGCCGCAGCCTGCGCCAGGCGGCTCGACACATCGAGCACCCCATGGCCGGGCGCCAGTTCCGGCCGGCAGCGCAGGCAGGGCCGAAAACCGGCTTTTTCCGCCGCCGCGGCGTTCCCAAAGAAATGGCAGTTCCGGCGCTTCGGGCTGCGCACGGCACAGACCGAGCGGCAGTAAATGCCGGTCGAGGAGACGCCGACAAAAAACCAGCCATCGAAGCGGCGGTCGCGCGCCAGCAGGGCTTCGTAGCAGATGTCCGGATCCGGGTTCATGCCCACACTCTAGAGCCGTCACGAGAAAATGACTGGCCGGATTCGGACATCAGTTTTTTTGCCTTGGGCAGGCGCCGAACGAGCGGCTTCATGGACCATGGGCGCAGCGCCCCAGCGGAGCGGCCATCAAAACCTCGAAGCATGTCCTGATTGGATCGATTCTGGTCCCACAACGGCGCGCAGAGATCGCCGCCGCGGTGAACAATTCAGCTTCCACCCTCCAAGGAATCTCGCGATGAACACATGTCTGCTGGTGATCGATGCGCAGGAGTCGTTCCGGCATCGTCCCTATTTCGCGGCCGAGCGCGCCGCGCCCTACCTTGCTGCGCAGAACGCGCTCATTCAAGGATGCGCGGCCGAAGGCATTCCCATCGTGCGCGTGTTGCACAGCGATGGCCCGGAGCAGGCCGACAATCCCTTCGCGCGAAGCTCCGGCTTCGTGCGGCCGCTGGAGGGGTTGGTCGCATTCGAGCCGGCGGCCGAATTTGTCAAGACGCGGCATAGCGCCCTGGTCGGTACGGGGCTCGATGTCTGGCTGACGCGGCATGGAGTGCGCAGGCTGATCGTCAGCGGCATTCGCACCGAACAATGCTGCGAAACCACCACGCGCCATGCCTCCGACCTGGGTTGGGAAGTGGACTTCGTCGCCGCCGCCACGCTCACCTTCGACATGCAGCAAGCCGATGGAACCATCTTGCCCGCCGACGCCATCGTGCAACGCACGGCAACCGTGCTGCAGGGGCGGTTCGCCACCGTATGCAGCGTCGATCAGGCACTTGCGCGCGCTGCCCGGCAAAGACCATGACCGCTCCCATCCGCGTGCTGTTCGTCATGCTGCCGAACAGCCTGGCGCTGGACTGGGCGGGGCCGGCTGAAGCCTTGCGCACGGCCAATCAAGTTCTCCTGGGGCTGAAGCAGCCGCCGAGCTTTCAGTTGGAGTTCATCGGGCCGGTTTCTGACCCCATCAGCTCGGTCGGGCTCGGGCTGCGCGACATCAAGCCCCTGCCCGATCTCAGCGTGGTGGACGGGGCGCCCCCCGCCTGGGTGGTGCTGCTCGGGCAGCCGGGGACGACCATCGACATTCGCAGCGCACACAGCCGAGCCACCTTGCACTGGCTGCGTCGATTGCGATTGCAGCCGAGCCGATTGGAGCTGGTCTGCATCTGCGCCGGCAGCGTGCTGGCGGCACATGCCGGCCTGCTCGCCGGAGCCGAGGCGACGACACACCACCACCATCTGGCCGAGTTGCAGGCCGCCGCGCCCGACTGCCATGTGCTGAGCAACCGCGTGTTCATCAGCAGCGGCGCCATCTGCAGCAGCGCCGGCGTCACCACCGGCATCGACCTGATGCTGCATCGCATTGCGGGGGTTTGCGGACCCGTGGTGGCCGCCAAAGTGGCCGAGTCCATGGTCGTGGCGCTGCGCCGCGGCCCCTCAGACCCGGAGTTGTCGCCCTTCCTGTCGCATCGCGGTCATTTGCATCCTGCGCTGCACCGTGTGCAGGACGCGATCTGCCAACAGCCGCAAGCCGCCTGGAGCGTGGCGGACATGGCCCGCGTGGCCTGCACCTCGCCACGTCACCTCAGCCGCATCTTCGCAGAGCAGGCCGGGATTGCACCGCTGCAGTACCTGCGGCGCATCCGGATCACCACGGCAGAGGCCGCGCTCAAAGCCGGGGCGAGCGTGGGGCGTGCCGCGGAATTGGCGGGATTCAGCTCGGATACGCAATTGCGGCGAGCGTGGCGTCAACTGGGCCCACAGGGCCTGAGTCCTTCGGCCTCGCGCGGCTGACGCCCAGCATTCATCACGCTGCTCAATCGGTCGGTGGTTACTTTCGGATGAAGCAAACAGCACATGCTTCGCCGTTTTGATGCGAGGTCATCGCACCAAGCCAGAGCGCAAGCTCAGCCGCGCACCTTGCGGTAGGCCGCCAGCAGCTTGGTGTGGCTGGCGCTGGCTTCGAAGTCGGCGCCCAGGGCGTTCAGGTCCCAGAAGCGTTGCTGCTGATTGAGCAGCGCCAGCGCGAGGTCGAGGGTGCCTGCGCCATAGAGCAGGCGCAGCGCGGGCTCATAGGGTGTTGCATCTTGCAGCTTGAGCAGGTCGGCGATGCAGCGGAAGACTTTCAGCCGCGCCGGGCTGCGCTGCCCGTACTGGGCGATCCAGGCACAGCCTTCGAGAATGGCATCGTCGTCGCCACTGGCCAGCGCCAGCAGCAGCTTGAGTTCGCCGATCTTGAGCCCGACCCAGGCGGAGTCGGGGTCGGGGGCGAGGCCGATGAGCACGCTGACCGGCCGCTCGTCGGCCAGTTCCAGTGCGACGATGCGGTCATAGAGATCGACGCATGCCTCGCCCGACAATTCCGGCAGGCGGGCGATGTCGCCGCGCACCAGGTTGCCGATGCTGTTGTTCTCGTATTCCAGCTCGTCCACCGGATAAATTTCCGACACGCCGGGCACCAGAATGCGGCAGGCGTAGACGCCGAGATGGGTGAAATCGGCGATGTAGATCTGGTGGCCTTCGGCATGCAGGGCAGTCACCGACCAGTGGTAGTCCGCCTCGGTCGTGGTGCTGAAATTCCAGTCGGCAAAGTCGAAGTCGGGCGTGCCGCGCAAGAACTCCCACGACAGCACGCCGCTGGAATCGACGAAGTGAATTTCCAGGTTCTGCGGATCGGCAATCTCGGCGGTGTCGAAACCGGGGGCCGGGAAGCCGGCCAGCGCATCGAGCGCGCGGCCTTGCAGCAGCTCGGTCAAAGCGCGTTCCAGCGCAATCTCGAAGCGCGGATGTGCGCCAAAACTGGCGAAGCAACCCTGGTCGCCGGGGTGCAGCAGGGTCACGTTCATCACCGGGTAGCGCCCGCCGAGCGAGGCATCTTTCACCACGATGCCGAAGCCCGCGCCGCGCAGGCCGCGGATGCCGGCGGCGATGTGCGGGTAGCGCGCGATGACGGCCTCGGGCACGTCTGGCAGGCACAGCGCTTCCTTGATGATGCGGAACTTCACATGGCGCTCGAAAATTTCCGACAGCGCCTGGGTGCGCGCCTCCATCAAGGTATTGCCCGCCGACATGCCGTTGCTCACATACAGATTGCCGATGAGGTTGACCGGAAAGTAGGCGATCGTGCCGTCGGCCAGGCGCTGGTAGGGCAGCGCGCAAATGCCGCGCGCCACGTTGCCGGAGTTGAGGTCGACGAGCTGTTCGGCGCGCACCGCGTCGTCGGGGTTGTAGAAGGCCTGCAGTTCGGGGTTGAGCAAGCCCTCGGGCCAGGCATCGCCGTGCAGCACGAACCAGCGCTCGTCCGGGGCATGCACATAGGCGCGGTGGGCGATGGCATCGCCCAGATAAAAATGCGTCCAGAAATAGTTGGTCGACAAGCGCTCGAAAAACTCCCCCAGCGCACTCGCCCGCGCCGCCAGCTCCGACGCGCCCTTGCCGTTGGAGAACAGCAGCGCGCAGTCATGGTCGCGCACATGCACCGACCACACCCCCTCGACCGGATTGAGCCAGGACCGCTCTTCGATGTGAAACCCCAGCCCCGCCAGCCTGCCGCGCAGCGTCGTGATGGAGTGTTCGAGCGAAGCGTCCTTGCCGGGGATGAAATGTTCGGTGGTGGTCATGGGCGGGGCCGGTGGGAAAGCCAGTCAGCATAGGCCAAGGCAAGGCGTGTGGCGAACACGGATCAATGGGCCGTACGCGCGCCCAAAGCCCCGTCAAACCAGCTTGCAACGCCCTGCCAGATCCATGATGCGTTCGATTTCGGCGTCGCGAATGCCGATCTTGCGCAGGGCGTGCGCGGTGCGCGCAATGTAGTCGAGGGTGGTGCCGTAGCGCCCACGGCAGTCGCGCAGGATGGCGAGAAGCTGGTCGTCGTCGAGTTCGCCGGTGTAGCTGGGGCTGGTGCGGTCCAGGGTGAAGGCCAGCGCCTGCACCGGGCCGTGTGGCGTATGGCAGCGCAGCCAGCGCGGGTCGTACACGGCGCGGGGCATTTCGCGCTTCCACAGCAGGCGCAGTTCGCGTTCGGCGCGGGCCTGCGGCACGCGCAGGGCGATGCCGCTGCAGGAACCTCCGGCCATGAGTGCGAACACCAGGCCGGGCTCCTGCTCGGTGCCGCGGTTGATGCGTGACCACATGCGCAAGGTGCGACGCCAGCCCCACACCCGCGCGGGGCGAATTTCCGCGTGCGCGATTTCTGGGTTCCAGATCAGCGAGCCGTAGCCGAACACCCACAGATCGCCCGCCGGCCGGGTGGCCAGCGTGGCCTCCAGCATGTCCTGCGGGTCGCGCCCGGGAAACTGGGGCGGGCCGTGGATGTCGGTTATGTCTGACCTCATGCCACCTTTGTCGCTCGCTTCGTGCTTCGGCTCAGCGCGGCAACTCCGTGCTGCCCATGAGGACGCGGTCGACCTCGCGGGCGGCCTGGCGGCCTTCGCGCCACGCGGACCGGCTGGGGCCGCGTTCCACCATGCGCCCGCATGGGCGATCCGCGAAGGCCGTGCGAACGCTCATCGCGGCAACTCGGTCGAGCCCATGAGGACGCGGTCGACCTCGCGGGCGGCCTGACGGCCTTCGCGGATCGCCCACACCACCAGGCTCTGCCCGCGCCGCATATCGCCCGCGGCAAACACCTTGGGCACGTTGGTGGCGTAGCCGCCATCGTCTTCGGTACTCGCCTTGGCGTTGCCGCGCGCGTCCTTGTCGATGCCGAAGGCCTCGAGCACGCTGCCCAGCGGATGGACGAAACCCATCGCCAGCAGCACCAGATCGGCCTGCATGGTGAACTCGCTGCCGGGCACTTCCTGCATGCGTCCGTCTTTCCATTCCACGCGGCAGGCGGTGATGGACTTGACCTTGTTCTTGTCTTTGCCGGTGCCGGCGACGAAGGCCTTGGTCGCCACCGACCAGTCGCGCGAGCAACCTTCTTCGTGGCTGCTGGAGGTGCGCAGCTTGATGGGCCAATAGGGCCAGACCAGCGGCTTGTTCTCTTGCTCGGGCGGCTGCGGCATGACTTCGAACTGCGTCACGCTGGCGGCGCCGTGGCGGTTGCTGGTGCCGACACAGTCGGAGCCGGTGTCGCCACCGCCGATGACCACCACATGCTTGCCCGTGGCCATGAGCTGGCCCTTGAGCTTGTCGCCCGCGTTCACCTTGTTTTGCAGCGGCAGGAATTCCATGGCGAAGTGAATGCCATCGAGTTCGCGCCCGGGCACCGGCAGGTCGCGCGGGTGCTCGGCACCACCGGCCAGCAGCACGGCGTCGAACTCCGCCTGCAGTTGCGCCGGGCTGATGCTGTCTTTGGCCCAGTTGGCCACGGTCGCGCCGGGACCGTCCTTCGGCATGTCAGCCACCAGCACGCTGGTGCGGAAACTCACGCCTTCGGCCTGCATTTGCGCGACGCGGCGATCGATGTGGTGCTTCTCCATCTTGAAGTCGGGAATGCCATAGCGCAGCAGGCCGCCGATGCGGTCGTTCTTTTCGAACACCGCGACCTCGTGCCCGGCGCGCGCCAACTGCTGCGCCGCTGCCAGTCCGGCAGGGCCGGAGCCAACCACGGCGACGCGCTTGCCGGTCTTGTGCGCGGGCGGCTGCGGCTGCACCCAGCCCATCTCCCAGCCTTTGTCGATGATGGCGTGCTCCACCGACTTGATGCCCACCGGGGCCTCGTTGATGCCCAGGGTGCAGGCGGTCTCGCACGGCGCGGGGCAGATGCGGCCGGTGAACTCGGGGAAGTTGTTGGTGGAATGCAGCACGTCGAGCGCGTTGCGCCAGTCGCCCTGCCACACCAGATCGTTGAAGTCGGGGATGATGTTGTTCACCGGGCAGCCGTTGTTGCAGAACGGAATGCCGCAGTCCATGCAGCGCCCGGCCTGGGTCTTGGCCTTGTCGTCGGGCAGTCCGCGCACGAACTCCTTCCAGTGCTTGAGGCGGGCGACAGGCGGCTCGCAGCGCTCTTCCTGGCGCTCGAACTCCATGAATCCGGTGACTTTTCCCATGATCTGTCCTTGGTCTGCGATGCCCGGAATGCGCGGGCTTATCGGTGAATGCCTGATTGGTCGTCGGTCCGCGGCCGCCCCCTCCCGGCCTCCCCCACTGCGTGGGGGAGGAGTTGATCCCCTCCCCACATGTGGGGAGGGTTGGGGTGGGGAGAAGCCTGCTCGATCACTTGGCTGGCACGCTCGCGTTGCCTGCGGGCGCCTTGGCCCTGGCCGTGGCGGCCTGCGCCTCGCGCTTCGCAGCCATTTCGCCCAGTGCACGCTTGTACTCGTGTGGGAACACCTTGACGAAGCGGCCGCGCGACTCTTCCCATTTGTCGAGCAGTTCGCGTGCGCGCAAGGATCCGGTCCAGCGGTGGTGGTCTTGCAGCATCTTGCGCAGTTGCGCTTCGTCGCTCTGGCCACGGTGCCATAGGGCTTCGGCAAGTTGCGCCTTCTGCTCGGCGGCGGGCAGCACTTTGTCCAGCGCCACCATGGACGCATTGCAGCGGCGGCCAAATTGACCGTCGATGTCGTACACGTAGGCCACGCCGCCGCTCATGCCGGCGGCGAAGTTGCGCCCGGTCTCGCCCAGCACCGCCACGGTGCCTCCGGTCATGTACTCGCAACCGTGGTCGCCGATGCCTTCCACCACGGCGGTGGCGCCGGAGTTGCGCACGGCGAAGCGTTCGCCCGCCACGCCGCGGAAGAAAGCCTCGCCTTCGATCGCGCCGTAGAGCACGGTGTTGCCGACGATGATGTTGTTCTGCGCCTCGCCACGGAACTCGATGGTCGGCCGCACGACGATGCGCCCGCCCGACAAGCCTTTGCCGGTGTAGTCGTTGGCGTCGCCAATGAGGTACATGGTGATGCCGCGCGCCAGGAAGGCGCCGAAGCTCTGGCCGCCGGTGCCTTCCATCTGGATGTGGATGGTGTCGTCGGGCAGGCCGTCGTGGCCGTAGCGCCTTGCCACCTCGCCGGAGAGCATGGCCCCGACGGTACGGTTGACGTTGCGCACGTTCTGGATGAACTGCACTTTTTCACCGCGCTCCAGCGCCGGCCGGGCACGTTCGATCAGCACATGGTCGAGAGCCTTGGCCAGACCGTGGTCCTGCTCCTCGACCTGGCGGCGGGCGACGTCGGCAGGCACGGCCGGCATGTGGAACACGCGGGAGAAATCCAGCCCGCGCGCCTTCCAGTGGCTGATGCCGGGACGGGCGTCGAGCAGGTCGGCGCGGCCCACGAGATCTTCGAACTTGCGCACGCCCAGTTGCGCCATGATGGAGCGCACTTCCTCGGCGACGAAGAAGAAGTAGTTCACCACATGCTCGGGTTTGCCGGAAAACTTCTTGCGCAGCGCCGGATCTTGCGTAGCCACGCCCACCGGACAGGTGTTGAGGTGGCATTTGCGCATCATGATGCAGCCCTCGACCACCAGCGGCGCGGTGGCGAAGCCGAATTCGTCGGCGCCCAGCAGCGCGCCGATCACCACGTCGCGCCCGGTCTTGAGCTGGCCGTCCACCTGCACCCGGATGCGCCCGCGCAGGCGGTTGAGCACCAGGGTCTGCTGGGTTTCGGCCAGGCCGATCTCCCAGGGCGTGCCGGCGTGCTTGATGCTCGAGAGCGGCGAAGCGCCGGTGCCGCCGTCGTGCCCGGCGATGACCACATGGTCGGCCTTGGCCTTGGCCACGCCGGCGGCCACCGTGCCCACCCCGGACTCGGACACCAGCTTGACGCTGATGGAGGCGCGCGCGTTGGCATTCTTCAGGTCGTGGATGAGCTGCGCCAGGTCTTCAATGGAGTAAATGTCATGGTGCGGCGGCGGCGAAATGAGGCCCACCCCCGGCACCGAGTAACGCAGCATGCCGATGTACTCGGACACCTTGCCGCCGGGCAGTTGGCCGCCCTCGCCGGGCTTGGCGCCCTGTGCCATCTTGATCTGGATCTGATCCGCCGAAGTCAGGTACTCGGCGGTGACGCCGAAGCGGCCCGACGCCACCTGCTTGATCTTGGAACGCAGCGAATCGCCAGCCTTGAGCGGGATGTCGCTCACCACGCGCTCGACGCCGAGCACGCTGCCCAGGGTGTCGCCGTCCTGGATGCCGGCTGAACCCGTGCGCATTTCCGGGCGGTAGCGCAGCGGATCTTCGCCGCCCTCGCCGGTGTTGCTCTTGCCGCCGATGCGGTTCATCGCCACCGCCAGCGTGGCATGGGCTTCGGTGGAAATGGAGCCCAGCGACATGGCGCCGGTGGCGAAGCGTTTGACGATCTCGGACGCCGGCTCCACTTCCTCGATGGCGATGGCCTTCGCCGGGTCGAGCTTGAACTCGAACAGCCCGCGCAGCGTGAGCATGCGGCGCGACTGGTCGTTGATCAACTGGGCATATTCCTTGTAGGTGTTGAAGTTGTTCGAGCGCGTGGAATGCTGCAGCTTGGCGATGGCGTCGGGCGTCCACAGATGCTCCTCGCCGCGCGTGCGCCAGGCATAGTCGCCGCCCGTGTCGAGCATCGTGGCCAGCACCGGGTTGTCGCCGAAGGCGTCGCGGTGCATGCGCAGCGCTTCCTGCGCCACCTCGAACACGCCGATGCCGTCCACCTGGCTGGTGGTGCCGGTGAAGTACTTGTCCACCAAGGCGCGCGACAGGCCGATGGCCTCGAAAATCTGCGCCCCGCAATAGCTCATGTAGGTGGAAATGCCCATCTTGGACATGACCTTCTGCAAGCCCTTGCCGATGGCCTTGATGTAGTTGTCAATGGCCTTGTCGGCGCTGAGATCGCCCGGCAGACCGCGCGCCATTTCGGCAATGGTGTCGAGCGCCAGATACGGATGCACGGCCTCGGCGCCGTAGCCCGCGAGCACGGCGAAATGATGGGTTTCGCGGGCGCTGCCGGTTTCCACCACCAAGCCGGTCTGGGTGCGCAAGCCATGGGCGATGAGGTGCTGGTGCACCGCGCTCATGGCCAGCAGCGCCGGAATGGCGACGCGTTCGGCGCTCACATTGCGGTCGGTGACGATGAGGATGTTGTGGCCGCTCTTGAGCGCATCCACCGCCTCGGCGCAGATGGAGGCGAGGCGCGCTTCGATGCCTTCCTGCCCCCAGGCCACCGGATAGCAGATGTCGATTTCGTAGCTGCGAAACTTGCCGCCGGTGTGCTGGGCGATGGAGCGCAGCCGCGCCATGTCGTCGTAGCCGAGCACGGGCTGGCTGACTTCCAGGCGCATGGGCGGGTTGACCTGGTTGATGTCCAGCAGGTTGGGGCGCGGGCCGATGAAGGACACCAGCGACATCACCATGTTCTCGCGGATCGAGTCGATGGGCGGGTTGGTCACTTGCGCGAACAACTGCTTGAAGTAGTTGTACAGCGGCTTGGCGCGGTTGGACAGCACCGCCAGCGCGGCGTCGTTGCCCATCGAGCCCACGGCTTCGTCGCCCTTCTCGGCCATGGGGGCCATGAGGAACTTGAGGTCTTCCTGGGTGTAGCCGAAAGCCTGCTGACGGTCGAGCAGCGGCAGCACCGATGCCTGCGGATGCCCGAGGTGGTCGAGGTCGTCGATGCGGATGCGCAGGTTCTCGATCCACTGGCCATACGGCCGGCCGCCGGAGAGTTGATCCTTGATTTCCTTGTCGTCGATGATGCGTCCGGCCTCCATGTCGATGAGGAACATCTTGCCCGGCTGCAGGCGCCATTTCTTGACGATGTGGCTCTCGGGGATGGGCAGCACGCCGGACTCGGACGCCATGATGACGAGGTCGTCGTCGGTGACGATGTAGCGCGCCGGGCGCAGGCCGTTGCGGTCCAGCGTGGCGCCGATCTGGCGGCCGTCGGTGAAGGCAATGGCCGCCGGGCCGTCCCACGGCTCCATCATCGCGGCGTGGTACTCGTAGAAGGCGCGGCGGCGCGGGTCCATCAGCGCGTGCTGCTCCCACGCCTCGGGAATCATCATCATCATGGCGTGCGACAGCGGATAGCCCGCCATCAGCAGCAGCTCAAGACAGTTGTCGAAGCTGGCGGTGTCGCTCTGGCCGGGGTAGATCAGGGGCCAGAGCTTTTGCAGATCATTGCCCAGCACGGGAGAGGACACCGCGCCTTCGCGGGCGCGCATCCAGTTGTAGTTGCCCTTCACCGTGTTGATCTCGCCGTTGTGCGCCACCAGGCGGTAGGGGTGCGCCAGCGGCCATTCGGGGAAGGTGTTGGTGGAAAAGCGCTGGTGCACCAGCGCCAGGGCCGAGACCACGCGCGGGTCTTTCAAGTCCTTGTAATACTCGCCCACCTGGTCGGCCAGCAGCAGGCCCTTGTAGACCACGGTGCGCGCCGACATCGACGGCACGAAATACTCCTTGCCGTGGCGCAGCGCGAGTTGCTGAATGGCGTGGCTGGCGGTTTTGCGGATGACGAACAGCTTGCGCTCCAGCGCGTCGGTCACCATCACGTCGGGGCCGCGGCCGACGAACACCTGCCGGATGACCGGCTCTTTCGCACGCACCATGGGCGACATGGGCATGTCGGCGTCCACCGGCACATCGCGCCAGCCCAGCAGCACCTGCCCTTCGGCACGCACCGCACGCTCGATTTCCTGCTCGCAGGCCAGGCGCGAAGCCTGCTCGCGCGGCAGGAAGATCATGCCCACGCCGTATTCGCCGTAAGGCGGCAGCTCCACACCCTGCGCCGCCATCTCGGCGCGGTAGAAGGCGTCGGGAATCTGGATCAGGATGCCGGCGCCGTCGCCCATCAGCTTGTCGGCGCCAACCGCGCCGCGGTGGTCGAGGTTCTTGAGGATGAGCAGGCCGTTCTGCACGATGTCGTGCGACTTCATGCCCTTGATATGCGCCACGAAACCCACGCCGCAAGCATCGTGCTCGTTGCTCGGGCTGTACAGCCCGTTGCGGGCGAGGTCGGAAATTTCAGACTGGGGCGTGGACATGGCAGGCTCCGCGGCGAGGGAGAGGAGAAGCCACGAATCTACTGCAGCGCAGCAGGGGGCGCAAGCAAAATCTTATTTTCTGTCCCTATTTATTAGGAAACTTTAGTCGGAAAATTTTATTTAGGGACATAATAAATAATCATGATCTCGGCCTTCACCCGGCGCTGCCCGGTGTCTCTCCTTGCTTGCGTGGCCGCCCGCGCAGCGCGGGCCGAAGCCGACGGCCGCTGCGCTGCGTCAGTTGCTCCAGGAAGTTCGCCTCGCCAAGTGCCGAACCGCTGCGCAAGGCCTGCTCAAGCTCCCGCACGCGCTGCGCATGCAGCCCGGCGAGCAGGAGCTGGGTGTAGGCCGCCTCGCGCTCGAACGGGGTGTTGCCCAAGGCCCAATAGGCCGACGGCAACTGCAATGCCGGTGCCTTGCTGCCGCCTGCTCCCAGACCGCAATGCGCTGACTGGCTGCTCCAGGGCCACACCTGCCCCGTTGCCACCAGCTCCGCCCGGCGCGCCGCGTCATCCACCCAAACCATCGCCGGCAAGGCCCAGGCTGCGGGCTCAAGCACAGCGCTGCGGAATCGCCCGGCCCACATCGGCCGGCGCTCCGGCACTGGCATGTCCGGCAGAGTTTGCTTGGCTTGCTCCTCCCCCAGCACCCGACTGGCCCGACGCGCCAAGGTCTGCACAAAGCCGGAGAGTCCTTTGGGCGCATGCGGCGTCAGCAGCATCCACACCCCATCGTGCAGCAGGCTGTAGGCGTGCAGCTGCGTGGGAAAGGCTTCCAGGGACCCCGCCATCCAGCCGAGGAAACGCGCGCGCTGCTCCTCCAGCGCCAAGGGGCGCATCCCGGGCGCAGCCACGAGCTGCACCAGATGCGGCAGACCGGGAACACAGAGTCGGGGTTGGCGGGCCATGCGGGGAATTGTGCGTGAAGATGACTCCGATGCCGTCGTGCGTGCCCGCGGCGCGGGTTTCCAACAGCACCTGCAAGCTGGGCGCAGCTCGTTCCACACAGCGCCAAACGATCCACGCTCAATCAGCTTTGGCCCCGCACCGCCTTGGCCGCACCGGTCAAATTGCGCAATGCCGCTTCGGTTTCGGGCCAGCCGCGGGTTTTCAGGCCGCAATCGGGGTTGACCCACAGGCGAGCGGCGGGGATGACGGCCAGCGCCTTGCGCAGCAGGCGTTCCATTTCGGCCTGGCCGGGCACGCGGGGGGAGTGGATGTCCCACACGCCGGGGCCGATTGCGTTCGGATACTGGAATTCGCCGAAAGCGTGCAGCAGTTCCATGTCGGAGCGGCTGGTCTCAATCGAGATGACGTCGGCATCGAGCGCGGCGATGGCCGGCATGATGTCGTTGAACTCCGAGTAGCACATATGGGTGTGGATCTGCGTGTCGTCGCGCACACCGCTGGCCGACAGGCGGAAGGCGCGGCCGGCCCAGTCCAGGTAGGCCTGCCAGTTGCGCTGGCGCAGCGGCAGGCCTTCGCGGAACGCGGGCTCGTCGATCTGGATCATGCCGATGCCGGCGGCTTCCAGGTCCTGCACCTCGTCGCGCACCGCCAGGGCCAGTTGCAGGGCCACTTCGCTGCGCGGCAGGTCGTCGCGCACGAAGGCCCATTGCAGCAGGGTGACGGGGCCGGTGAGCATGCCTTTCATCGGCTTGGTCGTCAGGCTCTGGGCGTAAGCGCTCCAGGCCACGGTCATGGGTTTGGGACGCAGCACGTCGCCGAAAATCACCGGCGGCTTGACGCAGCGCGAGCCGTAGCTCTGCACCCAGCCGTATTGGGTGAACAGCACGCCTTCGAACTGCTCGCCGAAGTACTCCACCATGTCGTTGCGCTCGGCCTCGCCGTGCACCAGCACGTCCAGACCCAGTTCCTCCTGCTTGCGCACCGCCAGGGAGATGGCCTCGCGCATGCGGCGCTCGTACTCGGCCTGGTCGATCTCGCCGCGCTTGCGGGCGGCGCGGGAGGCACGGATGTCGGCGGTTTGCGGGAAGCTGCCGATGGTGGTGGTGGGCAGCGCCGGCAGCTTGAAGCGTGCGTCTTGCGCCACGGCGCGCTGCGGGTAGGCGTGGGCGCGCTGGCCCGACGGCAGCGCCGCCATGCGGGCGCGCAGTTCGGCACGGGTCACGCTGGGATGGGCCAGACGCGCAGCGCGGGCGGCGCGGGCGGCTTGCAGCGCGGCGCTGATGGCGGCGCCGGGAGATTCGCCCTCGCGCAGCGCCTGCGCCAGCAGGCTGATTTCACCCAGCTTCTGGCGCGCAAAGGCCATGCCGCCTTTGAAGGGCTGCGGAATGGTCCGCCCCCAGACGCCGGCCTTGCCGGCGTCGCCCCCCGAGGGGGTCAAGGAAGTTTGGGACGGCCCGGCGCTTCCTTGCTGGTTGCGCCCCCAGACGCCGGCCTTGCCGGCGTCGCCCCCCGAGGGGGTCAAGGAAGCTTGGGACGGCCCGGCGCTTCCTTGCTGGTCTTCGATCTCCAAATCCACCGGCACGTGCAGCAGCGAGCATGATGGCGAGATCCAAATCTCGCCATCGCGCTTGAGGCTGCGCAACAGCGCCAGCGCGTCGTCCAGGTCGGCGCGCCAGATGTTGCGGCCGTCGATCACCCCGGCCGACAGCACCTTGCCCGCGCCCAGGCGCTCGGCCACCCAGGCGGCCTCGGCGCGGCCGCGCACCAGGTCCACATGCAGGCCATCCACCGGCAGGCTGCAGGCCAGGTCGAGGTTGTCTTCCAGCGGGCCGAAGTACACGGCAAGCAGCAGCTTGGGCGCTGCTTCTTCCAGTGCTGCGGCGAGTTGGGCATAACCAACGCGGAAAGCGGCCTTCCAGGCGTGCGGCAGGTCGAGCGCGAGGATGGGCTCGTCGAGCTGCACCCAGGCGGCGCCAGCGCCATGCACGTCACGCAGGATGTGGGCGTAGGCGTCGATCAGGCCCGGCAGCAGGGTCAGCGGGTCGAAGTGGGGGTCGCGGCTCTTGCCCAGTTTCAGCCAGGTCAGAGGCCCGGGCAGCACCACCTTGGCGGCGTGGCCATGCTCACGGGCCAGCGCCAGTTCATGCGCCAGATCAGCGGCATCGGCGGTGAAGCGGGTGTCGGCGCCGATTTCCGGCACGAGGTAGTGGTAATTGGTGTCGAACCACTTGGTCAGTTCCAGCGCCGGCTGGCTGGCGGTGCCGCGACCCAGGGCGAAATGCCGCGCCCAGGACGAATGCGCCGTGCCGAAGCCGAAGCGCGCCGGTGCCGCGCCCAGGCGCAGGGTCATGGCGGCGATGTGGTCGTAAGGGGCGAAGTCGCCCGCGGCCACCATGTCCAGTCCGGCGTCGCGTTGATCGGCCCATTGCTGCAGGCGCAAGGCTTGCCAGGTGGCGGCGAGTTCGGCCTCGCTGCTTTTTGTGACCTCAAGGAAACGCTGGGCGGCTCCCGAGTGTCCTTGACCTCCTCGGCGGGAGTCCGCTTGCGGACTGTCGGGGGCACTCCAGAACGCTTCGAGGGCGAATTTCCATTCCCGCTGGGGGCCGATGCGGGGATAGCCAAGGGTATGCGTGCGAATCATGATTTTCCTGGATTGATGCGAAAAATTGCATCATCACCCGACCCAAACTATGATTCAAGCGAATTGTTTTCATGCAAACCATGCGTTTTGATCATGAGTCCACTCGATCTGCGGCATCTCTCCACCCTGCAAGCCCTGGCTGAAACCGGCAGTCTCACCCGCGCTGCGCTGCGCGTGCATCTGACGCAATCGGCCCTGTCGCGGCAGATTGCGGTGCTGGAGGACCATTACGGCCAGCGCCTGTTCGAGCGCACCCAGCCCGCGGTGCGCTTCACCCCCGCCGGGCAGCGTCTGCTGGACCTTGCCGCCGAAGTGCTGCCGCGCGTGCGCGACGCCGAGCGGGCGCTGGCGCAACTGCGCGAGGGGCAGAGCGGCAGCCTGCGCATCGCGGTGGAATGCCATAGCTGTTTCGACTGGCTGATGCCGGCGATGGACGCGCTGCGCCCGCGCTGGCCGGAAGTGGAAATGGACCTGCTCTCCGGCTTTCTCGCCGACCCGCTGCAGCCGGTGCTGGACGGCCGTGCCGACCTGGCCGTGCTGCACGAAGCCCCGCCACCTTCGGCCGCGTTTGTCGTGCTGGCGCTGTTCAGCTTCGACTTCGTCGCGCTGCTGGCGCGCGACCATCCACTCGCCGCACAGCCCGCGCTGCAAGCCGCCGACTTTGCCGCCGAGACCCTCATCACCTACCCGGTGCCCGACGACAAGCTCGACGTGATGCGCCAGTTGCTCCTCCCCGCCGGCGTGCGCCCCGCCGCGCGCCGCAGCGCCGAACTCACCGCCGCCATCGTGCAACTCGTGGCCAGCAAACGCGGCATCGCGGTGCTGCCGCGCTGGGCCGCCCTGCCCTATCTGGAACGCGGCTATGTGGTCGGCCGCCCGCTGGGGGCACCCGCCTTGCGCGGCGAACTGTTCGCCGCCATGCCGGCCGAACTGGCCCATCGCGCCTATCTGCGCGAATTCGTCGAACTGGTGCGCGGCAGCGAGCAGGCGCGCGAAGCGCAGGGTTGACATTCGGTATAGGCCGGGCATCGGGTTGCGGCGGCCGCAGGGCCGCATCAAGCCCCAACGTAAAAGCGCAAAGGCGCTGCCCAGGGCTGCAAGCCTGCGTCCCACCAATTGCCCGTGCCAGCAAACCAGTGCAGTGCGAGAAGTCGATGTCTCGATCTTGCGGGTCTCGCGGCTCTCGCGGTGACTTTGTGCAGCGCATGTGACTGAATGTATTTTCATTATTGGGCACAGGGGCTGGCCTGCAGCGTTCGGGCATCTGGCGGACGACCTGAGCCCTCCACCAGGGCGTGTCGGCGATCGACAGGCCCTGGCTCGTAGCCGCCCCCATACCGCAAAGGGACACAACCATGGTCCACGCTCGCTCGCCAGCCAAATTCGTTCACATCGTCTATCGCACCCGCCGCTTCGAGCAGATGCTGGCGTGGTACCACGCGGTGTTCGACGCCCGCATCCAGCACCCGGCGATGGCCTTCCTCACCGACGACGAACACCACCGCTTCGCCTTCATCAACCTGGACGTGCTGATGCCGGCTGCGGACGGCGCACCACCAACCAGCAAGCGAGGCCAACGCCTTCCTATACAACCCGAGCTTCGCAGACAACCCCATCGGCGTGGAATTCGATCCCGAAGACTGGCTGGCCGTGGTGCGCGCTGGCGCGAGGCTGGCGGACTTCCCGCCGCGCGCACCAGCCGGTGTCGCCCATTCGGGGTCGGCGACCCATCCAAGCATGACCGCTTGACGTGCGCCCGGGAACGTTTGGCATCTTGTCCGCAGTCCATCGGGGAGCAGCGGCGCAAATTGTCGCCCCCGAAAAGGAGGACTGTATGAAATGGCCAACCATCCATGAATTAGGGCCTGTTCACGCTATTTCTCCACCTGCGACGAGGGACTGGGCAGATGCAGTGCAAGGCGCAAGCCGCGCCGCAATGCGCTGCCCAGTCCCCCGTCCTGCAGGGTTGCCCCCAGACGAGGCGTCTGCGGCGTTGTCGGTCTTGGCAAGGGTTCACCCTTGCCGGCGCCCTCCGCCTTGCAGCCATCCCCGTCTGGGGGCAACGCAGATGGAGAAATGGCGTGAACAGGCCCTAGCCAGTTGGGCACCACAATGCCTGAAGGCTACCGGTGCAAGCGACCAGAGCCCTCTTCGAGCTGTTGTTCCCGCAGGATGGCAGCGACGCGCCCGGTTGAGCCTCGTGCGGCACATTGAGCGTCCGCCCCGAGTTCTCTGCCTCCTTCGGCCCTGACAGCGGCGCCCATAGCCGCAGCGCCGTGGGCATGACCGAGTTGCCATTTGGCATTTCGGTCTAAATTGAAGATGCAGTCGAACTCGCCGCTTCAATCACACGACCACAAGGAGCACCACCATGGCCGCTTACATCTACGCCGACATCGACATCACCGATCCCGCCGCCTACGAAACCTACCGTCAGCAAGTGCCGGCGCTGATTGCAGCCCATGGCGGGCGCTATCTGGTGCGCGGCGGCGCCGTCGAAGTGCTGGAGGGCGACCACGTGCCGCGGCGCCAGGTCATCCTCGAATTTCCGGACATGGCGCATCTGCAGGCGTTCTACACCTCGCCGCAGTACAAGACGCTGATCGCGATCCGCCAGGGCGCCTCGCTTGGCAGCCTGCTGGCCATTGAAGGCGTGTGAACATCTCGCACACCTTCAATGCGTGGTGAACAAGCCCAAGCCGGCGAACTCGGCACCGCATCAGGGTCGATCGTCCGAACCGGCTCTCGATCAATTCCACCGCCATGCCGGCCGTGCGATTGCAGACGTCGAAAGCCGGGTTGAGTTCCACAACGTCGAGTGAGGAAAGCCTGCCCGTGTCCACGATCATTTCCATGCAAAGTTGAGCCTCGCGATAGGCCGGTCCGCCACGCATGGTGGCACCCACACCCGGCGATATCCGGATCGAGAAAATCAACGTCAAAGCTCCTATGCAGATGTGCGTCGTCGTCCAGTCCAGACAACGCCAAGGACAAGGGCCTGTGCCCACAGAGGCAGGCCACGGGCATGCCGTGCAGATTGCCTCTCGGGGTGATGCGCAGTCTGCGGGGCCACCGCAGCGTGACGGCGCTGCACTCGGCCAACGGGCGCTGGGACATCGTGGCCAAATTGCAGGCCGATTCGCTGGAAGCGTTCGACCGGGTGCTCAGTGCCATCCGCTTGATTGAAGGCAGCGCCAGCACGGAGACCAGCCTGCTGTTGTCCACGCACAAGGTCTAGCCATCGGGCAAGCTAGGGTCGGGAGGCGACCTTGTGCAATTCAGCCGCATGCGATACGTCGTGGCCGAGCGTCGACAGGTCAAGAGGCCGAAGCGCCCTTGCGATATTCATCGGGCGTGGCCCCCATCAGGCGGCGGAACATGCTGATGAACGCCGAAGATGTGCTGTACCCAAGGTCGTGCGCGATGTTCTCGACGGTCTCACCAGACTGCAGCCGCGGCATGGAGCTGACAACCCGCAAGCGCTTGCGCCATTGCGCGAGCGACATGCCCAACTCCCGCTGGCAACGGCGCATCAGGGTGCGCTCGGTGGTGTGCACCAAGCTGGCCAATTCCGCCACTGAGCGCGTGTCGCCAGGGTTGGCCTCCAGTCCCAGCAACAACGGGTTCAGCAGCGGGTCCTCCGACATGGGCAAATAGCTGCCCGCACAAGCTGCTGTGGTCAACTGATCCACCAAAACTTGCAGCAGCCGATTCACTGCATCCGGTCTCGGCAATACCGGAGCATGCTGCCGCAGATGATCCAGCAACGCCCGCATCAGGGGGCTGACCACCAGCGCACAGCAGGTCTTGGGGAGTGCCCCACACAATTCCTCGGCGATATAGAGCGAGCCGTGGCAAGCCGCCTGCCGGTTCAGCCCCCGATGCTCGAGATTCGGCGCAAGCCAGACGCCGTATTGCGGCGGCGCCAGGAGATGCCTGTCTCCCAGCTTGATTTCCATCACCCCGCTGAAAGCGTAGACAAACTCGCCCCAGGCATGGCTGTGCTGTGGATAGGTGGCATGCGCAGGCATGTTGGCGGTGCGAAAGGCAATCGGACCCGGCAACTCTTTGCTGAAGGGGGGAATGTGGAGGTGTTGCGCGGTTTCGTGCATGGTTCTCGGCTCGCCGATTGGCGCGATGCGGTGTCGTTATTTCACTATATGCCGCTGATGCGTCAAACGGACAATAGGGTTGGCGGGCTCAAATCTGAAGTGCAACACCTTGCCATCCGGTAAGGTGCCGTGAATGACAAGAACGACGTACCGACAGCTTCAACCCGCCGAACGCATGCGCATTGAGATCTGGAAAGCCGAGAAGGTCAGTCTGCGGGCCATGGCCCGCAGACTGGGCCGTGCGCCCTCGACCTTGACGCGGGAGCTTGCCCGCAATGCCCAAGACAGCGCGGGGAGCTACGACGCCATGGTGGGGCAGACCCTGCGCGCCAGGCGCCGCGCCGCCAGCCGTCCAGCGGCGAAGCTGGCCCCCAGCAGCGTGCTCTGGGGTGCGGTGCGCGAGATGCTGGCGTGGAAGTGGTCGCCCCAGGAGATCGCCGCTACGCTCAAGCGCACCTATCCTGACGATTCCAGCCGCCACGTGTCCCACGAGACGATTTACAACGCCATCTACGCCCACCCCAAGGGCGAGCTGCGGCGCGAACTCATCGCCTGCCTGCGCCAGGGCCATGGGAAGCGCCTGCCGCGTTCGCGCGGCACCGACCGCCGCGGCCAGATCCCCGAGATGGTCAGCATTCATGTGCGCCCGCCCGAGATCGAGGATCGTCTGATGCCCGGCCACTGGGAGGGCGACCTCATCAAGGGGGCGGGCAACAAGTCGGCTGTGGCCGTGCTGGTCGAACGCATGAGCCGCGCCGTCTTGCTGGCCAAGATGCCCGACTCCACGGCGGCATCGGCGCTGCAAGCCTTCACCACCAAGCTGCAATCCCTGGTGGCGCCGCTGCGCCAGAGCATGACCTACGACCAGGGCAGGGAGATGAGTCGGCATGCCGATTTGACGGCCGCCACCGGCGTGCGGGTGTACTTCTGCGACCCGCACAGCCCCTGGCAGCGCGGCACCTGCGAGAACACCAACGGCCTGCTGCGCCAGTACATGCCCAAGGGCACGGATCTGTCGGTCTACTCGCAGCAAAAACTCGACGCGATCGCCGACAGCCTCAACACCCGGCCGCGCCAAACCCTGGGCTGGAGGTCGCCACTGCAGGTGCTCGCGGAAATCCTCGTCAACCCCCAAGAACCCTCTCCCGTCCATTAACCCCAAGGGCGTTGCGCTTCGCACTTGAAACCGCC